>JBCBON010000034.1:0-29711 GCA_039821195.1 Pseudomonadota bacterium
GTAAACTGAAATCATAACGCCTGCGACGGTGACGCCGACGCCAAACTCTACAATCAATAGACCAGCATGCTGTCCGCCGGTCGGATATTTTGGATTGAGGGCGTTATAGTTGAGGAACTCAAAGCCCAAGAACATCGCGGCAACACCGACAAACGCGTAAATCAAAACGCCAACGCCCATAGCACGATGGGCGATCCATGGCGGGCAAACCGCCTTTACTTTGTCCATACCAAAGATGATGCCATAGATGATAAACGCGGCGGCAAAAATTGTGCCTGCCTGGAAACCACCACCGGGTGAGAAATCACCATGGAACTGAACATATAATGCAAAGAGTGTAATCGCGGCGATCAGAGACTTTACGACAACGCGGAGGATCAAGTGATGCTGCATCAGTTATCCTCCTCTTCGTCATCGCGGCGGAACGACAAACCACTAAGCAGCAAAAGCACTCCAATACCTGCGGTAAAAACCACCGCCGCTTCGCCGAGCGTATCGAACCCGCGGTAAGATGCGAGGATCGCAGTCACAACATTTGGAATATCAATCTCGGGGATTGTCCGCTCTAGGTATTCGGGTCGGACATACGCATTGGCCGGTGAATTCGGATCGCCAAAGTTGGGCATGTCCAGTGTCCCATAGATAAGCCCGGCGCCGGTGATGAAGACTACAATGAATGGGATCGCATCAGACCGCTTACTCACCAACGTGGTTTTCCGAGTAACCGCAATCGTCCCCAATAACAGAACAGTTGTCACGCCTGCACCCACCGCTGCTTCTGTGAACGCAACATCCACGGCGTCCATCACCACGAACAGCAAAGCAGACAACAAGCTGAAAATAGCGGACATGATCACAACCGGGAACAGCTGTTCCATGTTGATGATTGCGATAGCTGTGCCGATCAGCATCGCGAATAGCACCAGAATGATTACACTTTCGATCATTCCAACGCTCATGCCGCACCATCCTCGTGGTCTTCGGCCACGGTCGGCTTTTCCCCCGCTACAAGCGCGGCGTTCGCCACCGCGTGAGATGCAGTCGGGCTTGTGATAAACAAAAATACACCAATCAGGATCAGCTTTACCAAAACAAGATCCCATCCCGTTTGCAGGCACATGCCGATCACCAGAAACAACATACCGCCTGTTTCAGCGACGGAAGCGGCGTGAATGCGCGTCCAAAAGTCTGGGAAGCGCACCATGCCGAAAGCCCCGATCACCACAAGGGCACCACCGACGCTCAGGAAGATCCAGCTTACGATATCAACAAATAATTCCATCAATCCACCCGTGGCTCTACGACATCACCAATGGCCCGATAGCGGATGAACTTCAGCAGAGCGATTGTGCCGATGAAATTTATGAGGGCATAGAGGATCGCGATATCGAGGAAATCTGGCCTCTCGAAGAGGAAACCAATAACTCCGATGAACAACACGGTTTTCGTGCCAAAGACGTTCACAGCCATGACACGGTCATAAATTGTTGGTCCGGCGAACGCCCGGACGAGCACAAGCGCCATTGATACCAGTAACGCGGCCGATGCGACAAGAAACATTACGATGTCTCCGTCGCAGATATACGATCATTCATGTCCTTCAGCGATGCATGATCGCTTTCGCTGAAATCAAGTGTATGGACCGAAAACTGGTTCTCACCTACTTCAACCGTCAGCGTGCCAGGTGTAAGGGTTATCGAGTTCGCAAAGGTGACCTGACCTACCTCAGTCTTTTGATCGTATGGCACCAGGATATACGCCGGCTTGAAGTTTAGGCGCGGCTTTAAGATGTGTTTCACGACTTCGAAATTTGTTTTGGCAATCTCAACCATAAGCCAGCCAAGATAACGCATGTACCGAACGAAACTAATCCCACCGGCAACGCGTGCGCCGTCAACCATGTTTGCACGCGCGGCAATGTAAACAGCAAACGCTGATGAAATCGCACCAAGCGTCATGGTAATGGGTTTGTAGACACCTGACATCAGGAGCCAAATCGCAAAAAGCGCTACTGCACCGAGAATATACCGCATCATCACCCTTTGGTTCTGGAACATATGGAACGCCACCCCATAGGCGGCAAGACAAACCGGATACGATTTTTGCGAAAATCGGCCTAAAATCGGCCATAGGGTCAGAGTAAATTAACAGCCATTGCGAATAAAACAGGAACTCGGAATAAGCATCGCCCATGTATCCCATTCTCGAATTCGTTAATGTTTCCAAGTCTTTCTGGACGGGAATTCAGCGTAAGGTCATTCTGGACCGAGCGAGTTTCACTCTGGTGACGGGTCAAAGACTGGGCATTTTGGCGCCTAACGGCACCGGGAAAACCACCTTAGTCAATATGATGTCAGGGTTGGAGAAGCCCGACGAAGGTGAAATTATCAGAACTGGTAATGTGAGCTTCTCGCTGGGCGGTGTCGCAGGCGTGAGTAACACGATGAATGCACAGGAAAATGCACGATACGTGGCCACGCTTTATGGTCTCGACCCCGACTATGTTGAAGCATTTTGTCGATACATTTGCGATCTTGAAGAATATTTCGAGATGCCGCTGACGACCTATTCTTCGGGTATGCGGTCGCGTTTTAACCTCGCCCTGATGCTCTCATTGGATTTTGATCTTTATCTTATCGATGAAGGGATGCCGACTTACCTTGATAGCAAGTTCAATCGGAAGGCTGGCGCGATCCTAGAGGAACGCTTACAATACAAATCTCTGGTTTTGGTGTCTCATGACCCCGGAATACTTGAAACTTTCTGCGACAGCGCCGCGGTATTAAGACATGGGCAACTAACAATGTGCAGCAGTCTCGCGGAAGCGAGGGAACTCTATGACTATAGGCAATGACACTCAGTAAATGACCGAACGCACGCCAAAAGAAGAAATCGAGGCGATCAAGAAAGAGAACCTTTCCGGTCGGCAACTGCGCATGGCGCGGAAACTTGCCGTGAAACAAGGGCTATCGCCGCGGTCAGATTTAGACGCGGTCCGTTTGTTGCGAAAGTCAGGGATCGAGCCGTTTGGAACGTATGATCCCGGTGGTTCAACCGCGCCGGGTGGCCCGCCAGAAAGCGCAGCCTCAGGGGGGGCACTGACATCGGCCCCCAAATCACAACTCACCGCAGAAGAGCGCGAGCTTAGTATTCGCAAGATACAGCTTGACCTTGTGCGCCGCCGGCGCCGTCGGATTTTTGCGACTTTTGCAAGGCTGTTTGTATTCATCGCGTTGCCGACGATCATTGCAGGTCACTACTTTGCCAATCGTGCGACACCAATTTATTCGTCCCATTCGAAGTTTGTAGTTCAAACAGCAGGTGCCCCGACAGCAGCGCCCGGGGGAACACGCGGTGCCTTGCCCGGTATGTCAGAGGCGATTTCGGTTCAGAGCTATCTTGAAAGCCGCCCGGTTATGATCAAACTCGACGAAGAGTATGACTTTCGCGCACTTTTCGAGGACCCCAATGTCGACGCTCTTCAGCGGCTTGATCCAGAGGCCACCAATGAAGAGGCGCATCGCCTTTATGGAAAACGGGTCAAGCTGTCATTTGATCCAACCCAAGGTGTTATCGGGTTAGAGGTCGCAACGCCTGATCCTGTGGCCTCTTTTGAAATTTCAAACATCCTACGCGGATACGCAGAAGAGCATGTGCGCAACATGACGGCGCGGGCCGAGGCCGATAATATCGCCGGAGCGCAAGACAACCTTAAGCGCGCCGAAGAGCAGCTTGCCATTGCGCGTGAGCGTGTTTTGCAGCTGCAGTCTGAAAAGGGTTTGATCAACGCCGAAACAGAAATTGGCTTCCTGACAAGTGAGATAAATTCGATGCGCCAAGAGCGCAGCCAACTTCAGGTCGAATTGGAAGAATTGCGGCTTAATCCCCGGCCAAACCCCACCCGTGTGGCAGCCATAGAACGCCAGCTGGAGCGCTTGGAAACACGTATTACTGAAAATCAGGAACAGCTTACTCAGGGCTCTGAACTATCCGCATCGCTCACGCGGGTCCAAAGTGAACTCGCCTCTGCAGAGACCGAAGTTGCCCTGCGTCAAAGTATTGTTGCAGCCGCTTTTTCAGGCCTCGAGGCCGCAAGGTTAGAGGCGAGATCCCGGTCAGTATATCTCAATAGGGCTGTGGACCCGGTTATCGCCGACGACGCCACTTATCCAAAGGTCTTTGAAAACACGCTTTTGGCGTTTCTGATTTTCGGGGGAATTTACCTACTGATAAGCATCACATATGCAATCCTTCGAGAGCAAATGACAACCTAAAGGGATCCCATGACGCCAAGACCTGTGTCGCAGCCTAATACGTGGGACTTCCTGCGCGAACCCATGATCGCTCCAACCGGTTTTCGGGAATACGATGCCCGCTGGAAGTATCCTGACGACATCAACCTACCTGGCATCCAAGCGCTTGGACGCGGCCTTGGCACACAAATGTTCGAAGCCGGGCTTGCCCCACATATCGCGGTTGGAAATGACTATAGGGATTATTCGCTTTCCATCAAAAATGCGCTGATCATCGGATTGATGGAGGCCGGTGTCACCGTCCATGATATTGGACCAGCGTTATCGCCGATGGCCTATTTCAGCCAGTTTCATCTCGATCTGCCGGCTGTTGCAATGGTGACGGCCAGTCACAATCCGAACGGATGGACCGGTGTGAAAATGGGGTTTCAGCGTCCCTTGACGCACGGCCCGGAAGAAATGTCGCGTCTAAAGGAAATTATTCTTTCTGGCGGCGACAAAAAACGTTCGGGCGGGGCGCTTATCTTGGAAGATGGTGTTCGAGAGGCCTATCTTGATGACCTCGCCGGTGATTTCAAAATGTCCCGCAAACTTCGGATCGTGTGCGCAACAGGTAATGGAACAGCGTCGCATTTCGCGCCTGACCTTTTAGAGCGCATAGGCGTGGACGTGATCCCGCTGCACACAGAATTGGACTACACGTTTCCACATTACAATCCGAACCCAGAAGCTCTGGAAATGCTTCACGATATGGCGGCAAAAGTAAGGGAAACCGACGCAGACCTCGCGCTCGGTTTTGACGGGGATGGTGATCGCTGCGGCGTTGTTGACGACGAAGGCGAGGAGATTTTTGCCGACAAGGTCGGGGTGATTATGGCGCGGGATTTGTCCAAGCTCTATCCCAACTCTACGTTCGTCGCGGATGTAAAATCCACTGGGCTTTTCGCAGCTGATCCGGTTCTTCGAGAAAATGGTGCCAAAGCCGATTACTGGAAAACAGGCCACAGCCATATGAAGCGACGGGTGCATGCTCTTGGTGCGCTCGCCGGTTTTGAAAAATCGGGGCACTACTTCTTGGCGGAGCCTGTCGGCCGGGGATATGATTGCGGCATGCGGGTCGCGGTCGAGTTGTGCAAGCTGTTGGATCGGAACCCCGAGGAATCCATGTCCGATTTGCGCAAAGCGCTTCCGGTTACTTATTCAACGCCGACCATGTCGCCCTACTGTTCGGATCAAACAAAATACGACGTTCTGGAGCGGTTGGTTACCCGCGTTCAAGATCACATCGCAAGCGGAGGCCAAATCGGCGGACGACCGGTATCTGAAGTCGTTACAGTGAACGGGGCACGAATTATCTTGGACAACGGGTCGTGGGGGTTGATCCGCGCGTCTTCCAACACGCCTAATCTGGTCGTCGTTTGCGAAAGTGCATCATCCGAAGACGAGTTGCGCGCGATCTTCAAAGATGTCGATGACATCATCCGGACCGAGCCCGAAGTCGGCGCTTACGATCAAACCTTCTAGGCTGCGCGAGAACCCTGCACCCAAGTCTGATGGACCGAGGGAAACTCATCGACGAGATCAAAAACGATCAAGTCCGCCCGGCGTCCCACTGCGATCTCTCCGCGGTCTTCAAGACCAACTGCTTCGGCAGGATGGGATGCCACCATACGCAGCCCCGATGCCATATCTCCGCTTTCCAAACCATGGCGCACAGCAGCCATTAATAGGGAAGATGGCGCATAGTCCGAACTGAGAATGTCCAAAAACCCATGTTTAATCAATGTGCTCGCTGCAACATTGCCCGAATGGCTCCCACCGCGCAAAAGGTTCGGAGCCCCCATAATGACCGCTAGGCCGGCCTTGTGAGAGGTTTCTGCGGCTTCAAGCGTGGTTGGAAACTCAGCTAGTTTGACACCCACTTCAATCGACTTTCCAACCTCTTCAAGAGTTGTGTCGTCATGACTTGCCATAACGGCACCAAGCCAACGCCCAGCATCCACGGCCGCTTTTTGATGGCGTTCGCCAAACTCATCTTGAAGGGCATAGAGACGGTCAAAATGCGCTTGAATGGCATCTTCGCCCATCCCATATTTTCCTGTGAGATATTCCGCCATTTTCGAAAGATCACGGAACTGTCGTTGTCCGGGTGTGTGGTCCATCAAACTTACGATACCGATGCGGTCCTCAGGCGAAAACTCGGCCAGCTCCTGCGGCAGTGTTTCTGTACAAATCTCTGCCCGCAGATGCAAAAAATGGCTTATGCGGAGTTTGTGGTCGGCGCGCAAACGCAAGATGTGATCGACGACGGTGCGGGCGTATTTATCGTAGCGCGCTCGCTTGTCCGACACAATGGACCCAACCCGCATCGCATCAAATACCGTGGTAATCCCAACACTGGCCAATTCAGCGTCATGGGCCATGACGGCTGCTTGTAGCGGCCATTTCACACCTGGACGAGGTTGCATGTGACGTTCGAGGTTATCGGTGTGCAACTCTACCATGCCCGGAGCCAGATACGCACCATCCAGATCGTAAGCGCCCACCACGTTGGACCGCCCAGCATCAACCTGTTCAATCAAGGCATCTTTTACGACCACGGTACCGTCGATCACCTCGTCGCGTAAAACAACACGTGCGTTCGTAAAAATCTGTTCAGTCATAGGTCTTGTTCCAGTATCGGGAGGCGGAAAGTGAAAGGCGGTAGGCATGTACACGCGATTTGCAGTCTACTTTTGTCCAGAACCCAACAGCGCGTTGGAGGCGTTCGGACAAAGTTGGTTGGGCTGGGACCTTGACCTCGGCCAGCCGGCAAGGCACCCTCAAGTCACAGGATTTGACATTGCCGCGGTCACACAGCGCCCGCGCAAATACGGATTTCATGGTACTTTGAAAGCGCCGTTTCGCTTGGCAGAGGGGCAAACATTGGCACTGTTGCAAACCGCCGCAGACGCTGCGGCCAGCGGCATCGAAGCGTTTGACATCCCCAAACTTCAGGTCGCTCGCATTGGAAAATTTCTGGCTGTAACCGAGGCAACACCGTGTCAGCCGTTGCGCGAAATGGCGGGCGAAATAGTGCAGGCGTTTGAGCCGTTCAGAGCACCGTTGACTGATGCGGATCTGGAGCGCAGGCGCAAATCGAAGCTGACGCCGAAGCAAGACGCCCATTTGGTCGAATGGGGCTACCCATATGTTTTTGACCAGTTTCAATTCCATTTGACGCTCACAGGGCCACTTGATCCGGTGACCCAAGATTTGGTCAAAACAGAGGCTGAACGCTTGCTCGGGAATATTCTGGAGGGGCCATATCGATGCGAAAGCATCTCCATTTGTGCCGAACGTGAAGATGGTTCGTTCATGCGGCTGTCCCGTCACGCGTTTGGCGGCTGATGGCGTCAATCATCTGCGCAACCGCGTTTTCCAACGGCCCGCTGTTGTCAATCACTTCGACTTGGACACCTGCCGGAAAGTCAGGAACATCCCGTGCAAGCCGAGCCTCAATCGCTTCGGGTGTTTCACGACCGCGCCGCTCGAGGCGGTCGCGCAAAACATCCTTTGAGACTTCGATAGATAAAACAAAAATGTCGGGATAAGCTTCAGCGATCTGAGGCAAAGCTCCGCGCGACCCGTTGAATACCACGCGGTTTCCTCGCGCCAAATCAGCCGAGACAGATTTTGGAATACCATACCGCAATCCATTTGCAGCCCACTCCATCAAAAATTCGCCTGTTTTTGACAAGGCCTCAAACTCGTCATCACTTACCGGCACATGGTCTTCGAAACCATCGTCTGCCGGACGCGTTATCGTTCGGCGCACGAAAACAAGATCGGGCATCGCCGCTTTGACCAGTGCCAGGATCGAGTCCTTTCCCGCTCCGGACGGGCCAACAACCATGATCAGCTGACCGCTAGCCATCCGACTTTGGGGTGAATGCGCTGACATCCACCTCTCGATCGCAGACGGCTGCGCGTGCAGCTTCATCGTGGAAAATGCCAATAATGGCGGCTCCTCGGGATTTGGCCTCTCCAATGAGGTTCAAAACGGTTTCCCGGTTCGCACCATCCAAACTTGCCGTCGGCTCGTCTAGCAGAAGCGCCGGATAGGCATAGGCAAACCCTCGGGCAATATTTACACGTTGTTGCTCCCCACCCGAAAAGGTCAGCGGAGAAAGACTCCAAAGTTGTTCTGGAATGCGTAAAAGCGACAGCAGATCTCGCGCACGGGCAGCGGCAACTTCATGTGTTTCGCCGACCTGCAACAGCGGTTCCGCAACGACATCGACGGCGGGCACGCGGGGCACAACACGCAGAAACTGGCTGACATAGCCCAAAGTACGTTTCCGCATTTCGATAATCTGCCGAGGCTCCGCGGTTGCGACATCCAAATCACCCACACGGAGCGACCCGCCTTGAACAAGGTAATTGCCATAGATCATGCGCATCAGGGTCGATTTACCGGACCCAGACGCACCTGTGAGCGCAACACATTCGCCGGCGACCACATTGAGCGCGGCCCCTTCCATAACTGCGATATCTTGCACACCTTGATTGTGGAGCGTGAACGACTTCCGAACATTTTGAATTTCGATCATCGTCACACCTGCAAAACACTGGACACAAGAAGCTGCGTATAGGCGTGCTGCGGATCATCAAGCACTTGATCTGTAAGGCCAGTTTCCACGACATGCCCGTCCTTCATCACCATAAGACGATCGGCGAGCAACCGCACCACAGCCAGATCATGGGTCACAATGATAGCCGACAAACCCAGCTCACGCACAAGGCCGCGCAATAGGTCGAGCAAACGGGCTTGCACCGACACGTCCAAGCCACCGGTTGGTTCATCCATGAACACGAGCCGCGGGCCTGTAACAAGGTTCCGCGCGATTTGAAGTCGCTGCTGCATCCCACCGGAAAACGCCTTAGGCTTGTCGTCGATCCGATCAGCGGCAATTTCAACACGCTCCAACCAGTCGATCGCCTTCGTTCTGATTTCGCCATAATGCCGCGCACCGACCGCCATCAGCCGCTCTCCGACATTGCCGCCCGCACTGACACCCATGCGCAAACCATCTCGCGCATGCTGGTGGACAAAGGCCCAATCCGTCCGAGACAGCATTCGGCGCTCGGGCTCGGACATGGTGACGGTGTCTGTCAGGCCGCCGACACGCATATCGAACAGAACCTCACCCGAATCTGGCTGCAGTTGCCCGGCAAGGCAATTCAGCAGGGTCGTTTTTCCAGAACCACTTTCACCGACGATGCCCATAACCTCACCGGGATAGAGATCGAAACTCACATCGGCACAGCCAATACGGTTACCGTAAAACTTGGTTATTGATTTCACATCGAGAAGGGGCGTCATGCGGCCTCTCCTTCTTGCGATGTTGGCTTCTGCGCTGCTTGGCATTGGGCGCAGTAATCCGTATCCGAACAAACAAACATTCGGCCGCCTGCATCATCGACAATGACTTCGTCCAAATAGGTGTTGTCGGCACCGCAGATTGCGCAGGCACCCGGCGCCTTCGAGGCTTCAAACGGGTAATCATCAAAATCCAGACTGACGACTTTGGTGTAGGGTGGCAAAGCATAAATGCGTTGTTCGCGTCCGGCACCAAACAATTGTATTGCGGGCATTTCCATTTTTGGGTTGTCAAACTTTGGAATGGGGCTGGGATCCATGATATACCGGCCCTCAATTTGCACCGGATACGCATATGCTGTCGCAATCTGACCGTGCTGAGAGATGTCCTCATAGAGTTTGACATGCATCAACCCGTATTCCTCCAACGCATGCATTTTGCGTGTTTCGGTCTCCCGTGGCTCAAGAAAGCGGAGCGGTTCGGGGATGGGCACCTGATAAACAAGGATTTGATCCTCGGTAAGTTCATCTTCTGGAATACGGTGCCGCGTTTGGATCACTGTAGCGTCGCCTGTGTGTTCAGTCACGCCAACATCTGCAACGCGCTGAAAGAATTTGCGGATCGAGACCGCGTTGGTGGTATCATCCGCGCCTTGGTCAATGACCTTCAGCCGATCCTGTGGATGCAGGCAACTTGCCGTCACTTGGACGCCGCCCGTCCCCCAACCATAGGGCATTGGCATTTCGCGTGATGCAAATGGCACTTGGTATCCGGGTATGGCCAATCCTTTGAGGATGGCGCGACGGATCATGCGCTTGGTCTGTTCATCAAGATATGCGTAATTGTAATCGCTCATTCGGCCGCCTCTGGTACAGTTTGCGATGCAAGTGCCTCGGCACGGATTTTGCGGATCATCTCCAGTTCAGATTGGAAATCTACATAATGCGGCAGCTTAATATGCTCCAGGAAGCCTGTAGCTTGAATATTGTCGCTATGGCTCAGCACGAATTCGATGTCTTGGGCAGGCGCGCCTGTGTTTTCTTCGCCCAGCTCTTCCCAACGCATTGCGCGGTCAACAAGCGACATTGAGATGCCTTTGCGTTCGTTCTGGCCAAACACCAACCCGTACCCGCGTGTGAATTGGGGCGGCTCAGTCTTCGAACCTTTGAACTGGTTGACGCTTTCCACCTCTGTCAAAAGAACTTCGCCGACATCCACGGCAAAACCGAGTTCGGGAATATCCATTTCAACCGAGACAAATCCTATCCGAAGCTCTCCGATAAAGGCATGCGTGCGGCCATAGCCACGCTGCGTCGAATAGGCGAGACCTAGCACGAAACCTTCATCTCCGCGCGTCAGCGATTGTAGCCGGAGAGAGCGATCCGCCGGAAACTCCAACGGCTCTCGGGTCAGGTCTGGTGGTTCTGGCAGTTGCCAAAGCTCTTTGATCCGCTGGGCGTCATCACCGGCGAATTTCAACTGTCCGCGCGACACATCCTGAGGTTCGTGGCCCGTCGGCTCTGCCGTTTCAATCAACCCCTCTTTGTTGAGGAAACTCGTCACATGCGGAATAGGCTCTGGCTCGATTTCTTTGGGCGCGACATCGTCTTGCGCTTCATGCAGACCGGCTTGTGCGTCAGCCGCCAATTTGAAGTCCAAAAGCCTGTGCGTGTAATCGAAGGTCGGACCCAAAACTTGACCGCCAGGAAGGTCTTTGAACGTGGCCGACACGCGTCGCATGCACAGCATGTTCTGCGTTTCAACGGCACGAGAATACCCGAACCGCGGCAGCGTCGTGCGGTAGGCCCGGATCAGGAAGATCGCCTCAATCAGATCGCCCCGTGCCTGTTTTATCGCAAGCGCAGCAAGATCAGGATCAAAGAGAGAGCCTTCGGCCATGACCCGACCCACAGATAACGCAAGCTGCTCGCGAATTTGTGCAATCGAAAGCTCCGGTACAGACGGGTCGCCACGGCGTTCATCCGACAGCCACTCATGGGCGGCATCGATCGCGCGCTCTCCGCCTTTTACAGCTACATACATTACGCGACCTCCAACTGGGTGCTGCGCGGCAAGGCGACAACCTCGGAACAGCACGTAAAGATGAAATCGCAACCAAGCGGGAAGAGTGCTGCGTTTAACTGCAACGCATTAAGGTCCGGCAATTGCGCACATTGTGGTTCTTTCAGCCCGGGTCCCGACAGGCGCACCGTGACACCCTCCCAATCGGGTAAATCGACGATAAGCGTCGTCGAGCGATCCGGATACTCAGGGGTTCCCACCGGAAACTGCTTCAGTGGTTGAAGATCTTGCCAAGCACCAAGCGCGAACATGGCCTCGCACGGCGTTACAAATGGAGTGTTTGTGTGAAACGTAAGCCATTCACGAATCTCATCTTTATCAACTGATCCGCCCAAAAAAACAGGTGTTTCACGATCCAGAAGTGTCAGCGCAACTGAAGCCGCCGCCGCAGAAAGACCTTTCGGCGGCTCGACATCAATTACAGAATATGGCGTGCCGGGTCGGGCCATCGCGTTCATGACAGAGCGGAACACAACAGCCGCATCGATCGCGGGTCGCGAGAATCCTTTTGTCAGGCTCATGACCCTTCTCCCCGAACCATAGTAAAGAAGTCGACTTTGGTTTTGTCTGCTCTCGCTTTTACCGACCGGTTCCGATGCTCCATCAGTGAGCGGAGCGGTTCAATTACTGCTGCGTTTACTTCGTCGGCGCGATCCGTTTGCAAAAGCGCATCCAGAAGTGCGGCTTTCTTTGCGTGACTCACGTCTCTGCCTTGAACATAGGAATACCCGATGGTTCCATCCTCCAGACGAACTGCGCAGCGGGTGACCGTCATTTCACCAAGGTTGAATGGATCTCCGGTCGCACCCACGCGGCCCCGCACCATGACTGAGCCAATCTCAGGGGTACGCAACTCCGATACGTTCTCCGGAAGCGCAAGATCGGCACATGCTGCCTCTACGGTGGCGGCTGACGATTTTGCCAATACGGACATCCATTCGCGTCGATTGAGCATTTTTACCTAGACAACTTTCAAAACTGTTTATAGACAAACATACAAATAAACCAACAATCCAACAAATGCTAGTTGATTATTGTAAAGGTTGAATGACATGGGTCGTCCGGCGCTTTGGCGAGATATCGCAAATTTTCTTGAAAGAGACATTCGCAACGGCACCTTCGAAACGGGAAGTCGCCTCCCAACCGAGGCGGCGTTGTCAGAACGATTTGCGGTCAACCGCCATACTGTGCGCAGGGCGCTGTCGCATCTAACCGATGCTGGTTTGATATACACGAGACAAGGAGCTGGGGCCTTTGTTCGTGAAAAAGTCACCAATTACCCAATCGGTTCACGGGTAAGGTTCCACCAATCGGTAGAGGCTGTCGGCCGCCACCCGTCAAAAACCATACTGCATACAGTTTCTCGGCAAGCGACCGATGAAGAGGCAGAAGCGCTTCAAATTGAGCAGGGTGCTAGGATTTACCTGGCTGAGAGCCTGGCTCGCATAAATGGGACACCTGTTGCGCATTCAACCACAGTGTTTCCCGCAGAAAAGTTTCCTAACATGATCAGTGAACTGGCGGAGAACCCATCTATCACCGCGGCATTCGCCGCGCATGGCGTTAACGACTTCACCCGCGCCTCCACGGAGATCACGGCCGTTTTAGCAAACGCGACAAGCGCATCACTTTTGCGCCTATCACCTGGCGCACCATTGATACGAACCCGATTGATCAGCGTGGATATCAACGGCGCACCGGTAGAGTTTGGTCTTACGTGGTTTTCCGGCGATCGCATCACGCTAACTGTTGATGGAAGCGTGGCTTCACAATCTTGAAACAATCGCTGGTTAGGGCGTCGCGAATGACCGAAACGAATACGAGCATGCATCTTTCTGGCGCTGATATTTTACGCGACGGGAAGATCGAAAAATCAGAGATTGGAATTTCTGAAGGGGCGTTCGTCGACGCCTGCGGTGGACGTCGCATCGATCTGACTGGTTATTACATCCTCCCTGGCATCATCGATTTGCACGGCGATGCATTCGAGCGGCACCTGGCTCCGAGGCCATCGGCACCGTTCAAGCCCGAAATTGGATTGCGCAGTACGGAACGAGAGCTTCTTTCGAACGGCGTCACCACGGCCTATCTTGCCCAAAGCTGGTCGTGGGAAGGTGGCTTTCGCAGTGCCGATAAGACAGAAACGCTATTGAATGCAGTGGCGCAGTATCGATCCAGTATGACTGCGGATATGCGCGTTCAAATTCGATTTGAATATTATCTCACGGGTGATGGCGATCGCCTTTTGGCCGCCGCGGACAGGTTTGGTGTCGATTACATCGTGTTCAACAATCACCTCGACGAAGGGTTGGAAATGGCGGGTAAAAAGCCTGCCGCTTTGGCGAACTGGGCTGCGCAGAACAAACGAACTGCGGAAGAGCACCTGAAACTTATGCGGGATGCGAAAGCAACCGAAGCGCAAGTCCCTGACTTCATTACGCGGCTCGGCCAAGAGTTTGCGCAACGTGGCATCGAAAGCGGAAGCCATGATGACGGAACCGCGCAGCTGCGAGCAAGATTTGACAGCGCCGGTGCTAGCATTTGCGAATTCCCCACCACGATTGAGGCGGCGGAAAAGGCGCGCGAACTGGGAAATCCGATTCTAATGGGCGCGCCGAATGTGGTGCGCGGTGGCTCGCAATCCGGGAATATTGCTGCAACTGACCTGATCGATCGTGAACTCTGCGATGTGCTTGTATCCGACTATTACGCGCCTGCTTTGTCGACTGCAGTTTGGACACTGGTGGACGCAAAGCGTCTGCCGCTCGACCAGGCATGGGCGATGGTTTCAACAAATGCAGCGCGGGCCCGCAACTGGACGGATCGCGGGGATATCGCGGTTGGGCAGCGCGCGGATGCTGTGATTATGAATAAAGAGACACGGGTGATCGAAGGAAGCATTGCGGCAGGTCGTATTGGTTTTGCCACTGGTGGGTTTGCAAACCGACTGTTTGAAACGGCCGTGGATATGCGTTCCGCCGCAGCCTAAATAGATGCGCTTAAGCATATTTCTCTAAGAAGTCTTCAGCGGATAGCGTCCGCAGATCCGGTAAAACCTCCAGTAGCCGGTCATGATCCCAGTCCCACCAGGCCAGCGCGATCAACCCATCAGCGATCGCCTTTGGATGCCGCAGTTTTATGGGCTTTGCCGGGACACCACCGACAATTGTATACGGCGCGACATCTTTCGTTACCACTGCACCTGCCGCAACGACGGCGCCATGCCCAATGGTCACTTCCGGCATAATCATGGCTTGGGCGCCAATCCACGTATCATGGCCAATCACTGTTGTCCGCGACGCGCGATGCTCAAAAAACTCCGCCCAGTCTTGCTCATCGTGCCAATAATAAGATGTGCGGTACAAAAAATGGTGCTGGGATGCGAGGTGCATCGGATGATCCGTTGGACCGATCCGTGTAAAAGAGGCGATGTTGGCAAACTTCCCAACTTGGGTATTCGCAATGTCGGCGTAGCGATCGCAGTACGAGTAATCGCCCATTTCCACGTTGCGCAGCCGAGTGCCCTGACCAATCTCGTTAAACCGTGTGAAAGTTGTATTGGCGACTTCGCACCCGTCATGAATCAGCGGTGAGTCGGCAGAGAGTTTGGGCATGGTGCAATCCGGTCTATTTCCCGCGCGGTGGCGCTTTTGTGCCGATTCTGTCAACGCTCAAACCGCGTGACACTATCAAAAACAGCTCAAGAATCGAGCAAGAGTGGGCTGAGTTGGGGCATCAAATAATGCTTTCCACAACCATTCCAGAACTTGTCTAGTTGCGGAAGAACCCCTGCGGCGAAACGCCTAGCGTTTTGCAAAAATGTCATAAAAGTGAAGCCTTGCGGTTACATCCGCTCTCTAAGCGACCCGTAAAACTTGGGGTCAGATATGTTAGAATTGAAGAACGTCACAAAGCGTTTCGGCGATGTGACAGCGGTAAATTCGGTCACCTTCGAAGAAAGCGAAAAGAAAATCATCGGCATAATCGGCCGGTCGGGCGCGGGTAAATCAACGCTGCTTCGCATTATGAACCGGATGACGGATGCAACCGAAGGCCAAATCCTTGTCGATGGTCAAGACGTGCTTACGTTCAAAGGTGGCGCCAAGATGGCGTGGCAGCGCAACTGCGCAATGATTTTTCAGCAGTTCAATCTGGTGCCCCGCCTTAACGTTTTGACAAACGTCATCTTGGGCCGCCTGAATGCACAATCAGCAATTCGATCATCTTTGATGATGTTTACCGAAGAAGAACGTCACGAGGCGCTGCGACTCTTGGACCGGTTTGGTGTGGCGGCCACGGCCTTGCAACGCGCTGAGACGCTATCAGGTGGTCAGCAGCAACGTGTCGCGATCTGCCGCGCCATGATGCAGCAACCTAATTTCATTCTTGCGGACGAGCCGATTGCGTCGCTCGACCCGCTAAACGCGCGCCTTGTGATGGAAGCGCTGTTCAAAATTAACCGTGAGGAAAAGATCACGGTTGTCTGTAACCTGCACACGCTCGACACCGCGCGAACCTATTGTGATCGCATCATCGGTATGCGTGCAGGCGAAATCGTATTTGACGGAACTGCAAGCGAATTGACCGATAAAACTGCGCGCGAGATCTACGGCGCCGAGGCGGAAGAAGCGTTTGAAGGTTCTGTCACATCAACGTCGCTTGGTGGGGAAAAACGCCCTGACGAGCAACCCGAGAGTGCAGTCGCCTAAGCAAGGCGGCCACTAACCGGCGTGCTGAGCGCGCCTTAAAAAACCTTTTGGAGCGAGAAACCAATGAAAACTATCTTCACAGTTGCAGCGACAACACTGGTCGCGACTTCTGCATTCGCGATGGAAGAGTACACAGGCCCAAAAATGGACCTGTCTTCTGTCCAGCCTGAATTCCGCATCGGCTTCTTGGGCGACGAAGCGTCCCAAGATATCATCGCACGTAACGAGTGTCTGCAAGACTACGTTGAAGCGGCATACGGCGTTCCAGCGAAAATGTTCACATTCAAAGACTACGCGGGTACAATGGAATCCTTCGTAGGCGGCAACCTGGACTACACATGGTTCGGTGCTTCCGGTTACGCAGGTCTGTATCTGCAAGACCCAGAAGCGGGTGAGCCAGTGCTTACACGTATGCAGCCAACAGGCGACACAGGCTACTACTCCGTAATGGTTGCTCGTGCAGATTCTGGCATCGAGTCCATCGAAGATTTGGAAGGCAAGCACTTGGGCTTCGCGGATCCTAACTCCACTTCTGGCTTCTTGATCCCTTCCATCGAATTGCCAGAGCAAGGCTATGACATCGAAGCCTACTTCTCCGAAACATCCTTCAACGGTGGTCACGAGAACAACGTTCTGGCCGTTTTGAACGGTGACATCGACGCTGGTGTGACATGGGTATCCGGTGTTGGCGAGTGGTCCGAAGGTTACTCTTCAGGCAACCTGCGTAAAATGGTCGACAAAGGCATCTTGAACATGGACGACATCGTTCAGGTCTGGTCTTCCAACCTGATCCCTAACGGTCCAATCGTTATGCGTAAGGCGCTTCCACAGGAAGCAAAAGACGTCATGGTTGGTATGAAACAGTGGATCCTCGAAAACGATCCAGAGTGTTCTGAGAACGTTGCAGGCGGTATCGTTCGCGCATGGGTTCCAGTTGACCACTCTTTCTACGAAGTGATCGTAAAAGCACGTCAAGCAAAGATCGAAGCACAGAAGTCTAACTAATCTGTGTTTAAATTCGGTCCGGCGGGATTCCTCGCCGGACTTTTTTATGAATTATAGAAACCTGAGGCCTGACCATGGCGCACGCCCTTCCTGACCATCTGTTCAAGCTCGAAGAAGAGCTTCACAAACTGCAACGCAGTAAGACGATTTACACGATTATCGGGATTGTGATCACTTTGCTGGTCGTCCTGTTCGGCATCGACATGGCTAACACGGCGAACGCGACCCCGTTCAGCCAAGGTTTCCAAAAACTCTTCGATTTCCCGATCGATATGATCCAAAAGAGCGCCGAGATTGGATTCAGCCTTTGGGTCAGTCGTTTCCCCGAGTTCATCCCTTCGTTGTTTGCAACAATCAACATGGCGGTGATTTCCACATTTTTGGGCTTCCTGTTGGCGATCGTGCTTGGCTGCCTCAGCTCAAACAACATCATCAAGAACAAAGTCGTTGTTGGTTTCTTCCGCCGGTTCATGGACTTTTTACGGTCCTTCCCGGAAATCATTATCGCTTTGTTCTTACTCTTCTTGATGGGTAAGTCGCTGGTTCCGGCGGTTATTGCCATCTCACTTCATACCGCTGGTGCCCTCGGCAAACTCTTCTCTGAAGCCATCGAAAACATCGACAACAAGCCTCTCGAGGGATTGCAGTCCGTTGGGGGGAGTCAATTGTCTCGGATCCGATTTGGCGTCTTCCCGCAGGTTATGCCGCTTTTCTATTCCTACACCATTCTGCGTTTGGAAATTAACGTGCGCGCATCGACGATCCTGGGGTTCTTTGGACTTGGAGGTATCGGCGAGGCCCTTTCCAACAACATCCAATGGCGGGACGGTGGCCGCGTTACGGTCATCTTTATCCTGCTCATCGTAACAATCATTGCATTCGACTATCTCAGCGATTGGATCCGTTCCAAGCTGATCGGGAAGGAACGGTCATGAGCCTGACACTGACGCAAGAAGAGTTTGACCTTCAGAAATCCGCAATCGACAAGACCGCCAAGCGAGGACGTAATCGCCTCATAGCGGGTGTTGTCGCCATTCTCGCATATCTCGCGTTCTTTATGTTCTCACTGCCAGATCGCGTGGCAAATTGGGGCGGTTTCTTTGGCGGCCTATACTCCATCAACCAAGAACTCAGCATTGATGTCGTAGGTGCGATTGAACGTATGAACCCAGAGCGGGCATCACTCTATATGCTCGACACTTACGCCCACAAAGATCATGTTGTTATGCGTTGGGAGGAACCCGACCTTGTGGAAGTGTCTTTGGAGGGCAGTTTCCAGCGGGTTTATGATGAAACGAACATGCCTGACTGGTTCTCTGATGACGGAGAAACGCGCGTTGTAGAATTTGAAAATGGCGGCATCATAACAATCCTACCGGATTTGGTTCAAATGAACTGGCCAGGTTATGACGAAATCTTCGAGTTTGAACTGAACGAAGAAGGCAAACCATATGTCGTTGGATACAATGGTCGCGAAGAGGAACTGCCGGAATTCATGCGCATCACTGCAAACAAGGTCGAGGTTCGTCCGACTTTGTTTGAACGGTTACAAGTCGGTACATCCAAAGTGGAAGTACACCGATATAAGGTTGGCTGGGAGTATTTCTGGTTCGATTTTGATAGCCCTCTCAGAGATTATTCGATTTGGCAGGGCCTTGGCCTCGCGTTTTCGGGCGAGCGTTTGTCTGATAAACTCTCACCAGATCAACGGGATGCAGCGGAGCTGGCTGACGGCGAAAGCATATCTAATGCTGCATTGGTCTTCAGCGAAATTCGCAACAATCAGATCTGGGGCCATGGCGTTGTTTTCTGGGCCCTTTTAGAAACGGTCTTTATGGCGCTGCTTGGCACGATGCTGGCAGCTGGTGTTGGTCTGCCACTCGCATTCCTAGCAGCGAAGAACGTCCAGAGCGAGGCAGCCAACCGTGTTGCCTGGGGTTTGATCTCGATCCTGTCGATCATTATTTTGCTGAGCGTCGGGGGTTACGTCCTTACGGCAACAGAGTTCACAGCGACCACGGGTTGGGCGCTGGTGGGCATGCTGTTGTTCCTCGGGATCACCTATTACACGATCCGTTCAATCTTTAAGGCGCGCCCTGCCGAGATCATCCGGTTTGCAACGCGTCGTTTGTTCGACCTTCTGCGTGGGATCGACACTTTGATCTGGTCCCTGATCTTCTTGCGGGCATTCGGCCCGGGTTTGTTCACAGGTATCTTTGCGATTGCCTTCACCGACACAGGCACATTGGGCAAATTGATGTCAGAGGCTGTGGAAAACGCGGACTCAAAACAACGAGAAGGGGTCCAATCGGTTGGAGCGTCCAAGATCCAACAGCATCGCTTTGGTATTTTACCTCAAATCATGCCGGTTTTCATCTCTCAATCGTTGTATTATCTAGAATCCAACACGCGCGGCGCGGTCATCATCGGTGCCATGGGTGCAGGTGGTATCGGTCTACAATTCCTCGGCGCATTGAACACGCGGAACAACTTCGAGGTCGTAGCTTATCTTGCTATCCTTGTTCTGATCGTGGTGGTTCTGATGGACTGGATATCTGCGAAATTGCGCCGCGCACTGATCGGCGGCGAGTATAAGTAACCAAGCAAACGGAGAAGGCAATGAAACTCTACATTTTGACGACTGCGGCCCTACTCGCAGCCACCCAAGCATTCTCGCAAGAACAGCAGGCAGGCAATGATGCGTCCGCTAACGCGGATGAAACTTTCCAAGCATTGATGGAGAAATGCGACGACATTGACACCATCATGTTGCGAAATCGGTTGCGCGTGCAAATTCCACGCATCACAGAAGAAGCTGCAGCGACTGCGCAAGAAATGATGGATCAAGGCATGGCGACCTGTGGTGAAGGTGACCTTGATGGCGCAAAGGCCACACTGAACGAGGCACTAGAAATTGCTGCCGAAGGTGCCTCCGAAAACTTCGGTACGGACGGATCGGAAACTCCGACGGAGACTGCGGCGACGACAGAAGAAACAACCGAAGCTGACGCAGAGGCGGCAAAGCCCTGGTGGCAGTTCTGGTAAATTCCAACCAAACCAGAAAGTGCAACATAGCGGCCCCACTCGGGGCCGTTTTTATATAAAGTCGTGATCGCTCAACCCGGCCGATAGATCATCCAACGCAAGTGGGCGCGTGATCGGAGGGGCCGCCCGATAGAGGCAACTTTTACGTTCGCAAAGACGACAATCGGGACCAATTTCCACCTCGGGCAGCGAACCTGCATAATGGGTTTGATCCGCATCTTCCGCCCGCATGCCCAGCACCATGACCCGGTCCACCGGAGGATAGCCGAAACGCGCCCGTGGGCCCGGCACGGTAAAGGCGATCGTCACAAATTCTTTGCCCAATGGCGTTTCCACCCGATTTGCGAGGATGCTGCGCGATCCAGTGAAGAGTTCAGGCGAAATGAGTTTAGGGCATCGGCCACCGAACTCTGAGAACGGAAAACCGTCTGCTCCGAAGCATCGCAGCCGATGACCGAAATAGTCGGTTTCCTGAACAAAGATTTTTATGCCTTCTTCGTCACGTTTTTGGAGCGACGTGAGACGAAGGGCAACTTGCGCGCGTGTAACCCCGAAACGCGCCGCCAAGACATCGAGATCGTATTTGAAACGTTTGGCGGCCCGAAGGAACGGCATGTAAGGCATGACAAGCGCACGAGCAGCCGATTTTGCCAGTTCTATGCGCGCAAGCCGTTTGGCCTCGTCGCTGGAGATATGCAGCCGCTTTACATCCTCGGAAATGGCTTCGCCCATGTGCTGAACTGCGGCCTCAATCGCGAGATGCATGGTTTGCGCTTCTGGCGAGAGGCGATCAGACAGCATCAACCGCATCAAGTGCTTATCATACCGACGCAGATGATCCGGCAGGACATCAACCGGGACAACTTGGACGGTGATCCCTTTTTCGAGGCGGAACCATTCCCGCAGACGCATGCCCATATGAGGTCCATGGCCCACTTCGTCGGCCAGCTTTTCTGCAACTTCATCAGTAAACGGAAAGTATGCGCTTCGGCGCTCAATCGCATCTTTGACTTCGTCATAGGGCAGCTTGGCCTCGAGTATGTTGGCCACCTGCCCGCCTTGCGCCAAAACATCCTTGAGTTCGGATAGGCGCTCTTGGCCTTCGCGATACGCCCGGTGAAGTTTTAGTATCCCATTCGCGGCATTAGGCGCTGCATCAGCCACTTCGTAGAGTTCATCCGTCCCCGGCAACTCACCTGACAACAGGGGATCAGCGAACACTTCTTTCAAGGCCGGCACAGTTTCACCTGTGTCCCCTTGCAGATCGCTCAAATCCAAGTCGAACTCCTTTGTGAGTTTCAACAGAATTTGAACAGTTAGTGGGCGTTGGTTGCGTTCGATCAGATTGAGGTAACTTGGGGACACGCCAATGCGTTCGGCCATTGCCGTCTGCGTCAGACCGATAGAATTGCGTACCCTGCGAATTCGCGGACCGGCAAAAACCTTCTGTTCAGCCATACACTTACCTTGTCACAACTTGTGTATTTTCAACTTTTTACAATATAAGGATTTACAAAACTTTACAAGATGACCGCGCTGGTCACCGAATTTTACGGACTGGCCTCGCCCAAAACGCAGCTTGTGATAGGCTAAAACTAGCCCGAATGGAGAATACAATGAACGCACCATCCCATGTAACACCCGTCGAAGAACAACCAGGCGACAACACCGAAAGCGCAATTCGTATGCTGGCAAACGACTTGCATCGGCTCAATCAATCTGTTGTGCGCGCTGTCGAAGCAGGCGTAACGGTAGAGCTCATCAGATCATCGCGTCACCACAATGGTGACGGAAATTGGGGCGACCTGCTTGTCCCCGTAATTGTCAAATCGTCTTAATTTTCCTCAAGACCGAGAGCACCTGCCCTGCGTTCCCGCGCAGGGTTTTTTTAGTTCGCGCGGGCCTCTTCGATCAGCTCTTGGAACTGTTCGGCATCCAAAAAACCGGCCACCAGTTGATTTCCAATGACAAAGGCCGGTGTTCCAGTAACGCTTAAGGCTTCGGCCAGATCCCGTGTCTGTTGGATATGCTCATCAATTTGTGCACTCGCCATCTCTGCGCGAAGGCGAACCATATCAAGTCCAAGCTCTTCTGCGATCTCCAAGGTGTTTTCTTCTGTCACTCTGGGAGCTTCCATCAGGGCCCAGTGCAGTTCTTCGTATTTGCCCTGTTCTTGCGCTGCCAATGCCGCCCGCGCCGCCACTACGGACCCAGGGCTTAGAATTGGATACTCACGCATCACAAACCGAACATCTGGATTTTCTGCCAACACCGGGCGCATAACGTCGGCGGCCCGCTTACAAAAACCACAGTTATAGTCAAAAAATTCGATTATCGTAATGGGTGCATTTGGATCACCAATGATCGGGGCAGACCCTGGTTCTACCGCCGATGCCAAAAGCTCTTGCTGTTCGCGTTGTTGCAAAACGGAAATCGCTTCTAAGATAATTTCAGGCCGCTCCATAATCGCCTCAACCGCCAAACGCTTAATTTCTGCTTCATCAAGCTCATGCGCTGACGCTGAAGAGACCGAAAAGGCAAGAAGCCCAGGCAATAAAAATCTCAGCATTGTAACCTCGGTGTTTCACATGTCTTAGTGTAAAGGGCTTAGGCTGTCTTTACACGATGACAAGACTGTGATCGGCCCAAGCGGGAAAAGTACTGCGGTCTCCACGTCTCGTGATTAGCTGTCAGTTGACGTTTGAGCGAAACTTAGACACCGACCCTGCATGATACGCGTTTTTCTGTTTTTCTTCTTTTTACTCGGTGGTGCTGCGCATGCGGCATCGTCAGATTGGGTCGTGACAGATCAATACGCAGCCCGGCTCATCGTAGCCGAAGCCGAGGTCGCGCCAGAGGCGAAACGACTGTCTGCGGGTCTGGAAATCCATCTCGAAGGCAATTGGAAAACATATTGGAAATATCCAGGAGAGGTTGGCCTTCCTCCCGAACTGCGCTGGGACGCTTCGACGAATATTGCCTCTACGCAGTTGTTTTACCCCGTTCCCGATCGCTTCACCTCCTTCGACATCGAGAATTACGGGTACGGGCAACGTGTCGTCTTTCCAATTGAAATTGAGCTGGCCGAGGCCGGGCAAGGCGCGAACATCGCTTTGGACGCTACCCTGCTTGTCTGCGACGATATTTGTATTCCCGCTGACGTCTCAATTTTTTTGGGTCTCGACGCGGGTACGGCTCCACCCAATCCTGAAACGACCGCTTTGATTGCTCAGGCACTCTCAGAAGTGCCCGAAGAGCGATCAAACGCGTTGCGGGCAAACTGGCAGAACGGCGCATTTATTGTTGAAAGCTCCGCGCTTCCCTTTGGTGCCGATGTTTTTCCCCATGATGACACCGGTCTTCGCTATGGGCAGCCAAGTTTTACAAATTCCGGGGATGAAACTCTGGTCCGGTTCAACGCTGAAACTGATGGCGAAGTTCCGCCTCGCTTTGTGACAATCACAACCGGACGTAAAGGCTTCACAGTGCCAATAACCATTGTGGACGAGCCGCTGGCCACCGAAGAGGCACGAACGTGGATAACGTGGTTGATGGCCGCCGGTTTCGCTTTGCTCGGTGGGCTTATCCTGAACATCATGCCCTGCGTCTTGCCGGTTTTGTCTATTAAATTTGCGGGGGTTCTAGCCGCATCCAACAAAACCGCTCACGAGATCCGTGCGGGGTTTCTGGCAACCAGTGCAGGGATACTTATCTTTGCTCTCGCTTTGGCCCTCTTGGTCATAGTTCTTAGGTCAATCGGCGTCTCTTTTGGTCTTGGCATGCAATTCCAATCGCCTGTCTTTTTGACATTCATGATCGCCGTGTTGGTGCTTTTTGCAGTCAATCTTTTTGGGCTTTTTGAGTTTCGCTTACCTCAAGCTTGGACGCAGCATATGGATGATGGCGCGCGAAAAGAGGGGCTTTGGGGCGACTTCCTGACGGGTACGTTTGCGGCTCTTCTCGCTACGCCTTGTTCAGCGCCCTTTTTGGGTACGGCCATCACTTATGCTTTCACCGGCTCTGCCTTTGATGCCCTGACCGTCTTTCTTTTCCTAGGGATTGGATTGGCGAGCCCCTATCTTCTGGCAGCGTTGCGTCCGAGCCTTGTAACATCACTGCCCAGACCGGGCGCGTGGATGGGAGTTGTCCGCTCTATCTTGGGCGTCGGCGTCTTTGGTACAGCATTGTGGCTAACATACGTCTTAACGGCATCAACGGGCCCATGGATCGCGTTGGCCATCACAAGTGTCTTGACGGGGGCAATCGTAATGTGGGCGCGCAGTCGGGCAGTTTTGCCGATGGTTACGTCACTTGGAATTGTCGTCATTGCCGTCTTATCACCACTTGGCGTTCAAGAACCAAAACCATCCGGACAAGCGGATGTGGCATGGGATACATTCGACCCAAGCGCGATCGCCGCACATGTATCGGAAGGTCGAACCGTTTTTGTCGATGTGACTGCGGATTGGTGCCTGACGTGTAAGGTAAACAAATCCATCGTTTTAGACGCGGCAGAAATCACCGCGATTCTGGAACGGGATGATGTCATCGCTATGCAAGCGGACTGGACAACACCGAACGAAAGTATCCGCTCGTACCTAGAGCAGAACGACCGCTTCGGTATCCCGTTCAACATTGTTTATGGACCCAAAGCACCAGAGGGTATCGCGCTGCCGGAATTGCTCTCGATAAGCGGTACGAAAGACGCGATCGAACAAGCAAACCCATCACTGTAGTGCATTCAACCCTTCGGTGGCTTCCGTCCGGCGCGGATCGCCCTCTTCGGTTCGCGCCATGACCTGTTCCAACGCTGCAATGGCTTCGTCTCTTCGACCTAACACGCTATAGGCCCGCGCAAGACGCAGCCATCCGTCAACGTCTTCGGGGTTCTCCGAAAGACGGGACGCAAGCCCCTCTACCATACCTTCGATCATCGCAGCCCGATCTTCTGCCGACATGTCTTGCGCGGCCATCATATCCTCGGCTGTTGGGCCGCGCGGTGCCGGGGTCGGGAACATCGGTAACTCTGTTGCAAGCGCCAAACGCTCGCCGAATTCCATGAACTGCGGCATCCAATCGGTGAACCCCTCTTCGATCGCCACACGGTCCGCCAAAAGCTTCAGCGCGTCTTCATTTCGCCCTTCTTGGGAAATGGCGAGCGCAAGGTAATATGTTGCAGCTGGGTTTTGCGGCGACAACTCCAAGGCGCGCTCCGCCCATGCCTTTGCTTCGGGCGTCGCCCGCCCTTGGTTGACAACAATCGCCGTCTCTGCGCCGAGGGAGTAATCAACGCTATTGGCATCATCTCGCGCCAGAATAACCCGAAACGCCTCCAGCGCCTCGGCAGGTCGACCCTGATTGTTGAGGGTCTGCGCCAAGAGACGCCAGCCCCTCGTTTCACCCCCGCTTTCGTCATTTGTGAGCGCAACCCGCAACCGCTCCGTTAGGTCGCGCAATTCTTGGGACTCGGCCTGCCTCTCAGCAAATGGTGCAGCCGGCAAATCTGGACGCCCGAGAGTCATATAAATAACCACCGCTCCAACGGGGACCAATACCGCCGAGACAAGGATCGGCCACGTCACACTCGCTCGCGGCATGATCTCTTGCTTTTCGGCGGCTTTCAGCATCCTGCGCTTGATCTCAATCTCAGCCGCTGCTCGTTCATCCTCGGTGATAACGCCCCTGTCAGCATCGCGCGCCAATTCGGCGAGCTGATCCTCGTATATGGCCAGCGCGCTCGCATCGCGGTCAGCGACATCCCTTCCCGCGCGTGCAGCCCAAAAGAATGCGCCGAGTACGATAAGCGTAAGTCCTGCAAACGTCAGGGTAATCGTCATTTCGACGCCTCCCGAAGTTTTGCCAAAGCCGCTTCTTCCTCTTCGGACAGGGCCTCGATGGTTTTGGGCCGCTGCCTTAGCGCCAGAACACTGCCCAGCGCCGCTACAACAAGAATGACAAACGGACCGGCCCAGAGAACAAGCGTTGCCGACGACACCGGTGGATTAAAAAGAACATAAGACCCATAACGGTCGACCAAAAACTGATACACTTGTTCATCGCTGTCTCCGGCCACCAGACGCTCCCGGATCAAGATGCGTAAATCCCGCGCAATACCCGCGTTGGAGCTATCAATCGGCTCATTCTGGCAAACCACGCAACGTACATTCGCACTAATTTCTCTCGCGCGCTCTTCGAGCACCGGATCGGACAAAATTTCATCCGGCTCGACGGCGAAACCGGGCGAAGCAAGCAAAAGCAGTATGGCAAGCACACGGATCATTCGGCACGTGCTGCATCTAGTGCTGCCCTAAATTCACGGGTGACAACGTCTCCAACAATCGGCCCCACATGGCGATGGACGACGACACCGTTTTTCACAATGAAGGTCTCGGGCACGCCCGAAATACCCCATTCGATCCCAGCCCGTCCGGCAATGTCATGGCCAATTCCTTTGTAAGGATTGCCAAGCTCGTTCAACCATTCGGCCGCGTCATCGGCCTGATCGCGGTAATTGATCCCATAGATCGGCAGATTTTCATCTTCGCTCATCCGCGTCAGGGGCGCATGCTCGGCCCGGCAAGGCACACACCAGCTGGCGAAAACATTCACCAAAGCCAACTCTTCTTGTTCGATCACATCGGGATCAAAGCCCAAGCCACCCATTTGCGGGATGGGATCCAGTGTCATGTCTGGCACGCCCTGGCCAATCAAAGCCGACGGAATTTCATTAGGATCCCGGTCAGAGGATAATCCCCAAAACAAAAAACCACCCAACACAAACGCAATCGCCAGAGGAAGAAGCGCCCAAATACGATCCATCACGCTACTCCGCTGGAACTGCGGCTGCTTGTGGCCGTTTTGGCGCACCAACGCGGAGACGCCGGTCGGACAATGATATCAGGCCACCCAACACCAACATCACCGAGCCGATCCAAATACAGTTTATCAAAGGCTCATACAGCAATCGCAACGTCCAAACCCCTTCCGCGGTTTCGCCCTGGGGTTCGACAATGGAAGCATATAAATCGCCCACTAGTGTCTGACGAATTGCACTTTCCGTCGTAGAGGTTTGTGCAACCGGATAAAACCGCCGCTCCGGTGTCAAAGTTTCCAAAACCTCGCCATCGTTTTCGACACGGAGCAGACCCTGCCGCGCAACAAAATTCGGCCCTTGATACTCTCTGACGCCCTCAAACGTGACGTCATAGCCCTGCAAAGTGACGACATCGCCTGCCTGAACAAAGCGGACATCTTCGGTCTTCCACAGGCTGGAGCCAGTAAAACCAAGAATGGCAACGGCAAGTCCCGTATGGGCAAGTGTCATACCAATGACCGACCGGGGCAATCGCGCGGTGCGATCCAAGACTTGTCGCGGCATATCCCAAAGGCGAATACGGTTCGCAAAATCTGCAAGCGTCCCCAGCAAAAGCCAAACCGCAAGGCCAATGCCAACCGCCGCCATAACCGGTCCGCGGTAATCCCACCAGAGGATCGCAACAACGACAGCCAACGAAATACCGATGGACCAACGGACACGCTGCAATGCGCCTTTTAAGTCTGCGCGCTTCCAGCTCAGGTGCGGTCCAAGACCCATCGCCAGAACAAGCGGGATCATCAATGGCACGAAGGTTGCGGCATAATAAGGCGGACCGACAGAAATTTTCTCGCCGTTTACCGCCTCCAGCAGCAGCGGATAAATTGTCCCCAACAGTACCGTGGCCGTGGCTGTTGCCAGTAACAGGTTATTCACCATCAACCCTGTCTCACGACTAATTGGGGCAAATATACCGCCCGGCTCCATCTGCGGGGCGCGCCATGCAAACAAACCAAGTGCCCCACAAATGCTCACGGCCAACAGACCAAGAATATACATTCCCCGCTCTGGATCGACGGCAAAAGCATGCACAGATGTCAGCAGCCCGGAGCGGACAATAAAGGTACCAAATAATGACAAAGAAAATGTCAGGATCGCCAGAAGGATGGTCCAACTTTTAAAGGTGTCTCGCTTTTCGGTAACAATCGCGGAATGTAAAAGTGCTGTACCCAAAAGCCAAGGCATAAAGCTCACATTTTCGACAGGGTCCCAGAACCACCAGCCGCCCCAGCCCAGTTCGTAGTACGCCCACCAAGAACCCAGCGCGATCCCGCCCGTCAGGCTAACCCAAGCAGCCAGCGTCCATGGCCGCACCCATCGCGCCCAAGCGGGGTCCACGCGCCCTTCGATCAGGGCGGCGACCGCGAAGGAGAACACAATCGAAAAGCCGACATAGCCGACATATAAAAGCGGTGGATGCAGCGCCAAACCAATGTCTTGCAACAGCGGGTTCAGGTCCGTGCCATCCACGGGGATCTGCTCCACCCGCTCAAACGGGTGTGACGTAAACAGCATAAATGACAGAAAACCAACTGTAATCCAGGCCTGCACACTGAGGGTGCGCGCCTTAAGCCCATCGGGCAGGTTACCTCCAAAGAGCGACACCGCCGCGCCAAAGATGGCCAGGATCAATACCCATAAAAGCAGCGAACCTTCGTGACTGCCCCAACTGGCCGATATTTTGAAAATCATCGGCTTCGCCGAATGGGAATTCTGAACAACATTCAAAATACTAAAATCAGAAGTTACAAACGCCTGGACCAAGGCTGCGAAAGCCAGAGAAATCAGCCCGGCCTGAACCACACTTGTCGTCGCTGCAGACCGCATCAAAAGGGCATCGCCACGGGATGCACCCAGAATTGGTAAAATGGATTGCACCAAAGCAACCATGAGCGCTAGCGCCAGGGCGAAATGTCCGATCTCGGAAAACATGTGAACTCCTCTAGGAACAGCGTGTCTCGTAAACCTTGACCAAGGTCAAATCACCAGAATGTCACGGATACCGTCAAGATCGCATGGCAGCTTGTGTTCCACGTCATGATCATCTCGCTCCGCAAGTCGACATCTATTGGAATTCGCCGTCCATTGTCGAGTTAGAGTAAAGTGCGATCATTCGGGCTTTCAATTTGCTGCGGCAATTCTCCCATGAGCATCGGTGGTTTCCTCCCCATCATTGGTCGTAATTGGACTTGCACCGAGACCGTAGTTCAAGTGAATTCCTCCGGTGATCACGGGGAGTCGTCCATGCGCTATAGTGCTTGGCAAATTTTGAAGCAGGGTCTGACAGGCAACAAAGGCTGGACGCCCGTCTGGCGGGAGCCGGAGCCGAAAAAGCGTTATGATGTGATCATCATTGGCGGCGGCGGGCATGGACTGGCGA
>JBCBON010000035.1:0-29574 GCA_039821195.1 Pseudomonadota bacterium
CATACCGACAGACGGCCAACTTTGCACCGCAACATGCCGATATCAAACGTGCCGCAGCCCATGAATTTTAGATCGGCGATGGGTCCATCGGTCAGTTTTTCCAGAACTTTCCGGCTGTTCGGACCGGACAAGCTGAAGCCAACCGTCGCATCGGAAATGTCACACACATGCGCGCCCTCTGTCCCGTAATCCTCGAACCAACGCATATGCCATTCGCGCAAGTAATAGCTGCCCATGATCCACCACGTACCATCCCCCCAGTTAAAGACGGTCAGGTCACCTTTCATCTTGCCTTCGGGGCTGAGCATTGGGGCGAGTTTCGCGCGCCCTGGTTTTGGCAGTGCGCAAGCCATCACATTGTCCAGCCAGGCCTCGGCATTTGGGCCGGACACCTCATACCGCGAAAAGGCTGTAATATCGAGCAAACCAACCGCTTCGCGCGCGGCCTTACATTCCTCTGCCACGATATCGAATGCATTCGACCGTTTCAGCGTTGGTGTCTCTTTGAAGTCTGGTGTCGGCGCAAAGTACAAAGGCATTTCCAGACCGTAGCTTGCGCCCCACTGACAGCCCGCCGCGCTCATCGCATCATAAGCCGGCGCTTTCTTCAGTGGGCGACCTGCAGGCAGCTGCTCGTTTGGATAGGTCATCACGAAACGGCGGCTATAGAACTGACCAGTCGTCTCTTTGATGAAGCGTTTGTTCAGTGCATAGTCACCATAGCGCGCGACATCCATGCCAAAGACATCCGCCTCGGGCTCGCCATGGATCATCCATTCGGCCAGTGATTTACCGACGCCGCCGCCCTGCAGGAAGCCCGCCATGACCGCACAGGCACACCAATAGCCGGGCTTGCCGCGCACAGGACCCACCAGTGGGTTCCCATCGGGCGAGAAGGTGAAAGCGCCGTTCACCCAAGTCTTTACACCCACCTCTTGTAGGGCTGGATAACGTTCAAAGCCCAGCGTCAGCTCGTGCTCGATCCGGTCAAGATCCTCTTGCTGCAGCTGCATGCCATAATCCCATGGCGCACCATCCATCATCCAGTGGTCATGATTGATCTCATAAATGCCCAGCAAGATGCCTTTTTGGTCCTGCCGCATATAAGTGAACCCTTCGAGGTCGACCGTCATTGGCACTTCGAAATCCAGCTTTTCGAGTTCGGGGATCGTGTCAGAGATCAGATAGTGGTGGTTCAAAGGGGAGACCGGCAATTCGATGCCCGCCATACGACCCACTTGCTTGGCCCACAGGCCACCACAATTCACCACATGTTCAGTCTGGATTGTGCCCTTCTCGGTCACGACCTCCCAACCATCTGCGGTCTGGTTCAGCTCGAGCACGCGGTTGTGTTCGATCACCTCTGCGCCATGCTTTTTCGCAGCACCCGCATAGGCATGCACAGTCCCCGTTGTGTCAACATAGCCTTCGCGGTCGGCCCACATGCCGCCCAAAATACCGTCCGTGGACATAATCGGGCACAGCTCTTTCGCTTCTTCCGGTGTCACCAAGCGACAATCATCAATCCCGATGGATTGGAATGTCCGATACGCCGATTGCAACCATTCCCAACGATCCGGCGTGCCGGCCATGGTCAGGCCGCCGGTCATATGCATCCCGATATTCTGGCCGGACTCCTCTTCAATCTCAGACAGCAAGTCGATCGTATAAGCTTGGAGCGCTGCGATATTCGGGTCCGCGTTGAGCGCGTGGATGCCGCCCGCCGCGTGCCAGCTGGAGCCACAAGTCAAGATATCGCGTTCGATCAAACAGACATCTTTCCATCCAAATTTTGCCAAGTGATACAACACAGACGCGCCAACAACGCCGCCCCCGATAACTACAGCACGATAATGAGATTTCATGCGGGTCTCCCTGCCAGATTAAACTCGATTGGATGCGCCAGAGTCTATCCTACACTGACGCGCTGACCCGAAGATGTTTTGTCTGTACAGGTGTGTATAGAGCATTTGCGACGGTTCGAACGCGTGCGGCGCGCACCTGTGTCGCGAATAGTGGATGCTGATGGTTATTTTGCCTAGTTAAAGCTGTTTGCGTTCAGACAATTCGTTTCAATCAGTGTGCTGCCCCCGCACCGCGGCCATGTGAAACAACAACGTTCTGACAAATACCCCTTCATCGCTGGCAACAAAGTTCTTTAGCGGTTTTTTGAGTGAAAGGACCTTAGCGCCATGCCCCTTTTGGAAGGCTCCAATCAGCAGTCCAGTGTCGTGTCGCGCTCCCATTGGGTCAGGTGATGGCAATACTGGTTCCATTCGCGCATGCGCAGTTTGATATAGGCCGCGGAGAATTCCTCGCCCAAAACGCCTGTCAGGTATTTGTCTTTCTGGAACTCGCGGATCGCATCCAGCATGTTCAGCGGCAGCTTTTTTGCACCCCGCGCTTTGTGCCCTTCGGTGTACATATCAATGTCGAGGCGCTTGCCCGGATCAAGTTTGCGCTCGATCCCGTCCAGCCCTGCCGCCAGCAAGGCCGCTTGCAACAGATAGGGGTTTGCCGCCCCATCGGCGAGGCGCAATTCAAACCGTCCACCATCGGGAATGCGGACCATATGCGTCCGGTTGTTGCCGCCATAGGTCACCGATTGCGGGGACCATGTAGCACCCGACAAAGTCTCAGGCGCATTGATCCGTTTATAGCTGTTCACGGTCGGGTTGGTGATCGCGCAGATTGCCTGACCATGGGCCATCAAACCGCCCAAGAAATGATAGGCCGTCTCGGACAGGCCCATCTCGTCATCGCCGTCAAAGACGCAAGTTTTGCCATCAAGCGTCCAGAGCGAATGATGCACATGGCACCCATTTCCGGTCAGATTGGAAAACGGCTTGGGCATGAAGGTCGCGCGGAAGCCGTGCTTCTCGGCAATTTCTTTGACCATAAACTTAAAGAAGGCATGCTGGTCGGCGGTCTGCAAACAGGGGCCGAAATCCCAATTGATCTCAAACTGGCCATTCGCGTCTTCATGGTCGTTTTGATACGGGCCCCAGCCCAGCGCGATCATGGTCGAACAAATCTGTGCAATGACCTCATAGCGGCGCATCAAGGCCGACTGATCATAACAGGGTTTTTCCTGAGTATCGCGATCATCCGAGATGTCGAACCCATCGGCGTTGATCAGATGGAATTCCGGCTCAACGCCTGACTGCATCATCAGGCCATGGGCTTCGGCTTTTTTGATCAGCTCTTTCAGAACCAATCGTGGGGCCTGATCGACGGGCTTGCCCTTCATCCACGGGTCGCCCGCCACCCAAGCGAGTTCCGGTTTCCACGGCAGTTGGATCACGCTGTCGGCATCGGGCATGACCAGCATATCGGGATGCGCAGGCGTCATATCGAGCCAAGCCGCAAAACCCGCGAAGCCTGCACCACCCTCTTGCGCACCTGCAATCGCCTCGACCGGAACCAGTTTTGCGCGCTGGACACCAAACAAATCGGTGAAGTTACAGAGGAAGAATTTTACGCCCCGCTCGGTCGCCCATTTTGCAAGATCGGTCATTCAAATCCTCCTGTTCGTTTGCCCGGGATCCAATCTGTGCCCGCGAGGGGAACGCCCGCCATGGCCGCGGCTTCTATCGTCAAAGCACAGAGATCTTCAGGTTCTAGGTTCAAAACATGGCTTTTGCCATTGGCACGCGCGATGGTTTGCGCCTCTAGGGTCAGAACGCCCAAATAATTGGCAAGTCTGCGACCCGCTTTGACCGGGTCCAGCCGGGCCGCAAGGACCGGGTCCTGCGTGGTGATGCCTGCTGGATCATTCCCTTCGTGCCAGTCATCATAGGCGCCCGCCGTTGTGCCCAGATTTTGATACTCTTCCTCATAGGCCGGATCATTGTCGCCAATCGCCATCAGCGCCGCCGACCCGATGGATACCGCATCAGCCCCAAGCGCCAGCGCTTTCGCCACATCCGCGCCCGTGCGAATACCGCCCGAGATCACCAGTTGTACCTCGCGGTGCATGTCCAAATCCTGAAGCGCTTGAACAGCAGGCCGGATGCAGGCGAGCGTCGGCTGTCCCACATGCTCGATAAAGACGTCTTGGGTGGCCGCTGTGCCCCCTTGCATCCCATCCAGCACGACCACATCCGCGCCCGCCTTCACCGCCAGCGTGGTATCGAAATAGGGCCGCGCACCGCCCACTTTGATGAAGATCGGCACCTTCCATCCGGTGATTTCGCGCAGCTCTAGGATTTTGATTTCCAGATCATCTGGCCCCGTCCAATCAGGGTGGCGACAGGCCGATCGTTGATCGATGCCTGCTGGCAAGTTCCGCATCTCGGCCACACGGTCATTGATCTTTTGTCCCAAGAGCATCCCACCGCCGCCGGGTTTCGCGCCTTGGCCAACGACGATTTCAATCGCGTCCGCCTTGCGCAGATCATCGGGGTTCATGCCATAGCGCGACGGCAAGTATTGATAGACCAGCTTGTCAGAATGGCCACGTTCCTCGGGCGTCATGCCGCCATCACCTGTGGTGGTCGAGGTTCCGACGGCCGAGGCGCCGCGCCCCAAAGCCTCTTTCGCCTGGCCGGACAACGCTCCAAAGCTCATGCCCGCAATCGTGATTGGAATGTCCAACTCAATTGGGTTTTGGGCAAAACGCGTGCCCAGCGTGACATTGGTCCCGCATTTCTCGCGGTACCCTTCGAGCGGATAGCGTGACATGGACGCCCCTAAAAACAAAAGGTCATCGAAATGGGGCACGCGCCGTTTGGAGCCACCGCCCCGGATGTCATAAATCCCCGTTGCTGCAGCGCGACGAATATAGGACGATGTGTAGTCGTCAAAGATCCAGGATTTGACCGGATGGGTTTTGGGTGTCTCGCTCATCAATAGGCCCCCGCATTGTCGATATCAAAATGGTAGAGTTTGCGGGCAGACCCGTAGCGTTTGAATTCGGACGGATCGGCATCGCTGTCGGCCTCTTTCAAGAGGGCGGCGAGCGTTTCCAAATGCTCGAGGCGCATCTCCTTCTCTATACAATCGGCCCCCAGAGAGGCGACAGCCCCCCGCACAAAAAGCTGCGCTTCATAAATACTGTCGCCCAGAGCATCACCGGCATCGCCGCACACCACCAATGTGCCCGATTGGGCCATGAAGGCGCTCATATGTCCGATATTTCCGTGCACGACGATATTGATGCCTTTCATGGAAATGCCACAGCGGCTGGCCGCATTCCCTTTGATCACCAAGAGCCCGCCATGTCCGGTTGCGCCTGCATATTGGCTGGCATCGCCCTCGACCACGACCTTGCCAGACATCATGTTTTCGCAAGTGCCTGGCCCAACCGAACCCTGTACATTGATCACGGCCCGCTTGTTCATGCCGCCGCAGTAATAGCCTGTCGATCCTTTGACAGTGACCTCAATCTCGGCATCCAGACCGCAGGCAATCGCATGCGCGCCTCTGGGGTTTGTGATCTCCCATGCGGTCTGATTGGTCTTTTCTGATTGCGCCTGAAGGGCGGCATTCACCTCGCGCAGGCTTGTCTGTTCCAAATCCAGTGTCTGCATCAGTGCGTCCAGAAATAAACGGTTGCGGGTTCCGGTTCCCAGACCTTCGCGACGTCTATGCCTGGCAGGTTCACGAGTGCGCGGTATTCGGACCCGAAGGCCACGTACTGGTCCGTCTCTGCCAGCACAGCGGGCTTGCAAGCGATCGGATCGCGCAACACGCCAAATCCGTCCTTGGTGCCGACGACAAACGTATAAAACCCGTCCAAATCTTTCAGCCCGGCTTCCAGCGCCTGACCCAAATCATCGCCTTCCTTCATCCGATAGGTCAGATAGGCCGCTGCGACTTCGGTATCGTTTTCGGTTTCAACCACGATGCCCTGACGGGCAAGCTTGCGGCGCAAGCGGTTATGGTTGGACAACGATCCGTTATGCACCAAACATTGATCAGCTCCGGTCGAAAAAGGATGCGCGCCCAGAGTGGTTACCGCGCTTTCGGTGGCCATGCGGGTATGGCCGATCCCATGACTGCCCGAGAGTTTTGGAATGTCAAAACGGTCGGCCACCGTTTGCGGCATCCCCACCTCTTTATAGATTTCTATCGCGTCACCCTGCGACATGATCCGCAAATTCGGATGCATGGCACGGATCAGATTCAGCGTGTCAGACACCGTTTCAGGTGGAACTGAGATGATCGCATGCGTGTCAATTATCGAAACATCTGCACCGAGCGAAGGACCAAGATTTGTAAAGTCCTCTTCAGGGTTTGCAGACTGCACAGTGATCTTAGCCGTCCCATCATCCGCGCCGCGATAGACCGCAATCCCCGCGCTATCGGGCCCGCGATCCGACATAGTCACCAGCATCTCGGTCAGCAGGTGTCCCAAATCAGGTTCCAAAGATTTATCTTTCAGGAAAAGACCAACTATTCCGCACATGAGAGCCCCTGCGATACGTATGGATCATAAATCGGACCGAGAGCAGGTCTATATTTAATTTATCAAAGAGAAAATTTTATTCTTAGAAAGAAATAATGCGATGGATTTATTCCTGAGAATAGCAAATGATCGACAGGTATTTTGCAGGCAGGGTGATCAGCTTTTCAGGGCCGTGCGGTGCATCTGCGTCGAAGAAAAGACTATCGCCGGGTTCCATATGGTAGACCCGGTCGCCATGCCGATAGCCGACTTTCCCTTCGAGCATGTACAGAAATTCCATTCCGTCGTGTTGAAAGGTTTCAAACGTATCCGATGCCTCATTCAAAATGATCAAATAGGGTTCGACCACGACAGAGGCGGATTGCGCACTGAGGTTTCCAAGCAGGGTATAGTGGTGACCAGCGCGGGTGCCGGCCCGTTCAGCTTCAACTCCATCACCGGCTTTCACATGCATAACGGGGCGCTTTTCCTCGAAGCCCTGAAAGAATGCTGTCAGCGGCACAGACAGGGATTTGGACAAAACCTGCAACCTAGAGAGTGAGGGCGAAACTTGACCGTTTTCGATTTTGGAGACCATCCCCTCGCTGACTTGAACCTCTGCCGCAAACTGGGAAATCGTTAACCCCTTTTGTTTGCGAAAAGCGCGCACCTGACGACCGATCGCGACTTCCAATTCCTTTTCGCGGAACTGGGCTGTCTTATGCGGGTCTTGGGTTAATGAGGCGCTCATGCTTGGACGATACACGAAATGGTGTTTCGTGCAGCACATAAGGTAGATGCCAGAAAGACGAATGTATTCCAGCTGATGAAAATTTAATGTGGCGGAGACGAAGGGATTCGAACCCTCGAAACAGTTGCCCGTTTACTCCCTTAGCAGGGGAGCGCCTTCGACCACTCGGCCACGTCTCCGCCAGCCTGTTTATGGATGCATCCCGATGCTTACAAGGCCGAAAGCTCTTGCAACGGGTCGACCACGTCATCGAACTCACCTGACCAAGGCAGCGTTTTGTTTGAGCTCTGCGGCGAATGGTATAAGCGTCACGTGGAAACAGTCGTCGCAGAAGGAATTTTTCATGCGCTTAACACCGCCCTCAAAGCCGATATTTTTTGTGTCTCTGGTCTTGTTCATCATCGCCCTTCTGAACGTCGCGGGCTTCGTGATCATTCAGTTTGGCGCAATCGGCGCGACGGAAATTGCCGTTATCGGACTGGCATTGCTACTGGCTGGCGTGGTCTTCAAAGGGATCTAAGCGCAGCTGTTTTCATGGTACCGTTGATGGCCTGAAGCCCAATCTGAGAGGCATTGGTTTTGGAACTGCTCCTATTCGTCCTAAGCTTGAGCGCGCTCGGTCTGTCGGGCAGTGCGCTCTATCGTGTCAAGCAAACGGAAAAGCGTGTGGATCGTCTTGTGGCCGCTGTGATGGAACGGCGGCAAACGGGTGAAACTGAACCAGTTTCAGATGGTGTGGACGAGAGAACCCAAGCCGCACCAACAAAAGATGCCGAAGACGAGCCGACGGAAAACACACCCGAAGGTGATGAACCCCCGGCCGTCGCAGAGGTGCTTGCTCCTGCACAACCCGCCCCACCGGCAGAGCCGACGGCCTTCGACCTTTGGTTGAAGCGAGCGGAAAAGAACCTGTCGGAATACTGGGTGTTCTGGTTGTCCGGCCTGTCGCTTGCAATGGGCGGTATATTCCTCATGCGTTACGGCATTGAGGCAGGGTATTTTGGGCCGCCGGCCCGCGTTGTTGCCGCAATTGTTTTCGGCTTGGGCTTGATCGGAACGGCGGAGTGGCTGCGTCAGAAACTGCTGGGTCAGATGGGCTGGTACGACCTGCCGCCTACTTTGGCCGGGGCTGGCCTTTTTTCCTTGTTCGGTGCCATCGTGGGCGCACATCTACTCTATGACTTGTTTTCAGTTGAGGTCACCTTCGCGGCCCTTGCCGCAGTAGCATTCATCGCTGTGGGTGGTGGCATCCTGTATGGGCCCATGTTGTCAGTTTTAGGTGTTTTGGGCGCATATGCAGCACCGTTTCTGCTGAATTCTGACGATGCCAGTCCAGTGTTGTTGCTTTACTTTGCCGTTGTGTTCGCCGCCTCTTTGGGGACCGAGCGCTACATGCAATGGGCATGGTTGTCAGCGCTTTCGGCAATCTGCGCCTATCTCGCTGGTTTCGCAGTCGGTCTTTCGGCTGGGTACTCATTCGAGGTGCACCTTTATGCCATGGCGATTTCGGTGCTGGCGATTGCGCTGCCGGCATATGGCGTTTGGGCCTCCCCGCAAGCCCATATTCCGTTGCGCAAATTGTTTGACGAGATGTCGGTCACATATCCAATTGTTTTTGCAGTGATTGTCTCTGCCGTATTTCTTGGCGCGGCGCTGCCGTTTGAATTCGGTGATCAGACCGAGCATTTGTTGGTCGTGGGCGCGGCTATTGCAATCGTCGCGTGGCTGACATTCGTGATGCATCGCGCAGAGCCTTTGAAATGGGTGACGCTTGTTGCAGTGGCCTATGCCTATGGCGCGTTGTTCTACAGCGATCCTGATCTGCGCCTCGGTGATGCACCAATTGGCCAAGCCGTAGCGATGGCCGTGGCGTTGGGTGCGACCGTTTTGCTGGGATCGGTCTTGCGAGCGCGTACCACGCGCTTTCCACGACTTTGGTTTTGGATCGGGGCTCTGATCCCGGTGGGCTCTTTAAGTTGGATCAGCGCACGGGATTTGAATCGGTCGTCCGAGAACTATTTCGCCACCGATGTTCAATGGGGTTTGGTCGCCTTTGCGCTTGCTGGACTTTTGGGTGCGATTGGGTGGCTCACGCTCCGAGACCGGGTTCGGGATACGCGACGCGGTCTTGATGCGTATGTTTTTGGCAGCGCGCTCTCGGCAGCGCTTGGTGTAACACTATTTTTCGAGAGCGAATTTTTCGCTCACGCCTTCGCAGCGATCGCGATTGTTACGACGGTCCTCATTGCCCGGTTCCGGCTGCGCGTCTCTCGCAACATAGTTTGGGCTGGTTTGGCTGTGTCCCTGTCATTCCTAATTTTTGAAAATGGTTGGGACGTGGAGCGCGCCGCCGACAGTATCGCGGCCTCGGTTTTTGATCCGGTGTTTGTCAATGTCATCTATCTTGCGGCGGTTGGTTTTTACGTCTTCGGTTGGCGGTTGGCGCTGCGAGAAAAGCTACTCCGTGAAGTTCTGCAGTTTGAAACTGCGGCTTTGGTTGGGCTAGCCGTTTATGGCGTGGTCTGGGTGGATATCCTACTTGGTAGCATCTCGAGCGCTTGGTTTGTGCAGTTGGCACTGAATGGCACAATTTCCCTTATTCTGGCCTGGGCCGCCTTCTATCGGCTGACTGGTGCAAGCCAGTTGGTCAATGTTCGATACTGTCTTGCATTTTTGTACGGTGCGATCGGTTCGGTCCTGGTGTTACTTGCGGTATCGTTATCGCCATTTGTCAATGGCGGTGCCGCCAATGGTATTTTCCCATTTGACGCCATCACGCTCAGCTTTCTACTGCCTGCACTTGTTTTGTTGGCAATCTCGCGCCTCGAGACTTGGCGACACTTGCTAAGTCAATGGTTCTTGCTCGGCCCGTCTATCGCCTTGCTGGCCCTGATTGTCGTCTCCCAAGTGCGCAGGTTTTGGCACGGCCCTCAGATCGGGTTTGAACGGGGTACCGAGCAGGGCGAACTCTATACCTATTCTGTGATGATGCTTGTCGCGACGGGCATCATGGTGTGGTTTACCTTGTCTCGCCAAAACTTGGTTTTGAAGCGTTACACTTTGTTCTTAGCTGCTTTGACGGCTGCAAAAGTGTTCTTGATCGACAGTTCCGGGATGACCGGCTTACCCCGAGCGACAATCTTTATGGTGCTGGGTGCTGCGCTTGGCGGCATCGCGTGGCTTTTGAATTCGCTCAAGCCGAGTGACACAGAAGCTTCACCACGGGGTTAGTCGGATATCCATATCGGCGCGCTCTGGCCCGTCAGCTGTCATCCAAATCGGCTCTGCTATCAGCTTGGCATCGCTTAGGCCCAGCGCAGGAATATCATGGCCCATGGAATGGGCAATCGCCGCGCGACGGCCCGGTTTGGGATTGAGTGCCGCATGCACATCCCGTCTGCCCATCTTTAGGAAATGCGCAATGTCCCATTCACGGCACCCATGGTGTGCGTCGCGGGTGACGACCCAGCAATGCATTTCAAAAGTAGAGCCCTGTTTTTCCTCGGGAAAAAAGTAGCCGGTGATATATCCCGCTTCGACCCCAGCGGCGCGTAAGCTTGCGATGAGATAGGCATTGATATCGACGCATGACCCTGTGGTCATATCGCAAAGCTGCGGCAACTCGTTTTCATCGTCATAGTATGTTGTGTCGACATGGCCGTAGCTGAACAAACCGGTGACATGGTCCACAACTGCTTGTGCTGGATCCTCTGCGTCCTTGAAGTGCTGAACGTCCTCCGCCACGCCATCTGCGGCACGGGTAAACCGTGACGGGCGGTATGAAAACATCTCTTCTGGATAAGGGCACTGGGTGTGCGCAAATTCGTATACCAGGTGCAGCGCATGCTCGGGCGCGGGCGCAACCCCAACCCATTGGTTCGATCCCGGTATCCGGTAGGGATTATAGGATGCGTTGATCTCAACGCTTGTGACGGAATGGTGCGGTGTCCCAATTCCAAGCGGGAAAAACAGGTGTTGCGCATTTTGGTTTGCGGGGAAATCTATGGTGACTTGCATTAGGCATCGTCCGTTGGAAGAGTGTGTGACTTAAATATACGATATTACTAGAAATGTCGAATAATTTTTAGCAGGTATTTTCGCGAAATGTGAGTGAAACACGCCTCTCGCGGGGCAAGATCAGTCCCCCTTTTTTGTCTGAAAGGCGGCCGGGAATACCGTGTAGCCAATCCCGCGCCACGGGACCTTCAAAAACAACTAAGCTTCTGCGCTCCAGATATAGTGGGTGGCGGGTGCCCTTCGGATCGGTAAAGCGCATCTCTGCGCCTGAGCCTAAGGACAGCGAGGCCACACGTTGAGTCACCCCGTCATCGGCGTCGGTGTGATTTGCAATGCCTTGACCGGGCATGTATTCGTTGATCAGCGATCGTGTCGGAATGTTTGTAAAATGGCCGGATGTTTGCAAGTCTACGGCCACTGCGTGCAACCAATTGGGCAACGGCCCTGGGTAAACGCCTTGTTTGGGTGGGCCGCCAACTTTTGCATATTCTCGCCCGTAATGCTTGCGACGCCTCTTGTAGGTCATATCCCAAGCCCCTTTCGATAAGGCGAGGATCAGATTGCTCTCGGTGGTGGGGTCGACGAAATCGGGCACATAGGTAATGCCATCGGGCAGGGTTTGGGGAAACAGATCGGGGGCCAGATGCATAAGAACATAATAAGAACATTTAAGTACAGGGTCAAGAAAATCGCTGTCCAGAAACCGTCCAGCATCCGTCCAGAAAGCGTCTGGTTTGCGTCGGGACGCTTTGGTTAAGAAATCTTAAGGGGTCCGGCGCCTGCGTTTGCCCATGACACGAGACCTGCAAAAGAAAAAACGCGCGCTGATCGAATTTTTGGAAAATGGAGAGGCGCTGCGATCCGAGGCGAGTATCGAGGCGATCTTGCGCCGACTGCCGCCCGAATGGGACGAGATTGACCTTTTTCCCGAGGTGTCACCGAAGAAAAAGAAGGTGACGATCCGCATCGACGAAGACGTCTGGGAGATCTTCAAAAGCATCGGGCCGGGGCACACGACCCGGATCAATCAGGTGCTGCGAACTTACGCGATGGGTCGCGTGGGTAATGCGCTGTTCGCGCGGGAAAACGCGTTGAGTGCGGAAGAGCTGATCACCGGGGAGCGGAACATGTCGCTGAAGGAATTGGAGCGTTGGGTGAAGGGGCCGGGGTAGGTTTTGAGGGGTGCTGCTGAGTGTTTATCTCTTAGTCCAGGTGATTGCGCGTAAACTTTCTGCGAAAAAAAAGTGCAAATCAAAAGTAGCGCGGTGCTAGCAGCGTGCATCGCTAGATACTGAGCATAAGGCCAGAGCTATTCGCGTGCAATTCGACCAACTAACGCACTTGGCGGCTAGCGGCACTCCACTCGCTTGGTGATGCCTCCTGCTCTGTAAGCATGTAATAGCGTGTGTGCCTCGTAAGACGCTCCTGAACAAGGTAAAATCCGTTGAAAGTTTGCACAGAGCAGGACGTTCCACAACCTGCCATGTCGAAGTACTCATCCGCCTCAACCGCTATCGGTAAAGAGCATCTTTCCGCTTTAATCTCGTATTCCATACCGTTTGGAAGAAAACTCTGATTAGTGAAGAGGGTTTCGAAAGCGGCCAAGCTGTCGGAGATCCCAGGAGAACCATGAAACAAAGTAGGGTAAGCTCTCTCCAAGTCGTTGAAATCCAAGATCGGAAAAGATAAAATCAAGAAATGGTTCGGGTCCTTTAGATCATCCCGTACTATTGCGTCGGTTATACTACCACACACGGTCGAAATGAAGTAATTAATCGGGTAAATCCCACAGCATTTTCTACTTACGTCTAAATAGACGACCGAACCGGTATTAGAAGAAACAAACTGCTCAAAATCAGAATTACCAACAGAGGTTTTGTCGTCCGGGCGCGGTAAAAGGAACGAAGTTCCAATTGAGCCCTTAAAAACGTCGAAACTAGATGCCTCATTATTCGAAGAAACAAAACCGCCGAGTGCTTTGGTAAGGTTTTCGACACATGTGTAGTAAGAATCATTTGCAAGACCATCAGCCGATGCAATTAATTCACCTTCTCTTTTGATCTTAATCTCACCAGTCCCTTTATCGATTGAGATTTCTGAGTTCTTAAACGCAACATCAGAACCGGGTGACGAGTACGTTACACCTGAAGTTCCCCCGCATGTGCGCGCTACGGCGTCTAAAAAGCTCACTACGTTTACACCTTCTTGACCGACAGCTGGTTTGCTGGCTAGCATAGAGATTAAAATCAAATGGATGATTGTTGAAGTTGCTCCTATGTTGAATTTTCGATTCATAGTATTTTCCTATCTAGCTATTTTACTAATAATTTCAGTTATTTACCTTATTACAGTTTACTTTGCGATATCTGAAAGCGTTACTGAAGAATGGCAGAAAAATGCTGCCATCACTACCCTAGATATTCTCAAAGTTGCAGTTGGAGCTGCGATTGGGTCGCTAACGACTGCCGCTGGAGCAGTGGCTCAAGTATTCTCCAAAACTCCAGAAAAGTCCGATTAGCCGGCCACTTCTGCCCCTATCTTTGCGAAAAGCAGTGTTCCAACTTTTACCCAAACCCTCACCGCGGCGGATGAAGGTCTCGATTAGGGGCACACCTCCTCTTCAAAGGGAAAAGCGCACCGAGTGGTGCGCTTTTGGGTTTGTGGTACGATGGGTGTGGCAGCGTTTAGTACCTACTCCGAGCTGCGTGGCACCGCTAGTGGCCCGATGGGCCACTGCTGTCTGCCACCCAAATCGGCTAGAGGCCGATTTGAGGTTGCATATCCGCCTTAGACACACCCGCCACAGCGACAGGTTTCTTCATCGCGTCGCGGCGGAACGGCTCGCCCAGTTCCTGGTTGATCAGCGCCTCGATCAAGGTCGTCTTGCCGTTCTCCATCTGATCCTTGATCGCGGTGTTCAGCATATCTGTGAGCTCCTCCATGGTTTTGGCTTGCTTGCCGATCAGGCCGCAGGCCTCTGCGATGCCGGCATAGCTGACCTGGGTATCAAGCTCGGTGCCCACGAAGTTGTCTTCGAACCATAGCGTGGAGTTCCGCTTTTCTGCGCCCCATTGGTAGTTGCGGAAGACGATCATGGTGATCGGAGGCCATTCGGAGCGGCCAATCGCCGTGAGTTCCGTGACCGCAATCCCAAAGGCGCCGTCGCCCGCAAAGCCCACGACGGGCACATCTGGCTGACCGATTTTGGCACCCACGATGGAGGGCAGGCCATAGCCGCAGGGGCCGAACAGGCCGGGGGCCAAGTATTTGCGGCCTTCTTCAAAGCTCGGATAGGCGTTGCCGATGGCGCAATTGTTGCCGATGTCGGACGAGATGATCGCCTCTTTCGGGAGGGCCGATTGGATCGCACGCCAGGCCATCCGGGGGCTCATCCAATCGGGTTTGTCTGCGCGTGCGCGTTCGTTCCAGGTCGTGCCGGGATCGTCATCTTCGTGATCCATCGAGGACAGCTGCTGCGCCCAAGTGGATTTCTGTTTCGCGATCTCGTTCTTACGGTCTTCGCGGCCCGCATCGCCAGCTGTGTCCGAGAGTTTTTCAAGGATCGATGTAGCGACTTTTTTAGCGTCGCCCACGATGCCGACAGTGACCGGTTTGGTCAGGCCGATCCGATCTGGGTTCAGGTCAACCTGAATGATTTTGGCGTCCGCCGGCCAGTATTCCATGCCGTAACCCGGCAGGGTAGAAAACGGGTTCAGGCGCGTGCCAAGGGCAAGGACGACATCCGCCTGTTTGATCAGCTCCATCCCCGCTTTGGATCCGTTATAACCCAAAGGCCCGGCAAAGAGAGGGTGCGAGCCCGGGAAGGCATCATTGTGCTGATAGCCTACGCAAACCGGGGCGGTCAGACGCTCGGCCAGTTTGGCAGAGGCCTCGATCCCGCCGGACAGGACAACCCCCGCGCCGTTGAGGATCACCGGGAATTTCGCAGAGGACAGCATATCGGCCGCCTCTTGCATCGCGGCGTCGCCGCCATTCGGGCGTTCGAATTCCACGATTGCAGGCAGGTTGATGTCGACCACTTGGGTCCAGAAATCGCGCGGCATGTTGATCTGCGCCGGTGCTGAGGCGCGCTTGGCCTGAAGGATGCAGCGGTTTAGGACCTCGGCCACGCGGGTCGGGTCGCGGACCTCTTCTTGGTAGGCGACGCAATCGGCGAACATGCGCATCTGTTCCATTTCCTGGAAGCCGCCCTGACCGATGGTTTTGTTGGCCGCCTGTGGCGTCACCAGCAAAAGTGGTGTGTGGTTCCAATAGGCGGTTTTGACGGCGGTGACGAAATTCGTGATGCCCGGTCCGTTTTGCGCGATCATCATCGACATCTTGCCGGTCGCCCGCGTGTAGCCATCGGCCATGAACCCGCCGGAGCCTTCATGCGCGCAATCCCAGAAATTGATGCCCGCCTCGCCGAACAAATCCGAAATTGGCATCATGGCCGAGCCGATGATCCCAAAGGCATGTTCGATCCCATGCATTTGGAGTGTTTTGATAAAGGCCTCTTCCGTCGTCATTTTCATGGGCGTCTCCTCCGAGAAGAATGGTTTTACTTGGATTAGGGGAGGACGATCAAAACGCAAAGCGCCGAGTTGTCGCTTTCTGATTCTTGATTACTCTTTCGGGAATTCGAAATCAGACTTGAAATATCCCTGCAGGTACAGGAGCGCTGTCAGATCGCCATGGTTTACCCGAACCTTGGCCTCAGCCTGAACGGTGGGTTTGGCGTGGGCCGCGACGCCCAGACCGGCGGCGAGCAGCATGCCCAGATCATTGGCCCCGTCACCGACGGCCAAAACGTCGTCAGCGGTCACGTTAAGGCGCGAGGTGATTTCATTGAGCGCAGTCACTTTGGCGTCCCGGCCAAGGACCGGTTTTCCAGTTTTGCCTGTCAGTTTCCCGCCCGCGCGCAGCAATGTGTTGGCGCGGTGTTCGTCAAAGCCAAGCTGGTTTGCGACGGCTTCGGTAAAATCCGTGAATCCGCCTGATACCAGTGCTGCATAAGCGCCATCTGCCTTCATCGTATCAAGCAGGACCTCCCCGCCCGGCATGTAGGTGATGACATTATTCAGCGTGTCTTGGATCAGGCTTTCGGGCTGACCTTCGAGCAGGGACACGCGGGCGTCCAGCGCCTCTTCAAAATCAAGCTCGCCATTCATCGCGCGTTGTGTGATTTCAACAACTTGGTCACCGACGCCCGCCGCGATGCCGAGCTCATCAAGGCATTCCTGCTCGATCATTGTGCTGTCCATATCGGCGAGCAGGATTTTCTTTTGTCTGTTGGTGGCGGGCAGTATGTTAAAATCAACGCCAGCGGTCTGAAGGTCTCGCCAGATGGAATTGGCGTCCGGTGGGATGGAGGGCAAGGGCGCCTCTGCTGCCTCCAGCGGTGCAAGCCATTGGGTTTCTTCACTGCACAACAGGGCTTTAAACGTGCCTTCCGCGATTTCGGGCGTCAGGGTTCCGGGACGGGCGATCAGGGAGGCGATATGCATGGGCGGCGGTATCGTAAACCGCTATGGAATCTTCAACTGCGAAAACGCCGCCGCGCCACGCACCCGCGTGAATAACTGTTCTCAGGTCACCCATTCTATGCCACATTCCCCACGTGGGATCAAAGACGCGAGGCGGCCATGTGGAAGCGACTTTTTGGGGGACAAAGCGAAGACAGTGACCAAGCTGTCGATGGAGATATGATCATTGCGCAGTTGAATGCGCGGGTTCAACCCATGGACCGTTACGACTATTATGAAGAGCCGCTGGGCAAGGTTCTGGCCGAGAACAATGCGGGCGAAGTGACCGGGGGTGGTACGCAACTAGCGGATGAGCCAGATGGTATCGCCTATTGCGACCTAGAGATTGTGGTGCCCGAAGCGTCGGACACGGTGGTGAAGCTGATCAAAGATACGCTGGAGGGGATCGGAGCACCTAAAGGGTCGTTGCTGAAGTTCACCGATGGGCGCGATGATATTCCCTTTGGACAGAACGAGGGCATGGCAGTGTTCATCAATGGTACGGAACTACCCGATGAGGTCTATGAGACCTCGGATGTGAACGAAGTTATTTCTAAAGTCGACGAAGCCATTGACGGGATTGGCGGATTTCAGGGGTATTGGGAAGGCAGCACCGAGACAGGGCTTTACTTTTACGGGACCAGTTTTGACGAGATGCAGGCGCGCTCGGCGGCGTTTATCGCGTCTTATCCGCTCTGCCAAAAGGCTCGCATTGCTCAGATTGCATAGTCCTGATGCGCCTTTTCAGAAGATCGGTCGAGCCCGCCAAGCGGATCGAGCGATGAAAGGTTCATCTCAGACATGCGGCGGCTAAAGCGGTTTGGCGCGTGGTTTGCGCTTGGGCTCGTTGCATTTGTTGGTTGGCAAGGTGTCCTGTGGTCACCGCAGCCCCTCCCTGAGCGATCTGCGGAAACTCTGCGCATCGCCAGTTGGAACGTGCATTACATCTGGCTGGGGCAGAGTGAGGGGCGTTGGGGGCTTGCCGGCTGGGAGGCGCGTAAAGCCCCAATGGACGCTGTGCTGAAGTCGTTGGAGGCGGATGTGATTGCGTTTCAGGAAATGGAGAGCTTTTCGCGCGGCTCGGACGGATCGGTGAATTTGACGCGGGACTACCTGTTGGCGCAGAACCCCGGTTATGCGGCTGCGGCGGCCGGACCGTGGCAGGCGTTTCCACCCACGCAGCCCATTTTCTATCGTCCAGAGCGCCTCGCTGTTTTGGACGAAGGATGGTTCTTTTTTTCTAGCACACCGGACATTTTGTATGCGAGGGGCTTCAATGGGGCGCCGCCCTCATTTGCGTCCTGGGTGCAATTCCGGGATGCCCAAACCGGGGCAGTGTTTCGCGTGATCAATGTTCATTTCGATGCGCTGAGCCTCCGGAACCGGCAAGGGGCGGCGCGTCTGACAGCGGAGCGAGCGGGCGACTGGATTGCCGCCGGAGAGGCGGTTTTTGTGGCCGGAGATTTCAATGCCTTTCGGGGCATGCGCGCCTTGGGAATGGTGCGGGAGGGTGGTTTTACCTTTGCGCCCGCATGGGCCGCCTCGTTTCATTTTGATCGCGGGATTCATTTGTTTCCGGCGATTGATCATATCGGCTGGTCGGGTGCGTCGGTTCGCCAGGCGGGACCGTTTGTGGTGCAGGACCGTGTCAACGGGATCGCCCCGTCGGATCATTACCCTGTGGTGTTGGATTTTGTTGTGGAGTGAGGGCGTGGGCGCGGAAAAAGACAAGCCCGCTTCATTGTCGCGCATTTTGAGTGTCCGACCCTCGAATTGGGCGGGGCGCCTCACTTCGTTTGTGCTGCTAACCCGCCTAAGGGCAGACACAGTCGAAAGTCTTGGTTGCGGACTTAGCTTCCGTTCGACTAGTTGGTGTTTTTGTCTTTTTGGGCGGAATGTAGACATTCAAATTGTTTCACTACTTTTCGGAGTCACCTCGAAGCTGACATTATTATCAGTCACTTAATCTGATTTCTCCACATCCTTGCGGTTTACAGTTCGCGAACCAAAAAGCATGCCTTTAAAACCGTTAGCTTCTAAAAAATAACACCTAAGTTATGGCAGTGCTCAAGCCATCGAACTCAGAAAAATCGCTTCTAAATTGCCCCCAAAAGCCAACAAACGAACTCTTACAAATTTCTATTTTTATCATCAACAATACAAAAAGCTTCATCGGCGTTCGGCTACGCGATTAAATTGAATGGTTGAGATAGGTTGTGTTTCAAATACCCGCATGGCGTTCTAAAATAGACCCGAAATCCGGCAACCAAGTTTTGTGGGTCAGATGGTTTTCTCAAAAAAGACGCGCAGAATACCATCATTTTTGGTTGGGTGCGGGATGCGGTAAAGTTCGGTATAGCCCATGCGGGTGTAAAACCCGATTAGGTGGTCAAAAATCTCGGCGGTGTAGAGGGTGATTTTGACAAAACCGCGCTCGCGCGCGTGCTTTTCATAATGGCGCATGACCCTTGGCCCATAGCCCTTGGATTGAAGATCCAGGCGAACGCCCAAAACATGAAGCGGCAGTGTGATGGGATCGGAAATTTCATCGTCAATGGCAACGGCCACCAAATCGTTGTTTTCGTAATACATCCAGGCCAGGCCCGCTGCGACTTGATCCCGGATACCCAGTAAGCGCTGAGCGCGTGGGGCGTTCAGGCCATTTCCGTAGGCTTCAAAAGCAGGCAGCAGTAGATCGCGCACGGCGTCTGTGTCATCAGGCGTTGCGCGTCGCACGTCAAACTCGGGCATCGTTAGATCTTTCGGAACACCATAACCAGGCCGCGATCGGCCGAATGGGGGTGGTCAGGATTGTCGTAGATTTGGATATCGGTGAAGGCGACCGGGGTGATTTGGGCTCGCGCAACCAAAAGGGCCAGCGCAGAGCCGAACCCCGATTTGTCCAAGAAACTTGGGATCGTACCACAGACGAACAACCCGCCGGGTTTGGTGACCCGCAACAATTCAGGCAGGCACTCTGGCCCTACATGGCCATGGGTGAAAGTGCCGCAAGAAATCACGCCGCCATAAGTGCCATCTTCAAAGGGCAGCGTGGCCAAAAGATCGCCCTCGATCAGGTTGCGATAGATGTTCTTGGTCGCGGCTTTTTCGAGCATCTTGGGTGTGATGTCGAAGGCGTCCGTGACAGCGCCTTCAAGATGTTCGGTGACCAGGCCCGTCCCCGCCCCGATATCCAGGATCGGTTCATCCCCATTAGAGTTTTTGAGATAGAGCTTGGCGATTTCACGCGGGGCGACAAAGCCCCACCCTTCGCCAAAGGAATTGTCATAGGTCTCGGCCCAGTTGCCATAAAGGTCTTGGACCTCGTCCTTGTCTTTCAGCTCATAGGCGCGGTCGAGATCGTAATCGGGCATCGCATCCTCCTACGCGGAAATCTTGCGGGTTTTTTCGTCCGGGTCGAGCGACGGGATCGCGGCAAGCAGCCGCTTGGTGTAGTCCATTTTGGGGGCTGAAAACAGCTCCCGCGTTGGGCCTTCTTCGACGATATCGCCGAAATGCATGACAGCCACATAATCGCAGACATGCGCCACGACAGACAGATCGTGAGAGATGAAAAGGAAGGTGAGGTCGAGGTCTTTTTGCAGCGATTTTAGCAGGTTCAAAATATCGGCCTGAATCGAGACATCGAGGGCCGCGACGCTTTCATCGGCGACCACAAATTTTGGGCCAGACACCAACGCGCGGGCAATGGATATGCGCTGGCGCTGACCACCCGAAAACGCATGGGGGTAGCGGCGCAGATGTTCGAGGTTCAACCGGCACTTCGCCGCGATATCGCGCACTCGCTCATTCGTTTCTGCACGGGACTTCGTAAGTCCCAGAACCTCTAACGGTTCGGCAATGATGTCGCGCACAGTCATCCGTGGCGATAGGGCCGCATAAGGGTCTTGGAAGATCATCTGTGAACGTGCACGGAAATCCCTAAGTTGGGCCTTGGACAGATTGCCGACATCGTAGTCGACCTCGCCATCATTATAGGTGATCGACCCTTCGGAGATGGGTGCCGCGCGTAAGATCGCGCGTCCAAGTGATGTTTTGCCCGAGCCGGACTCACCCACCAGGCCCACAAAGCTGCCCTTTGGAATGTCGAGGCTGACATCTTTTATGGCCTTGAAAACGTCCTTTTGAAACAGGCCGCCGCTTTTAGGATAGTGCACGCCGACATTCTTTATGCTGATCAGGGGCGTGCTCATGCAGCTTTCCCCTTCTTCGCCGTGTTATGGATCTTACCGAAAATGGCAGCGTAGTGGTCTGGACCGACTTCGGTCATTGGTGGGACCTCTGTTGCGCATCGACTGCCTTCGCGGAAATTCGGACAGCGTGTGTGGAAGACGCAGCCACTGGGACGATCAAGCGGGCTGGGGATGTCGCCCGGGATTGGTGTCAGGGGTGCGTCGAGCTTATCCAGTTTTGGCAGCGCGTTCAGCAGACCCTGCGTGTAGGGATGGGCCGGATTGCGAAGAACTTCGCGCACAGGACCGCTTTCCATGATGCGGCCCAGATACATGACCGCGACACGGTTTGCCGTCTGCGCGATCACGCCAAGATCATGCGTGATAAAGAGGATCCCCATGCCGAACTCTTTGACGAGGTCTTTCATCAGATCGATGACTTGGGCCTGAATGGTGACGTCCAGCGCAGTTGTCGGTTCGTCTGCGATCAGCAGTTTCGGCTTGGTTGTCAGGGCCATCGCGATCATAGCGCGTTGGCGCATGCCGCCGGAGTATTCGAACACGTATTGGTCGAAGCGTTCGGACGGGTTTGGAATACCGGTGCGGTCCAACATCTCAATCGACAGTTCTTTGGCTTGCGCTTTGGACATATCCGTATGAATCATCAGCTGTTCGACCATCTGCTTGCCGACCGTGATGGCAGGCGCAAAACTGGCCATCGGCTCTTGGAAGATCATAGAGATCAGTCCGCCGCGAATGGGGCGCATATCGCGTTCGCGTTTCAGGCTGAGAATATCAAAGGGCGTTTGACCTTCTGCTGCAAGCACCATTGGGCCGGAGCCTTCGTAAACTGTGTTCGACCCGTTGAGCTGCATCAGCGATTTGGCGGTCACAGATTTGCCCGAGCCACTTTCACCGACCAGGCCAAGGATTTCGCCAGGCTCGATTTTGAAGGACACGTTTTCGACAGCCGTGATCAGCCCCTCATCCGTTTTGAACCGTACGTTCAGGTTGTCGACCGAAAGCAGCGTCATTTGCGATCCCCATACGGGTCGGCCGCATCACGCAGCCCATCGCCCACGAAGACGAAGGCCATCACAAGCGCGACGAAAAAGATCACTGGGATGAAATACCATTGGTAATTCAGAAGGACGTCCGCGCTGGTGGTGTTTTGCAACATCACACCAAGCGAGTTGACCGGATCCTTCAGGCCCAGGCCGATGAAGGACAAGGCCGTTTCCGACAGGACCATATAGGGAAAGGAAATCACCAGATCGACGATGATATAGCTGGTGAAGCTGGGCAGCAAATGGCGACGAATAATGTGACCGGGGCGCGCGCCAGCGAGTTCAGCGGCGAGCACATATTCTTGGGTGCGCTCGACCAAGAGATGGGTGCGGACGCGCCGCGCCAAGGTGGGCCATCCGATGAGGCCAAGGATCAGTGAGATATAGAAAAACCGTTCTTCCGAGCTGACCGTATCGGGCAAGAAGGCGGCCACCGCCATAAAGAGTGGGATTGCAGGCACGGTGCGGATTGCATCTGTGATCATCTGCAAAACGCTGTCGATGATCCCGCCGAAATAGCCCGCCACGCCGCCGATCACCAAAGCCATGACAAAACTGATCATCACGCCAAGGGTGCCCACGGCCATCGAGGTTTTGATCGCATGAAGCGTGCGGCTGAAAATGTCTTTGCCGGTGTTGTCCGTGCCAAAGATATGGACGAACCCGTCTTCGATGCCAAACAGATGCGTGGTGAAGGTGATCCCCAGCATCTTATATTCCCAGCCTTGGACGAAGAATTCGACATATTTACGGTCTTCGGTGTCGATGGTCGTCACCCAGCGGAAATTCGTGGCGATGCTGCGCTCGCGCTTCACGCCATAGATGAAGGGTTGCGCGGAACATCCATTATGATCGCAGAATTTTGGGATTTGCGGCGCGCCGTTTGTGTAGTCTTTATTCGCACCAGCGATGGTTGGATTATAGGGCGACAGAAATGGCGCGAAGATGCCGCAGGTAATCAGGAAAATCAGGATAGCGCCAGCGACCATCGCGATGCGGTTCTTTTTAAACCGCTGCCATATCAACTGCTGCTGAGAGGCTGTGAAATACGCCTCTTTCGCTTTTTGAGAGATCTCTGATGATGCCATCAGCCCCCTCCCATGACTGAGCGCCGGACGCGGGGGTCGATGACTGCCAGCGCGATATCGGTGATGAAGTTCAGTCCCACAATCGTGGCGGTCAGCAAGAAGATGATCGCCCCTGCAAGCTGCTGATCATTAGAAGCGGCCAGAGCATCGAGCAAAAGACGCCCCGCCTCGGTCAATGTAAGGATAGCCGCTACGATCGGTAACTCGTTGAAAATGCGGTTCAGGTCAAAGCCAAGCGAGTTGACGACAGGCCCAAGCGCGTGGCGGGCCGGATACCGCCATGCAAGCTGCCGCCCGTAAAGGCCGCGGGCGCGTGCTGCGGTGACATACAGTTTCCGGTTCTCGTCCAGCATCAAGGCGCGCACCGTTTGAAGCGCGAAGGCGGTCGCGGACCAGCCAAGCACAAAGATCGGCAACCAAACACGCGATAGGAAGTCCTTCATCTTCGCCCAATCCCAGGGGGCGTCCCTGAATTCATTCGAGAAGAGCCCAGTCATACTGTCCCCGTAATAGACGGTGAAAAACAGCATGATCAAAAGGGCGAGCAGGAAATTCGGCAGCGCAAGACCCAGATAAGAGATGAAGCGCAAAGATCCGTTCAATAGCGCCGAGCTTGAGTTTGCGGCAATGATGCCGACCGGCACCGCAATAAGATACGCGAACAAAAGCGCTGTGAAACAGATCGCCGCCGAGATTAGGAACTTATCGCCAAGCAACTGGTTGATGTTCACCCGTAGAATACAACTGTCGCCAAAATCGCCGCGCAGAAACACATTGCCGACCCAACTTGTCCAGCGCACCATGAAGGGGCGATCCAGGCCAAGGCGGCGTTCCTCTTCGGCGATGTCTTCGATCGTAATGCCAGAGCCTTGGGTGTTCTTAAAGGCCAAGTACCGCTCGGCGCAATTGCCCGGCACCAATTCCATCAAAGAGAAAACAATCAGGGAGACCATTAGCAGCGTAAAGAGCGCCAAACCAAAGCGCGTCGCCACAAAGCGTGCAAATTGTGCCATGCGCGCTGACCCCTCATGCGCTGATTCTTCGGGTAAGTTTAAATGAAACGGGGCCCCACGATAGGGCCCCGAAACTATTTTTTAGGCTCTGCCTAGGAATTCAACAATCACTCGGTGAAGTACCACTGAGCAGGAACATATGGGTAGGTCCGGTAGTACTCGTAGGACTGCGTTTTGAACTCGGTGACGTTCTGCAGCGCGTTGCGTGAATAGATCACGTTTGGTGCCTGAACCGTACCGATGAACAGCATGTTGTCGACCATGGCTTGCGCCATCGCCGCACCAAGCGCGTCCTGTTCCGCAGAACCCGGTGTCGCTTGCTGGAATGCCGCAACATTTTCAGCCAGTTCTTTGGCCCATGCTGGTGGCTCTTGGCCTGCGGAACCATCGGAGTCCATCCACTCAGCCCACGCCATTGCTGTACGGTGACCGAAGTAGTTCTCATATGGAGGAACCCAAAGTTCGTTATTGCCAAGGACGATCGCAACCGGCTGGCCTTTGCGCCACATGCCAACATCCAGATCGTTCGAAGACTGCGCAGAACGATACTCGTCTGGTGTCACTTCTTTGACAGTTGTCTGAACGCCAACATCCGCCCAATTCTGAGCCACGAATTCAACAACCTCGGCACCGATGCCTTGTGTGGCGAACTGCATGTTCAGAACAATCGCGTCGCCATTTGGTAGCTCGCGGAAGCCGTCACCATCTGTGTCGACCATCCCAATGCCGTCCAACATGGCTTTCGCGCCTTCTGGATCGAATTCCGTGTAAGCTGTTGTCAGCTCAGGATCGACGAAGGATGGAGTTGGGGAGAAGCCGATATATTGTTTTGCTTCACCTTGACCGAAGAAAGCGACTTCGTTCAGTTCAGCACGGTTGATCGCAACCGACATCGCGCGGCGGAACTCAACATTGCCGAACACTTCGCGTTTGCCTTCGTCCTTGGACGTTAGGTTGAACGAGAAAGTTGGCATTGCGATTGTTGGCTTCAGTTGGATGGAATAGTCACCTGCTTCTGCACCATCAAGCAGCTGAGGGGCTGCAGACAATGTCAAAGACTGTGCTTTATAGTCCGCTTCGCCGTTCACCAATTTCAACAAACGCACTTCGTTGTCGTTTGCATAAAGCTCATCCTGACGAGAGATGTAAGGCAGCTGCTGACCCGTTGGATCCACCATGTGGAAATAAGGGTTCGCAACCAATGTGCGGCCTTCGGTCGTGTCCGTGATGTAGATATGGGACTCAAGCGTTGGCTGTGTGGCTTTTGGCAAAGATGCCGCCAGCTCTGGATCGCGTAGCATCGGCGTTGGTGTATCCGTCCAGTCAGACTGACCGAAATAGAAGTTTACCGCTGCATAGCCGTTCTCGAACCCAAGTGCCTGTGCATTCGCATCTGCATTGTCGTCGATTGCAGGGTGGAATTGACCCAAGAAGTGAACCGGCTGGAATGGCTGTGCGAAAGATGTCGCGAAGTGAACCAGAAGACCAGGCTTTGGTGCCGCCAGAACGAATTTGAATGTTGTCTCGTCGATGATTTCGATCGCGATGGGTTCGTCTCCCGCAAGAACATAGTCTTTTGGGTTTTCGATCACGTTGGAATCCAAGGACAGGTTGTTCAGCCAGAACGCAACATCCGCAGAAGTGAATGGCGCACCATCGGACCATTTGTGACCTTCACGCAGCGACATTGTCAGCTCTGTGAAGTCGTCATTCCATTCCCAAGACTTGGCAACATTTGGAACGATTGTTTGCAGATCATCTGCATAACGCACCAGGTTCACGTGACGCGTGGACAAGAAATCGGATGTGCCCGCTTCTGTCGCGTTGGACAGCGCGCGCAATGTGCCACCATAGGACCCAACAGTATCATACGGGACAAGAACCAGAGGCTCTGATGGCAGTCGGTCTGCAACCGCTGGCAAATCTCCATTCCCTTGGATATCGCCGTTTAAGGCCGCCATTTCTGGGTTGCCGGAGAATTCCATAGAGCAGCCAGCCGCTGCTTCGAATTCTGCCAATTCAAATTGCTGTGGAAATTCGCCGGATGCGACGCCTTGCATATCGGCCATTGTGATCGCTGGGCAGTTCGCGAACGCAACGGAGCCTGCAAGGACGAACGCTGCGGACAGCGAGAAGGTCTTTGTCATGAGTATCCCCAAGGTTACAGATTAGTGGAGTTCCCATTACGCAAGGTTGTAATATTTTTATGACGATCGCTAGATTCTCTAAAATCTTATACCGGCAGAAAGCTCACCTCTGGTGCGACAGGGCTGGGCGTTTTGCTTCGCTCGCGCTGTTAACCCGCCCACGGGCGCACGCAAAATTACTTCGATATTTTAGAATTATCCGTTACAAAACTAAGCGACTTATACAGGTAGTTTCATGGGTAAGATATTTTGTTCTGAGCATGGCGACCAAGACGAAACCTTCGTATGCCAACACATCGTTCAAAGTTTGGAGGAAAACAAACCATATGGATTTTGGTGGGCGCAAGATAGCGATCAAATCCGCCCAGACGCCTGGTGTACTACTTGCAATGAAATGGTAGAATCTGAAGGTGGCGAATGGACTGAACGAGCGTTGGATTTGGCTAAAGTCACGCTTTTATGCGGAAAATGTTATGATCAAGCCAAAGCTATTAATGAATTTTAAATCTCGCAGCAGGTTTCCAATCATAAACCTCAGTTCGTACGAAAGACCCGTTCACGCTGAATACCGACATTTTTCTAGTTGAAGCCCAATGGGAAACCCGTCAGACGCGGACGTGGGACACCCCTCCCCAACGAGGGGCGCGTATCTGAAAGGGTAAGAGATATGACAATAGCGAAACCGGACATCCGTCCGGCAAATCCCCGTTTTTCATCTGGACCATGTGCCAAGCCATCTGGCTGGAGCGTGGACGCATTGGCCGATGCCGCCTTGGGCCGCTCTCACCGGGCGGCGGTCGGCAAATCGAAATTGAAAGCCGCCATCGAAGGCACGCGCGAGGTTCTGGGCGTGCCAGCCGATTACCGCATCGGTATTGTGCCCGCTTCCGATACGGGCGCGGTTGAAATGGCCATGTGGTCCTTGCTGGGCGAACGCCCGGTCGAGATGCTCTCGTGGGAGAGCTTTGGTGCGGGCTGGGTCACCGATGCGGTGAAGCAACTGAAGCTGGAAAACTGCACCCATCACCATGCCGAGTATGGCCAGCTGCCGGATTTGGCGGCGGTGAACACCGACCATGATGTGGTCTTTACATGGAACGGGACGACGAGCGGCGTACGCGTGCCCGATGCCGATTGGATCAAAGATGATCGCGTGGGGCTCACAATTTGTGACGCGACAAGTGCTGCCTTTGCGCAAGAGCTGCCATGGGAGAAGCTCGATGTGGTGACGTTCTCTTGGCAGAAGGTTCTGGGCGGGGAGGCGGCGCATGGCATGCTGATCCTAAGCCCCCGCGCCGTGCAGCGCTTGGAAAACTATACGCCGCCCTGGCCATTGCCCAAGATTTTCCGCCTGACGAAAGGTGGAAAGCTGATCGAAGGCATCTTTGAGGGCGCGACGATCAACACGCCAAGCATGCTGGCAGTGGAGGATTACTTGTTCTCGCTCGACTGGGCGCGGCGGCATGGGCATGCTGCCGGTCTGATCGCCAAGGCGGATGCGAACGCGCGAGTGATTGCAGATTTCGTCGCGGCCACGGATTGGGTGGATTTCCTGGCCGAGGATCCTGCGACGCGGTCCAACACCTCTGTCTGTTTGAAGATCGTTGACGCTCGTGTGGCCGCGATGGAGCCTGCCTCTCAAGCGGAGTTCGCCAAAGTGATGGTGAAACGGCTGGAGAACGAGGGCGTAGCCTTTGACATCGGGTCCTACCGCGATGCGCCTGCGGGCCTTCGGATTTGGACAGGTGGCACGGTGGAAGAGGCCGATTTGGCGGCACTCATGCCATGGCTGACCTGGGCCTTTGAAACACAACTCGCAAGCGTCGCTGCAGCGGCTTAAACCCTGACTTTTTGGAAATTGGAGAGAGACGATGCCAAAGGTACTCGTATCAGATAAACTCAGCCCGACAGCTGTTCAGATTTTTAAGGATCGCGGGATCGAGGTCGATTTTGAACCTGATCTTGGCAAAGACAAAGATGCGCTCTTGGCGAAGATCGCGGATTACGATGGGCTTGCGATCCGCTCGGCCACAAAGGCGACCGAAAAATTGCTGGAGGCGGCGGACAACCTGAAGGTGATCGGGCGCGCAGGCATCGGGGTCGATAATGTGGACCTGAAGGCCGCGACCCGCAAAGGGGTGATCGTGATGAACACGCCGTTTGGGAATTCGATCACAACGGCGGAACACGCGATTGCGATGATGTTCGCGGTGGCGCGCCAAATTCCAGAGGCGAATGCCTCCACCCATGCGGGCAAATGGGAGAAGTCCCGTTTCATGGGGGTGGAGCTGACGGGCAAAACGCTGGGCCTGATTGGCGCGGGGAACATCGGGTCTATTGTGGCCTCTCGTGCGTTGGGCCTAAAGATGAAGGTGATGGCTTATGACCCGTTCCTCTCTGAAGAGCGGGCAAAAGACCTGGGCGTGACCAAGGTCGAGTTGGACGAGTTGCTGCCGAAGGCGGATTTCATCACGTTGCATGTGCCCAAGACCGAGCAGACAGCGAATATGCTGACGGCGGAGGTGATTGCGCAGATGAAACCGGGCGTGCGGATTGTGAATTGCGCGCGCGGTGGTCTTGTGGATGAAGAGGCGCTGGCTGAGGCGTTGAAGTCGGGCCATGTAGCCGGTGCAGCCTTTGATGTCTTCGCGGTGGAGCCCGCCACAGACAGCCCGCTCTTCAACCTGCCGAATGTGGTTGTGACGCCGCATTTGGGGGCGGCGACAACGGAAGCGCAGGAAAACGTGGCCCTGCAAGTGGCCGAGCAGATGAGCGATTTTCTGAACTACGGTGCGGTTTCTAACGCGATCAATATGCCCAGCATCACCGCCGAAGAAGCGCCAATCCTTGGGCCCTTCGTGAAACTTGCCTCCCATCTGGGCGCGTTTGCCGGGCAGATGACAGATGAACCGATTGAGGCCGTGCAGCTTTTGTATAATGGCGGGGTGGCCGAGATGAATATCAAGGCGCTCGACAGTGCCGCGATTGCGGGTCTGTTGAAGGCGCAGTTGCCCGATGTGAACATGGTCTCTGCCCCGGTAGTGGCGCAAGAACGCGGGATCAAAGTGACGACGTCCACTGAGCCGAAAGACGGTGTCTTTGACAGCTATATCAAGCTGACGGTGAAGACGGCACAGCGGGAGCGATCGGTGGCGGGCACAGTCTTCTCTGATGGGAAGCCGCGCTTCATTCAGATTAAAGGCATCAACCTCGATGCAGAGGTGGGGCGTCATATGCTCTACACGACGAACAAGGACGTGCCGGGGATCATCGGTACGCTTGGGACGACATTGGGCGCCCATGGCGTGAACATCGCGAACTTTACGCTGGGTCGCGATGATGTGGGTGGGGACGCGATTGCGCTTTTGTATCTTGATGATGAACC
>JBCBON010000036.1:0-28630 GCA_039821195.1 Pseudomonadota bacterium
CGTCCGGATATGTTTCCAACTGGGCCGCGCTTTCGACGCTTGGTGCGCGTTTGCCAAATGCTGTGATCCTGTCAGATGCGGGCAATCATGCGTCAATGATCGAAGGTATTCGTCACGCGAAATGTGAGAAACGCATTTGGCGGCACAATGACGTCGAGCACTTAGAAGAACTGCTTGCAGCGCTGCCGGAAGACACAACGAAAATTGTCGCCTTTGAGTCCGTTTATTCCATGGACGGGGACATTGCCCCAATTGCCGAGATTTGTGACGTTGCCGAAAAATATGGTGCAATGACGTATCTTGATGAGGTGCATGCGGTTGGTCTTTATGGTCCACGCGGTGGAGGAATTTCCGAGCGAGATGGTGTGGCCGATCGTGTCACACTCATCGAAGGGACACTGGGCAAAGCCTATGGTGTTGTGGGCGGATACATTACAGGGTCAGCCGTGCTATGTGACTTTATTCGTTCGTTCGCGTCCGGCTTCATTTTCACAACGGCCCTGCCGCCTGCCGTGGCAGCGGGCGCTTACACATCGATCCGCCACCTCAAGCAGTCAGACATGGAGCGCGCCAAACATAGGAAGATTGTGGCGCAAGTCCGTGCAAAGCTGGATGCCGCGGGCATTCCGCATATGCAAAACCCAAGCCATATCATCCCGGTCATGATCAAGGACCCTGTGAAAACGCGCATGATCTCTGACTATCTGATGGATATGTATGGCGTCTATGTGCAGCCGATCAATTATCCGACTGTGCCAAAGGGTACAGAGCGGCTGCGCATCACGCCGTCACCGCTGCATTCGGACGAGGACGTGGATCATCTGGTGCATGCGTTGTCGGAGCTATGGAACCAATGTGCCATATCGCGGGCAGTCGCGTAAAACCGCGTAAATCCGTCGCTGTCGGAAAGGTGATATGGCGGTTGACCCCAGCAGTCTTAAATATATGTGCACCTTGAAATCGCAAGGGTAAGCGACCCACTAATTGGTTTCGACACATGAATGGAGGAAACACAAAATGACTATTCGTTTCACACGCCGCGAAGCTGGCCTGATGATGGGCGCTGCGGCGATCGCATCCCCAAGCTTTGCCATGGATGCTGAGCCGAAGGTAATTGAAGTTCAGATGCTGAACTCCGACCCGGCTGACCCAAAGCGCAAGCAAGTTTTCGTCCCACACATCATTCAAGCGAATGTTGGTGACACGATCAAATTCTTGTCTGTAGACAAAGGTCACAACGCGGCAACATCCCGCGGTATGATCCCAGAGGGCGCAGAAGCGTTCAAAGGCGGCATCAATAAGGACGTTGAGTACACAGTGACGACGCCAGGTATGTACGGCATCGAATGTACACCGCACAAAACAACCGGAATGGTAGCATTGGTTGTCGTCGAAGGTGAAGGCAAATTGGACAACCTCGAAGCGGCTCAGGGCGAGCGTCAGCCAGGCCGCGCGCGTCAAGCGTGGGAAGCGATCTGGGAAGAAGCTGCGGAAATGGGCCTGTTGGAGCCAACAGCGACAGACTCCTAAGCACAGCCTAGAATTGTGTTTGAAGCCGGGCCATCGCGCCCGGCTTTTTCGTGTCTGGCCTTTCGGTTTTGACCCGTGATACTGTCAATTCGAGGAGACAGTTAGGTGAATTCAATGTCAGACGGTGACCGTAAGACCCGTGCTTCAACTTGGTTCCGGGAGTTGAGGGACCAAATTTGCGCGGCCTTTGAACTGCTCGAAGACGAACAATCAATAGGGCCGTTTGCCGATCTAGAACCCGGTCGGTTTGATGTGTCCGAAACAAAGCGTCACACAGATGATGGGTCTGACGTAGGCGGCGGACTGATGTCTGTCATGCGCGGCGGGCGCGTGTTTGAAAAAGTGGGCGTTAATGTTTCAACCGTACATGGAACGCTATCACCGCAAGCGGTGAAGATGATGACCGCCCGCAAGGAAATCCCGGGACTCGAAGACAATCCAAGCTTTTGGGCGTCTGGCATTTCTCTGGTGGCGCATATGAACTCTCCCAAGACGCCCGCGGTCCATATGAACACGCGGATGTTTTGGACCGAAGGAGCGCAATGGTTCGGTGGCGGCTCGGACTTGAACCCTATGATCGAAGTGCCCGAGGACACCGCGTTTTTTCATGGCGTCCTAAAAGAGTCCTGCGACAAACACGATGCCGCGTTTTACCCAAAGTTCAAAGCGTGGGCGGACGAGTATTTTATGATCCGCCACTGGAAAGAGGCGCGCGGCGTTGGCGGCATTTTCTTTGATGATCACAATACTGGCGATTGGGAGGCAGATTTTGCCTTTACGCAAGATGTGGGTCGCGCGTTCCTTGATGCGTATCTGCCGATCACGCGAAAGCGCCGGGACGAGGCATGGACTGATGCGGATCGTGAGGTCCAATTGATTAAGCGCGGACGCTATGCCGAGTTCAACCTCGTCTACGACCGCGGTACGCATTTCGGGTTGCAGACGGGCCATGATCCCAGCGCGGTGCTCATGAGTTTGCCGCCCGTAGCGAAATGGCCGTGATCAGGCGCTGACCGGCTCGCGGATGGCGTCCAACATGACGTGAACATTGTCGGGGTCTGCGTCGGGGGTGATCCCGTGGCCCAGATTGAAAATATGTGGCCCACTACCCAGCGTTTGTACAATTCTGCGCGTTTCCGTGACCAGTTTATCACCGCCTGTAACGAGCAAGGACTGATTCAGATTGCCCTGGACACATGTTTTTGGCTGTAAATGCGTTGCAGCCCATTCGGTGGAAAGGTCGGTGTCGATCGCGACGCCCTCGATTGGGACCTCATCGACGTAATCGATATACATCTGTCCGGCGCCGCGCGGGAATCCAATGATCGGAGTGTCCGGGTGCAGTGCGCGCAACGCTGATACAATGCGCTGATGGGGCTTGATACAGAAATCTGCAAAGTCCTGACCCTTCAGGCTTCCTGCCCAACTGTCAAAGATCTTGACCACTTCCGCGCCTGCCTCGATCTGACGAGAGAGGTAGGTCACGGTGCCTTCGGTGATCAGATCGATCAAAGCCGAGAATGTTGCGCGATCTTCTTGCAACAGCGCGTGGGCGGGCGCCTGATCCGGGGTTCCGCGACCCGCAATCATGTAAGTCGCAACGGTCCAGGGTGCGCCTGCAAACCCAATCAGTGTGGTCTCCTTTGGCAACGCCTCTGACAGGTTCGCCACTGTTTGGTAAATCGGTCCTAGGGTTTCATGAATATCGTCTGGCCCAGAGAGTTTCGACAAGTCATCGGGCCCAGTGATTGTCGACAGGCGGGGGCCTTCGCCCGTCACAAACCAAAGATCGGCACCAAGGGCCTGTGGCAACAAAAGGATATCAGCAAACAGGATGGCAGCATCAAACCCGTAGCGCCGAATGGGTTGCAAGGTCACTTCGGTCGCGAGATCAGAGTTGTAGCACAGCGATAGGAAATCGCCCGCCTGCTCTCGTGTGGCACGATATTCGGGCAGGTAGCGCCCTGCTTGGCGCATCATCCAGACAGGTGGGGTTGCTTGGGCCTCTCCGGCCAAGGCGCGCAAAATGCTCTTCTTCACGATGCTTGACTCCTCTTGTGTCAACCTTTCTATACACTCTTACAGTAAAGGTCATGGGCTAAATCGCCCCGGCCTGCGGGCAGAAGGGGCCTGATGAGCGAGACTATAAAAATTGGCACAAGGGGGTCGCCCCTTGCTCTGGCCCAAGCGCACGAGACACGCTCACGTTTGATGGCGGCACAAGCGCTGCCGGCGGACGCTTTTGAGATTGTCGTGATCAAAACCACTGGGGATGCGATTTTGGATCGCCCCTTGGGGGAGATCGGCGGTAAAGGCCTTTTCACCAAAGAAATCGAAGAGCAATTGCTTGGAGGTCAAATCGACCTAGCCGTGCATTCGATGAAGGATATGCCGGTGGATCAGCCGACCGGACTGATGATGGCCTGTTACCTGCCGCGCGAAGACGTGCGTGATGCGTTTGTGTCAGTCAAATACGGGTCTATTGCGGAACTGCCAAAAGGCGCACGCTTGGGCACAAGCTCTTTACGGCGGCGGGCGCAGATTTTGAACCGTCGCCCCGATCTGAAATTGGTAGAGTTTCGCGGCAATGTGCAAACGCGCATGCGGAAGCTGAACGAGGATGTGGCGGATGCAACTTTCCTTGCGATGGCCGGACTGAACCGGTTGGATATGGTGTCCGTTGCGCGGTCGGCGATTGAGACCGACGATATTCTGCCTGCAGTTGCACAAGGCGCGATTGGGATCGAATGTCGCGAAGGTGACACGCGCATTTTGGAAATGCTGGCGAAAATCAACCATGGTCCAACAACAGATCGCCTACGCGCCGAGCGCGCATTCTTGCGCAAGCTCGACGGGTCCTGTCAGACACCGATTGCAGGCTTGGCCGAGATTGATGGCGACAAGATGTGCCTCCGTGGCGAAATTTTGCGCCCCGATGGCAGCGAGGCCGTTAATGGAGAGCGTATGGGCCAGATCTCTGATGCGGCGATGATGGGTGAAGATCTGGCCAAGGAATTACTCGACCGCTCGGGTGGTGACTTTTTTACGGGTCTGTAAACGCCAGCGTTGCTGAAACCGCGTTTTGCCAGCGAGCGTATTTTTGATCGCGTTCAACCTGCTGCATATTTGGTGTGAATTGCCGCTCGATCGCCCAGCTGTCTGCGAAGGTTTGTATGTCGGGGTAAATTCCGGCCTCGCGTCCGGCGACCCAGGCGGCACCGAGAGCCGTTGTCTCTGCCATTTTCGGGCGGTCCACCGGAGCGCCAAGAATGTCGGACAAAAACTGCATCGCAAAGCCGTTTTCAACAAGTCCCCCGTCGACACGCAAAACGGCATTCAAGGGGCCAGCATCTGCAGTCATTGCCTCGATCAGATCGCGAGTTTGAAACCCGATGCTTTCCAGCGTTGCCCGCGCGAATTCCGCCGGACCGCTGTCACGGGTCAGGCCAAAGACGGCGCCGCGACTTTCTGCGGACCAATAGGGGGCGCCAAGCCCTGTAAAGGCTGGAACCAAAATGACCTCGCTGTCGTTCGTCGCGGATTGGGCCAAACGCTCAGTCTCTTGGGCATTTGCAATGATGCCAAGCCCATCGCGCAACCATTGCACCGCGGCGCCTGCGATAAAGATCGAGCCTTCTAATGCATAAGTTACGGTGCTATCGAACTGATAGGCGATGGTGGTCAGCAGCCGATTTTGCGAAGTAATTTTTTCGGGGCCGGTATTCATCACGGCAAAACAACCGGTGCCGTAGGTGGATTTAACCATGCCAGGCTCAAAACAGGCTTGGCCCACGGTCGCGGCGTGTTGATCCCCAAGGACACCACGGATCGTAATCTGTCCGCCTAAGGTGTTTGTGGTTCCGAAATCGGCGCCGCAATCTTTGACCTCTGGGAGGATGGACCGGGGGATTTCGAAGACCTTCAGTAGCTCGTCGTCCCAGAACCCGACATTGATGTTATAAAGCATCGTGCGCGATGCGTTGGTCGCATCCGTGACGTGAGATGCACCGTTGGTCAGTTTCCAGATCAGCCATGTGTCGATTGTGCCAAGGCGCAGTTTTCCCACTTCGGCACGCGCGCGGGCTCCGTCCACGTTGTCCAAAACCCAACGTATTTTCGTTGCACTGAAATACGGATCAAGCAGCAAGCCGGTTCGCTCTTGGATGTCGGGTTCAAGTCCATCTGTTTTGAGGGTCTGGCAAAACGCTGCTGTACGACGGTCCTGCCAGACGATGGCATTAAGTATGGGTGATCCAGTTTCAGCATCCCACAGAACGATGGTTTCACGTTGGTTGGTGATGCCAATGGCGGCGATATCGGCAGCGGTCAGCCCGGCCTGATCCATCGCTGCTTGGCAGCAGGCGAGGGTGACACTCCAAATTTCTTCTGCCTCATGCTCCACCCAGCCAGATCGCGGAAAGTGTTGCGTGAACTCGGACTGGCTGACGGCGACGGGCTGCAGCCCATCGTCGAAAATGATTGCTCGGCTGGATGTGGTTCCCTGATCGATTGCAAGGGTATATGGCATTCTTTTCTCCCAAAGCTACGCTGTGGGGCGCAGAGTCAAATGTCAATTCGACTTGAGTTTCGGGCCTGCGCACTTCTAACAGACGTCATGGAACAGGTAGATGTTTTAATCATCGGCGGGGGCGTCAACGGCGTTGGGATCGCGCGCGATCTGGCGGGTCGCGATCTGTCGGTCATGCTGTGCGAAAAGAATGATCTGGGTGGCGCCACATCATCGAGTTCCACCAAGCTCTTTCATGGCGGGCTTCGTTATCTGGAATTCTTTGAGTTCAAACTGGTGAGAGAGTCGCTCTTGGAGCGGGAGCATCTGTTGGCCGCTATGCCCCATATCAGTTGGCCCATGCGGTTTGTTCTGCCGGTGGATGAGGCCATGGTGTATGGCAATCACACCTCTCCGGTGTCGCGGCTTTTACGTTGGACGCTGCCCTGGCTGCGCGGGCGTCGCCCTGCTTGGGTTCTGCAATTGGGTTTGCGCATATACGATGCGTTGGCGTCAAACAGCACATTACCCAACACGCGCCGGATCAATTTGGCTGCCTTCAAGGAAGGTACCGCGCTGAAGAGCGACTTTAGCACGGCGTTGGAATACTCGGATGGTTGGGTCGATGACGCCCGCCTTGTGGTTCTGAACGCGCGGGATGCAGCGGCGCGTGGCGCGGATATTTTACCGCGAACGAAGGTTGTTTCTGCAACGCCCGATGCGGGGAGGTGGCAGGTCACTTTGGATGGTGGGCGCGCGGTGCAGGCGCGGCTTTTGGTGAACGCAGGAGGGCCTTGGGTCTCGGAAATCCTTGCAGGGGCGTTGCGCCAGAACAATCCCCCTAAGATGCGTTTGGTGCGGGGATCGCATATCGTTACCCGCGCGCTTTACGATCACGACAAGGCATATTTTCTGCAACAGCCCGATGGGCGCATCATCTTTGTCATCCCCTATGAGGATGAGTTCACCCTGATTGGGACCACCGAAGAGCCGCATCACGGCGATCCGAAAGCGGCGCACTGTAGCCCCGAAGAACGGGACTATCTGCTGTCAGCCGTGAACCGGTATTTCGCGGCCGAACTTGTCCCGGAGGATGTGGTCTGGACGTATTCGGGTGTCCGGCCGTTGGTGGATGACAATGCCGACAGCGCGACAGCGTCGTCCCGCGATTACGACTTGCAGCTCATCGAGGTCCAGAATGCCCCTGTTCTGAATGTCTTCGGTGGTAAGATCACGACCCACCGCCATCTGGCAGAAGAGGCGTCAAACCTTGTTTGCGGTGCCTTGGGTAACCAGCTTCCTGCCTGGACGCGGGGCGTTCCCCTGCCCGGCGGCGATTTTAATGGCCGCTCCCCAGATCAGATGTTTGCCGAGCTTCAGTCGACGTACCCGTTTATGAGTGATGGCTTTGCAAGGCGGTTGATCCGAACTTACGGAACCGAGGCTTGGGCACTCTTGGATGATGCCAGTTCGCTGGAGGATTTGGGTGCGGACTACGGCGCGAATTTGTATCAGCGCGAGGTGGATTGGTTGCGTGCAAATGAATGGGCACAAACGGATGAAGATATTTTGTGGCGCCGCACGAAGTTAGGCCTGCACGGAGCGCGGCTCACCCCTGAGGAGAGCGCGAATAAACGTCCTCGTAGCGCGTGATATCATCCTCGCCAAAATAGGTGCCGGTCTGTATCTCGATCAAACGCATGCCAACCTCCATCGGGTTTTTCATGCGATGCACAGACCCAAGCGGGACGTAAACGGATTGGTTTTCATGAACCAACTGCACCGTGTCGTCGATAGTAACCTCTGCGGTGCCCTCGACGACAACCCAGTGTTCCGCACGGAACTTGTGGCTTTGCAATGACAGCGTTCCGCCCGGTTTCACGTAAATCTGTTTCACTTGGAATTTTTCGCTGATCACCAAGCTTTCAAACCAACCCCATGGGCGATGATCGCGGCGGGCCTGATTAGCGGGTATGTCACCCTTTGCGCGCATTGCTTTCAACGCGTTGCCGACAGCGTCGCTTTGATTGCGATCTGCAACAAGGACGGCGTCACGCTCGGCGACGACCACGATGTCGCGAAGGCCGACCGCCAGTAATGAGACATCTTTGTCGGCTCGCAACAGCGTGTCACTACAAGCCTGATGCGTGACCGAGCCCTCAGTCAGCACGCCATCGCCATCCTTTTCACCTTCGGTCCAGATTGCATCCCAACTGCCAAGGTCCGACCAACCAGAGGCAAACGGGACGACGGATACGTTCAGAGCATGCTCCATAATCGCGTAGTCGATGGAGATATCAGGGCAGGACGACCACGCATTTGCATCGAGCCGCAGAAAACCAAAATCGCTTTTGGCCTGATCAATGGATGCCCCGACTGGGGCGATAAGGTTGGGCGCATGGGTTTCGAAAGCGTGGAGAGCGGTTTTGAGATCAAAGACAAAAATACCGGCATTCCAAACTATATCTGGGTTCTGGATCAGCTGCTCTGCCGAGGCGTGGTCTGGCTTTTCGATGAAACGCGCAACCGGCGTGCCAGCGGGATCCAGTGCCGATTGAGGTTCGATATAGCCATAGCCGGTGGCCGGGCGCGTCGGCGAGATCCCAAGCGTCACCAATCGCCCTTGTGCTGCCTCCGTGCCCGCAACGGACAGGACATGGGCAAAGTCATCGCCGTCGCGGATCGCATGATCCGTTGGCATCACTGCCACGGTCTGTGATGGTGCGTCCTGACGCTTTAACCATTCCAATGCGGCAAGGACGGCTGGCGCAGTATTGCGGCCCTCCGGCTCCAGCAGGATCGCCTGAGGGGTGATACCGATTTCTTGCAATTGCTCAGCGACAATAAAGCGAAACGGCTCTGAAGTGACCACGACCGGGGGCGCAAAGCGGGCGTCCCCCACACGCAAAGCGGTCTCTTGCAACATGGTTTTGTCCGAGGTCAAAGGCACAAATTGTTTGGGATAGGTTTTTCGGGAAAGGGGCCAAAGCCGTGTTCCAGAGCCCCCACACAAAAGAACCGGTGTGATCGTTTGTGTCATGCAGCTGGCCTCTATTTCCGATCTGTACTCTCGGGAGGTTATCATGTTCTGTGGCCAAGGTCACAATGGGAAATTGGAGCGAGCGCATGGCCAGTGGCAGATCCATGACACGTCTGGGCGTTGATATCGGGGGGACGTTCACAGACGTCGTTCTGGAGCATTCTGATGGGTTGTCGACAACGAAGGTTCTGACAACCTATGCAGCACCCGAAGATGCGATCATTGAAGGGATGCACAAGGTCTGCGCGGCGGCAGGTGTCGCGACCTCTGAGATTGAGCAGATCATCCATGGGACGACCTTGGCGACCAATGCCTTAATTGAACGGCGCGGGGCGAAAACGGCTTTGGTGACCACCAAAGGGTTTCGCGATGTGATTGAAATGCGCACCGAAAGCCGGTTTGAGCAATATGATTTGGATCTCGTTTTGCCCGAGCCGCTGTTGCCGCGAAATCGTCGCTATGTGGTGGAAGAGCGCTTGGACGCGCGCGGTGATATCTTGACCCCGCTGGATGAAGCAGATGCAGAGGCGCTCGCGGATCAGCTGGCGACCGCAGAGTATGAAAGCATCGCGATTGGGCTTCTACACTCTTACGTCAATGATACCCATGAACGTCGCGTGGCCGAGATTTTGCGCGCAAAGCTGCCCAATGTGATGATATCCCTGTCGTCGCAGGTGTCCCCGCAGATGCGAGAATACGAACGGTTTAATACGACGATTGCGAATGCGTACATCCAACCGCTGATGAAATCGTATTTGGGTCGGCTGAAGGATCGCCTTGCCGCCGAGGGTGCGGACTGCCCGGTTTTCCTGATGCATTCGGGCGGGGGTATCATGTCGCTTGAAAACGCGGCGGAGTTTCCGGTCCGTCTTGTGGAAAGTGGTCCAGCAGGGGGTGCAATTTTTGCCGCTGATATCGCGGCGCATCACGGTCTGAACAAAGTGCTGAGTTTTGATATGGGCGGCACCACGGCCAAGATTTGTTTGATCAAAGACCGGACGCCAAAGACGGCACGCGTCTTCGAAGTGGCCCGCAGTTACCGATTTAAGAAAGGCTCGGGAATGCCAATCTCGATCCCGGTGATTGATATGGTTGAAATTGGCGCGGGCGGTGGGTCCTTGGCCCATGTCGATAGCTTGCGTCAGATCCGGGTCGGGCCTGAAAGTGCTGGGTCAGAGCCGGGGCCGGCCTGTTATGGGCGTGGGGGCACACGCCCCGCAGTGACGGATGCAGACCTGATTTTGGGAAAACTTGATCCGGCGAACTTTGCAGGCGGGTCGATCCCGCTGGAGACGGCTCTCTCCGAGGCTGCACTGATGTCAGAGGTTGGTGACACGCTGTCGATGGATGTGATGGAGGCTGCTTTTGGTGTGGTCGAGGTGGTCGATGAAAACATGGCGAATGCGGCCCGTGTGCATGCCGTGGAAAACGGCGAGGACCTTTCGGAGTATACGATGATCGCTTTTGGTGGTGCAGCCCCGCTGCACGCTGCGCGGTTGTGTCAAAAGCTGGGTATTGATCGATGTTTGGTGCCCAAAGGGGCCGGTGTCGGCTCTGCCATTGGGTTTTTGCGCGCGCCCTTTAGTTTTGAGGCCAATCGGTCGGTGTTCATGCGCATGGCCGAGTTTGATCCCGCCGCCGTGAAAGCCCTGTTTGCCGAGATGGAAGAGGAAGCGCGAACCTTTGTGCGGACCTGCGACGCCAGCGCAGACATCTTGTCGGATCACAAAGCCTATATGCGATATGCTGGTCAGGGCTGGGAAATTCCAGTGCCACTCACCCCGGACATGGTGAACACCCCAGATGCTGACGCCTATCTGGCAGCCTTTGAGCGCGAGTACGAGGCGCTTTTTGCCCGTACGGTTGATGGAATGGTGGTGGAGATTACGGTTTGGTCAGTGAACGCCTTTACAGCCTCAGAGGCAGCGATGGTTATTCAAAGCCCGCCCGACGTAGGCCAGATTGCACCAAGCAGCACGCGCGATTTGTTCGATCCCAAAGAGGGACGCGTTGTGACCGCCCAAGAGGCCAATCGAGGCGATATGGTCCCCGGGGCAACCCTGCCTGGTCCCGCCGTCGTGACCGAAGATGAAACAACCGTCATCGTTCCTTCGGATCGTCTAGTCCGCGCACTAGGTGAAGGAACCTTAGACGTGACCGTAAAGGAGGCGCGCGATGGCTGATACAATGCAAGTTGCCTATCAGGTGATGTGGAACCGTCTGATCTCTATTGTGGAAGAGCAGGCTCAAGCGCTGGTGCGCACAGCCTTTTCCACGTCCGTGCGCGAGGCAGGGGACCTTTCAGCCGGGGTCTATAACGCAAAAGGAGAGATGCTGGCCCAAGCGGTGACCGGTACGCCGGGGCATGTGAATGCCATGGCAGATGCGGTGGCGCATTTCATCCGGCGCATAGGTCGCCAAAACATGTTCCCAGAGGATGTCTATATCACGAATGATCCTTGGGAGGGGACGGGCCACAAACACGACATTACGATTGTGACGCCGGTTTTTCGGGATGCGACGCTGATCGGGTTTTTCGCATGCACCGCACATATCACGGACATCGGTGGGCGCGGGTTTGGGGCGGATGCCAATGATGTCCATGAAGAGGGGCTCTATATTCCGATCATGAAGCTCATTGATCGGGGCGAGGTGGACCGCACGCTGCTTGCGATCATTCGCGGGAATGCGCGCGAACCGGATCAACTGGTGGGTGATGTCTATGCCTTGGCGACCTGTAATGAGATCGGTCAGCGCCGCCTTTTGGAAATGATGGGTGAGTTTGACTTGGCCGATATTGCCGGGGTCTCAGATTTTATTTTGTCGAACTCGCGTGCGGCAACGCTGGAGCGGATCAATGCCCTGAAACCGGGCAAGGCCAAAGGGCATATGCGCATTGATGGCTATGCAACGCCCATCGATCTGGCAGTTGAGTTGAGCATCGAGACGGATCGCATCCTGAGCGATTTTACAGGTACAAGCGGTGTTGATCGCAAAGGGATCAATGTGCCTTTGGTCTACACCAAGGCCTATGCCTGTTATGCCCTGAAATGCGCGATTGCAGGCGACATTCCAAATAACGCTGCCTCTCTCGCCCCGTTCGAGGTTGTGGCGCCGGAAAACTGTATTTTGAATGCGCAATTTCCGGCACCTGTCGCGCTGCGCCATGTGATCGGGCACATGATCCCTGACACGGTTTACGACGCTTTGGACAAGCTGTTGCCCGATGTCGTGCCAGCCGAGGGTGCGGGTGCTTTGTGTAATTTTCAGGTGTCATTGCGGCCCCGCCAAGATGCGCCTGCGCCGCCGGATACTGTGCGAGCCGAGGTGCTGACATTCAATTCTGGGGGATCGGGTGCACGGCCCGGTTTGGATGGGATGAATGCAACCGCCTTTCCATCGGGTGTGATGACCATGCCTGTGGAAGCGACCGAACAAGTCGGCCCAGTGATCATTTGGCGCAAAGAGCTGCGGGCGGATTCTGGCGGGGCTGGCGCGCAACGCGGTGGCCTTGGCCAATATATGTATGTGGGGGCGCGCGAGGGGCATGAATTTGATATCTCGATCATGCTTGATCGCGTAAACCATCCGGCGCGGGGTCGTCGCGGAGGTTCAGATGGCGCGCCTACGACTGTGACCCGCAACGATGGCGAGCGGATGTCGGGCAAAGGCAAGCAGTTCGTACCACATGGAAAGATTGTTGAAATGGGGTTCCCAGGTGGTGCGGGTTATGGCGAACCGGAAACCCGGGAACGTGCCAAAGTGGAGCGTGACCTTGCGCTGGGCTATGTTTCTGCGGGGCTTGCCCAATCCGCCTATGGCCTGTCAGAGGTCGACTGTGCGGATATCCTAGATCGGGCTGCGAAGGGCGAGGTGTTCTGATGGACGCAAGGCCCAAACATTCCAGCTATGATGTGGTTATCATCGGGGGCGCCATCATGGGGTCCAGCACAGCGTGGTTTTTGACCCAAAACTCCGATTTCGATGGTCGCGTTTTGGTGGTCGAACGCGACCCGAGTTATGAGTTTAGCTCAACCGCGCATACAAATTCATGCATTCGTCAGCAGTTCTCGACCAAGTTGAACATTCAGATTTCGCAGTTCGCTGCTGCATTCATCAAAGAGTTGCCCGAGCGGATGGCAGATGACCGGATTCCGCGCCTGGGTGTTCAGAATTATGGATACATGTATCTGGCTGACACTGAGGAGTTCGCAAACGTGCTGCGCGCCAATCAAGACGTGCAAGTTGCAATGGGGGCGGAAACTGAGATCCTTGATCCAAAAGAGATCGCGGCACGCTATCCGTTTTACCAGCTTGAAGACATCGTTGCGGGGTCCATCAACCTTAAGGACGAAGGGTATTGGGATGGAGGCACACTGTTTGAGTGGTTGCGCCGCAAGGCGGTGGATAACGGGGCCGAGTACATCGCGAATGAAGTGACGGCGATGGACGTCAAAGGGACGCGCGTTGATAGTGTGACACTTACCAGTGGGGAGGTCATCTCGTGTGGTCAGGTGGTAAATGCAACAGGCCCTCGCGCGGGAAAGACAGCGGCGATGGTGGGTTTGGATATTCCCGTGGAGCCGCGCAAGAGGTTCACTTGGATTTTTGAGGCGGAGAAGCCGCTTTCGATAGAGCTGCCGCTAACGATTGATCCGTCGGGTGTGCATATGCGCCAAGATGGACCAAAGACGTACTTGGCGGGATGTCCCGCTGATCCCGATCCGGCCGTGCCCTTTGGCGATTTCGCAATGGATCATGGGCGATGGCAGGATCATGTCTGGCCTATTATTGCCACCCGCATTCCACAGTTTGACGCCATCCGCGTGATTACCGAATGGGCGGGACATTATGCGTATAACACGCTTGATCAGAATGCGTTGCTTGGGGCCCTGCCAGAGGTTGAAAATTTCGTCTTTCAAAACGGGTTTTCGGGCCATGGGCTACAGCAATCTCCGGCTATGGGTCGCGGCACAGCCGAGTGGCTCACATATGGTGAATATCGCAGTCTGGACCTTTCGCCGTTTGATGTTGGGCGCGTTCTTGCGAATGCTCCGATCGTAGAACGGGCCGTGATCTAATCGCCGCCGATCCGCGCGCCCAAGACATCCGGTCTTGACAGTTTACTTGGCGTTGTGGAACGCCCCGCAGGCACGCTGGAGGAAGTGTATCATGAACCGTTTTTCCAAATTCCTTGGGATTTTTGTAGCAGGCCTCGTTTGGTCGACGGCAGCTATCGCGCAGGATGTGACACTTCGAGCGCATCACTTCATGTCCGAGAAATCGACGCTTCATGTGAAGTTTTTGGAGGTTTTGGCGGAGCGCCTGAACGAGGCCAGTGACGGGCGTCTGCAGATGGATGTTTTTGCGGCCATGTCCCTTGGGGGGCGGCCTGCCGACCTTTATGATCAAGCAGTCGATGGGGCGGTTGATATTATTCTGACATTGCCGGGCTACACGGCTGGGCGTTTTCCGCAGGCAGAGGTTTTTGAATTACCGTTCCTGATGGAGGACAATGTTGCCACGTCTCGGGCTTTTTGGGACCTTGTTGAAACCCGCCTTCAAGAGAGTGATTTTGAGGAAACACATGTGCTTGCCGCTTGGGTGCATGGACGCGGTGTTATCCATTCAAAAGAGCCGATCACGCGACTTGAGGATCTGCGTGGACGTGAGCTGCGCGGACCGACGCGTTTGGTGACAGATCTTCTTGGGGAGCTTGGGGCGACGCCAGTGGGCATGCCTCTTCCGGCGATTCCAGAGAACCTGTCCAAAGGGGTCATCTCGGGTGCTGTCGTTCCATGGGAGATCGTGCCGTCCATTCGTCTGCAGGAATTGGTTGAGCACCACACCGAGCTTTCCGGGCCAACAGCGCTTTATACGGCGACATTGCTGCTGACGATGAATATTGAGGCATACGAAGATTTGCCGGATGATTTGCGTGCAATCCTTGATGCGGAAACCGGAAAGACCTTGTCCGAATTTGCAGGTCAGATCATGGCAGATGCTGACAAGACGAACCGATCGCTTGGTGAGGCTAACACAATTGTAGTGCTGGATGAGGCAGAAGTTGCCCGTTGGGAGTCCGCTGCGGCACCTGTTTACGATCGGTGGATTCTGATGGCCTCGGAAGAGGGGTTCGATGGGCAGGCCCTGATTGATGAAGCGCGGAGCCTCATCGACCAAAATCAGTGAATTGCGCCAGGTGGTGTTGTCCGAACGGATAGTCATCTGCGCAGAAAAAATAAATAATTGATCCAGCACAAAACTTGCGCAGTCGTTCGGACAACTGGTCTGGTCACCTAATGGATATTTGCACCGTGCATCTACTGGTTGTATTTTCCAACCTGCCATACCGATATTGAGTATAGACAAAAGTATAGTTTCATGATTATATGTGTTTTAATTTAAGTTAGTTGGCCATAGTTACGGTCAACGGGGGACAGAACGTGTATACTATTCTCATCGCTGATGATCACGAACTTGTTCGTGATACTCTTGCCGCTTACCTCTCGACGGATGAGTCTTGGGAAGTGGAAACTGTCGAAGACTTTGACGAGGCATACTCGTCAGCCAACAAAGATGGCGATACCCATCTTGCTGTATTGGACTACAACATGGCGGGTATGGATGGTCTTCAAGGCATCGACAAAATGAAAGAAGGGCACCCGAACACGAAAGTTGTTCTGATGTCCGGAATTGCCACACCGGAGACGGCGCGCGCCGCGTTACGTCGCGGAGCGGATGGATTTTTCCCAAAATCCATGTCGGCACCTTCGCTGGTAAATGCTGTGAAGTTTGTTCTTTCTGGTGAGCGGTTCTTCCCCGCGGACTGGAGTGAAGCGTCCGAAGCGACCTCCGGCAAAAATTTCATGGGCCTCTCGCCGCGGGAGACAGAGACTTTGCGCAAATTGTGCAATGGTTCTTCGAATAAAGAGATCGCGCGCGATCTAGGCCTCCAAGAGGTGACAATCAAACTGCATGTCACCAATATTCTGAAGAAACTGGGTGCCACGAACCGCACACAGGCCGCGCTGATTGCGCAATCAAACGGCTTCCACTGATCTTCGAGTTTAGTCGACTAAGTGAACCATCTCGTCAAAGGCGTTGCGAAGCGCCTCTGACCACCCTTTGGAGAGGGCCTGAAAACTCGCGTCGTCCTCTTCCAATCGTCGCAGTTGAGAAAAAGTGAAGGCGTCACGCTCGATCACGGCTAGGTCGAGCGGCATTCCTACCGACAAATTCGATCGCAGCGTGGAGTCCATCGACAAAAGCGCAGCGGTGACGGAGACGTTCAATGGCGTATCCTCTGTCAGAACGCGATCCAAGATCGGCTTGCCATATTTGTGTTCGCCAATTTGAAAATACGGCGTCTCGCTGACAGCTTCGATGAAATTGCCAGCCGAATAGACATGGAAAAGCCGCATCGTCCCACCCTTGCGCTGACCGCCCACAAGGATCGAACTGACCGTGCTTTCGCCCGCCTGCATCAGACCAGCGCCGTATCGCCCCTGAACGACCCGCATGGCATCACCCACCAATTCGGCGACACGAAAAATGGATTGCGCCGACAGTATGGTTTCCAAACCCGAATCAGGCGTGTCGATGTTTTCCTGCAAAAGGCTGATTACCGCCTGAGTGATGGCCAGATTGCCCGCCGTGAGCATGGTTATGACGCGTTCGCCAGGCACCTCCCATGTAAACATTTTCTTAAATTTTGCAATGTTATCAAGCCCTGCATTCGTGCGCGTGTCAGATAAGAAGACCATTCCGGAAGAAAGTTTGATTGCTACACAATAGGTCATCTGACGCGCCTGTAATCCTGTTCGAGACACTCATGATCTAGAACGGGAGAAGCTTCAAGCGAGGTTAACGCAAGGACACAAACTCACTGGCTTTGCTGTTGTCCGCTTTCAACAATTGCTGGTCCAAAACCGAATGCGTTGGCGGTATCGGCGGCCAGGATGTTGGTGTCGGTAATGAATTGGGTCAACCATTCGTGAAGTCCGAACGCGAAAATATCTTTGACCGTGTAATCCATCAGACTGGTGTATTTGCTACGCACGCGGGACAGAAGCTGCTGCTGTAAAAACTCGTCCGGTCCGGCAAGCAAGGTCATCTCGTGGTAGATGTTCTTTAATGCCATTCGCAGGGATCGTGGGCTGTTGGGATTGAGCACAAGAAGATCCACAACCCCTTCGGCATCGACAGCGCGTCTATAGGAATGGCGGAAACTGCGGGCCGAGTTGGCGGCGCGCAAAATCTGGGTCCATTGCAGGTAATCAATGCCGCCGCCCACATCGGTTACACTGGGCAAGAGCACATTGTATTTCACATCCAAAAGGCGCGCGGTGGCGTCGGCACGCTCAAACCACTTGCCAAGCTCAATAAAGCCATAGCCAGCATCACGCAGCATGGTCCCTGCAATAGTGCCCCGGATATGAGCCGCCCGGGCGCGCACCCAATCAAGGAAGGCCGACAGGTTTTCACGGTCGCGATCGGCTTGAAGTTGTTGGCGCAGTTCCACTTGGGTTTGGTTGATGGCCTCCCAGACTTCAGAGGTCAGAGCGATCCGCATCGCCTTGGCATTGAAGCGCGCGGCGTGGATGCAGGATGAAATCGAGGACGGGTTCGCTTCATCACGAATGAGGTGATCCGCCACTTCCACGATGTCAGCCGTTTCGAGGTTATGGGGGAAACTCTCGGAACATCCCGAAGCGATCACAATGGACGTCCATTCGCTATGGGGGGCATCTGGGCGCGAGGGTAAGGCGTCCAATCGCCTTCCGGCATCAATCAGGCGGGCGATGTTTTCCATCCGCTCGACATAACGAGAGAGCCAGAACAGTCCTTCTGCAGTACGGCTGAGCATCAGACGGCCCCCTCTGCAAGAACCCAAGTGTCTTTGACGCCGCCGCCTTGGCTTGAATTTACAACCAAGGACCCTTCGCGCAAGGCAACCCGCGACAGGCCGCTTGGGATCATGCTGACGGTGTTGCCCGAAATCACGAAGGGGCGCAGGTCGACATGGCGGGGGGACAGGCCCTTTTCGGTCAGAACCGGAGATGTGGAAAGCGATAAGGTCGGCTGAGCGACATAGTTGTCTGGCTTCGCCGCGAGTTTGGCGGCAAAGGTTTCTATTTCTTCTTTTGTGGCGGCGGGTCCAACAAGCATGCCGTAACCGCCTGAGCCATGCACTTCTTTGACGACAAGCTCTGCCAGGTTTTCTTGAACGTATTTGAGGTCATCGGCCTGGTCACACCGATACGTATGGACGTTCTTTATGATCGGCTCTTCACCAAGGTAAAACCGGATCATATCAGGCACAAATGTATAGACGGCCTTGTCATCCACGATGCCGGCGCCGGGTGCATTTACCAAGGAAACGTTCCCGGCTTTCATTGCGCTGATGATGCCGCGCACGCCCAGAATGCTTTCAGGGTTGAAGACATCAGGGTCCATGAAGGCGTCATCAATTCGGCGGTAAATCACATCGACGCGTTCCGGTCCCCTTGTGGTGCGCATGTAAACGATGTCATTTTCAACAAAAAGATCGGGCCCTTCGACCAGTTCAATCCCCATCAAGTCCGCCAGATAGAAGTGCTCGTAATAGGCCGAGTTGAATTGTCCGGGCGTCAAAAGCGCCAGGTTCGGTTGATCCCCACAATTTGGCGGGGCGACGGCATACATCGCCTCTGCCAAGTGATCGCCGTAGCCATCGACGGCACGGACGCGCCCGCGCGAGAACAGCTCGGGAAACATGCGCGCCATCACTTCGCGGTTTTGCAGCACGTAAGATACGCCAGATGGCGTGCGACAGTTATCCTCTAGGACAAAAAACTCGTCTTCGCCGGTCCGGACAATATCGACGCCGATGACATGGGACCAAATATCCAGTGGTGGGCGATACCCCTCCATTTCCTTGAGGTAAGCTGGATTGCGGAGCACCAAGTCTTCGGGCACCAAACCTGTCTTTAGGATTTCTTTTTCGTTGTACACATCGCCGATGAAGGCATTCAGAGCACGGGCGCGTTGGACCGACCCGCGCTCTACGATGTCCCATTCTTTCGAGTTAAATACACGTGGCACCATGTCAAAGGGGATAAGTCGATCTGGGTCCCCACCCTCTACATAAACGGCAAAAGTGATGCCGATGCGCCGGAAGAGCTCTTCGGCCTCTGAGTTACGCTCCAACAGCGCTTCGGGTCCGTTTTTGTTGAGCCACTCGGCGACGGCTTTGTACTCTTCCCGCAGCTCCCCGTCGCGGTACATTTCATTATACATTCCGCTCCCTTTCGGAGTGTTGTACTCTTGGCTCGAGGGCAGTTAACGTCACATCAACCAATAACTCAAAGTTTATGCACGTGGCTGTGGATAATTTCAACGTGTCCATCGCCGATGCTGAAGGAAAAGGCACACCTTGTCGATAAAAGTCGCTCTCTCCCACCGCACGATCTATTCGTATGACCGTCTTGTCACGCTTGCCCCGCATGTCGTGCGTCTGCGCCCAGCGCCCCACGCGCGCACTCCAATTCAAAGTTATGCCCTGAAAATTGCGCCAAGCGAGCATTTCATCAACTGGCAGCAGGATGCGTTTTCAAACTGGCAGGCGCGTCTGGTGTTCCCCGAACGCGCGCGCAAACTGGAGGTCACGGTGGACCTGGTGGCCGACATGGTTGCGATCAACCCGTTTGATTTCTTCCTCGAAGACAACGCGCAAGAGGTTCCGTTTCAATACGACCAGGCCCTGTTGCGCGATCTGTTGCCCTATCTTCGGCGGGTGAGGCCCACGCCCGAGCTGGAGGCGTTTGCCGAAGGTGCGCCACCAATGAAGGGCACCACTAATGATTGGTTGGTGGAGATCAACAATTATGTCGCGAATGCGATTGAATACACAATTCGGATGGAACCGGGCGTGCAAACGCCCACCGAGACCATCCAGAAAGCCTTGGGATCGTGTCGCGACAGTGCTTGGCTTTTGGTGGCCCTGTTGCGGCGCGCTGGCCTCGCGGCGCGGTTTGTGTCGGGATACCTGATCCAGCTGACGGCGGATCAGAAACCAATTGAAGGACCCGCTGGACCCACCGAGGATTTCACCGATCTGCATGCTTGGACCGAAGTTTATCTGCCCGGTGCGGGCTGGGTTGGGATGGACCCGACCTCCGGCCTGTTTGCGGGAGAGGGGCATATTCCGCTTGCTGCCACGCCGGAGCCATCATCGGCCGCGCCGATCACCGGTGCCCATGACAAAGCAGAGGTGTCATTCGACTTTGATATGAGCGTGACGCGCATTGCCGAGCCGCCCCGTGTGACACGTCCGCTGTCGCCGTCACAATGGGCCGAGATTGATCGCGCGGGCCGTGCTGTTGAGGATAAGCTGCAACGTCAAGATATGCGCCTGACCATGGGCGGGGAGCCGACCTTTGTTTCCGCCACGGATCGCGATGGCGCGGAGTGGACGACCGATGCTGTGGGGCCGACCAAGCGCTATCACGCCGACCAATTAGTCCGCCGCCTGCAAGAGCGGTTTGCACCCCATGGCGTGCTGCATCATGGCCAAGGCAAATGGTATCCTGGAGAGCCGCTGCCCCGTTGGGCCTATTCGATTATCTGGCGTGGCGATGGGTTGCCGCTCTGGTCGAATACCGATCTGATTGCCAAAGAGGGGACTGGGTCCGCCACGGTCGAGACAGCAGAGACATTCATCGAAAAATTTACTGAGAACCTGGGCCTGGAAGAGGATTTCATCCACGAGGTCTATGAGGACCCGATGCATTTCGTGGGCAAAGAGGCGTTGTTGCCCGAGGATGTTTCGGCTGAGTCGAATGACATTGATGACCCACAAGAGCGCGCGCGCCTGATCCGAATGATGAACAATGGGTTGCAAAAGCCCAGCAGTTATTTGATCCCTTTGCAGCTGGCCCAAGCGCGGGATTATGGCAAACGGCGTTTTCGTTGGGCTTCCGAGCGCTGGACAACGCGGCGCGGGAAATTGTTTTTGATGCCGGGCGACAGCCCTGCGGGTCTGCGCCTGCCATTGGGGTCGCTGCGCAAGCGACCGAAGAAAAAGAAGCTCCGTGAGGAAAAGCCGTTCGTGCGTGATCCGATGACGCTGCGCCCTGCGCTGCCGGCGCGCCGTGTCTTCCAGTCGCCCAATGGGGGCGCGGACGGGCCTGCGCAGGACTATGAAGAAGATGTTTGGATGCACGATGTGGGCAGTTCCGACGATTGGATCGTCGGCGGGTTTACAATGTGGTCCGAAGGGATGCCGATCCGCACCGCGCTGACCGTTGAACCCCGCGATGGGATTCTGCATGTCTTCATGCCGCCCACCGGCTCAGCAGACGAGTATCTGGACCTTGTTGAAGCGGCCGAAGAAACCGCAGATCAGATGGGCCTGCCGATCCGCATCGAAGGGTACGAGCCGCCGCGCGATCCGAATTTCAATGTGATCCGTGTGACGCCAGACCCCGGCGTGATTGAGGTGAATATCCATCCCGCGAAGGACTGGGACGGCCTGAAAGAGATTAATGCCGCGCTGTATGAAGAGGCGCGCCAATGTGGCTTGGACAGTTTTACCTTTATGGTGGATGGGCGCCTGACGGGATCGGGCGGCGGCAACCATATTGTCGTGGGGGGACAGACGCCCGAAGACAGTCCGTTTTTACGCAGGCCCGATCTGGCCGCATCGGTCGTGCGGTATTGGCAACGCCATCCCTCGCTGTCGTATTTCTTTTCTGGGACGTTCATTGGGCCGACCTCGCAGGCGCCGCGCTTTGACGAGGGGCGCTCGGGCCATGTCTATGAGATGGAAATTGCATTGGCCGAGTTGGAGCGGATGCAATCCCAGGGTCAAGCCTTCCCATGGTTGGCGGACCGCATTCTGCGCCATTTGCTGACAGATCTGACGGGCAACACGCATCGCGCCGAGATTTGCATCGATAAAATGTTTTCCCCCGATGGGCCGACAGGGCGCTTGGGCCTGGTGGAGTTTCGCGGCTTTGAGATGCCACCCCATTGGCAAATGTCCATGGCGCAGGCTTTGGTCATTCGCGGGCTGTTGGCATGGTTCTGGGATGAACCCCATCGCGAACCGCTGATCCCTTGGGGCGATCAATTGCATGACCGCTTTTTGCTGCCCTCCCACGTGCGGGATGATTTTGAAGATGTTTTGGCCGATCTTTCTCGCGCGCATGGCTTTGCGTTCCGCTCTGAATGGTATGATGCGCAGTTTGATTTCCGCTTCCCCAAAGTGGGCGAGGTCGAAGTTGAGGGCTTGAACCTATCGCTGCGCAACGGGGTGGAACCTTGGCTGGTCCTTGGTGAAGAGGCGACGGGCGGGGGCACCTCGCGCTATGTCGACAGTTCGCTGGAGCGGGTCGAAGTCGCCGTTAAAGGGGAGTGGAACCCGCGATTTGTGCTGACCTGCAATCAGGTGGAAGTGCCGCTGAAGCGGCGGCGCGATGGGAAGCTGGCGGCGGGCATTCGCTATCGCAGTTGGCAGCCTTGGTCGTCGCTGCATCCCACCATCCCGGCCCATGCGCCGCTGGTCTTCGACCTTTATGATCGCAATCTGGGGCGGTCGCTGGGCGGCTTCAGCTATCACGTGGCGCATCAGGGTGGTCGAGCGCATGAGACGCGTCCGATCAATGATCTGGAGGCCGAGGGCCGTCGCCGTGTTCGCTTTGTCGCGGGCGACCACACGCCGTTTGGGTTCCAACCCATCGTACCCCGGCGCAACATTCATCAGGACTGGACGCTTGATCTGCGCTTTGTTTAAGGCGCGGCATGAACTTGTTTGAAAGAACGGAGCGCGCGATCACGCGATTGGCGGGGGGGCTGGCGCTGTTAGGTGGCTTGGGCCTGATACTGGCGACCGTGATCACATGCGTGTCTATTGTTCTGAAAATGAGCCGGCGGGGCCTCGATACGCTCTTCGGTGGGGCGTTTTCGGGCGATGTGCCATGGGCCTTTATTCGGCCCATTCTGGGGGAAGAGGAGTTGGTCTCGCTTGCCGTTGGGTTTGCCGTTTTTGCGGCCCTGCCTTGGGTGACGCTACAAAAGGGGCATATCCGCATTGATCTTTTTGAGCAGCGCTTTGGGAAGATGTTTAACCGGTTGCTTGATCTTATGGGCGATCTGCTGCTGCTGGTGTTGGCCTATTTGCTGGTCACGCGGCAATGGTTCTTGATCTTTGCGCCCGCGCGCCGCCGCCAAGAGCCGATGATGGACGAGATATTTGGCGGGAATTTTGCCGTCATCGGAGAGCGGTTGCGCGACAGCCATGAAAGCCAAATTCTGGGGCTAAAGCTTTGGCCCAGCTATGTCGTGGCCGAGCTGTGTATACTGGCGTTTCTGGTCGTTGCGGCCTTTTGCGTGTTGCGCAGTGCACGGGCGCTCTTTGGCGCAGGGCATGCGGCATGACAGTGGCGAGTGACGTGTTAACCCCGTTTCAGCTGGGGCTTTTGGGGTTTCCTGTTCTGCTGATCCTCGCGGCGTTTCGCATCCCGCTGGGGGCTGCGATGTTCGCGACCGGGCTGTTGGGCACATATCTTTTGACTGGGAATTTCCGGGCGATTGATAATCAGCTCAAGTCCTTTGCTTATGCGAGTTTCATCAATTACGGGTTTTCGATCATTCCGCTGTTTTTGCTGATGTCGGAATTTGCAACGCGGGGCGGATTGTCAGCGGCGCTTTTCCGGGCCGCGGGCAGTTGGCTGGGCCATCGCAAGGGCGGTTTGGCGCAAGCGGCTGTGGGCGCATCCGCAGGCTTTGGTGCGATCTGCGGATCCTCTTTGGCGACGGCCTCTTCGATGGGGAAGGTGGCGCTGCCGGAGCTGCGCAAGGCGGGTTATGCGCCCTCGCTTGCGACGGGGAGTCTGGCGGCGGGTGGCACGCTCGGCATCCTCATTCCGCCCTCCATCGTGTTGGTGATTTACGCGATCCTTGCAGAAGAAAATATCGAGCGGTTGTTTACCGCGGCGCTGATCCCCGGTCTGCTGGCAATGCTGGGCTATATGCTCACGATCCGGATCGTTTGCAGCCTGCGACCTGATTTGGCGACCCAATATCCCAAAGCCAGCCGCCAAGAGCGATGGACCTCTCTCGTGGACACCTGGCCCGTGATTGCAATTTTCACGCTGGTGATTGGCGGGATTTATACGGGCGCGTTTTCTCCGACCGCGGCGGCGGCGGTCGGTGTTGCGGGCACGGCGCTTGTTGCTTGGTGGAAGCGCGCGCTGACTGCAGATAGTCTGAAGGGCGCGCTTTTGAGTACGGCCAAAACCACGGGTATGATCTTTTTCATCATCCTCGCTGCGGCTGTTTTCAACGCCTTCTTGGCATCTGCCAAAGTGCCCCAAACCCTGGCCGAGATGTTCATAGCCTCTCAACTCAGCCCTTGGGTCATCCTGACGGGAATGCTGCTGCTTTATGTGGTGTTGGGGATGATCATGGACTCGCTGGCCATGATCTTTCTGACCGTGCCGATTTTCGTGCCGATTGTCTTGCAACTCGATTTTGGGATGCCCCCCGCGGAGGTCGGACTTTGGTTTGGCATCCTGGTTTTGATGGCCGCTGAAATTGGGTTGATCACGCCACCTGTGGGTCTGAACCTCTTTGTGATTAACGCCATGGCGCGGGACGTGCCCATCGCCGAGACTTATCGCGGCGTTTTCCCCTTCATCCTGTCCGATGTCCTGCGCATTGTAATCCTCGTTGCCTTTCCAGTGATCACATTGGGCCTGGTGCGGCTGTTTTATTGACAGGGGCTTGCGGCGCTGGGGGCGCGGCACTTGTGCACCCGTCGTTTGGCGCTAGGTTTTGGATGGATCAAGAAAGGCGGTTTCCATGGCCATGAACACTTTCCCAATGTTTCTGAACGTCGCGGGCCGCGATGTCAGCGTCGTGGGCGGTGGGGAGCAAGCCACGCAGAAAACCCGCCTTTTGCTGAAATCAAATGCCCGGATCGTTTTGCATTCCGATGATCTGGACGAAGAACTGCAAGAACACTTGGAGGCGGGCCGGATCAGCCAAGAAACCAAACGCATCACGCCTGACAGCTTTGCTGGGTCGGTCATGGTGTTTGTCGCCAATGGCTGCCCCGGCGCGGATGCCTGTATCCATGCCTTGGCCAAAGCGGGGGATCATTTGGTGAATGTGGTCGACCAGCCACATCTTTGCGACGCCTTCACGCCGTCAATTGTGGATCGCGCGCCCTTGGTGGTGGCCATCGGCAGCGAAGGGGCGGCCCCTGTTCTGGCCCGTTTGATCAAAACCCGTGTCGAAGAATTTCTGGAGCCCCGCCTGGGCGTATTGGTCGCTTTCGTTGGATCGATGCGTGATGCCGCCGCCTTCCGCTTTCAGGCGCGCGACCGGAGGGAGCTGTGGCGCTGGGTCTTTGAGGGACCCGTGCGCGAGCTGTTTGCCCAAGGGCACGAAGACGAGGGGAAACGCTTGCTTGCGGATACGATCCAGTCTGGCGTCAAACCGGGTGTGCGCATGGGGCGGCTTACGCTTCTTTCTACGCAAGAGGATATCGCGGATTTAATGCCCATGAAGGCGGTCAAACGCCTGCAGGAGGCCGATCTGATTTTGCACGAGGCGGGCTTTGGCGCTGGCATTTTGGAACTTGCCCGCCGCGACGCCGACCGCATCAGCCTTGGTGCGACATCGAACAAGGTGCATGCGCTGGGTGCGCGCGGGCTGCAACAGGCTTTGGATGCCGTGGCCGAGGGGATGTCGGTTCTCTGGGTCACACAACACCCCGCAGAGACGGGTGCCCCGATTTGGGACACAGTGACAGCGTTCCAAACTGCCGATCTACAGGTCGAACTGCTGGAAGCAGGCATGGATCATGACCTGCAAAACCCAAGAGTGTCCGCGGCAAAAGCCGCCGAATGACTTAAACGCCTTGGCGTGCTCCTGCAGAGAGCGCCGAAAGCTTGGCATAAGCAATGTCCGGGTCGACCGCGCCAAAGCCCGCAAAAGTGCCAAAGCCGCAATCTGAGCCTGCGATCACGCGTTCTGTTCCAAACATGTCGGTAAAGCGTTCGATCCGCTGTGCAACCAAATTGGGATGCTCCACAAAATTGGTGGTCGTATCGACAACGCCCGGCACCAGAACTTTATCGTCGGGCACTTCCGCTTTGCGATCGCGAAACACCGTCCATTCATGGGCATGGCGCGGGTTTGACGTCTCGAAAAGGACATAGCGCGACTTCGTGCGCATGAGTGTCGGAAAGACCTTGTCCATATCAATATCGCACACATGGGGGCCTTCGTAATTGCCCCAACAGATATGCACGCGAACCTGGTCCTGCGGGACATCTTCTAGCGCATAGTTTAGCGCCTCGACATGAGCGTCTGCGATCTTGATGAACTCGTCATCTGATAGATCGGTGAAAAGCATATGTCGCGAGAGGGCAAGATCGGGGCAATCAAGCTGCACGTCCAGACCCGCATCGGTGATGGTTTTGTACTCAACCTTCATCGCATCGGCGAGCGCTTGAAGGTACTCTTCGCGGCTGGGATAGTAATCATTCTGCAAAAAGAGAGAGATCACACCGGGTGAAGCGGCATTCATAAATCCGCGCTTGGCCCCATGCTTGGCCATGGCGGCCGTCAGATTGTCGATGTCTTTCTGAAGCTCACCCTGCCCTTTGCTTTCTACGGGGCCGGTGCACATTGGTCGCGCATATTTGGGCGTGCCGCCATCGTCGGCCAGTCGTTGGAGAAAACTGGGGAAAAGCTTTAGGTCCGCAGGTGCGTTGCGCGGGCTGTCGCCAGAAAACCCCCTGTAGCGGTCTTTGACATAAGTCGCATAGGAAATCTTGGAGGTCTCCCCGTCCGAGACGATATCGACGCCTGCTTCAACTTGCTTGCGCACCGTCTCATCGATGGCCGCCGTCATCGCCGCATCGAAGGCGACCTCAGAATATTCCTCTTCCCGCTCGCGCGCGAAAATGAAATCCACGACCTCTTGGGTGCGGGGCAAGCTGCCCACATGTGTTGTCAGAACGGTTCCCATCTCTCTTCCCTTTGTTTCTTTGTTTTGCAAACATCCCGGGGTGAATGCCCGAAGGGCAGAGGGGCGGCGCCCCTCACGTCCGCGCCTTCTCAAATTTTGCCCATGCCGCTTCGAGCTTGTCAAAGTTAAAGCCGAGTTCGCGTGCTGGACCCAGCACAATATGCTCGGTTGATTGCATCTTCTCGATGGCCGCCAACAAATCTGGAATGACCGAAGGCGGGATGACTACCGCGCCATGGCGGTCCGCATGGACCAGATCGCCGTCCTGAAAACTCAGATCAAAAACGGTCGCACCCGTGCCAATCTCACGCACATGCACAAAAGCATGACTGGGCCCGATTGAGGCTGCTATCACCGGAAACCCCTTTGCCATATCACCCAGATCACGCATCGGACCCGAGCTGATCGCGCCGACGCATCCCAAGCCCTTATGCACATTGGTATGCACCTCGCCCCACCAGGCAGACACGGCATTGGGGTAATCAAGGTCCTCTGTAATGGCGACCTTTGGTAGATCGCCCGCATCCATATGACGAAAGTAATCCATGCGGCGCGCGCGGATGACATCAGGTGCTTCCGTCGGTGGTTCCCGTCCTGCGATTTTTGCGGTCCGTGCAAACCCCACCATTGCAGGGGCTTCCGGCGTGCAGGCCTGAAACGTGCCCCGCGTGAAGGCATCAAAGCCGCGCTTGCCTTGCGCCACTTCGATGGCGTTACAAACCGTGGGTGTATCCACTTCCCGCAGTTTCGTCCAAAGGGCGTTAGACATAAGCGCGGCTGTATCAAGCTCGCCGCTCATGCAGCATCGGTCCATGTGAGACCAGCCGGATCGCCCGTGCCGATCACCTCATAGAGCGCGGCCTCCCCCGTCATGGATGGCACCGCCGCATGGGGCATATCCGCTGGCATGGACATCGTGTCGCCGGGCGCAAGCGTGGCTTCGCCCCCGTCCCAAGTGACTTTCCAATGACCGCGCACGGGCATCAGAACCGAGGGGTGCGTGTACGTATGCATCTCGGCCCGGGCAGAGCCGCGGGTCATAAAACGGACCTCAAAACCCGGTTTATCGCGCAACATCCCATTTTCACCGATCACCAGTGCGGGTTCCTTGTCTGCCAACGCCGCCATGTCCCAAAAGCGTGCCACATAGTTCGGGATCACATCCGCCGTTGTCGGCTCGGGGAAGATTTTCAATTCTTCCTCACTTAAGAGCGGCATCGGGTATATGCCGTCGGGCAGGCTCTCGCCCTTTTTGCTGTCGTAAAGCTTTCCGTTCTCGCCCAGCATCAAGCCATGCTCAGTTGCGTCTTCGATCACTTGCGGGGCCCAGATCACGCCGCCGCCTGCATCATTGCCACCGAGGATCGCCATGATCATCCCATAATCGCTGCCGATATTCTCAAAACCACGGAAAATGCCGGTCGGAATGTTGAAAATATCGCCCTCTTCCAAGACCACTTCACCCGCATTGCCCCAGCGCCCCCAGAAAAAGCGCCAGCGACCGGACAGGACGAAAAACACTTCCGCC
>JBCBON010000037.1:0-27307 GCA_039821195.1 Pseudomonadota bacterium
ATAATCCGGATCAAACAGCTCGTTTTCCGCTTCCCAAGGGCAGTGATCTTCCCAAACCGTGTTCGGGTTCTCTTTCTCATAGATCCCGATCAGGCCCTTTTTTTGCTCCATCCGGATGTAACCTGAGACCAGCTTGTCATCCCGGATCACAGGCAATTCGTTGTCTAGGGTTTCGAACTCTGGCACGGTATCGGTGACAAAGTAATGGTGCGTCATGGACGTCATCGGCAGTTGAAGCCCCGACCATTCGCCCATTTGGCGCGCATAGGTCCCGCCTGCGTTGACCACATGCTCGCAAGTGATCGTGCCCTGTTCAGTTTCAACGACCCATTCACCAGATGCGTTTTGCGTGATGTTTGTCGCGCGACAGCGGCGGATGATCTTCACGCCTTTGGCTCGCGCCCCCGCCGCCATGGACATGGTCACATTGGTTGGATCGACATGGCCATCATCGGGCGTGTGCAGAGCGCCCTGCACGCCTTCAAGATTATAGAACGGGTGCAGTTTGGCGATCTCTTGTGGACCCACCAATTCGATATTGAAGCCCAGCGCACGACCAACTGACAGCGTGTGACGCAGCCAATCCATTTCGTCATCGGTATAAGCCAAACGGAAGGATCCACAGCCATGCCAGGTCGCGGGCTGACCCGTCTCTTCCTCCAACAACTTCGAATACAGATCGATATTGTAATCAACCATCTTGCCCAACCCATAAGAGCTGGTGGAGTGCGTGATCTGACCCGCCGCATGCCAGGTGGAGCCCGAGGTCAGCTCGGCCTTTTCCAACAGAACCGTCTCTAGGCCCCAGCCCTCATGACCCAAATGATAGGCAAGGCCCACGCCCATCACGCCACCGCCCACGATGACCACTCTTGCAGAGCTTGGCAAATCCGCCATGTCAGAATCCTTTTTAATCTGCTGGACAGATTAATGGTACAAATGTATCATCGTCAATCATGAATGATATATCTGTACCATCATTTGAGTCAGCAGAAGAGGTGTTGGGTCACCTCACGGACAAGCTGGGTGGCCTGTCGCCCGAGCTGCGCAAAGCTGCATCTTATATTCTAGAGAACCCCACAGCGGTCAGCTTGTCCTCGTTGCGGGAACTCGGCGATGCGGCGGATGTGAAACCAAACTCGTTCGTGCGCATGGCAAGACAGGTGGGGTTCGAAGGGTTTGAAGACTTCCGCGCACCGTTCAAATCGGACGTGATGCAGGGCGGACCCAGCTTCCCTGATCGCGCGCGTTGGCTGCAGTCCTTGGCCGAGGGCGGGCAAATGGCGGGGCTGTATCGCGATATGGCCGAAGCCGCGATCCGCAATATTGAGGAGACGTTCAGCGGCATTGATGACGACGCGCTATTGGCGGCGGCCAAGGCCATTTGGAATTGCCGCAAAGTCTATACGCTGGGTGTGGGGGTGAACGCCTCGAACGCGCAGAACTTTACCTATCTTGCCTCAACGGGCTTGAACGATTTTGTTCTAATCCCAAAGGCCGGGTCGACGGCGACTGATGATCTGGCCCGCGCCGATGATCAAGACACGCTGATCGCCATGACCTGCAAGCCTTACCGCTCCGAAGTGGTTGAGGCGGTTGCGCTGGCCAAACAGCAGGGCATGACCATTGTCGCGATCACGGACAGTCCCGCCTCGCCCATCGCGCGGCAGGCCGATCACAGTTTCTATGTTGCGGCTGAGACGCCACAATTCTTCCCAAGCTCGGTCGCGATCATTGCGCTTTTGGAAACCCTTCTGTCGTTCGTAATCGCTGTGGCCACGCCAGAGGTGGTAGAGAGGGTCGACAAATTCCATCAACGCCGCCACGCGCTTGGCATTTATGAGGGGTAAGCCCATGAATGAAATGACGCCGATCCGTTCGCTTGAGGCCCGGTATTATACCGACCCACAAGTGTTCGAAATGGAGATGAATGGCCTTTTCACCAAGACATGGCAATTTGCCTGCCATGCCTCTGAGGTGACCAATCCGGGCGACTACTATGCCTTTTCCATGGCGGGTGAAGACCTGTTCATTGTGCGCGACCGCGACGGCGCGCTGCATTGCTATTACAATGTCTGCCAGCACCGCGCCCACCAACTGGTCGAGGGCCAAGGCACGACGCGCGTGATCGTTTGCCCCTATCACGCTTGGACCTATGAATTGACAGGTGGGTTGCGCGCAGCTCCGAACACCAAAACCACCCCCGGCTTTGACAAATCAAAGGTCTGTCTGAGCGAGGTCAAAGTTGAAGACTTCCTTGGGTTTCTGTTTGTGAACCTCGACCCGAATGCCAAGCCGATGGAAGACTGGTTTCCCAATGCGCGCGCGGAGCTTGAGGACTGGATCCCCCATCATGCCGAGTTGAAGCCCATTGAATGGGTGGAGATCCCCGAAAACTGCAATTGGAAAGTCTCGGTCGAGAATTACTCGGAGTGCTATCACTGTAGCCTCAACCATCCGACCTTTGCCACCGGTGTGGTAAAGCCCGAGACCTATGACATTCAGCCCCAGGGATACTGTCTGCGGCATAAAACCGAATGTAACAACCTCGATCAGATGACTTATGATATTCAATCCGGGTTGGATCATTGGGATGCATATTCCAGCTGGTTTCTGTGGCCGATGTTCAGCTTCCAAGTTTATCCCGGCAATGTCCTGAACACCTATCACTGGCGCGCTGTGGATGCGAACCATGTCGTCGTTTGGCGTGGCTGGTATACCAAAGGCGGCGTGGATGATGAGGCCGTGCGCCGTTTGGCCGTTCAAGACCGAGCCACCACTGTTGAAGAGGACATCCATCTGGTCGAAAGCGTACAGCGTGGGTTGAAGTCCCGTGGATATGTGCCGGGGCCTTTGGTTCTGGATCCGAATTGTGGCGTTATGTCCGAACACTCGATCAAAGCGCTACAGCAATGGATGCGAGAGGGTGTCGATGGGTGATTTGCCCGCTTCCTTTCCGGGGTTGGGTTTGGCCGCGATATCTGCCTGCCTCCGGCGGGGATATTTCAAAAAAGAAGAAGGCGCAGGTGCATGCGCGGCGCGCTGATCGAAGAATTCCGGGGCGAGATTAAGATCGGCGACCTGCCCGATCCCGCCTGCCCGCCCAATGGCGCGATCGTAAAAGTCGAGGCGTGCGGCGTGTGCCGATCCGATCATCACAGCTGGTGTGGGCATGACCCAGATGTGGTTCTGCCGCATGTCATGGGGCATGAATTTGCGGGGGTTGTGGTGGAGACCGGTTCTGAAACCAGCCGTATCAAGATCGGCGATCGGGTCACCGCGCCCTTTATTCTGGGCTGTGGGCGCTGTGCGGATTGCACATCCGGGAATGCGACGATTTGCGGTCATCAAGACGTGATGGGCTTTACCGATTGGGGGGCCTTTGCCGAGCTGCTGGCCGTCCCGAATGCCGATTTCAATCTCGTATCCTTGCCAGACGATATGGATTTTGCGACCGCCGCGGGTATGGGCTGTCGGGTCACAACCTCTTACCGCGCTTTGACAGATCGGCTTGGATTGCACCCCGGCGAATGGTTGGCTGTGCATGGCTGCGGTGGCGTGGGCCTTGCCGCCATTCAAATCGCAAAAGCGCTGGACGCGCGCGTGATCGCCATTGATGTGAATGACGAGGCGCTCGCGCTGGCCAGATCCTTTGGCGCGGAGCTGACCTTGAATGCCACAACCACCGAAGCGGTCGGCGCGGCCATCCGCGAGATGACGGGTGGCGGGGTGCATGCAAGCATCGACGCGCTTGGCATCGCCGCCACTTATGAGAATTCCATCCGGGGCCTGCGCAAGCTGGGGCGGCATGTTCAAGTTGGCATGCCCGTGACAGACCAGATCGTCCAACTGCCTTTGTTGGAACTAGTCTATTCCCGCCAAATCTCGATCATGGGATCGCGCGGCATCGCGCCCCAAGGCTTCAACGGGTTGATGGAGCTCGCCACAGCCAAGAACATGGACCTGTCCTCCCTCATCACAAAAACCATTGTCTTGTCAGGAGTAGAGGCCGCGCTGACAGCCATGGACCATTTCGCCGCCCCCGGCGTCACCGTCATCACAGATATGCAAGGCTAAGGAGCCGGATATGAGCATCAAAGACTATTGGCAGAATTACATCGATGGGGAGTTCGTTGATGGCGGCGCAGGCCGGATTACGGTGGACGATCCTGCAACCGCGCAGCCCTTGGCCGAGCAAGCCGCAGCCGATGCGGCCGATGTGGACCGCGCGGTCCTAGCGGCGAAGCGCGTGCATGAAAGCGGCGCGCTGTCTGCCCTGCGCCCAGTTGACCGGGGGCGCATGGTGCGCGCGATGGGTGACTACATCTTGGCAAACAAAGAAGAGATCGCCGGGGTTCTGACCTTAGAGGCGGGCAAACCCTATTGGGAGAGCTTGATTGAGGTGGAAGGGACAGCGCGATATTTCGAATATTACGGCAATCAGGCGGAAACCGTCGAAGGTCGATCCATTCCGCTCGGCGATGGCTATTACGATTTCACAACCTATGAGCCGATGGGTGTGTCCGCGCAGATTATCCCGTGGAACTACCCGCTGGAAATGACGGGGCGGTCGTTGTCGGCAGCCCTCGCTACCGGCAATACATGCGTCGTTAAAACGCCAGAGCTTGATCCCCTCACGCATTTCTGGATGGCCCAGGCGGCGGAACATGCGAGCCTGCCGGCGGGTGCGGTAAATATCCTCTGCGGTCACGGGCATGAGGCGGGCGCGGCCCTGTCGAGCCATCCAGATGTGAACCAAATCGTCTTCACGGGCTCTGTTCAAACGGGCATCGCGATTGCAACGGCTGCGGCGAAAAACGTTGTGCCTTGCGTTTTGGAGCTTGGCGGAAAATCCGGCGCGGTGGTCTGTGAAGACGCGGATGTCGACGCCTTTATGGGTGATTTGCGTTGGGGCATCTTCTTCAATGCAGGCCAAGTCTGCTCGGCCATGTCGCGCGTCATTGTGCATGAAAGCCGCCATGACGAGCTGGTCGAAAAAGCAACCGGCCTTGCCAAATCGCTGTCTGTCGGCCCAGGCGTCGAACGCCGCGCGTTTGGCGCGAATATGGGGGCGATGGCCTCGCTCGAACAACGCGACCGCGCAGTCAGTCTGATCGAAGCGGCCCAAAAAGAAGGGGCCAAAGTCGCCGCAGGCGGACGCCCCTTGAACCGCGATGGCGCGTTCCTAGAGCCAACGGTTCTGACTAATATCACACCTGACATGGAAATCGCCGGGACCGAGGTGTTCGGCCCGGTTGTCAGCGTGCTGAAATACGACACTGAAGAAAACGCCATCACTATCGCCAATTCCACCGATTACGGCCTTGTCGGCGGCGTGTTCACCAAAGACGTTGATCGCGCCATGCGCGTGGCGCGCGGCACGCGATCTGGCCAAGTCTTCGTCAATGAATGGTATGCCGGCGGTGTCGAAACTCCGTTTGGCGGATATGGGAAAAGCGGCTATGGTCGGGAAAAAGGTCGCGAGGCGTTGTGGAATTACGTCCAGACCAAGAACATCGCGATCCGGATCGGCGAATAAGGTCCCGACGCTTTGGAGGGCCCATAACGGGCCCTGCGCATCCCTTTGGGAGGAGCAGATGCGCCAATATAAGACATAGGGAGGAAACCATTATGTCATTACCACCACCTCTAACAGAGTTAGAAATCAAGACGGCTGACTCCGGCTTTTACAGCGGGTTTGCCAAAAACGTGGCTATTACAGGCAAGGTCCTAGTTGGCGCATTGATCATCTGGGCTGTCGCCTTTCCAGAAAATGCAGGGGCCGTATTGGGTGATCTAAACTCGATTATCTTGGCCAGCTTCACATATTGGTATGTTTATACAATGGCGTTCTTTGTTTTGCTTTGCATCGCATTGGCGCTTTGGCCGGCATCAGGCCGGCTATTACTGGGCAAAGAGGGCGACACGCCGGAGTTTTCAAACTTCAGCTGGTTTTCCATGATGTTCGGGGCCGGAATTGGCATCGGGATGCTGACCTTTGCGACGGCAGAACCGATCTACCATTTTGGGACAAACCCAACAATCATGGGCGACACTGCGATTGATGGCAGCTCCGCCGAAGCTGTGCGATCTGCCTATGTCTGGTCCTTCACCCATTGGGGTCTGGCCGCTTGGGCGTCTTACGCCATCGTGGGTTTGTCATTGGCATATTTCGCCTATCGTCGCGATCTGCCACTGACCATCCGATCTGCTCTGACGCCTCTCTTCGGGGACAAAATGTCCGGCTTCTTGGGTACATTGGTCGACGTGGTGGCCGTTGTCGCAACTGTTTTGGGTGTGTCCCAAACATTGGGTTTTGGCGTTCAACAATTCGTCTCGGGGCTTGGCCGGATCGGTTTCGGCGACTGGCTCTTCACGGCGACTGCAGACGGCGGAACAACGGCCTCCACAGCGGGCATTGTTTTGGCGCTTCTTGTCATTATGGGCCTGTCCACAGCATCAGCCCTGTCTGGCGTCGGTAAAGGCATCAAATGGCTATCGAATATCAACATGGGGCTCAGCTTCTTCTTGCTCGCCTTCTTCTTGATCTTCGGCTCGACCTTCTTCGGTCTACAAGCGCTTTTCGTTGGTATGTGGGACTATCTGCTTTCTATCCCAGGAAACATCTTCAAAGTTTGGACATCGGTCGATGCCGATGCATTTGCAGCCGCTCTACCAGCCTCGGTTGCCGCACTGCCAGCTACAGATATCACAGCGATGTTTGATGCAGCGTCCAGCCCATGGGGCTCCTTGGCCTCCTTCACAGAAGGTCTGCCTGCGTCGGCAGCAGCGCTTCCAGCAGCAGATATCCAAGCCACTTATATGGCAGCCGTAGAGTCCCGTCAGAGCGGCTGGCAAGGTGCTTGGACCATCTTCTACTGGGCATGGTGGATCGCATTTGCACCATTCGTCGGCGTGTTCCTTGCGCGTATTTCCAAGGGTCGCACGATCCGCGAATACGTTCTGGGAGCGATGATCGTACCAGCAGTCATGTGCTTTGTCTGGTTCGCGATCGTCGGCGGCACAGCCATCGACCTGAGCCTCAATGGCGATGCAGGAGATGCGATCACAGGAGCCGGTCAGTCTGATCAGCTCTTTGCAATGCTAGCCTATATGCTGAACGGCACATTGGCATGGATCATGTCATTCATCGTCGTAATCCTGCTCTTGACCTATTTGGTCACATCCGCAGACTCGGCCGTTTTGATCATCAATACGATCAACGCAGCCGGCGACGAAGGTCCAAAGGCACGTCCCCATATCTACTTCTGGGGAGCCGCTCTAGCACTCGTCGTTGGTGCACTGCTGATCGTTGGCGGTCTGTCTGCGATCCAAACAGCGATGGTCATCGGTGCGCTGCCCTTCTCGGTTGTGATGGTCTTAATGGGCATCTCGGTTGCGAAAGCGGCTTACCGGGACGATCAGCGTGAAAAAGCAGGCGTTGTCGCAGAAGCCCCTGCTGAATAAAGCAACAAAGCATTTGAAAAGGGCCGGTTCGCCGGCCCTTTCTTTTCCAACCTCTCGGAGACTAAAATGGATAGCAATTTCGAACTTGGCCTTCAAAAACGCAAGGAAACCTTGGGCGCGGACTATGTCGAAAAAAACCTGGCCGCTGCTGACGATTTCACGCGGCCCTTCCAAGAGGCGATGACCGCTTGGTGTTGGGGCTTTGGCTGGGGCGATGAAACGCTGGATGCCAAAACGCGATCCCTGATGAACCTCTCAATGATTGGCGCTTTGGGTAAAATGAACGAGTTTGAAATCCATCTGCGCGGCGCGCTGAATAACGGCGTCACCAAAAACGAAATTCAAGCCGCGATCCATATCATCGGTATTTACTGCGGCGTGCCCCAGGCACTGGAATGCTTCCGCCACGCGCGTAAAGTTTTGGAAGAACGTGATTTGCTTTAGTTTCGCAGTTTGGTTCGTTCGGCCTGCGCAGCCTGAATATGCTCCGGCCAACTGGATTTGATGAAACTTAAAATGCTATGAATCTGTTCGTCGTTTAAATCTTCTGCAAAACCAGGCATTGCGCTGGTAAAGCCCGACACACCGATCTTGTCCAAGTATGCCTGCCCGCCCAGTTTGGTGTACTCAAACAACATTTGATCGTCGTGATGCCAGGTATGACCTGAGGCATCATGTGGAGGGGCCGGAAGGGTCCCATCGTCATTTGGGACGCGCCAATTCGGCTGGCCCTGAAGCTCCGCCCCGTGGCAGGATGCACAATACTCTTGGTAGAGGCCTTCACCAGCCGACACGGATTGGGCGATCAGAAGAAGGGCGCATTGAAGCCGAAAAAAAACCGTCAATTTTCAATCCGATAATCGGAATGGCAGTCTTTGCAGGTTTGACCAATGTCTTGGAACAGTTGAAGACGCGCCTCGGCCGAAAGGTCGGCATTCGGAATCTCAGCCGCCAGCTTCTCTAATTCGAACGCAATCTCCGCAAAGGCCTCTGGGTTTTCCCAGATCGTGTTTGCCGCCTCGGACACGCCCCCCTCTGATCCTTCAGGAAAGCGGTCGATCATGTTTTGGCCCGAATGTTCGATAATCACTTGTGATGCCTGCTCGGCGAGTGCGGGGTCAAACTCGACCTTCCCGGTCATCATCGGGGCAACGGATTTCAAGGATGCGCCGATGGCTTTCATCCCGTCCATGCGCTCTTTGACGATGCCCATCGCACCCGCATGCGCAAACACCGATGTGCCCAAGAGAACAAAGAATAGAGTAAATTTCTTCATCAGTGACAGGCCTTTCCCAAAGCTTTCAATCGCCAGTAATTATAGGGCAAAGGTGCTAGGAACCCAGCCAAAAGCATGATGGGCATCACCCACCAGGTCAGCTTCGCGCCACCCGTCAGCACCCAATCCGTCGCATTCATCGCGACCTCCATTGCGACCATCGAAATCAGCGACATGCCGATCGCAGTTTTAAACGCCAGCCGCAGCGACATCTGATAGGAGAGGATGACCGTCTCCAACGCAATCGAGGTCAGTATCCCATTCACAATCGCCAGCGACATAATCGCCAGCGTCGGCCATGGAATGCCGGTGAACTGGAAGAACGCGATCGTTCCAAAATCCCCGATCGAACAGCCAATCAAACACCACATCGTGTTATAGCTCGCCCGACCCCAGGTGTGCCGACAGCGCCAGTTGATGTTCAATCCGGGGTTTGTCGTTGCAGTTGCCATGGCTTGAGTCCTTTTGGTCAGAACTTATATAAGGCCTCCAGTAACTGGAGGGTCAACATGCGAATTGGCGAAGCCGCGAGCGCCGCGGGACTGCCTGTGAAGACGGTCCGCTATTATGCCGATATCGGCCTCATCGAGCCTTCGGCGCGGGCCGAAAACGGCTATCGCGAATACTCAGCCGACGACATCAAACGTTTGGCCTTTGTGCGGCGGTCGCGCGCTTTTGGGTTTTCAGTGCCTGAATGTCGGGACCTACTGGCGCTTTACGCCGACGACAATCGATCCGCGGGGGATGTGAAGCAGCTGGCCGAAGAAAGGCTCAAAGACATCGAGGCGAAACAGGCCGAACTGGCTGCCTTACACGACACGCTGTCGAAACTCGTCCATGCCTGCCAAGGCGGGGACAGGCCGAACTGTCCGATCATCGACCACCTCGCTTAGACCGGATTGATCAAAGCAGCACTTTGGGCGTAAGCGCGAATGTTGTCCACCGCCATTAGCCCCATCTCTTCGCGAACACTCAATGCAGCGGTTCCCAGATGGGGCAACAGGGTCACATTCTCGAGCGCCAATAAGTCCGGCGAGACTTTGGGCTCAAACTCGTAGACATCAAGACCCGCGCCCGCGATTTGCCCAGACTTCAATGCGGCCACCAAGGCGGCTTCCTCTACCACTTCGCCGCGCGATATGTTGATCAGAAACGCTTCCCGCTTCATGGCGGCCAATTCCGACGCCCCAATCAAATGGGTGGTGTCCGCGCCGCCCGGGGTGGCGAGCGTCAAGATATCAGAACGCCTGCATACATCTTCCAAACTGTCCAACTGGCTGGCCGGGAAATCGACGGTTTTGGGAGAGCGGTTGTAAAACAAGACCTCCATCCCAAAGCCAAAATGGCAGCGCCGCGCGATCGCTTGCCCGATCCGTCCCATGCCGATCACGCCCAAGGTTTTGCCCGTCACATGGGAGCCCAAAAGCTGTGTTGGATGCCAACCGTCCCAAAGGCCCGCGCGCACCATCCGCTCCCCCTCGCCCGCGCGCCGCGCTGTCATCAAGATCAAGGTCAATGCAATATCTGCAGTGGCATCGGTCACAGCACCGGGTGTATTGGTCACGGCCACGCCCGCCGCTTGCGCCGAAGCCACATCAATATGATTGAAACCAACCCCGAAATTCGCCAGCAGCTTGCATTTCAAATCACCGCTGAAGTCTTGGGCAAGATCCCCCAGCGTACACAGCAGTACCTCATATTTCTGCATCAAGCCGTTCATCTTAGCGGGTGATAAGCCCGTGGTCTCATCGCGGATTTCGACATCCACAAATTCGGCCAAGGCGCGGACAACCTTCTCGGGCAAAGGTCGTGTTACATAGACTTTTAACACAAACGTGCCCCCAAAGGCACCGGCAGGTCTGGCCCAGCCAGCACGATCCCGTCTGCATGATCATGGAACCCAAGGACCAGTATCTCCGACATGACGGGCCCAATTTGGCGCGGCGGAAAATTCACAACCGCCATCACCTGTTTGCCAACCAATGTACTGGGGTCATAGTGCGCGGTGATTTGCGCCGAAGATTTCTTCTCGCCAACCTCCGGCCCGAAATCGACCCAAAGCTTGATGGCAGGCTTGCGCGCTTCGGGGAATTCCTCGGCCCGCGTGATACGCCCGACCCGGATATCCACCTTCATGAAATCGTCGAAGGAAATTTCGTCACTCATTTCCCTAACTCCCGGCTGCGATCTGCGGCTGCTTTGATCGTTGCATTCATGAGCGGTGGAAGTCCGGTGTCATCATCCATCAACACCTCTAAACCTGCCTGCGTTGTCCCATTGGGTGATGTAACATTCACACGCAGTTGGGAGGGGCTTTCGTCGGACTGTGCCGCCAGCGCGCCTGCCCCCTCTACCGTAGCCAGCGCCAGCTGATGCGCTAGCGGCTCGGGTAAGCCCTCCGCAATGCCGGCAACCGTCATAGTCTCAATCATATGGAAAACGTAGGCTGGGCCCGATCCCGAAACGGCCGTGACCGCATCGATTTGGCCTTCATTCTCTAACCGGACGGTTTGGCCTATGGCACCCAGCAAGCCTTCGCCCAGCTTCATGTGCGCCTCGGTTACATTGTCGTTTCCAATGAGGGCAGAGACGCCTTTCCCGATGGCTGCTGGCGTATTTGGCATTGCACGCATGATTGCTTTTTCCGCGCCAAGTGCCCTTTCAAAGGCAGCGATCTGTATGCCGCCCGCGATAGAGATAAACAGCGTGCCCTGACCACCGACACCATCTAATTGGGGAAGCGCATCGAACATCACTTGAGGTTTAACAGCCAGAACAATAACGGCCGGTTTCGGTGGGATCGCTTCGTTTATCGTGAGGCCAAGTCTCGACTGCGTCTTCAACCATTCCGATGGGTTGGGATCAATAACAGAAATTGCAGTCGGTTGCATGCCTGCCACCAGCCACCCCTGAAGCATAGCCGTGCCCATCTTACCACACCCGAGCATGACCAGCCCGTTTCTATTGATATCAGAAAAATCCATCGCACCCTCTTACGCCGTTTCGCGCAGTTAAGGTGCGATGGCAGGAGAACTCAAGCGCGTCCGTACGCTTCGGTCATGGCGATTTGGATCGCTTCTTCAGCCGTTTTGCCGCCCCAGCAGACAAGCTGGAAGGCAGGATAAAAACGCTCACATGCTGTCACGGCCGCACCCATCATGTGGTCGATCTGCGTCGCTGTCGCTGCAGCACCCCCGGCCAGAACAAGACCGTAACGGTAAACCATCAGGCCCTGCTCTTTCCACATTGAGAACGCACCTGCCCAACACCGATCATTGGCGTCGTTCAAAAGACGGTACAATTCATTTTCTGTTTCGCTTGGGGGTTCCATTTCAAAAGTCGTCACCATGCGAATTGTTTCGTCAAAGCCAGACCAAGCCAACGTGATGGAATAGGTCCGCCAAGCGCCTTCAACCGCCATAGCGATTTGGTCATCTGCAATCCGGTCGAAAGACCAATCCCGCGCATCGGCGAGATCTTCGACGAGATCGATGGGGTGAATATCATTCGTATCGAGATACTGTTCTGTAGCGGCCATGCCTGCTCCCTCTACAGTCGGTTTCAGGTTACGCCGCGCCACGGTATTTTGTGTCCGGCGCTTATATATCGGGGATAACTGCTCGTCCCTTACCAGATATGGTGCGTCAGGAGAGTCGCTTGTGTAAAGTAAAATCTGGGTAACAATCGAACTTATCCACCGATAACTTCATTTTTTACGTTAGACATGTTCGTAAACTGATTAGGAGGGCCGAAATGATACTGTTTCCACTCATTGAACTGCTAGAAGGAAGATGCGTGAGCCTTTTCCGGGGACGCATCGAAGAGCCGCAGATCTGGCATGTTGATCCAATCTCAAAGGTAAAAGAATTCGCAGAAGCCGGTGCCGAATGGGTTCATGTCACCGACTTTGACGGCGTTAAGGGAGATGACCGCAATTCCGAGCTTCTTTTGGAGATGATCAGAAGCGCCGGCATATCAATCCAGCTCGGCGGTGGATTTCGTTCCGCGGCACAGGTTGAGTATTGGATCGACAAAGGTGTTGGCCGTGTGACCATGGGAACACTGGCCGTGCAACAGCCCGACTTGGTCAAGGAGCTTGCACACACCTATCCAGATCAGATCACAATCGCTCTGGATATCTATCAAGGATATGTTGTTGGGGAAGGATGGCGCACTACAAGCGCGCTTCTTCCTTCCGATGTTGTAAAAACGTTTGAAGGCTCTCCAATTGCGGCGATCATTTTAACTGACATCGACGCCGATCTGGAAGAGTCAGAAGACAGTCTCGCTCTGATCACGCAAATAGCCGGTGAAACCAAAACGCCCGTTATCGCCCGTGGCCTCACACGGTCATTGGACGACTTATCCCGAATGAAATACGTGCCGCACCTGACCGGTGCTGTTTTAGGGCGCGCACTGTTTGACAGGAGTATTGACTTGAAAGAGGCGCTCGACCTCGTAAAACCAGAGGTAGAGGAAAAAGCGTCCTTCATTTGAACAACCTATTGCCCTAGGTCACCTATGCCAAAGACCCTTGGATATCTCATCTTAGTCCCGTTTGTTATCCTACACAGCAGCAACGTTTTTGCGAATGCGAATTCAACCTGCGCAGCAATGATCAACGATGGTCGGGCGAATGGTGCAACCATGGATCAATGCATATGCATGTATGAAACTGCAGATGATAACGTAGACGAGGATATAGCTGTCTTACTGTTCAAAGCGTGGCGCGAGGGTGTGCCCGTCATGGATGAAATCGCACACCAGCCCAGACAGCGTCGCGTGGAGCAGCAGCTCACAGCTTTAAAAGGGGCAATGCAACGACAGTGCCCGAACCTTCCGTTTTAGCATGAGCGTCTAAAAGATCCGAAAAGCCTGTCCTACAAATATTGTGGAACAGGCGGCCGGGTCAGTCCCCTTTTTCCAATTTCGTAATCTTGCCCTTCAGCGTCGTAATCTCTTTACGCTGTTTCTCGACCATCGTTTTCAGCGCATCAAACTCTTCACGGGTCACCAGATCGCGCTCTGCCAGCCAGCGTTCAATCCAGCTGTTCATTGCTGTTTGGGCTTCGTCCGCCGCCCCCTTTGCGACACCCATCGCGTTGGTTGCGAGTTGGCTGAGATCGTCGAAAACCTTGTTTCTGCTTTGCATCGTTGCCTCCTGTTTGATCTTCATATGGCGTCACTGTGATCAAATTCCAATCCCTCTGCCGTTGACTTGGACTGTAAGTTCGATCAGCACACCGCTGATGATTTCGATTGTGAATGCAATTCCCTTCCCGGACCTCTCCCCTGATGCGGTGGTGTTTTCCATTGCGGGGCGTGAGTTCGCTATCAAATGGTATGCGCTGGCTTACATCGCTGGGTTCTTGCTAGCCTGGTGGTTCATCAATGTCCTCCGCAAGCAAGAGGCGCTGTGGCCGGACAATAAACCTGGCTACACGGCAAAGGATGTTGAGGACCTTCTGACATGGATGATTATCGGTGTCATCCTTGGAGGTCGGCTTGGATTTGTCCTGTTCTATGGTTGGGACCAAATGCTGGCAGACCCCCTGTGGGTGTTACGCGTTTGGGAAGGTGGCATGGCTTTCCATGGCGGCTTCATCGGTGTGATCATCGCGGGCGCTTGGTTTTGTAAGCGGCGCGGCATCAACCCATGGCAAATCGGCGATGCCATCGCGATATCGGCAACATTTGGTTTGTTCCTTGGGCGCATCGCGAACTTTGTGAACGGTGAACTGTGGGGGCGTCCCACAGATATGCCATGGGGTGTGATCTTCCCCAACCCATTAGCGCAGGATTGTTTTCCTATTCGTGTTGCGGAATGTGCGCGGCACCCAAGCCAGATTTACGAAGCTATCCTTGAAGGCCCTGTCCTCTTTGCTTTGCTTGCGTATTTGATTTACCGCATGGGCGCGCTGAAGGTGCCGGGCCAAATCATCGCTTGGTTCTTTATCGGATACGGAGCGGCACGGACCTTTGTCGAAGGGTACCGCCAAGGTGACCTCAAAGATGTTACCGAGACGAATCCCGCGGGACACCTGATAAGATTGGGGGATCAAATCGACAGCTTCGGCCTGACCCGAGGCCAACTGTTGTCGCTGCCGATGATTGTTATCGGCATTGCAATTCTAGTTTACGTCCGGCGAAGGCGATGACAGCGCTAAAAATCGAACTGATCCGCCAGATCTCGCGCAGTGGACCGCTGACCGTGGCGGAGTACATGACACAGTGCCTGCTCCATCCTGAGCACGGCTATTACACGAATGCACAGCCCTTTGGCCGGTCTGGTGATTTCGTCACCGCACCAGAGGTCTCTCAAATGTTTGGGGAGATGCTGGGCCTTGCCTTGGCACAAGCTTGGATCGACCAAGGCGCACCAGAGCGGTTTTGCCTTGTCGAGCTAGGACCAGGTCGCGGCACACTTATGTCCGACTTTTTGCGTGTAACGCGTCAGGTTCCTGGCTTTCTGGATGCTGCGGAATTACATTTGATCGAAGCAAGCCCTGTAATGCGCGATACCCAACGCAAAACTTTAGAAGGCTTCGATCTCGCGCATCATGATCGTCTTTCGGATGTTCCGGACGGACCGCTCTACTTGGTTGCGAATGAATACTTCGACTGTTTGCCAATCCATCAGTTCCGCAAGTCCAAAGACGGCTTTCAAGAGATTATGGTGGTGGCAGATGAAGAAGAACTGTCATTCGCCATGGGCGCAGTTCAAGGGTGGCAAGCCCAGGGGGCATTTGTGGAAACCTGCCCCGCTGCCCTTTCGGATATGATCGAAATTGATCGTCGGATTTCACAAAACGGCGGCGCAGCGATCATCATTGATTACGGGGATTGGGGAAGCGTAAATGACACTCTTCAATCCATAAAGGGACATGCAAAAATTGATCCGCTTGCCTCGCCGGGTGAGAGCGATCTGACAGCTCATGTCGACTTCAAACCCTTGGCGGGTGTTTTGGAAAAGACGCAACCCTCTAGAATGACCACTCAAGGCGTGTTCCTCGAGCGGCTTGGAATTACAAAACGAGCACAGCAACTGGTGGGACGGCTGTCAGATGAAGCCCTTGAAAACCACATCGCAGCCCACCGTCGTCTGACACATCCCGACGAAATGGGAAACCTGTTTAAGGTGCTTGGCGTGACTCCCAAAAATGCGCCACTGATCGCAGGCTTGAGCAAGCCATGACGACACGCCCCGTTACCGCAGACGCGTTAAAAGTCACACATGGCTTTTTCACGCGCGTTGGGGGTGTCAGCAAAGGACTTTATGAGGGATTGAATTGCGGGCTGGGGTCAGACGATGAGCCCAGCGCCGTTCAAACAAACCGTAAGATCGTCATGGACGCGATGCAAGCCGACACGCTGTTGTCTGTTCATCAGACGCATTCGCCTGACGTGGTTCTGGCTGAAGAAATCGACCCCGAGAACCGCCCCAAAGCAGATGCGATTGTGTCCTGCACGCCCGGACAGGCCATTGGTGTACTGACCGCCGATTGTACGCCTGTTTTGTTTGCCGATCATGCCGCAGGTGTAATTGCTTGCGCCCATGCCGGCTGGAAAGGCGCGCTTGCAGGTGTTCTAGAGAACACGGTCGAGGCTATGGTTGCCCAAGGAGCCGATCGATCTGCGATCATCGCCGTAGCAGGTCCAACAATCAGCCAACGCAATTACGAAGTGGGCGCAGAATTTCTTGAACGGTTTGAGGCAGAGGACCCAGAAGCGCTCCACTTCTTTGCAAACGGTGTCGCGGCCGAAAAGTATCAATTTGACCTACCAGGGTTTGTACTGTCCCGACTGCGGGCATCCGGTGTATCTGCTATTTGGACGGGACACTGCACATATGAAGACGAAGCAAAGTTCTTCTCGTTCAGACGCACAACCCATCGCAAAGAACCCGATTACGGTCGGCAAATCTCCATTATCCGCCTTTAGGCCTCGGGGTTCAAAACCTCAAACGGCACACCGGGCTCATCTTTGCCACGTCTTATTACCATCGAAGTTTTCACATGGGCGACATTTGGAGCGCTAGTGAGATGCTCGGTCAGAAACTTTTGAAAGGTTGAAAGGTCCGGCGCGACACATTTCAAAATAAAGTCGATTTCGCCATTCAACATATGACACTCACGGACAATCGGCCATGAACGGCAAAGCTCCTCAAAGGCTTGAAGATCCGTTTCCGCCTGCGAATGCAGACCAACCATGGCAAAAACCCGAACATCAAATCCCAATGCCGCTGAATTCACTTTGGCATAGTATCCCAGCAGCAAGCCCTCTGCCTCCAGCGCTTTAACGCGGCGCAAGCATGGCGGCGGAGACATTCCCAGACGCGCCGCCAATTCCACATTGGTCATGCGCCCATTGCTTTGCAGCAACGCCAAAATCTTTCGATCTGTGTCGTCTAGCTTCATGACTCTCTCCTTGTGGTTAAAATATCACCGAAGACGGCCATTGCACGACATTTAATGACGTAAGGGCACAACGAACGCGTCAATCCGTCCACCTCAGTTTTTTGGATGTCGCGTCTATGTACCTATTGAGGAAAGGTGAGATTATGGACCCGTTTATTTTATCGCGCATTCAATTCGGTGCGAACATTTCGTTCCACATTCTGTTCCCGACGATTACCATCGCTTTGGGCTGGATGCTCCTGTTTTTTAAACTGCGTTTTAACGCAACAGGCGACGATCGCTGGATGGAGAACTACCGGTTTTGGGTTAAAGTTTTTGCGCTGACATTTGCGATGGGCGTTGTGTCTGGAATCACGATGTCGTTCCAGTTTGGCACAAACTGGCCCGGCTTCATGGAAACCGTGGGGAATGTTGCGGGACCACTTCTCGCCTACGAGGTTTTGACGGCCTTCTTCCTCGAAGCTGTTTTCCTTGGCATCATGCTCTTTGGCTTCAACAAAGTGCCGAATTGGGTGCACACATTGGCAACGTTCCTTGTTGCTTTCGGAACAACCATGTCAGCATTCTGGATCCTCGTTTTGAATTCGTGGATGCATACGCCTGCCGGGTTTGAAATCCGCGACGGTATTGTTCACGCGACCGACTGGTTGGCGATTATCTTCAACCCGTCCATGCCATACCGCCTGGCGCATATGTTGTTGGCCTCGGGCCTCACAGCGGCGTTCCTTATCGGCGGTATTTCGGCCTTCCGCTACTTGCGCGGTGACAAAGCAAGCGGCGTTCGGCTCGGTATCAAGTTTTCCATGATCGTTGCTGCAACCTTGATCCCTGTCCAAATTTTCATGGGCGATATGCACGGCCTCAATACGCTGGAGCACCAGCCAGCAAAAGTGGCGGCGATGGAAGGAAACTGGGAAACCAAGAGCAATGTGCCTTTAATCCTGTTTGCTGTTCCGGATGAAGAAAATCGCGAGAACAATTTCGAGGTGTCCATTCCGAACCTCGCGTCGATTATTCTGACGCACAAAGCGGACGGGGTTGTTCTGGGACTGAACGACTTTGTTGAAGAGGACGGTACGGTTATGCACCCGCCCGTGAACCCAGTTTTCTGGAGCTTCCGTGTGATGGTGGGAATGGGTATGGCGATGCTCGCTCTGTCGTGGCTGGCGACAGCGATCATTTGGCGTCGCGGTGTCGATGGTCTGCCAAAATTGGTGTTATTCGGAATGGTCGGGATGACGTTTTCCGGCTGGGTTGCAACCTTGGCTGGTTGGTATGTGACCGAGATCGGTCGTCAGCCTTGGTTGGTGACTGGCGTGTTGGATACGAAAGCGGCTGTCGGTGATGTGCCTGCTGCGATGGTGTTCTCAACGCTTGTGCTCTACCTAATCACCTACGCGGTTCTGACCGTCACCTATATCCTTGTGATCTTCTACTTGGCGAAAAAGGCAAAGGGCGGTGCACCATTGGACGACCGCGCCAGAACCCCAGAGGCGTTGGCGGGTATTGTCGGCAAGTCAGACGCCCCGGTGCCGGCGGAGTAAGCGATGTTTGACGATCCAAACCAGTATTTACCCTTTATCTTTGCGGCGTTGATGGGGGTTTCGATCCTCATCTACGTTGTATTGGATGGGTTTGATCTAGGCGTTGGCATCCTGATGCCATTCGCCAATGACGAAGAGAAGGACATCATGGTTTCGTCGATCGGGCCGTTCTGGGACGCCAATGAAACATGGCTTGTTCTTGCAATCGGGCTTTTACTGGTGGCATTTCCTGTGGCCCACGGCGAAATCCTGACCGCGCTCTATCTGCCGGCTACATTGATGCTGATCGGCCTTATTTTACGCGGGGTCGCCTTTGAATTCCGTGTGAAAGCGCCCAAGCACTACAAAGATCTCTGGAATTGGGCGTTTTTTGCAGGCTCGCTGATCACAGCCCTGTGCCAAGGGGCAATGCTGGGCATTTACATCATGGGCTTGAACTTTACGACTTGGACGCTTGCTTTTGCTGCCTTGTGTGCCGGTTGTATCACCGTGGGTTACTCTATGATTGGCGGTACTTGGTTGGCTATGAAGACGATTGGTGACCTGCAGATGAAAGCGATCGATTGGTCCCGTCGGGGTTTGATTGGCGCCATCATGGGGATCGGCTTGGTGTCTTTGGCCACCCCGCTGGTAAGCCCACGGATTTTCGACAAGTGGTTCGCACTGCCGCAGCTGTTCTACTTGTCGATTATTCCGATCTTGACTGTCGCGGTGGTCGTATTGCTTTGGTTCGCAATTCATCGGCTGGAACGTGAACCCCGAATAAAACCAGGGCAGCCTTTTTACTTATCGATGTTGCTGTTCTGCTTTGCTTATATTGGCCTTGCATACAGTTTTTACCCGTACATCGTTCCCGAAAAGATGACGATCTACGAGAGCGCATCGGCGCCTGAGAGCCTTTGGATCATTCTTGTTGGTACAATCTTCGTTTTGCCGACCATTTTGGCTTACACAGCGCTGGCTTATTATGTGTTCCGCGGCAAGGCTAAACAGTTGACCTATTACTGATGTATATCGCCTCCCCTGCTGAATTGGGGGGGGCGATATTTCATGTCGACGCGATCAACTCTTTCGGACCTGAACGCCCAGTCATATACCCATCCAAAGTGAATAAGGGACGTATTATGTCTGAGACAAAACACACGAAAGTTCTGATCATCGGGTCAGGTCCAACCGGTTACACCGCCGCGGTATATGCAAGTCGCGCAATGCTGAACCCTGTTCTAGTGCAAGGGATTGAACCAGGTGGCCAATTGACCACAACCACAGAGGTAGAGAACTGGCCGGGTGACACCGAAGTTCAGGGGCCTGACCTTATGATCCGGATGGAGGATCATGCGCGCGCCGTGGGCACCGAGATTATTGGCGACATCATCTCGTCACTCGATCTTTCCAAAAGGCCCTTCACTGCCAAAGGCGATAGCGGCACAACTTACACCGCTGATGCGGTTATTCTGGCAACCGGCGCTCGGGCAAATTGGCTGGGCCTGCCATCCGAAGAAAAATTCAAAGGCTTCGGTGTGTCGGCCTGCGCGACATGCGATGGCTTCTTTTATCGGGGCGAAGAAATTGTCGTTGTGGGCGGTGGAAACACCGCCGTGGAGGAAGCGCTCTTCCTGACCAATTTTGCATCCAAGGTGACACTGATCCACCGGCGCGATACTTTGCGTGCTGAAAAGATCCTTCAAGATCGTCTGTTTAAGCACGATAAAATCACTCCGCTTTGGAACCATGAGCTGATCGAAGTGATGGGGGCCGAAAACCCACTGGGTGTCGAGGGCGTTAAAGCCAAACATGTTGAAACCGGTGAGATTACTGAAATTCCGGCCAAGGGCGTGTTCATTGCTATTGGTCATTCCCCCGCCAATGAGTTGATCGTCGACCAACTCGAAACACATATGGGTGGATATGTTGTGACCAAGCCGGACAGCACCGCAACTGAAATCCCAGGGGTTTTCGCTGCTGGTGACCTGACAGACCACAAATACCGACAGGCGATAACATCAGCGGGTATGGGTTGCATGGCAGCACTGGAGGCAGAGCGGTTTTTGGCGGAACAGGATTAGTTCAGTTCAGACGATCCAATGATTGCAATCAGATTGGTCAATTCTTCGCGGTCCCAAAAGTACGTGCTCTCATTTCCAAATTCGTAAGGTGCTCCGCGCCACTCTTCGGAAACGCGATAAAGCGTTGTACCCTGTTTGGCCATCCAGACAACGGCTAAATACCCGCGACCATCTGTGGCGCGTTCGCCGCAAAAATAAACGAATACTAGTTCTGTGCGCGATTTGTCCCAATCTGCCCATTTAGGCTCTTTAAGACACAACTCGCCTTCGCGGGTCAGGTATGAGTTGCGCACGCGAACAGCGGATTTTGAGACATCCTCGGCAACATAAATCCAGTGCCGCTTGCGCCAGTTTCGGTTACCTTGCCCTTTGGGTTTGAGTTCGTACACAATTTGGCGGCCATCCTCGGTTTCGAGGTTCAGTACATCTTTCTTGCTCTCTACCTCGGGGTCATCGACCGTTTGCCAACTTGGCGGCGCAAAACTCCCGACAATTGCAGAAGAACCGTTCTGCGCCAACCCGTAAATGGGAAACGCTGTCAGAATAAGAATGATCACTGCGGAACGGATGTTTTGCATCAGCTTTGATGTACTGAGATCACCTTGCATTTCCAGCCTTTCTCTTTAGATGCGGCGCGATACCGCCGAAGGACACCCCATGATAGCCGAAAACTTGCTGCCCGTTCCTGAACTCTACGCGCCTTTCGATCAGGCCGATGGATTGAAGACAGCGGCGGCGAACCTTCCTTCTTGGGACCTCTCCAGACGTCAGCTCTGCGATTTAGAGATGCTTATGAATGGTGGCTTTTATCCCCTGACAGGGTTTCTGGGAGAGGCGGACTATTCCTCTGTTGTAGAGACTATGCGGCTGGCCAACGGTCATCTTTGGCCAATGCCGATCACTTTGGACGTGTCTCAAACCTTCGCAAATCAAGTGTCTGTGGGTGAAAAGATCGCCTTGCGAGACCTAGAAGGTGTGATCCTCGCAACGTTAGAGATTTCCGATATCTATACGCCTAACAAGGCACGCGAGGCCGAACTTGTCTTTGGTGCGGATGACCAAGCGCATCCTGCCGTGAACTACCTCCATAATGTTGCTGGACCTGTTTATCTTGGCGGTAAAATCCAAGGGATCGAAGCGCCAACGCATTACGATTTTCGTGCGCGTCGCGACAGCCCGAACGAGCTGCGGAGTTATTTCCGTAAGCTCGGCTGGCGCCGTGTCGTCGCATTCCAAACCAGAAACCCACTGCACCGAGCGCATCAAGAGCTGACATTCCGCGCCGCAAGAGAGGCGCAAGCAAACCTTCTGATCCACCCCATCGTTGGCATGACGAAACCCGGTGACATCGACCACTTCACACGTGTGCGGTGCTATGAGGCCATCTTGGATCAGTACCCCTCTGCTACAACGCACATGTCCCTACTGAACCTTGCAATGCGCATGGGAGGTCCGAGAGAGGCTGTCTGGCACGGTCTGATCCGAAAGAACCATGGGTGCACACATTTTATTGTTGGCCGAGATCATGCTGGCCCGGGCAAAAACTCCGTGGGCGAGGATTTTTACGGCCCATATGACGCGCAAGATCTGTTCCGCGAACATCAGGACGAGATGGGCATCGAAATGGTCGACTTTAAACAGATGGTTTATGTGCAGGAGCGTGCACAGTATGAACCGGCAGATGAGGTTGAAGAGGGTGTTACTGTTCTCAACATCTCAGGGACTGAGCTGCGCCGCCGTCTCCAAGAAGGACTCGAAATTCCCGAATGGTTCAGTTTTCCAGCAGTAGTGTCAGAATTACGCAAATCGAAGCCACCGCGCTCTGAGCAAGGATTCACCGTCTTTTTCACCGGGTTCTCCGGATCTGGGAAATCAACAATCGCCAACGCCTTGATGGTAAAGCTGATGGAGATGGGCGGGCGGCCTGTGACGCTTTTGGACGGCGATATCGTCCGAAAGAACCTCTCTTCCGAGCTAGGCTTTTCCAAAGAGCATCGCGATTTGAATATCCGACGTATCGGATATGTTGCGTCGGAGATTACCAAGAACAGAGGGATCGCGATCTGTGCTCCGATCGCGCCCTATGCGACGACACGCAAAGCGGTGCGCGAAGACGTTGAACAATACGGTGCCTTCATCGAAGTGCATGTTGCAACATCAATCGAAGAGTGTGAGCGCCGTGACCGCAAAGGGCTTTATAAGCTCGCGCGTGAAGGCAAGATCAAAGAATTCACAGGCATCTCTGATCCATATGATGTGCCGGACCACCCAGAACTGCGGATCGAGACCGAGAACGTTTCGGTGGACAACTGCGCCCATCAAGTACTTTTGAAGCTGGAAAGCCTTGGTTTAATCAGCGCTTAAAAAAAGGGGCTTACGGCCCCTTTTGGTTTAATGCACACTGTGTGCTTGGAAGTGGTATTCCTTGGCCAAATCAAACGCCAGATTGCGATCGGTGAACAATGCGACCTGCTCACCGTTTTCTCCGTGAACTGCGAAAACCTCTTTTTCCCCATTCAATTCCGCGCGCATGTCTTTTGGCAAAAGCTCCGTCGGCACCGGCTTGACGTAGACGATATTACTTGTCAGCCCAAGTTGCTTGTAAATGTGCATAGTGTCCTCCGTCATTTTTTGCGAATTTCGATGTTTTGAACCACTGTTTCTGGAACGGCGCGGTGCAAGTCCACGTGCAACAAGCCATTCTCCATTGACGCGCCTGCAACTTCGACGCCGTCAGCTAAAACAAAGCTGCGCTGAAACTGGCGGGCCGCAATGCCACGGTGCAAAAAAACTTTGCCGGCACCGTCGTCAGTTTGCTTGCCGCGGATTACAAGCTGACTGTCTTCCAAGGTAATGTTTAAGTCTTCCTCGCTGAACCCTGCAACCGCCAGAGTGATACGATAAGCCTGCTCAGAAACTTGTTCGATGTTGTACGGAGGATAGCCCTCGTTACCGGATTTGGCGGTCCGCTCAACCAAGCGATCCAACTCTTCAAACCCAAGCAAATAGGGATGCGAGGCAAAAGATATCTTTGTCATTTTCTAGCCCTTCTCGAAGCGACTTTTGGCAGGCCCCGCGTTGGGCGACCTAGCTGTAATATGGGAGTTTTTCGATGTACCTGCAAGTGGTGAGCCACTGGCACTTTTGGCATCAAATGATATCTCTATTATATGTCTGATAACCGCGTCGAACATTTGAATGCCAAGCGCATAGAGCTTGCCGAATTGCGAGAGCAACATCGAGATCTGGATGCTTCTATCGAAGCGCTGCAGGCAATGCCTCTGCCGGACCAGCTGCGTATTCAACGTCTGAAACGCCAAAAGCTGCAGTTGAAGGACCAAATTCGCCAACTCGCCGCTCAAATTACACCGGATATTATTGCCTGAACCCGATAAGATGCGTAGGTAAACGCCTTCCAAGAGGGGAAGGCCATGGGCGAGATCAGAGTTGGGATCATCATGGGGAGCCAATCAGATTGGCCAACCATGAAACATGCCGCGGACATCCTGACGGAACTGGAAGTGGTTCACGAAACCAAAATTGTCTCTGCACATAGGACACCAGATCGGCTTTGGGATTACGGTCGAGAGGCTGTCGAACGCGGGCTAAAGGTCATCATCGCCGGAGCCGGGGGCGCAGCCCATCTTCCCGGAATGATGGCGTCTAAAACCCGCATTCCTGTTCTTGGCGTTCCCGTGCAGACGAAAGCGCTGCAGGGCGTTGATAGCCTTTATTCTATTGTTCAGATGCCAAAAGGGTTCCCGGTCGGCACCATGGCCATCGGCGCGACAGGGGCTGCGAATGCGGGCCTTATGGCAGCGGGAATTCTCGCCACAAACGATGATGCACTCGCCAAAAGGTTGGACGCTTGGCGTGCAAGCCTCTCGGATTCGATCCCGGACGCACCAACCAATGACTAGGGCGCTCTCGCTTGGATCTCGGATTGGTATTCTCGGTGGGGGCCAACTGGGCAGGATGCTCTCCGTGGCGGCATCGCGACTGGGTTATGTGACGCATATTTTTGACCCGGCAGAAGATGCGCCAGCCGCGCACGTCGCCGCAAAACATATCGCTGCGTCCTACGAAGATTTGGAAGCTTTGCGCTCCTTCGCGCAAGCAGTCGATGTTGTTACATATGAATTTGAAAATGTCCCAACCGATGCGTTGGACGCGATTGAGGCTATTGTCCAGATTCACCCAAATCGAAGGGCTCTCTCCACATCTCAGGATCGGCTGACTGAAAAGGAGTTTCTCAAAAGCCTAGACCTCAACGTCGCCGAATTTGTGGATATCACTTCGCCCCTCGATTTTGGACGAGCAGAAACACTCCTGTCGCACGGCGCAATTCTGAAAACGCGGCGCTTTGGTTATGACGGAAAAGGGCAGGTTCGATTAAGCGCCAAGGACAGTCTGGAACAGGCATGGTCAGATTTGAACCGCGCTCCATCGGTGCTTGAAGCTTTGGTGCCATTCACATCTGAAATTTCGGTTATTGGCGCACGGTCTTCGGATGGGCAGGTAATCTGCTATGATCCGGGAGAGAACACGCACCGCAACGGAATTTTGCACGAAACGGTCGTGCCTGCTCAGATAACAAGTACCCAAAAAACTAACGCTGTTCTCGCTACAGCGAAAGTTCTGAACGCGCTGGAATATGTTGGCGTTATGGGGGTAGAGTTCTTCGTCACAGCCAATGGTCTACTGGTCAACGAATTCGCACCCCGAGTTCACAACTCCGGCCACTGGACGCAACAGGGTTGCGCGGTCGATCAATTCGAACAGCATATTCGTGCCATTGCCGGGCTTCCGCTCAACGATGCCAGGCGAAGCAGCAACGTCACTATGACCAACTTGATAGGATCTGACATCGAGAACCTTGCTGCGCATCTGAATGATGCGTCCAGCGCGATCCATCTTTATGGAAAAGCCGAAGCCAAACCGGGCCGAAAAATGGGCCATGTGAACAAGGTTACGAGTTCAGCTTAGCGCGCAAGCCCAACCGCCACGTCGTGGTTGCAATGAGGACGCCGACAAAAACCACCGGAAATCCGATCCAGTGATAAATCGCGAACCGCTCTCCAAGAAACATCACTGCCAGAATGGAACCGACGACCGGCATGAGATGTAAGAACGTTACTGTCTTACTGGGGCCAATGCGGGCCACAGCGCCATTAAAGCATGCAAACGCCACGATAGATGCGAATATCCCAGTATACCCAACGGCCCAAATGGTAGGCCAGCTCAGTTGAACCGGGGTTATGACCAAAGTTTCAAAAACATAGAATGGGATCAGGATAACCACCCCACCGATTGCTGTCAGAAACACCAGCATCATGGGCGGCACCGCGGTTGGCTTGTATTTCAACGAAATCGAATAGAAGCCCCAGGTGACGACTGCAGCCAAAATCCACAAATCACCCGCGTTCAGTGACAAACTGGTCAGGACCTCCAGAGAGCCGCGACAGATGAGGTACACCGCGCCACAGAAAGAAATCACAATACCAAAAATTTGGCGCCAAGTGACGGCATCACCCAGCCAAACGTAAGCAAGGATCATTACAAAAATCGGGTTCAAAGTCAGAAGCAAAAGTGCGTTGAGCGCCTCTGTTCGCGCAAGCCCAAGGTAAGAGAATGATTGAAACATTGCTGCCCCGAAGAGGGCGAGTGCAAACACGGCAAGCCGGTTTTCTTTGACGGCTTGCCACGCACTTGCAGGGGCGCGCAAGGCAACCGGAAGCAAAATAAGACTTGCAAGGACCCAACGCCAAAAGGCCAATCCCACCGGGGGAACATCCGCACGAATGGCCCGACCAAGCACGTAGTTGCCAGCCCAACACAACACCGCCGTTAAGGCCAGACCGCATGCGATCCAAAACTCTGTTCGTACTTGGGATGTCTCAGCTGCTTGCATGCTGCCTCCGTCGCCACAGTGGCCAGAAGACGCCGCCTAAAACAAGGGCTGACCCAATGACAAAAGTTAGGCCGACCGTTTCATCCAAGAGGATTACTCCGCCCAACATGGCAATCAAGGGCACAGTCAGTTGCGCAAGCGCCGCGCTGGTTGTCGCGATCCGAGGCAAAAGCGCATACCAAAGCGTGTATCCCAACCCTGACATGACAGTGCCGGACAGCGCGGCATATACCAAGCCGACTGGATCAGGTGCGGTAAACCCTCGCACAAGGGCAACCAAAAGCATGACCGGCAAACAGGCGAGAAAGGCACGAAACGTGGTCGCCAACGGCGTTTTTGCCGCTTTCCCCGCGAGCGAGAACACGCCCCATCCTACCCCGGCCATAATCATAAACCCGGCCGCCCACATGGGCACGTCCACAACTGCATCTCGTGGCCAAAGCACGACGACAAGACCCAGCAAGCCCAACAGCGCCCCTTGTACCGCAGGGCCGCTTGGACGATCCCCTTGATGGGCTGCACCAGCAAACATGGTCAGTTGCACGACACCAAACAGGATCAGCGCACCGATACCTGCTCCCAACCCCTGATACGCCAACGAAAACCCCAGCATATAGGCAAGCAAC
>JBCBON010000038.1:0-25160 GCA_039821195.1 Pseudomonadota bacterium
CGATGCATTTTGGGCCATGATCCAAAGTGCGGCAGACCAAGGTGCTACGATCCTGTTTTCCAGCCATGACGCCGAAGTACCGGTTGCGGCCAAAACCTTGGACCTTGCCGCCTTCACCCCCAAGGCAACGTCTGCCAGCTTGGATCCCTTCCTAGACGGGGACTTCGCATGACGGCCATATTCCTACGCGACCTGCGGCTTGCATTGCGATCCGGCGGCGGCTTTGGCCTGACGCTTGCGTTTTTTCTTATCGTAATTTTCATCGTGCCGTTGGGCATCGGTCTCGACACGGCGATCCTTGCGCGCATCGCACCGGGCATCCTGTGGATCGGGGCGCTGCTTTCCTGTCTCTTATCGTTGGATCGTTTGTTTCAACTCGATTTCGAAGATGGCAGCTTGGACGCCTTGCTCACGGCACCCATTCCGGTGGGCGGCCTCGTCGCCACAAAGACGCTTGCCCATTGGATCACTACAGGTCTGCCGCTGACGCTTGCTGCCATCCCGCTTGGCGCGCTTCTGTATTTGCCAAGCGAAGCCTATCTTTGGATCACGCTTTCGCTGCTTGTGGGCACGCCGGCCCTATCGGCCATCGGGGCGTTCGGTGCCGCACTTACAGTAGGCGTGAAACGCGGTGGCCTCTTGCTGTCACTACTTGTGATCCCGCTCTATCTTCCAACGCTGATCTTTGGGGCGCAAACCGTTCTGCGTGCGATGGATGGCCAAGACCCTTTCCCGCCGCTCATGCTGACGGCTGGCATCACCTTTGCGTCGCTTGCCGCGATGCCCTTTGCGGCATCCTTCGCGTTGCGGGCCAACACCAATTAGGTAAACAGTCCCCATGAAGAGATTGAATGCCCTGTGGCAATACGCAAACCCGGCGAAGTTTATGGCACTCTCAGAAAAGTTGCTCTGGCCGCTTGCCGTGCTGACGCTCGCCTGCATTCTGGGCGGCCTGATCTGGGGTTTCTTCTTTACGCCAGATGATTTTCGCCAAGGCTCAACCGTGAAGATCTTCTATCTCCATGTGCCCACTGCAACGATGGCAACAGGCATCTGGTTCATGATGGTCGCTGCCTCTCTGGTTTGGTTCATCCGACGCCATCCAGTATCTGCCCTTGCGGCCAAAGCGGCCGCGCCCATAGGCATCATCATGACATTGGTCGCGATGGCAACTGGCGCTATTTGGGGCAAACCAATGTGGGGCACTTACTGGGCCTGGGACCCAAGGCTGACCGCCTTCATGATCCTGCTTGTCTTTTACTTCGGCTATATCGCCCTTTGGCAGGCCATCGAGGACCGCGAAACCGCCTCTGACCTCACCTCAATCCTGTGCATCGTCGGCACCGTTTTCGCCGTCATCTCGCGCTATGCCGTGAACTTCTGGAACCAGGGCCTCCATCAAGGCGCAAGCATGTCGGTCGAAAGCGAGCGCGCCGTCGCTGATGTTTTCTTCTACCCTGCCCTTGTCAGTCTCGTCGGGTTCTTCCTTTTGTTCCTCTGGCTCCTGTTGGTGCGCACCCGTATGGAAATCCGCCGCCAACGCATCGCGGCCCTACTCGCACGGGGGACATGATGCCCGATCTTGGACAACACGCCGATACAGTTCTGCTGGCCTACGGGGTCTCTGCGATTTTGCTCTTGGGCTTTGGATTTGCCACCTGGTGGTCAGCCAAAAAGACCCGCGACGCCCTCAAAGCCGCCGAAGCCCTGATCAAGTCAGAGCCATAAACGCCCCTTCCATATCTCCCAAGTTGGGCGTATGCGCGCGCCTATCTAAGAAAGAAAAACAATGCCCGCACTGTCCGAAGGGGACCTTGTTGTCCTCGTCTCCGGCTCTCCAAAATTCGCCGTAGAGAAAATCGAAGCTCGAAAAATCCACTGCGTGTGGTGCCATGATGGCGTAATTTACCGCGATGCGTTCGACGCCGCATTGATCCGCAAATGGGAAGAGCGTGAAGAACCGCGCGAGTCCCGCGGCAAGCCCTTTGGCGGCGACCGCGGTGGGGATCGCGGCGGATTTCGCGGGAATGATCGCGGTGGGGATCGCGGCGGATTTCGAGGAAATGATCGCGGTGGCGATCGCGGTCCCGGAAAACCCTTCAAAAAGAGACCCTAATGCGCATCACAATTCCCCGTCCTGACGATTGGCACGTCCATTTCAGGGACGGGGAGATGTTACGCGCCGTCGCACCCGAGACGGCACGCGATTTCGGCCGGGCCGTCATTATGCCCAATCTTGTCCCGCCGGTCGTGACCGGTGCCGATGCAACCGCGTATCGCGACCGGATCATGGCCGCAGTTGATGGCTTTGACTTCACACCCCTGATGACGCTGTACCTGACCGAAGACACCGATCCGGACGATGTCGCGGCGGCCCATGCATCGGGCCTCATAACAGCGGTGAAGCTTTACCCCGCCGGGGCGACGACAAATTCGGCCTCGGGTGTGCGCAATATTGATGCCGTCATGCCCATTCTGGAGAAAATGGCCGAGATCGGCTGCCCACTCTGTGTCCATGGGGAGGTGACAACCCCTGAGATCGACATTTTCGACCGCGAAGCGGCGTTCATTGAAACCGTGCTCGACCCGTTGCGGCGGCGCCTGCCCACGCTGCGTGTCACCATGGAACATATCACAACCCGCGATGCGGTGGATTATGTCCGCACCGCATCCGGACCTCTGGCGGCGACGATCACCACGCATCATCTGATCATAAACCGAAACCATATCTTGGTCGGTGGCATCAAACCCCATTACTATTGCCTGCCAGTGGCCAAACGCGAAGAGCATCGTTTGGCCGTGCGCGACGCGGCTACCAGCGGCGAGGCAAAGTTCTTCCTTGGCACCGACAGCGCGCCGCATACCGACCCGAACAAAGAGATGGCCTGCGGATGCGCTGGCGTATTCTCTGCCACCAACACGATGCCTTTGCTGGCCCATGTGTTTGAAGAGGATGGACGCCTTAACAACCTTGCGGCCTTTGCAAGCTTGAACGGTCCCGCGCATTACGGCCTGCCTGTGAACGCGTCTGAGATGGTTTTGGAAAAATCAGATACGGTCACCGAATGGCCCGTAAAGCTGGAGACAGGTGAAGGGCCTGTGACGCTATTCGATCCGCTGTTTAAAACCCATTGGCGTGTTGCGACCTGACGCAAGTCGTCGACCAATTCCCCCATGTGGTGAAAAACTTTCGAGGCGTTTTAAAAGTCGGCTTTGAGCCCATTTTGCCGAATGCTGCGCCGAGTACGAATGTCTCGTTTCGGGGGGGTACTTTGGTCTTTCCTATATCTCTGAGACTAAATTCTCGATCAATGAGTTGGTGTCGGCAGTATTCCCTTCAGACCGACTGTAGACGCAGACCTGCATCGTGTCCAAACTTGGCAAGGCCAACCTTTTTCCAACGTTGCGAAGCGGCGGGATTATGGCGGCGTCGGGCAGGATTGAGACAGCAAGACCGGCCAGTAGCAGGGACCGCAATCCAATGGGATCGGGACAGGTGGTCAGGGACGCCTGCACAGAAGGCGTGGCGTCGACGGCGCTGAACGCATGCCGCCGGAGGTCTCGCGCGTCCTCCAGAAAGGCAAGCGGAAGCGGCATTCCTTCCGGACAAGTGAAAGTCTTTCTGGCAACCCATGCGAGAGACGTCTCGACCGTTCTTTTTCGCATTGGATGCGCGCCCTGATCGAACACCAGTGCGAGGTCGATCTGCCCGGTTTCCAACAGGGCCATCAACTCATGGCTGCGCGCCGTTTTGACCGCAACCTGGGGTGCTTGCGGATCGGCTGCAAAGAGCCTCAGGGCTTTGGGCACAATCGACAGCGCAAAGGTGATCGTCGTCCCAAGGAGCAGAGGAGTAGCGTCGGGAGATGTCCGCGATCCGTGGAGGATCTGATCGGCCAGAAGCAACAAACGACGGGCCTGAACCAGAAATGCGGCCCCCTCATGAGTCAGCGAGACCGGCTTTCCCCGCCCGCGCTGTACCAAAGACTGGCCAGTTGTCTGTTCCAATTGCTTGATATGTGTACTGATCGCTGACTGGACCGTGTTGGTTCGCTTCGCTGCTATGGAAAAGCTACGGGTTTCCGCGACGGCGATAAAGCTTTCAAGCAGTCTTAGATCGAAGGACATAAATCTGTTTAGCAGATTTAAAACATATTAAGAAACTGTTTTTGAAATGCGTTCACTCATCCTAGATCGTTTGCATGACCCTCGCAGCTTACCTCGTCGCAGCCTTCGCAGTTGTCCTCACTGGCATCTCCAAAAGCGGGTTTGCCGGAGGCCTTGGTGTTTTGGGCGTTCCGCTTGTAGCGATGTTCATGTCCCCTCAGGCGGCGGCGGTTTTATTGTTGCCCATTCTGATCGGGATCGATGTTCTTTCGGTGTGGCGCTATAGTACCGCTTGGACGATTCGCACAATATTGGTGCTCTTGCCGGGAGCGATGGTCGGCATCGCAGCGGGCACGGTCAGCTTTTCCGACCTCGATTCAGACATCCTGCGGCTCTGCATTGGGCTGATGGCTCTGGGGTTTGTCGGGCTTCACCTGCGGCGCGAAAACGGCGATGCAACTGCCGACCAGCGCCCAAACGGCATCAAGGTGTTTTGTGCCAGCGCGTTATCAGGCTTTGCGGGGTTCGTGGCCCATGCGGGCGGACCGCCCATCAAGGGCACCTTGCTGGCGATGCGGCTCGACAAAACGGCGTTCGTAGCCACGAATGCGATATTCTTCTTCACACTCAACGTTGCCAAGGGCATCGGTTATGCGGCCCTTGGATTGTTCTCAACAAGCGGGCTTCTCGAATCCCTTATGCTGGTTCCCTTCCTATTTCTGGGGGTCGGCTTGGGGTTCGCTTTGCACGCCCGTGTGCCGCAACCGGTGTTTGTGCGGCTTGCTTATGGCCTTCTGACTCTTGCTGGCGTCAATTTGGTAGTGCTCGGCCTGAACGCGTTGGTCAGCGGATAGGGCGAAAATGACTGTCTGGTGAAAGCGGACTTACACGTCTTTTTGGCGAAGGTCCGCAAAGTCCCGCATAACTGACCTTGGCGGCGCTTGGCCGAATGAGAAGCTTTGGATAAGGTCAAATGCACTTTGGAAGTTTGTCCTAGCCGAATTGAAAGACAGATCGCATTGAATTGAAGCGGCACCTAAAAAAACCACGATCTGGAAACGCTAAAACAGAAGGCTTGGTTGGCATTAAAACCTGATCGGTTGTCCAAAACTTCAGCGTAGCCGTCGACACATTGCGCGGCTAGATTACGACAATGATCGAAGCTGACATCAAAAAGCGCACCCAATGACCACCCGAGCCGAAAGACGCAGAGCGGATGCAAAAGCCGCCAAACAGGCTGCAAGTGATCTGCCATCGCTGCGCGCCCGCCTAAAGTCGGTCAAACTGCCCGGAACCCCGCCGCCGCTCGCGGATCGGACCCGCAAGGCGATCTTGGCCTATATCGACAGCGCAACCACCCATGGCCTGCCCTTCGCAGAGGTCGTGAACCGCCTTGCCGATGGCCGTGTGGCAGCAACGGTTTATCAAGTGGAAACCGAGGAAGCGCGTGCCAAAGGGCAGGATCCGCAGGCAGGCGCGGCCTGTGCATCGGGGTGTGCGTTTTGCTGTATCCTCTCTGGAGAGGACGGGGGCACCATCACGGCACAAGAGGCCGTCACATTGCATGGCGCGTTGGCCCCTTTGACCGGTGAGCCCGATGGCCGGGACTGGCATCCCAAAGCATGCCCTGCACTTCACCCTGAAACCCGTCAGTGCCGCGCCTATGACGCGCGCCCAGCGCTCTGCCGATCGTTTCATTCGACCGATGCAGCAGCATGCGAGGCAAATGTAGAGGGCGCAGGCCGGGACGGTGCGCGCCTTGAAGGGGCGCATGCCACCTATCTTGCCGCGCAGGGATTGGCGCGCGAGGCGTTACGCGGTGTGTGCGATGCGCCGACCTTCTCTCTGTCGAAAGTGGCGCGCGGCGCTGTCGAAGGGTTGGACGCGGAAACAGCGCTGATGACCGCACTCCATGACGATGCCGCCCTGATCGAAGAGCGCAAACGCACAGGCCAAGCGTGGCGACAGGCCCGTTCGGCCGCACAAAAACGACGCTAACACGCGCCAAATCTGCCTGCCAGATGCCCGCCAGATACCCGCCACTTGCGGGCAGCGAAGTTATCCCCAAGCAATTAACAGAATTTCCAGAGTGCAATCGTATATACGTTATGGCATCAGGGCTGGACCATCAGACGAAGAAACACTGCCTACCGGGGGCGAAAGCCCCCGACTGGTACCGCTTGGAGAGAGGCGCGCATGAATTCCGTGACGGCTTTGGCACCTTCCAATCAGGAAGACAGCCCAAAACTTCCCCATAATATCGAGGCAGAACAGGCACTTCTGGGGACGTTGCTGATCAATAACGACGTATATGATCGCGTCTCCAACTTGATTGAGCCGTCGCATTTTTATGATCCGGTGCATGGGCGAATCTTTGAGATTGCCGCGTCTCGGATCGCAAAAGGGGCGCTTGCCTCGCCGGTGACGCTCAAGTCTTTCATGGAAGAGGATGAGGGGCTGCAGGCATTGGGCGGTCCGGCCTATCTGGTCCGTTTGGCCGGTGCCGCAATTTCTGTTTTCGCCGCCCGCGACTACGCCCAGATGATTTACGATATGGCGATCCGGCGCGACCTGATGGAGATCGGCGACGAGATTTCGCACAAGGCCCGTCAGGTTGATATTTCCAGTGAGCCCGCGGAACAGATCGTCGAAGCTGAGCAGCGGCTCTACACGCTGTCTGAGCAGGGCAACAAAGATACGGGCTTTCAGAGTTTTCTGAAAGCCGTCACCGATGCCGTAAATGTTGCCAATGCTGCCTTTCAACGGGATGGGGGCCTGGCGGGTGTCTCTACAGGATTATCGGATATGGACGGCAAGCTGGGGGGCTTGCACAAATCTGACTTGCTGATCCTGGCGGGACGCCCGTCAATGGGTAAAACCTCTCTCGCGACCAACATCGCGTTCAACATCGCCAAATCTTATCAAAAGGGTATGCTTCCCGATGGTAGTGAGGGCGCGGTCAACGGCGGTGTAGTCGGTTTTTACTCGCTTGAAATGTCCGCCGAACAGCTGGCGGCACGGATCCTCTCAGAAGCCGCCGAAATCCCATCCGAGCAAATCCGCAAGGGGGACATGACCGAAACCGAGTTTCGCCGCTTTGTTGAAGCCGCCAAAGCACTGGAAAACTGCCCGCTTTATATCGATGACACGGCCGCCCTGCCCATTTCACAGCTTGCGGCGCGAGCGCGGCGGTTGAAGCGCACCAAAGGCCTTGATGTATTGATCGTCGACTATTTGCAGTTGGTTCGCCCAGCGTCAGCCAAGGACAACAGGGTGAACGAGGTCTCTGAAATCACCCAAGGCCTGAAGGCAATTGCCAAAGAACTGGACATCCCAGTGATTGCTCTGTCGCAGCTGTCACGTCAGGTTGAAGCGCGGGACGACAAACGTCCGCAGCTCTCCGATCTTCGCGAGTCGGGCTCGATCGAACAGGATGCTGATGTAGTAATGTTTGTGTTCCGCGAAGAATACTACAAGGAACGTGAGAAACCAAGTGAGCACGACTCCGAGGCCATGATGAAATGGATGGAGGACATGGAACGGCTCCAAGGTAAGGCCGAGGTCATTATCGGCAAGCAGCGCCACGGTCCGATTGGAACGGTGGAGCTTGCATTTGAAGGCAAATTCACTCGCTTCTCCAATCTCGTAAAACCTTGGCAATCTTCGGGTGGCAAAGACTTCTGATCGCGGCATCGCGCTCTTGACCTTACCTTTAAACCCGCAGAGCTAGGCACGTATGGCCGAGGCAACGCTGACAATTGATTTGGACGCTGTGGTGAGCAACCACCGCGCGTTGGACGCCGAATCGGGCGACGGGACGGAAACGGCCGTCGTCGTCAAGGCAAACGCCTACGGCCTTGATATCGGCCATGTTGCACCGAGATTTGCGGCTTCAGGCATACGGAGTTTTTTCGTGGCAACAACGGAAGAAGCCGTTTCATTGACCAAGTCGATTGGTCATGGCCCCAAGGTTTACGTCTTTGGTGGTCTGTTACCCCAAGATCAAAAACAGTTTGAAAGTGCGAGCTACATCCCGCTTTTAAACTCGGTCGAGCAGGTAAAAACCTATTGCGCGCATCCTGACCAAAGCGAGTTTGGGCTTCAGCTGGACACCGGCATGAACCGACTGGGGCTGGAGGCTGACGAACTGCGTGATGCCCTGAACTTGTTGGGGGATCGCAGGCCGGACATTGTCATCAGTCATCTTGCCTGCGCTGATGAACCCGATCATCCTTTGAACGCTGCCCAACTCACCGAATTTCATCGGCTCACAGATGGCATGAACTGGCGAAGGTCACTTGCGGCGACAGGTGGTACACTGCTGGGGCCGGCGTATCATTTTGATCTGACACGACCGGGCATTGGCCTTTACGGTGGTGCTCCCTTCGCCGACGCAGCACCGGTCGTAACGCTCGACATTCCTGTCATTCAAACGCGAACCGTCGTTGAAGGCGAAAGCGTGGGATACGGAGCGGCTTGGATCGCTGATAAAACTACAAAAATCGCAACAATTAGCGCGGGTTACGCGGATGGATTAAACCGTGCGATGGGACGAGGCGAGGTGCGTCTTTTTGCAGGCGATACGCCCTGCCCGTTGGTTGGGCGCGTGTCGATGGACCTTTTGACCGTCGATGTCAGCGCTTTGGATACGGTTCCGACCCATCTTACTTTGTTGAACTCAACGCAAAAGATTGACGATCTGGCGGCGGCGGCTGGTACAATCGGATACGAGTTTTTAACAAGCCTTGGCGCGCGGTATCGACGTCGCTATGTGGGATCGGAATGACCTACGCACTGACCTTTCTACAAACCCTTGGCGCGGCCTTTTTGGGCACGCTCGCAGCAATTGGTCGTGTCGTGATTTTTGCCGCCAATGGCGTCAGTCACTTGGTGAGGCCAACCTTTTATCCCAGAGAGTTCGGTCAACAGCTTGTCCAGATCGGCTACTACAGCTTGCCGGTGGTTGGACTGACAGCGGTGTTCACAGGTGCAGCTCTGGCCCTGCAAATCTTTGCCGGGGGGTCTCGCTTCAACGCAGAGGCGGTCGTGCCGCAAATCGTAGCGATCGGTATGGTTCGTGAACTTGGGCCTGTATTAGTTGGGCTGATGATCGCGGCCCGTGTGACGTCATCGGTTGCAGCCGAGATTGCGACAATGAAAGTGACCGAACAAATTGACGCGCTCGTCACGCTGTCGACGAACCCGATGAAGTACCTAACCACGCCACGGCTTTTGGCGGCGACACTGGTTGTGCCGCTTCTTGTTGGGCTTGGCGACATTATCGGGATTATGGGCGGTTTCATGATCGGCACCGGTAGGCTTGGCTTCAATGCCGCAAGCTATCTTCAGAACACATGGGACTTCCTGGAACGGCTCGATATTATTTCCAGCCTTGTGAAAGGCGCCGTATTCGGGTTCATCGCTGCCTTGATGGGCTGCTATTACGGTATGAATTCCGAGCGTGGGGCCCAAGGCGTTGGTGCGGCAACCAAATCTTCAGTTGTGGCAGCGTCCATTCTGATCCTTGCCGCCAACTATATTCTGACTGAACTCTTTTTTGCCGCATAGTCCCATGATCGAAATCACAGACCTCTATAAGCATTTCGGCAGCAACAAGGTCCTCGATGGGGTGTCACTGTCTGTTAAAAAAGGCGAGAGTATGGTGATTATAGGCGGCTCTGGTACAGGCAAGTCGGTACTACTGAAATCCGTCCTTGGCTTGCTGAAGCCCGATAGTGGCGAGATCATTGTAAATGGGCGTGACGCAACACGAGGGGATCGCGATGAATTCCTCGCCCAGTTTGGAATGCTGTTTCAAGCAGCAGCCTTGTTTGACTCGCTGTCTGTTTGGCAAAACGTAGCCTTCCGCTTGATGCGGGGGGAACGCAAATTGCCAAAGGCCGAAGCCAAGGAAATTGCAATTGAGAAGCTGCGCCGAGTTGGACTGAAGCCAGATGTGGCGGACAAATACCCGTCGGAGCTTTCTGGTGGGATGCAAAAACGTGTGGGTCTAGCCCGTGCTATTGCGGCGGAGCCGGACATCATTTTCTTTGATGAGCCAACAACCGGCCTTGATCCGATCATGTCGAACGTCATCAACGAGTTGATCCGTGAGATCGTGGACGAGATGGGCGCGACAACAATGACCATCACCCATGATATGAGCTCTGTACGCGCGATCGCCGACCATGTGCTGATGTTGCATGGCGGGCAGGTTCGCTGGACCGGTTCGATTTCCGAGCTCGACAAAACCGATAACCCTTACATTTTGCAGTTTTTGAATGGCCGAGCAGACGGACCTATCGAAGCAGTCCGATAACCTGCGCTTCGCGCTCAAGCTGATCAATGTTTGGTTGATCGTGGCTTTCCCATTCTCGTGGTTCGCACCTCTACTGCGAGCAGGCATTTTGCCATTTTTCTCGCTTTCAGAGATCAGCGTTTGGTCCGGATTGATGGACCTGTTGGAGAGCGATATTTTCCTCGCTCTGGTGGTCGCTCTTTTTGCCATGGTCATTCCTATGGTCAAAGCACTTGCAACGGCCCTTCTACAATTTGCAGTCATCGCACCCCGAAACATTGTTTGGATTTCTGTTTTGGGAAAATTCGCGATGGCCGAAGTGTTCTTGCTCGCGCTCTACATCGTTGTGGCAAAGGGGGTCGGCGTTGGACGTTTGGAAACCGGCTGGGGCCTCTATTTCTTTACCTTCTGCGTCCTCGTCAGCTACATCGTAACGGTGATCGAAGGGAAGATGCGACAGCCATGACAATTTTCACTTTGCTTGCGGGCATCATTGTGGCGATGGCCAGTTTTGCAACCTTGATGTGGTGCGTCTATCAACTGGTACAGACCAAGGGTTGGCGCTGGTGGACGCACCTGCTTTATATGCCGTTCATAATCGCAGGTTTTATTCCGTACATGAATGCGCGTCCCATTTTTATGATGGTTATCGGGGCTTTTCTTTTGTCTCTGTCGCCCGCGTTCGTCATTGCAAATCGCTGGCCGACGGTTCTTTTGGCTGTGCCCCCGTCAATCATGGGTCTGTTGTTTCTGATCGAGCCTGAAATGTTCCTTCCGGTCGGTTGATGGCAAAAGACCGCGCCAGTTTTATCTGCAACTCCTGTGGAACGACTCACCAGAAATGGTCGGGTCGATGTGATGCTTGCGGGGCCTGGAACAGTATTGAAGAGAAAAGCGCTTTGTCTTCTGGCCCTTCTTCCAAAAGCCTCGGCGCTGCGCGGGGCAAGTCGTTGGATCTCAGCTCTCTCGATCAGGCAGATGCGCCCCTGCCGCGTCGCGAAAGTCAGATTGACGAATTCGATCGCGTACTGGGTGGTGGCCTAGTGGCGGCCAGTGCAGTCTTGGTCGGCGGAGACCCTGGAATAGGAAAATCAACCTTGCTTTTGCAGGCATCCGCGGGTTTTGCGGATGCGGGTCTTAAATCGCTCTATATCTCTGGCGAAGAGGCAGCCAGCCAGGTGCGTATGCGGGCAAACCGGCTTGGCCTATCAAAGTCGGACGTTAAACTCGCAAGCGCCACAAACCTGCGCGATATTCTGACAACGCTGGACACAGAGGCACCCGACGTCGTCATCATCGATTCCATTCAAACGATGTGGGCGGACCATGTTGAGGCAGCTCCCGGCACCGTGAGCCAAGTGCGCGCCGCCGCCCATGAATTGGTAAGTTTCGCCAAGCGAAAAGGGGTCGCGGTGATCCTAGTGGGTCATGTCACCAAAGAGGGCCAAATCGCGGGCCCCCGTGTTGTTGAGCATATGGTCGACACCGTACTTTACTTTGAAGGGGAGCGTGGCCACCAGTTCCGTATCTTGCGGGCCGTGAAAAACCGTTTTGGCCCAGCCGACGAGATCGGCGTTTTTGAGATGACGGGCGGAGGCTTGGCGCAAGTCGCTAACCCGTCTGCGTTGTTCTTGTCTGAGCGCGGTACCGAAACACCGGGATCGGTCGTGTTTGCAGGTATCGAAGGCACGCGGCCAATCCTTGTAGAAATTCAAGCGCTGGTTGCGCCCTCGCCACTCGCGACGCCGCGCCGAGCGGTCATTGGATGGGACAGTGCCCGGTTGTCGATGGTCCTTGCCGTGCTTGAAGCTCGGGCCGGCGTAAGTTTCGCAGGACTGGAAGTGTACTTGAATGTAGCTGGTGGAATCAGGTTAACCGAACCCGCCGCAGATCTTGCTGTTGCCTGCGCGTTGTTATCCGCGCGACAGGGCACAGCCCTGCCCGCAGATGCCGTTGTTTTTGGCGAATTATCCCTCTCGGGAGGGGTACGATCGGTGTCTCAGCCAGAGGCGCGGTTAAAAGAAGCTGAAAAACTCGGATTCTCAAAAGCTTTCGTTCCGTCAAGGATGACGTTGACAGATAAATCTGGCATCAGCATATCGGCACAGGAAACCATAATCGGATTCATAGAAGATCTGTTTGGTTCGATACACGCGTAAAAGGGATCGAGGGCGCACATGGACGGGTTCACTTTAGTCGACGGTGTCGTCGCGATTGTCCTGATCATTTCAGCTATTTTGGCATATTCGCGCGGTTTTATCCGCGAATTACTGGGGATCGCAGGTTGGGTTGTAGCGGCAATCGTGGCCTATATTTTTACCCCTGATGCGGTTCCTTTGATCCAGGAAATTCCCGTCGAATTGGTGCAAAACTTCTTTGCGGGCAACTGCGGGCTTTCGATGATCGCAGCCTTCGGTGCACTCTTTGCCCTGACGCTGATCGTATTTGCGATCTTTTCCCCTATTTTCGCCGGCGCAATCCAACGATCCGCACTTGGTGCCATAGACCAGGGGTTTGGCTTTTTGTTTGGCTTGGCGCGTGGCGTCCTGTTGGTCCTCGTGGCACTCATCCTGTACGACTTCATCATTGGTGCTGGCGCTGGCTATGCGCTTGTTGAGGACAGCATCACACGCGACATGTTGGGCGACACACAAAGCGAGTTGACCGAAAGCATCGCAATCGAAGAAATTCGTTTGTGGTTCGAGCAGAAGTACAACGAGCTCGACGCGCGAGTGTGCCAACCAACCTCAGAAGAATTGTAAAATTCCGATGACAGAATCGCTCGGGCTTCCTATGTAGGACCGTAAGCAAGGCGCGAGCAAATTTCTTGAAACTGGCGGACACCAAACCTTTTTTGGCTCACCCTTTTGACGATGATCGTTTGAAGGAAGAATGCGGCGTTTTCGGTATACTTGGTACCGCTGAAGCGGCCAATTTCGTAGCACTCGGGCTTCATGCGCTCCAGCATCGGGGGCAAGAGGCAGGCGGTATCGTGTCCTATGATCCCGACGTTGGTTTCAACTCGGCCCGACGGTTTGGATATGTTCGGGACCATTTCACCAAGCAAAGCCTGATGGACTCGTTGCCGGGGTCGATCGCGTTGGGTCATGTGCGGTATTCGACGGCCGGATCAAAAGGCGCGACTGCAATCCGGGACGTGCAGCCCTTCTTCGGAGAGTTTTCACTGGGGGGATGTGCCATTGCCCATAATGGCAATATCACGAACGCCGAGGCGTTGCGCGCAGACCTGATCAATCGCGGGTCTATTTTCCAAAGCTCAAGCGACTCTGAATGTATCATTCATTTGATGGCCCGCTCGATCCAAACAAACCACGCAGATCGACTTCGTGACGCGCTCTCTCAGGTGGAGGGCGCGTTTTCAGTTGTGGCTATGACACGGACCAAACTGATTGGTGTCCGGGATCCGATGGGGGTACGGCCGTTGGTGCTTGGTCGCCTTGGAGAGGGATATGTCCTGAGCTCCGAGACATGTGCGTTGGATATCATAGGTGCTGAGTTCGTCCGAGAGGTTGAGCCAGGGGAGATGGTTGTGGTCACACCGCTCGGAATTGAAAGTCGGCGACCCTTCGCACCCGTTGCGGCCCGTCCTTGTATTTTTGAACATGTGTACTTCTCTCGTCCCGACAGTATCCTTGGTGGACGATCCGTCTATGAAACCCGCAGGCAGATCGGCGTCGAATTGGCGAAAGAGGCTTTTGTCGATGCCGATCTTGTGTGTCCGGTGCCAGACAGTGGAACACCAGCGGCCATTGGCTATAGCCAGCAAAGCAGCATTCCCTTTGCCATGGGAATCGTGCGCAATTCCTATATGGGTCGGACCTTTATCGAACCGACCGAGCAGATCAGAAATATGGGCGTTCGCCTGAAGCTCAATGTGAACCGCGCACTGGTGAAAGACAAACGCGTGATCCTTGTGGATGACAGCGTTGTTCGGGGTACCACCTCTCGGAAGATCAAAGAGATGGTTTTGGACGCTGGAGCAAAAGAGGTGCATTTCCGCATCGCCTCTCCGCCGACGGCATGGCCGTGTTTCTATGGCGTCGACACACCGGACCGCGAGAAACTGTTGGCGGCGCAAATGACCGAAGAAGAGATGCGGCAACATCTCGAAGTGGCCAGCCTGAAGTTCATTTCATTGGATGGGCTTTACCGTGCGTGCGGCATTCCTGAGGGGCGCAACGACCAACAGCCGCAATATTGTGACGCCTGTTTCTCGGGTGAATACCCAGTTATTCCTGCCGACCAACTCGGCAAAGGATTTCAGCTTAAAGCCGCAGAATGATTACACTGATTACCGGAGCGTCCCGCGGACTTGGATTCGCGATCGGAGAAGCATTGGCCGCAACGTCCCACGTGATCGCCGTTGCCCGCACAGTTGGCGGTCTGGAAGATCTTGACGACGCAATCAAAACCAAAGGTGGTGAGGCGACATTGGTGCCCTTGGACCTTACGGATGCGGATGGTGTATCTCGTATGTGCTTGTCGATCCATGAACGCTGGGGTGGGTTGGACCTTTGGGTACATACGGCGACGCAACCCGTTCCGCTCGCACCTCTACCCCATACCGAGGCAGCCGAATTTACAAAGTCTATGACGCTTCACGCCAATGTTGCACGGGATCTTATTGTAAAGATAGACCCGCTGCTCCGTGCCAAATCCGGGCGAGCGGTCTATATGCAGGACAACCATCAGGGCGAAAAATTCTTTGGGACCTACGCCGCTGCCAAAGCCGCAGAAGCGGCGCTTTTTGCGGCATGGGCGTCCGAGAATGAAAAGCTTGGGCCCATCGTTTCGGCCTTTCATCCTGCGCCAATGCCGACTGCGACCCGCGCCCGGTTTTTTCCCGGAGAAGATAAAGCCGCGTTGTCGACACCCCGAGATGAAGCCAACCGCGTTTTGACCGAACTGGGTTTGGCAAAAGCCTACTAAGACTTCGCCTTCTTACGCACTGGTTTCTTCATGTCTTTGGCGAAGCGCCCCTCTAGGTGCTTGTTCAGCTTTGTAACCCGCGTATCCTTTTTGTCCTTGTAAGGATTTTTGTCCGCTTGAGAGCGCATAAAGAGACGGATGGGCGTCCCGGGCATATCGAAGCCGTCCCGCAGCCCATTGATCAGATAACGCGAGTAACTGGCCGGAAGAGCGTCAGGATGCGAGCACATGACAACAAAGGTTGGTGGTCGTGTTTTGACCTGAGTTGCGTATCGCAACCTGATGCGACGCCCCCCCGGAGCTGGTGGCGGGTGTTGTTCCAACATCCGTTTTAACCATTCGTTCAGTTTGGCCGTGGGCACGCGCCGGTTCCAAACCTCATGCGCCTTAAAAATTGCATCACGAAGCCGATCCAAACCGCGGCCTGTTTTGGCAGAAACCGTCACCAGCGGTGCCCCACGAAGTTGTGGCAACAGCCGTTCAAATGCCTCTTGAAGCGTTTTCAACTTCTCTTGGCGGGCAGGCTCCACGTCCCATTTGTTCACCGCAACGACAACGGCACGCCCCTCGCGTTCGGCAAGGTCCGCAATACGAAGGTCCTGCTGTTCAAATGGGATAGCCGCATCCAAAAGGACCACGACGACTTCAGCGAATTTTACCGCACGTAGACCATCTGCCACGGAGAGCTTTTCAAGCTTTTCCTGAACCTTAGCCTTTTTGCGCATGCCAGCGGTATCCCATAGGCGCACCTCACGCCCGGCCCAATCGTAATTCAAAGAAATGGCATCGCGGGTGATCCCGGCCTCTGGACCCGTTAGCATTCGGTCTTCACCGATGATCTGATTGATCAGCGTCGACTTGCCGGCATTGGGACGGCCGATGATTGCAATCTGAATTGGCTTAGCCGCAACATCGGCATCCACATCAACATCCGTGTCAGGTTCAAACTGTGTCAGTTTTGCCCCTTCGAAATGAGGTGTGAGCGCGTATTGAAGATCGCTCATCCCTTCCCCATGTTCCGCAGAAATCTGTAGTGGATCACCGAGCCCAAGGCTATAGGCCTCGTAAAAGCCGGCCTCCCCCGCCTGACCTTCGGCTTTGTTTGCCAAAAGGATCACGGGCTTGGACGCTTTGCGCAAGAGCCCGGCGAACTCCCGATCTACAGGTGTCAGCCCGGCACGCGCATCAATCATGAACAGGCACATATCGGACATTTCGATCGCACGTTCCGTCAGTTGGCGCATGCGGCCTTCGAGGCTTTCATCAGTCGCCAGTTCGAGACCCGCAGTATCAATCACTGTAAACCGAAAGGGACCGAGCTTACCTTCACCCTCTCTGAGGTCCCGTGTCACGCCCGGCTGGTCGTCGACAAGCGCAAGCTTTCGACCGACGAGACGGTTAAAAAGCGTGGACTTCCCAACATTGGGGCGACCAACGATGGCGATGGTTAAACTCATGGAGGCCGCCTCCGGCGGATCAATTATTGATAAGCGATAAGCTGACCGTTCTCAGTGACGAGGTAAAGACGTCCTGCAGCAACTGCAATGTGGGATGCAGCGCCAGACTGAAGGTTAATCGTCTCCAGTGGCGTTCCATCTTGCGGGCTGAAACTCCTTATCGCCCCATCCGAGCTTGCAACATAGAGACGCCCCCCCGCGAAAACAGGTCCAAAATGGGCGTAAACCGAGCGCACACGACGACGGTTAGGTTTGTCGGGCAAATCCTGCGACCACATCACCGCGCCATTGCTGCGTTGAATGCGCTTGAGCTGGGCCAGATCATTCATCACGAAAATGGAATTGGCCGTCACTGCAACGGGGGAGTACGAACCTTCGTTGATTGTCCAGTTCCGTGTACCGCTGCGCAACCCGATGGATGCCATGCGCCCGGATTGGTTGGCGGCAATCACCTGCCCATTGTCGATCACAGGATCACCAGATACGGGCGCATAAACACCCCGCGCCAAACCCAGCCGGGACCCCGTCACAGCCGAAGACCAAACGCGAATACCCGTATCCGTCAGAACACCCACAAGTTCGCCACTCGGGAACGGGATAACTGCCAAACGACCGTCAATCGCAGGCGTGCCACCACCCGCAACAGCCGTGTTTGATCCACCGGACACTAGGCGCCAGCGGACCCGGCCATTCGCAACATTAATCCCCATGGCTTCGTTGCCGACCGAAACGGCAATCACGGTATTGCCCGAAACGACCGGAGCTGCAGTAATGCTGGCTTGGAACCTTTGTCGCCAGTTTTCGGTCCCGGTTGCCGGATCAAGCGCAACAAGGTCGCCATATCCCGTGGTTGCCAGTAACTGACCCGCACCAAACGCAAGACCACCGCCAGAAATGTCATCGCGGCCCTCGCGTGCCGGGCGCAAAGAGCGCGACCAAAGTGTTTGACCGCTTGGGCTGACGGCGCTTACGGTTCCGATCGCGTCCATCACGAAAATGCGTTCCCCCACGATTATCGGATCTGCCGTAATTCGGGTTTTGCGCGTGTTGCCTTTGCCGATGTTGACACTCCAAACGCGCGTCAGTGGCGCATCCAAAGTGACATGTTCTAGGTTATGTTGCGGGGTTCCGTTCCGATGGGTCCAGTTTGCATTCGTCACGGCATTCGACACCCGCACAGCGGGCAGGTTGTCGAACTCTTCCAGCAGTTCCTGTTCTGCCCGGATCGCTTCACGGTCACCAGGGAGGACCAGTTCCCGAGAGCATGCAGCAACCAGTGCGCAAACGCTCAGCGTCAAAGCGCCGTACTTGAGCCACTTAGAACCTAACATGCGTCCCCCTCGACGGTTTTACGCGCCGTCGCGATCACCGCCTAATGCGACGATCATCTGCTCAGCACGCCCCTGCAAACCATCAGATACTTCTGCGTCTTGGGCAATCGAAACAAATGTTGCAAGAGCTGCGTCGATGTCGTCCATCGCAATCTGCGCGTAGCCTATCTGCTCCAGCGCCAGCAGACGGTATGGCCGTCCTGCAACTGTCAACGCCTCTAATTCGGAAATCACCGCCTCAGGATCAGCGCTTGTTCCAACCAGAACCACACCTTTCAGCACGAGCAAATCCTGATAAGCTGGCGCGTTTGGCGCACTGGCTATCGCAGATGCCAAAGCCTCTTGCGCAGCCTCTTGTTGCCCACTTTGTGCGAGCTCTGTTGCGCGCGCCAATTCTGCCAGAAAAACTGTCGCGTCATGGGTATCTGCCACCGCACCCAAAGCGGCTGCACGCTCGGGTGCTGTATCCGCTTCCAAAGCCGCAGTGAGGGCGTCACCGGCTGCAGCGGCGGCGGAGGCAAGGTTTGCCTTGCGGTACTCGCTGTAAACCGCGCCACCGATTATGCCGATTATCACAAGCGCGCCGATCCAACCATATTTGCGAAGCATTCCCAGAATTTGTTCTTTCCGGAACTCTTCGTTCACCTCATCTATAAAGCTGTCAGTGTTGCTCACGCCGATATCCTAAAGTTTTGCTCACCTATCGCGAATTGCCAGCCATTGCCAAGCGATCAGGTATCCTTTTTCTGGTACACATGGTCAGCCGTTGGAAATTTACGTGCTCGCACCTCGTCGGCATATGTCCCAATCGCACCGATCATCATTTCTTCCATGTTTCCATAGCGCTTCACAAATGTTGGAACACGCGGAAACAGGCCGATCATATCTTCGAATACAAGGATTTGACCATCACACTCGGCTGATGCTCCGATGCCGATTGTCGGAATGGAAACGGTTTCCGTGAGTTTTTTCGCGAGCGGTTCGGCAACACCTTCGATGACAACAGAAAATGCGCCGGCCTCTTCGACAGCCTGCGCGTCTTCAACCACAGACTCGAAATGTTCTTCTTCGCGTACTGCTTTGAACCCGCCTGCCGTGTTCATCTGCTGAGGCATCAAGCCAATGTGAGCCATGACCGGAATGCCACGCTGTGTAAGATGTCGAATGGTCGGGGCCATCTCGCGCCCGCCTTCGAGTTTGATGGCGGTACATCCCGTTTCCTTGACAAGCCGAGATGCGTTTCGGAACGCAACCTCTGGGCTTTCCTCGAAAGATCCAAATGGCATATCCACCACGACCAACGCCTTTTCAGCGCCTCGCATAACGGCCTGCCCATGCATAATCATATGTTCAAGCGTTACGCCAAGCGTATTGGGCATTCCGTGGATCACCATCCCAACGCTATCGCCGACAAGGATCAAATCGGCCTCGGCATCAACCAAGTAGGCCACGTGTGCGGTATAGGCAGTGAGGCAGACAAGTGGCTCCCCGCCTTTGCGGGCCGTGAACTTGGGCACCGTCATCTTTTTCTTTTTCTGACGCGACTCGGCCATCTGTTCGGGGTCCTGTAAAGCCGCCTTTTTTGAAATTGTGCTCGAAGTTGACATTGGTTTTCCAAGTTTCGGGTCGGCGTAATCTGGCAGCAAAAACATTTTTTTAAAAGAGAGGGCAAAAAATATTCCCCTTATGCGCTCAGAAACGTTACTAGCCCTCACTAGTTAACAGTACTAACTTGCAACAAATTCTGTTGCCGACCTGCGGGGCCCTATGAAACTTAGTCCTATAATCACCGCTTTAATCGTGAGCACTTGTATTTATCTTTTCGTCATGGAACGTGAAGCGCTCTTGGCTTTTGCAGGTGTCGAAGAGCAAAACGAAACTGAAACGACCGAGCTGCAAGAGGCATTGGATGCGGTTCCCGTACAGGTCTTGCGCTCGGTGGAGGCCCCGTTCCAAAGCGCCGTGCTGCTTCGGGGCAGAACGGAAGCCTTTAGAACTGTGAATGTCTCGGCCGAAATCAGCGGCAACGTCATTTCCACCCCACTTCGCAAAGGTCGCCAAGTCGCAAAAGGCGAGACGTTGTGTGAGCTGGACCCGGGCACGTTGGAGGCTGAACTGGCAGAGGCAAAGGCGCAGTTGGCCGAAGCGACAGCGAACAATAACGTGGCAAGCTCTTTGGTTGAAAGTGGGTTTGCCTCGGAAACAACGGTGATTGCGCGACAAGCCTCACTGGAAAGCGCACAAGCGAATGTCCGTCGGGCCGAGAAGAACCTCGAAAGACTTGTCATCAAAGCGCCTTTTGATGGTATTTTGGAAACGGACACAGCGGAACTTGGGGCCTTGCTGCAGCCCGGATCGCCCTGTGCCACGCTGATCTCTTTAAATCCGATCAAACTGGTTGGTTTCGCAACAGAGGAACAAGTGTCCGATATACGGGTTGGCGCAGCCGCTCAAGCGAGACTGATTACCGGGGAGCAGATGATCGGCCAGATCGAATTTGTGTCGCGATCTTCTGATCCACAGACCCGCACATTCCTTGTGGAAATCACCGCCCCAAACGAAGACCTTGCCATTCGTGATGGAATGACGGCGGAAATCCAAATCCAGCTTCCGGATCAAAACGGGCATTTCCTTCCGCTCTCATCCCTGACGCTGAACGATGCAGGCGTTTTAGGGGTTCGCGTTGTCCGCGAAGACGTGGCACGCTTCGTTCCAGTGAATATGCTGAATGAAACGCAAGACGGCGTTTGGATGATAGGACTTGAGTCCGAAGAGTTGGTGATCGTGGTCGGTCAGGAATACGTCAATGATGGGCGCGCCGTAGTGCCCACTGAAATCGAAAGCGGTTTATAATGCTGACAGGCATGGTCGATTGGGCAACAGATCGTGCCCGCATGATTTTTATTTTCGTCGTGTTGTCCATCGCGGCGGGTACATCAGCATATTTCGGACTTCCCAAAGAGGGTGAGCCAGACATCGACGTCCCGGTTCTCTTTGTCTCTGTTCCGTTTCCCGGCATCTCTGCGGAGGACGCGGAAAAACTGATTGTCAAACCATTGGAAGCCGAACTTCAGGGCATGGATGGTCTGAAGGAAATGACGGCAACCGCCGCCGAAGGCTTTGCGTCCATTGCACTGGAATTTGAGTTTGGTTGGGACAAGTCCGCGACAATTGCGGATGTACGCGCAAATGTTGATGCAGCCGAAGCGGATTTTCCAGATGGAACCGAACAGTACACAATCGACGAGCTCAATTTTTCACTCTTTCCGATCTTGGTGATCTCTTTGTCAGGCGACGTGCCCGAGCGCGCGCTTGCTCGGGTGGCCAAAGACCTTCAGGACCAATTGGAGGGGCTGCCTGCGATCCTAGAAGCCGGTCTTGCCGGTCAGCGCGACGAGATGGTCGAAGTCATTATCGATCCTCTGAAACTCGAAGCTTACAACGTCACTGCGGACGAGTTGGTGGATGTCGTGGTCAACAACAACCAGCTGATCGCAGCTGGTGAAGTTCGGTATGGAAGCGGCACTTTTGCAGCCAAGATCCGATCCTCATTTGATGATCTTTCGGACATTTATGGATTGCCGATCAAGGTCAACGGCGACCGTGTTGTCACCCTTGGTCAACTTGCCGATATTCGCCTGACTTTCGAAGACGCCGAAGGGACCGCCCGGTTCAACGGAGAAAAGACCATCGCCCTGCAAGTGGTGAAGCGCAAAGGGTTTAACCATATCGACACGGCCAATGAAGTTCGCGCCGTCGTGGCATCTGCCCAAGCACTTTGGCCAGAAGAATTGCGAAATGCTGTGACTGTGGATTTTGGCCTCGATCAATCGGCTCAAGTCCAATCCATGATCCAGCAGTTGGAAGGGTCTGTTCTCACTGCGATCCTGTTGGTGATGATCGTGGTCCTAGCCGCTTTGGGCATGCGATCTGCATTGCTCGTCGGTTTTGCAATTCCGACCTCGTTCCTAATCAGTTTTGCACTGATGGCGGTCGCAGGGATTACAATTTCGAACATTGTGATGTTTGGTCTGATCCTCGCCGTGGGTATGCTGGTCGACGGTGCGATCGTCGTGGTTGAATATGCAGACAAGCGCATTCGCGAGGGCATGGGGCCGATGCGGGCCTATGGTGCCGCGGCCAAGCGTATGTTCTGGCCGATCATTTCGTCCACGGCGACCACCCTTTGCGCTTTTTTGCCGATGCTCTTTTGGCCCGGCGTACCGGGGGAATTCATGGGCAACCTACCCGTAACCATGATTTTCGTTCTTTCGGCGTCTCTTGTGGTGGCCCTGATCTACTTGCCCGTTGTGGGTGGGATCGCGGGCCGCGTCACTCGTTGGCAGGAAAACCTCGCACTAAACCTTCGTGAGAAAGTTAGTTTTGTTTGGCGGGCGGTACTCTGGGTCGTTTTGGTGGCGTGGTCTGTGCAAGCCTCTCTTGGATTGATGTCCTTTTTGTTCGACGTTGATGCCGTGGCGGGCTTTGGCCGCTCAATGGGTACACTGTTCCAAATCCTCTACGTCAGTTCAATTCTCATCGCGCTTGCGATGGTTACCTCCACTTTCCGCAAACCAAGGCCACTCGTGGAAGATGAGATTGATACCGGACCGAAAGAAACCTTCGCGGGCCGTTTTGCACGGTTCCTCGTTGGCAACCCGGTCATGCCATTCGTGACGATTTTCGCTGTTATTTTCTTTGTCATGTTCAGTTTCGTTTTTTATGGGCAAAACAACTATGGATCGGAATTCTTTGTCGATACCGAGCCGGAGAACCTGATTGTCTATGTGCGCGGTCGGGGAAATATGTCTTTGGACGAAAAGGACGCGCTGGTCCGAGAGATCGAATTGCGCGCGCTTCAGGTCGACGGGATTAAGTCCGCATTCGCCTTTGCGGGCGATGGGGGGTTGAACAACAATACCGGCGGTTCCGAGGCACCGATCGACACGATTGGACAAGTTCAGATTGAGCTCGAGTCGTGGGAAATCCGTGGTGCAAACACCGGCGACGGCATCTTGCGCGAAATCGAAAGCGCGATCCAAGGCGTTCCTGGTATCGAAGCTGAGATCCTTGAGGTCAGCGAAGGACCTGCGCAGGGTAAACCGCTTTTCATCCGTCTGACCGGTCCGGAACTCACGTCCCTGGAGGAAAGCGCGCTGATGGTGCGTAGACAGCTGGAGCGGACACCGGGACTTACGCTGTTTGAGGACTCTACGCCACTTCCCGGGATTGATTGGCAGATCGACGTGGATGTGGAACAGGCGGGCCGTTACGGCGCGGATGTGGCCACCGTGGGGGCAATGGTTCAGTTGGTCACTCGTGGGATCCTTTTAGGTACCATGCGGTTCGAGACATCAGATGACGAAGTGGAAATCCGGGTCCGCCTGCCCGAAGCAGACCGCCGCCTTGGCACGCTGGACTCGCTCAAAGTACGTACAGAAGAGGGCCTTGTGCCACTCAGCAACTTTGTAACGCGGGAGCCAGTGCCAGAACTGGCTCAGATCCAACGGGTCGACACCAATCGGTTTTACGACGTGAAAGCTGATATTCGGCCCAACTTGTTCAAAGTTGTGTCGGTAGACACAGAAGAACCAATCGCCTTTATCCAACAAGTCGTCGATCCCAACACCCAAACCACCAATTTTGAGATTGACGATGTTCCCTATTCGATCACCGAACTGATTTCTGGCTCAGTTGATGAAATTCCAAGCCTTGTAGGTGGCGGTCAGGCGGATCTGCAAATTGTGAATGCTGGTGAGCGCATTGCAGCAGTTACAGAATGGCTTGAGAATGAGGCCGTGTTCCCGGCAGGGATCGAATGGCGCTGGGAAGGCGATCAGGAAGATGAAGCAGAGAGTGCAGCCTTCCTTTCGGTTGCCTTCAGCGGCGCTTTGGCGCTGATGTTCGTAATCCTGCTGGCGCAGTTCAACAGTTTCTATAACGCGGTTCTTGTCCTTTTAGCGGTGGTCATGTCCGTCGCCGGCGTTCTTTGGGGCATGGTGATCCGCGAACAGGCGTTTTCGGTGATCATGACTGGGACAGGGATTGTTGCTCTGGCTGGGATCGTTGTGAACAACAACATCGTTCTGATCGACACCTATCAGGAGTACGCGCGTATCATGCCCCGCATTCAGGCGATCATCCGGACCGTACGCGACCGCATTCGACCCGTTCTCCTGACGACCATCACAACAATGGCGGGTCTAACGCCAATGATGTTTGGTGTCTCAATCGACTTTGGTGCAGGCGGGTATACAGTCGATGCACCAACCGCGCTTTGGTGGAAGCAGCTAGCAACCGCTGTGGTTTGGGGTCTGGGTGTGGCGACGGCATTGACACTCGTGTTCACGCCTTCTGCACTGGCCGCTCGGGTCTATGTTGCTGAGTTCTTTGGCTGGTCGATCCGTTCATCACGGGCATCATGGTTTGGGCACCGCAGTCAGGCCTACGCAGATTATCGTCAGTCGAAAGCTGCAAATGAAACAAGGCCGGGCATCATCGATTGGACTGAGGATAGCAGCAAAGTGGCCGACTTGCCGGCGCAGGCCGCCGAATAAATTTAGACTTTATTCGGCCGCCGTTTCTGTTTCGTCTTCAAGCTCGTTTAGCTGCGTATGCCAAAGCGTCGCATAGTGACCGTCATGAGCCAATAGCTCGTCATGAGTGCCCTGCTCTTCGATAGAACCTTTGACCAAAACGATGATCTTGTCAGCATCCACAATGGTCGAGAGGCGATGCGCGATGGTAATTACACTGCGACCAGTTCCCAGAGTGTCGAGCGCGTGTTGAATGTTGCGTTCGGTTTGAGTGTCCAGGGCAGACGTCGCCTCATCCAGCAGCAAAATCGGTGGGTTCTTGAGTAAGGTGCGGGCAATACCGACCCTCTGTTTTTCTCCTCCCGAAAGCTTTAGCCCGCGCTCTCCAACCGTCGTTTCGTACTGATCAGCCAAATCCTTGATGAAGTCATGAATGCTGGCAGCCTTTGCTGCGCTCACAACCTCGTCCATAGAGGCCCCT
>JBCBON010000039.1:0-25044 GCA_039821195.1 Pseudomonadota bacterium
CTCAGCCATATTCGGTTTGGGCGCATGCAACGCCGACAAGAAGAGGCGCGGCACCAGCTCTTAATCGATGAGTTGGAGCGGCTGTCGGATCATTTGGGGGATGCGTGGTCCATGACCCCAAGTTTCAAGGCGCAGTATTTGCGCGGTGCGGACGAGTTGCAGTTGGTGCGCTCGGGCCTCGATGACACAATGCGCGAAGCCTATCAGAGTATCCGTGAGGTCTGGCGCGAGCGGAAAGACATCGAGGATTTGCGCACCGCAGCTTATGTGGTCAGCATTGCACGGGTCGCCGACAGCTATCGGTCAAAGGGACTATAGGGCATGTTGCGCATGGTTCGAGTTGTATTGCTTGCATGCGCATTTCTGCTGCTCGGCCTAAACGCGGGTTGGGCGGCCTCCAAAGACCTTGGCATTCGGCCGCTCACGCAACAAACGCCATATTGGTGTTGGGCCGCCGTCAGCGAAATGATGTTCAAACATTACGATGTGCCGATTGCCCGGAACAATCGGTTCCAATGCGATTTGGTGTCCTTGATCTTGGGGGGGCGATGCGCGGCCGATTGTCGACTATGTGCAAACCGCCCCATTGGAACGGCGCAACGCTTTGCCGACAGTTTGGTCGCCTATCAGGCCCTTGTCGGCAAAAAAGGATTTGCCGTGGAAATAGACCGCATCCTGACCTTCGACGCCTTGGTTGCCCAGATCAATGCGGGCGATCCTGTGATTGCCGGCATCTCCCCAAGCGGGGTGGAGTATGACGTCGGCATGAGCGAGCATGCGGTCCTGATTGTCGGTTACAATACCGCCGGGCGCGGCGCTTTGAAGATCAATGATCCCATGCCCTATGACACAACACCGCCTTACATTCGCGCCGGTGGCAAGCAGGTCGAAGCGGGTGCTTACTGGATCGGTTTTGATGAATTTGTGAACCGACTGGTTTACCGAGACACATTGATTGCTGTGCGAAAGTGATCCACGCGGCCAATGCGGCCTGGTTCCAAAGTTTCAAAACCTAAATTTTAGGCGACCGAAAATTGCGCGCTGCTCGAAAAATCAGCAAAAATCGATCCGCTTTTGACTCAGATCAAGTTTTCCGGCGAACAACACGGGCAAATGTGACGCGACGTACAATTCGCCGTTGAAGTCCTAGCTTATGTGGATAGTTTACGCGTCACGACTTCTTCGGGGTGATGCACCCTTAAGATCTTTTGGGAGGAAAATATGGATCGTCGTAAGTTTCTGAAGGCGTCTGCCTTCGGCGGCGCTGCTACAGCAGCGTCTACGCTGGCAGCCCCAGCAATCGCGCAAGGCAAAGTCACATTGACAATGGTAACTTCGTGGGGCCGTGGCCTTGCGGGTGTTTTCGATGCGGCTCAGCGCACAGCGGACAACATCAATGGGATGTCCGATGGCTCTATCGAAGTAGAAGTAAAAGCGGCTGGTGAGCTTGTGGGCGCATTCGAAGTGTTCGACGCTGTGTCCTCCGGTCAGGCGGATATGTACCACGCTGCTGACTACTACTTCGTCAACCAGCATCCAGCGTTCGCGTTCTTCACTGCCATCCCGTTTGGTATGACAGCGACAGAGCTGAACAACTGGTACTACCATGGCGGTGGTATGCAGCATCACCATGATCTTGGTGAGATCTTCAACCTGAAATCATTCTTGGCGGGTAACACGGGCACACAGGCTGGTGGTTGGTTCCGTAAGGAAATCTCGGGCCCAGAAGACTTCCAAGGTCTGAAGTTCCGGATGCCTGGTCTCGGTGGTCAAGCGCTGGGTAAAATGGGCGCGTCTGTTCAGAACATCCCGGGTGCTGAAGTGTATCAAGCGCTGTCTTCGGGCGCTCTGGACGGAACCGAGTGGATCGGTCCTTGGGCGGATGAAAAAGCCGGTTTCCAAGAGATCACGCAGTTCTACTACACAGCTGGTTTCCACGAGCCTGCGGCGGGTCTGTCCGTTGCGATGAACCTTGATAAGTTCAACGAGATGACACCTCAGCAACAGAAGATGATCGAAGTTGCGGCCGGTGAAGCGAATGTTTGGAACCTGTCTCAGTACCTCTACAACAACGGTGCGGCGCTGCAGCGCCTGGCCGCTGGTGGTGTGAAGGTTCTGGAATTCCCAGACAGCGTTTGGGATGCGTTCGGTGTTGCGTCTCAGCAAGTCTATGACGAGTTTATGGGCGACGACATCTTCTCCAACATCTTCACAGAGTACCAAGCAGCAATGCGCGATTCTTCTGGCTGGTTGACAGACTCAATCGGTGCATACCGCGCGCAGCGTGACCGCGTACTGGGCTAAGCCCGATACGCTGACATATGATGGCCCCGCCGTTTGGACGGGGCCATTACTTTAGCCGGGGGTGACACTCGGCCGGGAGGGAACATGGCGAAATATTTTGGTTGGGCTGTATTTGGCGTTTTCTTGATCGATTTTATCGGTTTCCGAGGCGCAGGCGTCACATGGCTCTTTGAACATTTTGTCACGACATACCCTGTCGGTACTGTTCGCTTTATCTATTACGGTGGATCCAACGCAGCTGCACTGGCTTTGCTTGGGCTTTTTATCGCTTTCACAGTTATTGGTCTGTTTTATCGCCAGATGCTGTGGGGCACTGTCCGCGGCCTAGAGGCCATGAACAATTCCATCGGCCGCGTTTTTGCTTGGGCCGGGCTTGTGATGGTGCTTCAGCAAATTTGCATCGTTTTTTTGCAGCGGATTTTTCGCGTCTCTGAAATCGAATTCGGGGTTGGCGCACCGCTGGGTTACACGTTTTTCGATTGGGGCATTTACCTAAGCCACGACCTCAGTTGGTACTCAGAAGAGTTGAAGCTTTTCAATGCGATGATCGTCGTTTTGTGCTGCTCCTATACCTTTGTGCAAGGCGGCCATGTGCGCGTTGACCTGTTTTACGCCAATATGAGCTACCGCAAGAAGAAGATCACAGACATGCTGGGTTGCCTGTTTTTCATGGTGCCCATGACGATGTTGGTGTGGAAATATGGCTGGTTTTTTATGTGGCGCCATCTGGTGACCCCAAACTTTGCGGCGACAACACCGCTTGACCGAATGGAGCGGCAATCGCGCGTCCTCAAGCCGAATGTCGAGACGATTGGTTTCTCCCCAAACGGATTTGATGCTTACTGGCTGTTTAAACTTTTATTGCTGGCCTTTGCGTTCTTCGTGTTCTGGGCCGCGGTCGCGTTTTTCTATCGCTCGTTATTGGAATATCTCGAGGGTGAAGAGAGCGAGAACAAATATCTTGATAAAGACGTACTGACGCCAACGACGTCAGACGTAGCCTAGGGAGAGCTGTATTATGGGCGTTGAAGGTTTCGTCATTGAATACGGCATCGAGCTTGGCCTGATCATCGTATTCTCCTGCCTGTTTGGCAGTATCATGTCCGGCTTTCCTGTTGCTTTCGCAATCGGTGGTTCGGCCGTGGTGAGTTTCATCATTCTAGCGCTGCTCGACTCTACGGGCGTTATGGTCAAACACGTCATTGATGAAAGCTCGGAAGAGTATTTGGCACTGATACAAAGTGGGGTGCCAGCGTTTGACATATCCCATTTCCGATACCCCGAATTGCCCGAAGTCACGGTGCCCCTGTTTGAGGGTGGTTGGCAGCAGGCCTTGGACCGGAACTTGTCCTTTATTGTAAACCGTATGAATGAGCGGGTCCTCGCCGGACAGTCGATTGAAACGCTGTTGGCGGTTTTGATGTTCGTTTTGATGGGCATCACGCTGGAGCGCTCGAAGATTGCCAATGATCTCTTGACGACTATGGCGCGGGTTTTCGGCCCACTGCCGGGCGGTTTGGCCGTGTCTGTTGTGGCCGTCGGCGCGTTTTTGGCAGCATCCACTGGTATTGTGGGGGCGACGGTTGTCACAATGGGTTTGTTGTCTTTGCCCACGATGTTGCGCAACGGCTATTCGCCGCAACTGGCCACGGGTGTGATTTCGGCATCTGGTACTTTGGGTCAGATCATTCCGCCATCTATTGTGATCGTTTTGCTGGGGACGCTGGCAGGTGATCTGTATTCGACCGCTCAGGAAGAGCGGGCGCAGGGTTTGGGCTGTTCAGACGCGCTGACATATCTGGGAGAAGCTGCGGTTCTGTCGGTTGGGACCCTGTTCCAAGCGGCGATCTTGCCAGGTATTTTCTTGGCCCTGCTTTATGCGCTGTATGCGTTTGGATTTGCTTTCCTAAACCCAGAGAAGGCGCCGCCTGTACAATTTGATGCCGGCGAGGGGGCGAAGGCCTCTAAGGCGCAGGCGTGGACATGGTTCATGCTGGTACCAGCTGGTATCATTGCCTTTGCGATTGCATCATCGTCATTCAACCTGAGCGGATCGCAGGACCTTACGATCGACTCGATCACTGATAGCGGCGCATCGGCCGATCTTCGCACGAATGTCTCGGAGCAATGTCAGGCCGCGATGATTGATCTGCATGGTCAAGAAAAGTGGGACCGCGCGGTCGCACAACAGGCCGAGATTGATGCGGCTGGCACTGGCGGGGGTCAAGAAAGCCTGACCGATGCAGAGCTGGAGCAGGCGCTGATCGAGAAGATTGCAACGCGCGCGCCGATCGGCAGTGGATTGATCACGGCCTTTGCCTTTTTGGGTGTTGTCATGGCGCTGGCCTTTGGGATGGACCCGACCTCGGATCGGCGCCCGTTTTTTGTCGGGGCTGCGGGATTGGCTCTTGGCCTTCTAGTCGATGCGCTGTTGTTGACGCCAACCATGTCGGCGGGCACGCGGTTCGTGTATCTCGCCATTCCGTTTGCATTGGTCCTTTATGGCACCCGACATGCGGCGATGATTATGGGGGCAAACGAGATCTTCCGGGTGGTTTTCCCGCCGCTGATCCTGATTATTGCGGTGCTCGGATCGATCCTTGGTGGCATTACCAACCCTACGCCTGCGGCAGCGCTTGGGGCCGGCGGGGCGATCATGCTTGCTGCCTACCGTAAGCTTGAGGAAACCAATGGCTGGGCTGGGTCGATCCTCGTGGCAGCCTTTGCCATGGTCATCATGATCCTTGTCGGTGTGAACTTTGACCTGCGCACCGGTGTGACAGATGTCGGCATCGAGAATTGGATTGCCATTGTTGTGGCATTGATTGCGTATCACGTCGCGATTATCGGGCTGCTCTATGCGTGTTGGGTTCTCTGGCGGGGCGCTGTCTTGACCCCGGTGGTTCGTGAAACGGCCAAAGTGACCGCCATGGTCTTCGCGATTTTGATCGGATCTCAGGTTTTGAACTTGGTCGTGATTTCCTTCGGTGGGGAGCACTATATCCAAGAGTTCTTACGTAGTTTTGACCGCGAATGGGTTGTTTTCCTGATTGTGATGTTGGTTCTGTTTATCCTTGGATTTGTCCTCGACTTTCTAGAGATCATCTACATCGTTGTTCCGATTGTAGGGCCGGTGATTTATGGCGGTACCATGGACCCGAAATGGGTGACGATCATGATTGCAATCAACCTGCAGACGAGCTTCCTGACGCCGCCCTTTGGGTTTGCGTTGTTCTATCTGCGCGGTGTTGCGCCGAAAGAAGTGACTACGACGCATATCTATCAGGGTGTTGCTCCATTCGTCGTGATTCAGGTTTTGGGTCTGGCCATTCTGTGGGCGGTCCCTGAGATCGTGACAATCGTTCCAAACTGGCTGTCGTAAGCCTAATCCAAAGGATTGGGGGCTAGCGTGTGCGCTTGGGCCCCACATCCGGCAGACGGATATTTGCAACCTGCTCTGGGATGGGTTGCGCGCCCAGCGGATCATTATCTGCATTGAACTCTGCCGGGTTGCCGAGATCTTGCCAATGGCCGTTCCGAAACACTTCTAGCGGACCAAACTTGGCCTTGTATTCCATCTTTTCTGAGCCTGGAACCCAGTAGCCAAGATAGACGTAGGGCAACTCTGCCTCGCGCGCGATCTCGATATGGTCGAGGATCATATATGTTCCAAGCGAGGCAGCGTGCAGGGCAGGATCAAAAAACGAATAAACCATGGATAGACCGTCACTGATGACATCTGTCAGACAGACTGCGGCCAATGCATCAGACCGACGCGACGGGCCGTTATAATACTCAACCACGCGGCTGCGGATTGGCGTTTCTTCGATCATGGCGGCAAATTCGAACACGTCCATGTCTGCCATGCCACCATCGGCATGCCGTGTGTTCAGGTATCTTTTGAACAGGTCATACTGCGCCTCGGTCGCCCACGGCGTTGCTGCGACCCGTTCCAGCGGCGTATTTCGCTTTAGGATGCGTCGCTGGCTTTTTGACGGTTTGAAGGCGTCGACCCGAATGCGCACCGACATACAGGCCTGACAATCCGCACAACTGGGGCGATAGAGCACGTTCTGCGACCGCCGAAACCCTTGCGCAGAAAGAACATCATTGAGGTCCTGCGCATGATCACCGTGCAAGGCAGTGAACAATTTACGTTCGATCCGACCCTTCAGGTAAGGGCAGGGCTGTGGAGCTGTCACATAAAACTGCGTTGCCAGGGGCAAACTGTGGCGCATCGGGCACTCCTGGTTTCAAAAGCGATGTTAGCAAGGATAGCGAACCGATCAAGCGTGACTTTAGCCGGGGCTACGGATCGCCGTTGTGCCAAAGGGAAGGTCGTGCAGGCCCTGTTTGTAGGGTGTGACCAGAACGACCACGAAACTAGCGATGATCAGAAGGGGAATGATAAAAAGCGAGGTGAACACCGCCGAGTGGAGAAAGGCGAGCGTTGAATCAACGCGATTGCCTTTTCGGTCGCGGATTTCAATCCCAACGAAACGCATACCAAGCGTCGCGGAATAGGCGTTCAGGCATATTGTGCGATAGGCGATGGAGACTGCAAAGATCACCAAGGGTAGCACCCAGATGGCGGTGAAAAAGGACAGAAATATAAACGCGATAGACAGGGCCACAATGATAAACGCGTCCAAAAACCATGCCACCAAACGTTTGGCAGGGACATCGCGGTAAAAATCAGCGTTCAGTTCGGGGTCCGGCAACCCGGACATATCGTGCATAGCCATGTGGAGGACCTAAGCGCTTGCCTTGCGGATGCAAGTTAAGCTCGCCAAATCTCCAGCGGGGAACCTGTGATCCTGTCGTCCGGGGCACCGAGATCAATTTGATTGGTGTAATCCAAGCTTGAAATCACACGTTTGATTGCGGCAAGCCGGGCACGGCGCTTGTCATCTGTGCGAATGACCGTCCAAGGCGCGAAATGACTATGGGTACGCTCAAAAGTTTCAGCGATGGCAGCCGTATAGTCGTCCCATTTAGCCAGTCCTTTTACGTCGATACCCGAAAGCTTCCATTGTTTAAGGGGGTCCCGCTCGCGGGCAAGGAAGCGGGACAATTGTTCGGCGCGTCCCACATTCAGCCAGAGCTTGAAAAGATGCATGCCGTCCGAGACAAGTTGATGTTCGAATTCGTTGACTTGCAGAAAGAACCGTTCCCGCGCGTCCGCATCACAAAAGCCAAAAACATGTTCGACAACGGCGCGGTTATACCACGAACGGTCGAAGAAAACGATTTCGCCGGCGCTTGGAAGATGGGCGATATAGCGTTGGAAATACCACTGCGTGCTTTCGGTGTCCGAGGGTTTCGGCAGGGCGACCACGCGGGCCACGCGGGGGTTAAGGTTCTCCCGGAAACGTTTGATCGTCCCGCCTTTGCCGGCTGCGTCGCGTCCCTCAAACAAGATGACAATGCGCGCGCCTGATGACTTCACCCAGGCTTGCAACTTCACCAGTTCGATCTGCAAGGCTTCTATTTCAGCATCATAGTCTTTGCGTTTCATCCGATCATCATAAGGAAAATCGTCACCCAGAATGGGGTCGCCATCTGATGCCTCTATGGCTGTACGGATGTCTTTAGGGGCGTCGTTTTCAAAAAATGCGCTGATGGCACCGTCAAATGGCTTGGTCACATGCCTGTCCTTGTTGTTTTCGGACGAGGTTAGTTAAGACCGGCGCGCGCTGCAACGCGATCAATAGCGTCCAACACCGCATCTGGCGTGTGGTGATGGGGCATGTGCCCTATGCCTTCGAGTAAGGTCAGGTTCGCGCCGTCAATTTGAGTGGCGAGTTTTTCGGAATGCAGCACCCATGACACGGTCAGGTCTGCGTCGCCGTGCAAGATTTCCACGGGAACTGTGATGTCCTCATAGAAGGGGACCAGTTCCAGGACGTTGTCCTTAAGCTCGACCCGCTCGGCCGCGCTCACTGAAATGGATGAGCGTCGGATCGTGAGTGGCGCGCCGATATGCTCGGGGAAACCGTCGGGGATCGTTTGGGGCACGAAAACAATGTCCATCACTCGGTCGATATAGGATTGGGGCAAAAACGCAGCGATGCCGGGGTTTATGAAAATCCTACCAAAGAAACTGTTTGTATAGCGGTACAGGGCATCGGTTGGACCGGGCCAGAAATTGGTCACGGCACTCAATGGGATCAAGCCAGAGATGTTATCGGGATGCTGGGTAGCCCAAGCCATGGCCACGGCGCCGCCTAAGGAATGGCCAAGCACAATGGGCTGATCGGCCTCCAGAACATTGGCGGCCGCGACCAGACGCGCCGCCTGTGCCGTGAGTGATCCTGGATCCTCGTACACAGGATCAGAATAACCAAATCCGGGCCGATCAAAAGTGATCACGCGATACCCCCGCTCGGCCAATTGACCAGCAAAAGACAGAGTAAAATCGCGGGCATTCCCATTCGCGCCGTGGATCAAAACCACATCCGGGCCTTCGCCCTGCACGACCGCATGAACCGCGGAGGCGTCCACGATGATGATCTCACCTTCTGGCGGAAAATTCGCTTCTGCCACATCCTCGCGCATCGCAGCGGCGATATGGGCAATTCCCAAATACACAAACGGGAGTGCGATCAGCAGCAGTCCCAACACGTTACTTACTTTCACAAACACGTCCCATGGATTGTGCAATTGGACTTAAGACGCTCCAAGCTGTCGACAATGGTGGGCACTGCCAGTTGATGGATGCCGTGACCAAAGCCATCCAAACGCCGATAAACGGCGTGGGGAATTTGATCGATCAGAATGTCCGAATGAATGGCGATCGGTACGGACCGGTCATGTGTGCCGTGGATGATTTCCACAGGCACTTTGATTTGATCGTACTGCTCGGCCATTTTCAGGATCTGTGGACGCAGCCGGGCAATCTGCCGTGCTGTGGCACGGAACGACCGCGTGCGCACCGTCAGTGGCACACCGGCATGGGCAAAGAAGCCATGGGGCGGTTTTTGCGGACTGAAGACGCCGCGATAATCCTCTTCGATCCACGTGTTTGGGACGAGGCCAGCAACAAAAGGCGAAAAGAACCAGCTTGTCGTCCGGTCAGCTGCCCAATCATAAACCCAGCTATAATTAAGCACCCAGTTGTTCGACGCAGCGCCGAGCAGGCAAATACCCTGTACTGAGCGGGGATAGTTGATCGTCCAAGACAGGGCCACCGTTCCGCCAAAGGAGTATCCCATAAGAAAGACTTTGCGATGACCCAAGAGCTTGCACGCTGCCAGCAATAGGTCTGCTTGTTCTTCTAAGGTTTCACCATTGTCATGCATCGCATCGGTATAGCCATGGCCGGGGCGATCAAAGGCGATGACCGTGAACTTGTCGGTCAATTGATCCATCAAACGAAACGTCCAATCGCGGATGTTGCCTCCCGCCCCGTGGAGCAAAACAAGCGGAGGGCCCGATCCCTTGACCATATAATGGACGCGGTACCCCTTAACATAGAGGAAGTCACCGATGGGGGGATAACGTCGCTCGGCATTTCGGACCGATAAAAACGCTGAAAGCTGAAGCAAAGCGTAAGCCAGCGCAAGAAGTGTAATTACCCCTCCGATGACTTTAACCATGTTTATGCTCCGATCTGATCGATGTCGTAAGGCGTAGTCTGATAGATCTCGTTTATCCAGTTACCATACAGCAGATGAGCGTGACTGCGCCAGCGGTTCTCTGGTTGCTGCGTCGGGTCATCCCCCGGATAGTAATTAATCGGCACGTTGATCTCCGTTCCTGCGGTGATGTCTCGATCATACTCTTCTTTTAATGTGCCAGAGTCATACTCAAAATGATTGAAAATATAGAGAGCACGATGTGATGCATCCTCGACCAGGCATGGGCCGGATTGAGCGCTGTCCATCAAGATACGCAACCCCGGCGCGCGTTCAATTTCGTCACGTTTCAGTTCGGTCCAACGGGACACTGGCATGACCAAATCATCGGACAGCCCGCGCAGATAAGGCGATGCAGGATCAAGGTTTTTCTGCCGGAAACAGCCAAATATTTTCGCGTCTAAGAGGTGTTTGTCGACGCCGTGGAAGTGATAAATCATTGCCATCCCGCCCCAGCAAACGCCGAATGTCGAGTGCACATTGGTCTGGGTCCAGTCCATCACTTCCTTCAACTCGTCCCAATATGTGACGTCTGTGAAGGGCAGATGCTCAATCGGGGCACCTGTGATGATAAACCCGTCAAACTTGCGATGCTTCACTTCTTGGAAGGTGGTGTAAAACGCCTCGAGATGGTCGCGGCTGGTCGTTTTCGAGCGATGCTCGGTCATGCGGATCAATGTGAGTTCAATCTGCAAAGGCGTCGAGCCGATTAGGCGTGCAAACTGTGTTTCGGTTTGAATCTTTTTGGGCATGAGATTCAAAAGCCCGATCTGTAACGGTCGGATATCCTGTCGCGTCGCTACCTCTTCGGACATGATCGACACGCCCTCGGTTTTAAGCACGTCAAAAGCGGGAAGTTTTTGGGGTATCTTAATGGGCATTTGCGTCGAGGGCGGCTTGAATAAGGGTTATGAAGTCGTGAACGGAGCGGACGGTTTGAAGGTCACTGGCTTGGATAGTGATGCCCCAGCGCTTTGCGATTGCGCGGTAGCGGGGAAGGCGGTGTTCCAAGAGCTTTAGGTATCCCCAACGGATAAACGCATTTGGGTCGACACTGTCTGGCGCGCCATGCTCAGAGCAATAGCTGTCCCAGAGGCCCATCAGGAAATCCTCCTGATAATACATGGGCTTAGGTGCAATATCGAAGCGGCGGGCCAGCTCCTCAGTGTGGTCGGGACTGCCTTCTATCCAGACAGGCAGGATCACTTTGGAAAGCGCATTCATAACAGGGTCGTTCGGGTCTTCTGGGTTGACCACCTCCACCAAAGAGCCCGAGGTATCGCATACAAAGTTGGAATACCCGTAGATGCGTTTTGAGCGTTCGATGAAATGGGGCGTGTCCATCATTGAACCAATCTCGGCATCCCGGTGCAGGCGTTGACGGCGGAGATATTCTTCAAACGGAATACCCCCTTTGGCGGGGTCCCCGGGTTTGCCCAAAAAGGTCGAAAGCGGCGCAAGGTTATCAAAAGTGATGTTTGAGCCGATATAGATTGAGTTCGAGCGTAAGAGGTCCGCCAGCAGTGTGTTTTTCATCGCCTCGACCTTGCACAGATCGACGATATGCTCGCCCAGATAGTGCGTGCCGATCCGGTAATCGACCGAGTAGTGATACCATTCGGTGGAACTGCGCAGCATGGACGAGATATAGGATTTCCCCAATCCCGACATGCCAAAGAGCATGATGCTTTTTTCGGGCGCATCGGCCCAGGTTTTGGCGGTGTGAAACATGGGATGTTGCCTAATCCGTTTTTTCAGGAAGGTGAATGGGGCGTGTTTGGCGCGTCAGCTGGCAGGGGCCACAGCCGCCGCCTGACGCTTCTGGGCGATTATGTTGAGGTAGTTTCCCCCAAACACCAAAAGTGAGCCTGCAAACACGGTCCACAAAAGCGCCTCGTCATAGAGGTAAAAGCCCACAACAGCGACGAGCGGCAGGCGCAAAAACTCTAGCGGGGCGACGAATGTGGCATCGGCCAAAGCCAGTGCATTCGTCAGGCAAAAATGCGCCGCCAGGCCGCAAATGCCGATCACGATCAGGTACGGCCAGTGATGCCATTCCGGGAGTGTGATCTCTCCATCCCACATTGATGCGGCCAAACCGAAGACCAATTGGATGACGACCAGCCAGAACAAAATGCATGTGAGACTGTCTTGTCGGGTCAAAAGTTTGGTTGTGATGGACGTTCCCGCGAAGAAAATGGCGCAGCCGAAAGCGGCGAGCGTTGCAAGGTTTATCGTGCTCATGTCCGGTCGGGCGACGATCAAAATACCTAAAAATCCCAAAAGAATTCCGATGACGCGGAGTTGCGTAACTCTTTCGCCCAAGAAGATCGGCGCTAGGATCGCAATCCAAAGGGGGGTGGCAAATTCGAAAGCGAAAAGTTGAGAGAGCGGGATATATAAGACGGCGTAGAACCACAGGTTCTGGCCTGTGAAGTGAAATATGTTGCGCAGCGCATGGAGGCCGAAACGCTCGGTCGTGATCTGGTTCAACGTACCGAAGTAAGCCGCGATGCAGACGACCAGAATTATCCCGATCACGGAACGGTAGGTCATGATTTCAAAGGTCTGGAGGTCTTGACCCACCTCCCGTCCCATGATGGCCATGGCCGTAAAACTCAGCATGGCACCGATCACAAACAGAGCGGCCTTGAAACTGTCACTCATTTGGACTGCGCGGCGCGGCAGCACCCAGTCATCAAGATGGCTTCGGTCCCAGCTTGGGTCAAGAATTCGACACGATGAGAGAAGCTGTCATCGCCGTTGATATCGCAGCTATCGGGCGCGGTCACGGCAATACCCGTAAACGCGGTCTGCCGGTTCACCAAAGAGAACGCGCGGATCCCGGCGTCCCCTTGGGCGAGCGCCGTCAGCTCAATCGTAGCGACCTGACTGTCCTCGCCGGTGCGCTGAAAGAGGGCGGTCTGTTCTGCAATATCAATGTCGAGGTTCCAAAATGGCGTTTCCCCTGAGCACAAAAGCAAATCGGCATGCGCAGCCTGTGTCAGCAATGACAGCCCACAAATGTATAGACAAAATTTGCGCATTCAGGTTCCTTTGACGGGTTTCTGCCGGACAGCTGTCCAAATGGGAAGGAGTTGGTGTGCGAATTTTGACTATTTTAGCGGCGTTTTGCGTGATCGCCTCTGGAGTGAGCGCCGATCCCACGCGGGCAATCGACCAAGCGGTGCGCGCGGTGTTTACAGAAATGCCAGATATCGAAGAGGTTTCGGAAATCTCGGGCTATTGCGGTGCCACAATGACCACGAACCCCGATATCATCTACTGCACCAACGAACGTCGGGTTTATGTCCGGGCCGGATTTTGGGGCGAGCCGCAGGCACCTTACGCCTTGGCCCATGTCATGGGGCACGCAGCGCAAGTACAACACGGCGTGGCCGACCGGGCCTTTCGGGCAATTCAGCAAAGCCCGCAAAATGAAGATGCCTTGCGCAGCATGGTTACGCGGCAGGTGCATTGCCTTGCCGGCGTGTACTACAATCGTGCAGGCTTTGTGCGCACAACTCTGACATCGCTCTATCAGCGAGAACCGTTTACGAAATCCTATTGGGGGCGGGACCCCGTGGGCCGGGGGCCGCGTGTTTCCATAGGTATGGCGCCGCGCAATGAGTGGTTCCTGATCGGGCAGGGTCATGGCGACCCGTTGCAATGTTCTGTGGAAGAGGTCAGCGCCGAGCCATTGGCAAGGGGGCTGCGTTAAGTCACTTCTTCGGTGTCGCCATAGGGTGGTTTGCGAAAGAAGCGGGCGTTGAATTCGTCATTGGCCTCGGTTGGTATCACCTTGGCCAAACCCCCATCAGGGCAATGCGAAAGCGCGAAAAATGCGTATGACCCGTCGGGATACAAGAGCGCCTCTACGCCTACGATTTCAAAGGGTGTGGATATGGTCGCGCAGTCGTCCAAAAACGCATCCAGGGTTTCTGGCTTGGGCAATGCATTTGGTGTGACCGGATCCCAAATCGAGAAGTTCAGATCCTCCCAGTTGGGACTGTAATACCGCCGGGTCGAGACACCGGTTTGCGGGTCGGTACCATGGGTGTGCAGCAATGAGACCTCGCCCTTGTAGCACAGCGCCACGAGGATCGTTGGACGCGCGCCGTCTTTGAAATACGGTTCGACCAAAATGCCCGGCGTCAAACCTTTGTAGTTTCGCTCGCGGAACCGATGGTAATAATCGGTCGCCAACCAGTCCTTCAGCGTATCGCGGGGGATCACCGTCTGTTCACGGACTATCATCGGGATGACATAGCTGTGGGTTGTTCGCACCCATGCGTCGCGCGAGAAATCTGCATGTGCGATATCTTCTTCGGTGCGCAGAATGCTATAGGTCGCAAGAGCGGCGGGTCGTTTCAACAGTCCATCGATGAAGGTTTTCACATGCTCTCGGTCCGTCGTGGTCCGCACAAAAGGGTCATCCATGATGGGGCCGGTCAGTTTGCGAAAGATTTTATCGCGGTAAGACAGCCCGGTGGACGGTGTACCTTTCGTGGCTTGCATAAAGCGCATCATGTGCACCTTGCCATCGAAATAGCGGGTCCGTGGCGCGTATTTGTAAAATTGCTTGCGCAGGAAGGGCCGGGGATCCTTCATGGGGGTTATTCCCATTCAATCGTGCCGGGTGGTTTCGACGTGATGTCATAGGTCACACGGTTGATGCCCTTAACCTCATTGATGATCCGGGTGGCCGTTTCCCCAAGGAACTCGTGACTGAATGGATAATAGTCCGCCGTCATGCCGTCGACCGAGGTCACAGCGCGCAAGGCGCACGCGTAGTCATAGGTCCGCCCATCCCCCATGACGCCTACGGTGCGCACCGGCAGGATCGCCGCGTAAGCCTGCCATATCTCATCATAAAGGCCATTCTTGCGAATTTGATCGATATAGACCGCATCGGCACGCCGCAGAATATCGATCTTGTCACGTGTGATTTCACCTGGGCATCGGATGGCAAGTCCCGGCCCGGGGAAGGGATGTCGGCCCACGAATTTTTCTGGCAGTCCCAGCTCTCGGCCCAAGGCGCGCACCTCGTCTTTGAAAAGCTCGCGCAGCGGTTCTACCAGCTTCATGTTCATCTTTTCGGGCAGCCCCCCCACATTGTGATGGGATTTGATGGTCACCGATGGTCCGCCCGAAAAACTCACGCTTTCGATGACATCAGGATAGAGCGTACCCTGAGCAAGGAACGTCGCGCCAAGGGGCTTTGCGTGTTTTTCAAACACTTCGATGAAAAGCTTTCCGATCAGCTTGCGCTTGGTTTCTGGGTCGGATTGCCCGTCGAGTGCGGTTAGAAACAGGTCGGACTCATCGGCATGTATCAGCGGAATGTTATATTGATCCCGGAACATAGAGACGACTTCGTCGCTTTCCCCCTCGCGCATAAAGCCATGATCAACGTAAACGCATGTCAGTTGGTCGCCGATTGCCTCGTGAATAAGAACCGCGGTGACCGAGCTGTCGACGCCCCCTGACAAACCGCAGATGACCTGAGCGTCTCCAACCTGGTCTCTGATAGCCGCGATTGCCTGATCTTTATAAGCCCCCATTGTCCAATCACCCGAAAAGCCCGCGATTTTCAGGAAATTTTTGTAAAGCTCGGGCCCTTTGGGGGTGTGATGCACTTCGGGGTGGAATTGGACTGCGTAAAAATGACGGTCAGTGTCTGCGGTGATCGCGAATGGCGCATTCGGAGATGTACCGAAAACTTCGAACCCCGGCGCGATTTGGCTCACATGGTCGCCATGGCTCATCCAAACCTGTTCATCGCCGTCATCGAACCAGCCGGAAAGCAAATCAAGTTTGCCCTCTGGTGTAACGAACGCGCGACCAAATTCTGCGGTGCCCTGACCGCTTTCGACATGGCCGCCCAGACATTGCATCATCACTTGTTGGCCGTAACAAATGCCTAAAATAGGTACGCCGAGATCGAAAACTTCCATAGGTGGTCTGGGTGATCCCTCCACCGTGACAGAGGCTGGACCGCCCGAGAAAATGACCGCTTTGGGTGCGAAATCTTTGAGAAAGTCCGCCGTCACGAGATTGAACGGATGGATCTCGCAATAGACATTTTGCTCTCGGAGGCGGCGCGCGATCAGTTGCGTCACCTGGCTTCCAAAGTCGATAATCAGCAGGCGTTCATGGTTTTGCATGGGTTGGCTTTAGGGAAGCGCGTTGCTAGCCACAAGGCCAAGAACCGTCGAAAACGGCCATTTCACGAGAGGCGCTTTGGTTGATCAGAATTCTACATGGGACCAAAGTGAGATGCTGAATTTGGAAGAGGTGGAACGCGCCAGCAGGAAGGAATACGAACGCCTGTCGGCTTTGCGGCCCGTACAGCGCTTCTATCACCGTATCCTAGCTCGAGTATGGAAGGTTTTGAACCGCATCTCGCCGACATCGTATCTGGCTTTTAGGCTCTTTTGGCTTGGCGTTTTTGTTTATGTTCATCGGAGATTTCCACGTCGCGAGCGCTTGTATACGGATATGCTGTATTTTCAGGCCATTCGGTCGGAGCTGTTGAAACCTTTGCGGGTCGAGACGACGGACAAATTCACGGCGAAAGACTATATCACGCGCAAACTAGGCGCAGAGTTTGCAGTGCCTACGCTCGCAATTCTTAACTCACCACAAGAGGTTGATGCGTACCAGTTTCCGGATGACTGCGTCATCAAACCAACCCACGGATGTGGCTTTGTCATTCAACGACGTGATGGAAACGGGTTTGACAAGTCCAAAATAAAAGCGTGGTTTGATATGAGTTATTTCACCCCATCAAAAGAGCTCAACTACCGCGACCTCGTTCCACGGGTCATCGTTGAACCTTACGCACTTGGGCAATTCCGCCCGATGGAGTGCAAACTGTTTTTCTGCGACGGTCATCCATTGTTCGTTCAGATGTTCGATTATGCACCACAACTGAGCCGCCGTCACGTTCGGGAATACACAATGGATTGGCAGCCGATTGATATGAAGTTTGAGGATCGGATTGTGCTGCTCCCATGTCCCCAACCAGAGTGTTTTGATGCTATGAAAGATATCGGGTGCAAAATAGCTGAAGACTTTGAGGGTATAGTTCGTGTCGATTTTTACTATCACGGCGCCCGTTTTTGCATCGGTGAAATCACCAATTTGCCATCGGGTGCGCGGACACGCGTTCCGAATTTGTCGGTTGAACGAGAGTTTTCAAAAAGAATTGGTTTACACTAACAGATGCGTCAAATGCAGTAAGGTGACATGAGTAGCGAACACAAACTTGGCGCAGCATTAGACGAGGTTTTACAGGCCTCCAAAGCCCACGTAGATGCATTGGCCAAGTTAAAGCCCCGAAGATTTCCCTGGCATAGAATTGTGCTTCCTTTTGGGCGTTGGCTTTACCGACATTACCCAAACGGTACACTCACAAATCGCATTTACTGGTTGGGGCTATTCGTTTCGGTCCACCGTCGGTTCCCGCGTCGCGATAGGTTCTTGTCCGATGTGCTCTTTCGGCAGGCGGTTAGCGGTGAGTTGGATAAGTCGCTGCGCAGGATGGTAACCGATAAGTACGAATCCAAAGCCTATGTGAATGAAAAGCTGGGTGAAGAGCGCGCGGTTCCAACCTTCGCCGTTTTGTCCTCGATGGAAGAAGTAGAGGCTTATGAGTTTCCGAACCGGTGCGTTGTAAAACCTACGGTGAACTGGAAACGCGTTTTTCTGCGCCTTGATGGAGAGCAGATCCCATATCACGAATTTGCCCAATGGCTGCGACATGATTTTTTCCTCGATACGCGAGAGACGAACTACAAAGATCATCCTCTGCGGCTGGTTGTCGAAGAGTTCGCGCTGGGTCAGCAGGATCCAAAAGAGATTAAGATCCTTTATTTTGACGGCAAGCTTATGTATTTCCGGGTATTTGATTTCGTTCCTGACTACCCCGAGCGGCATTCGCGCGAATATGACAGGCACTGGCAGCCCTTGGATCTGACGGTTGATGCGCGGCTTCTTCAGGTAGATTTGGAAAAACCCGTTTTGCTTGATGAGATGGCTGAAGCGGGCGCTAAGATTGCCGAAGATTTCAGCGGTATTGTACGTGTCGATTTCTACTATGATGATCACGATTGGAAGATCGGCGAGATTACCAATCTGCCAACTGGCGTGGTGACCCGTATTCCGAATCTTGCGGTTGAGCGAGAGTTCGCAAAACGCGTGTTTCCGGAGTGACTTGGATCGCCTGACCAAAACTCATGTCGGTTTTTCGACAAAAGGGGCGGGCTAGACCTTCGCATTTGACCAAATCACGATATGCGCAATGTCCAAGAAGACGATAAGGAGCGCGCACAATGTCCGACGTAGATGTAGCCCCAAAACGCAGAGCTCGTGGTGGCGGTGGTGCCGCGCGCCGCGCTGAACGGACGGCCGTGACGATCGAAACGGCCAAGTATATTGAGCGCAAAATTCCGAATTTCGAGATTCTCACCGAAGAAGCTTTGGAAATCATCGAGTCGAATGCCGAGACCATTCTCGAAGAGATTGGAGTGAATTTCGTCGACAATCCGAAAGCGCTAGATCGTTGGGCCGCGGCGGGCGCAGATGTTGACCGAGAGGCGCAGCGGGTGCGCCTTCCAAAAGGTCTGGCCCGCAAGCTGTGTTCAACGGCGCCATCAGAATATGTCCAAGAGGCGCGCAATCCAGAGCGCAATGTCCGCATCGGTGGCAACAGCATGGTGCTGGCACCGGTCTATGGGCCGCCCTTTGTGCGCGATGTAGCTGGCGGTCGGCGTTATGCCACGATGGATGATTTCCAGAAAATGGTGAAGCTGATCTACATGTCCAAATGGATGCACCATTCCGGCGGTACAGTCGTGGAGCCAACGGATATCCCGGTGAACAAGCGGCATCTGGATATGCTCTATGCGCATATGAGCCTGAGCGACAAACCGTATATGGGCTCGGTGACAGCGCCTGCGCGGGCGGTGGACTCGGTTAAAATGTCGGAGATCCTGTTCGGCGGGCCTGTCTCTAATCGCACGGTTATGACCTCGCTGATCAATATCAATTCACCCATGACATTCGACGATATCATGGTGGGTGCGATGGAGGTCTATGCTGAGCATAATCAGGCCTGTATCATCTCCCCGTTTATTGTGGGTGGGGCCATGGCGCCTGTCTCGGTGGCGGGCACACTGACCCAAGTCTTGGCCGAAGCGATGGCAGGTATTGCCTATAATCAGTTGGTCCGCCCCGGGGCACCAGCGATTTTTGGGGCCTTTGTGACGTCGATTGATATGAACTCGGGCGCGCCCACATTTGGAACGCCTGAGGCCTCAAAAATTCTCTATGGTGCGGGGCAACTCGCCCGTCGCATGAACTTGCCGTTCCGCTCTGGTGGGGCGCTGTGCGGATCGAAACTCCCGGATGCGCAAGCCGCATATGAGACCGCGAACACGTTGAATGCCGCCCTATTGGGGGGTGTAAACTTTATGCTGCACTCGGCAGGTTGGCTCGAAGGTGGTCTTGTGACCTCTTTCGAAAAATTCGTGATGGATGCAGATCAGCTCGGCGTATTGCATTCGATTGCTGAAGGCGTGGACGTTACCGAGAACGCTCAGGCCATGGACGCAATCCGAGAGGTTGGGCCGGGCGGGCATTACCTTGGCTCCGCGCATACTCAGGCCAACTTCAAGAACAGCTTCTGGCGATCGAACCTGCTGGATTATCGGCCCTTTGAAACATGGGACGAGGATGGAGCGAAGGATACGCAAACGCTGGCGGCGCAACGTGTGGAAACACTGATTTCAACATATCAGCAGCCACATCTTGATCCTGCGATCGACGAAGCACTGCGTGCCTACATGGCAGAGCGTAAAGCCTCGGAGCCTGATGCGTTCGGTTGAGAAGAGTGCGATAGCGTCCATTCAAAAAGAACTGCCGCCAAAAGCTCCACATGATCGGTGATACGGTAATCAAAGCTGCCCGCAAGGCGTAGATCATTCATGTTACCCTCCATCTCGCGGAAGTCAGCAAGTGCCTCGCCGGGCGAAAGGTCGTTGCTGCACAGCAACCAGCGCATCAACATGTGTTTGCGGTTGTAGCGTTTCTGCGCCAGGCGGGCGGCGCGGATAAGCACAGAGGGACGTGTGCCGGAAACGGCGGTGTAAAAATGTGTCATCGGGCAATTCCTTAAATATGCCCGTAACGCTGCAACGAGTGTCCTAACGAAGCGCTTAAAAAGCGTGCGTCGCGTTAACCCATTGTTATCTATGGTAAACCACGCCTTAATCCGCTTCCTACTCAAGGACGCATAAAACGTAATTACTTTTAATTTATTAATTTTTGAGGATTGAACACATGACGCTGACTTGCGCCGTTTTACCAGAACTTCCAACCATAGTGCCCCTGCCCACGCTGCTTGTTCCAGTTATGCAAGCTCTGGTCGCAAATGAGGCTTATCTTGCGGTCGGTGACGGCCTTGCAAAAGCAGTGGTTGTATCGCGTGACGGGTCAGACGCTAAATCTGAAATTACGGTGGATCGCGAAGCAGTGGATGATCTTTTGCTTTGGGGTCACATAACATTGGTGCGCTCGGGTCAGATCTCCCTCTATGAGGCGACGGATATCGGTCGGTCTGTGACGCCAAAAGAGGCGCTGCCACCATCCACGTTTCGCCCGATTGATTCGCTCAAAGCCCAAAAAGAGAACCCCGTTAAGATCCTCGCGCGAAAAAAAATGGCAGATGGGTCACCTTTCTTGGGGCCGGAGCACGTGTCCGCAGCCGACTTGTTATGCGAAGATTATCGCCTTGCAGGGTTTGAGGATCATCCCGTTGGCGCGATGCGCGAGCTTGTGGACTACATTTATCCCACAGCAACCGACCGAGCGATCCTTGATGCCCATGACCGGCTGGTGAATGCGCTTCAGACGCTAGGTCCGGACCTTGGTGATATCGCGCTTCGGTGCTGCTGTCTGGGAGAGGGGGTAGAAACCGCAGAGCGTCGGATGGGATGGTCCGCGCGATCGGGCAAGATTGTCCTTCGCATCGCGCTGCGCCGCTTGGTTGTGCATTACGAGGCTGTTTGTGCCGACTACTGTTTCGTCAGCTGAGCGCCTGGGCGATTGCACCAAAATCGTCTGGGGACAGAGAGGCCCCACCGATCAGACCGCCGGAGACATGAGGCAAAGCACAGATATCCGCTGCGTTGCCGGGTTTCATCGACCCGCCATAAAGGATGCGAAAGGTTGCGCCAAACCGGCTTTGAAGCGTTGTATGAATGAAGTCGTGCACCTCGGCGATTTGCTCAAGTGTCGGTGTGCGACCGGTACCTATCGCCCAGACCGGCTCATAGGCGATAATCGTAGTCTGTGGCGTTGCCGCATCGGGAACCGAGGCTGCGAGGGACGTCCGGATCACGTCGAGCGTGTTCCCTGAATCGCGTTCGGACAGGCTTTCACCGACGCAAATGATCGCAATCAGTCCTGCATCATATGCGGCTTCTGCTTTTTCGGCGACGTCGTCATCGCTTTCGTCGAAGGCGTCGCGGCGTTCGGAATGGCCAAGGATCACATGGCTTGCGCCCGCTTCGCGCAACATATGCGCCGAAATTTCACCGGTATAGGCACCGGACACTTCTGCATGACAATCCTGAGCGCCAAGTTGGATATGGTCAGGAAACCGCACACGCAAAGCCGAGATCATCGTCGCGGGCGGGCAAATCAAAAGCTCGCTCGGGCCGTTGGGAAGGGACGCAAACCCGTTCAGGTCAGCGTCCAATCCGTTCATTTTCCAATTCCCGGCAGCCAGCTTGCGCATTACTGTCCGGCGAACTTAATGGATTCTCCACACCCGCATGCGTCCACGACATTAGGGTTTCTGAATTTGAAACCGGCCTCAAGCAGCGAAACTTCGTAATCAATCTCGGTGCCAAAGAGGAACATTTGCGCCATCGGTGCAATCATCACCCGCGCACCATCCTGTTCAACCACTTCATCATGGGGATCGATCTGGCTCACATAATCCATCGTGTATTCCATGCCTGCGCAGCCGCCCTTTTTGACGCCAAGCCGCAGACCTTGAGTATCGCCTTTGTCCATCAATTTGCGAATTTGAGCCACCGCCTTGGGCGTCAGTGTCACCGCGTTTTGTCCCGGAATGCCAAACATTACATGAACCCCAATTCAAGACGTGCTTCGTCCGACATCATATCCATGCCCCATTGCGGTTCCCAGACCAAATGCACATTCGCGGCTTGAACACCGGGAACCATTTCAACGGCGCCTTGAACCCAGCCCGGCATCTCTCCGGCAACCGGGCAGCCTGGTGCTGTCAGGCTCATCGTGATTTCCGCCACACCGTCATCGTTTAATTCGATCGTGTAGATCAATCCAAGGTCAAAGATATTCACGGGTATCTCGGGATCGTGAACCGTCCGGCACGCATCTGCCACCGCCTCATAGAGCGGGTGGTCCGTGGTGCTGGGTTTGATAAGCGGCGTGCCTTCTACTAATGCGTCGGACATAGCAACTCTTTCGCTTTGTTGACTAAATATATAGGGAACAGCGGATCAGTGGTCCAGAGGGTGTCACCTGTGACAGATCGTTTCCAATTTCAGGTCAACGCAACGGACGGCAAAGCGCGAACTGGCGTGATCCAGACGCCGAAGGGAGATATCCGAACTCCGGCCTTCATGCCGGTCGGCACTGCGGCGACAGTAAAGGCGATGATGCCTGAAAGTGTGCGAGAGACCGGCGCAGATATCCTGCTGGGGAACACCTATCACCTGATGCTGCGCCCGGGCGCAGAGCGGATCGCAAACTTGGGTGGATTGCATCGGTTTATGAATTGGAACCGACCGATCTTGACCGATAGTGGTGGGTTTCAGGTCATGAGCTTGAGCCAGCTGCGGAAGCTGACGGAAGAGGGCGTGAAGTTTCGCAGCCATATCGATGGGACAGAGTTCAATCTGACGCCAGAGCGGTCGATGGATATCCAAAAGCTCTTGGGGTCTGATATCGTTATGGCGTTTGACGAATGTACGCCGTTTCCGGCGACACGGGATCAGGCGCGCGACAGTATGGAATTGTCCATGCGCTGGGCCCAGCGGTCACGCGATGCGTTTGGGGATCGGCCGGGCTATGCGCTGTTTGGCATTCAGCAGGGCAGCACGTTTGAGGATTTGCGCGCAGAAAGCGCCGACGCCCTGCGTGGCATCGAGTTCGACGGCTATGCCGTCGGCGGCCTTGCGGTGGGTGAGGGCCAAGAGCTGATGTTTGATGTGTTGGACTATGCGCCCGGGCAACTGCCCGAGGACAAACCGCGCTATCTGATGGGTGTTGGGAAACCCGATGACATTGTGGGTGCGGTTCTACGCGGCATCGATATGTTTGATTGCGTGCTGCCCTCGCGGTCTGGCCGGACGGGGCAGGCGTTCACGCGCCGGGGTGTCGTGAACTTGCGCAATGCGCGCCACAAGGATGATCCGCGCCCCTTGGATGAAGAATGCACATGCCCGGCCTGCTGCAATTATTCGCGTGCTTACCTGCATCATGTGATCAAATCGGATGAGATTATTGGGTCGATGCTGCTGACTTGGCACAATCTGCATTATTATCAGGAACTGATGCAGGGCCTGCGGGATGCGATCGCAGCTGGGCAGTTGGAGGGTTTCTTCACAGAATTCCATGCGATGCATGTGGACGGCGACATCGAACCGGTTTGACGCTACTGCCGCATTTGATGAGCAAGGGCTTGCAGCTTACGTCATGGCCTCTATCTTACTTCGAACTAGCGAGTCTCTGAAGAAACTCGTCCCATAAGGAGGAACCCGTCACTGCCGCCGAGCGGGGTGAAACCGTTCCTTGCTAAACAAAAAGGAATTCTCATGTCAGAGAACCAAACCTACCCTGTTCTTCCGCTGCGCGACATTGTGGTGTTCCCACATATGATTGTGCCGCTGTTCGTTGGGCGGGAAAAATCAGTTCATGCACTCGAAGCAGTCATGGACAATGGAAAGCAAATCCTGCTGGCCAGCCAGATTGATGCGAGTGATGACGATCCAACAACGGATGGCATCTACCGCACCGGTGTCTTGGCAAGCGTCCTGCAGTTGCTGAAATTGCCCGATGGCACGGTCAAGGTGCTTGTTGAAGGCAAAGAGCGGGTGCGGATCGCGGAGTTCGTCGAAAATGACCTTTTCTTCGAGGCCCGGACCGAGTTGGTCGCCACAACTGTTGGGGATGCCGATGCGATTGAAGCGCTCTCGCGGTCCGTGGCCGAAGAGTTCAAGCGCTATGCGCGGATGAACAACAACGTGCCCGACGAAGCGCAAGAGGCAGTGGCGGAAACGGATGATGCCGAAAAGCTGGCCGATATCGTCGGTGGGCACCTCGGCATTTCTGTGGACGCAAAGCAGGACCTTTTGGAAGTGCGCGACCTCGCGGAACGCCTAGAGAAGATCTATGGCATGATGCAAGGCGAGCTCTCGGTGTTGAAGGTCGAGAAGAAGATCAAATCCCGCGTTAAAAACCAAATGGAGCGGACGCAGCGCGAATATTATCTGAACGAGCAGATGAAAGCGATCCAGAAGGAGCTGGGCGATGGCGATGATGGCCAAGCCGAGATTGCCGAACTGGAAGAGAAAATCGAAGAGACGAAACTGTCCAAAGAGGCGCGCGAAAAGGCGGATGCCGAACTGAAAAAGCTGCGTCAAATGTCGCCAATGTCGGCTGAGGCCACAGTCGTGCGCAATTACTTGGATTGGATCCTTTCAATTCCGTGGAATAAAAAATCCCGCGTGAAAAAGGATTTGGGCCGAGCGCAGGATATTCTGGATACTGATCACTATGGTTTGGACAAGGTCAAAGAGCGGATCGTAGAATATTTGGCCGTGCAGCAGCGCTCGAAGAAGCTGAAAGGCCCAATTATGTGCCTAGTTGGCCCTCCGGGTGTGGGCAAGACGTCCTTAGGGAAATCTGTTGCTAAAGCGACAGGGCGCGAGTTTATCCGCATCTCCCTGGGGGGCGTGCGCGATGAGAGCGAAATTCGCGGCCACCGCCGGACCTATATTGGCTCGATGCCGGGTAAGATCATCCAAGCGATGAAGAAGGCGAAAAC
>JBCBON010000003.1:0-69967 GCA_039821195.1 Pseudomonadota bacterium
GTGTACACCGGTTCGATTCCGGTACTCGCCTCCACATCTCTCCGACACGCGACACTCTGGTTCAGGGTGGTTACTCCGCCGCGATCTCATCGCCCCGCAACAGGGCCGCGGTGGCCGCGGCCAGCCGTCTCACGCCCTCTTCCAAACGATCCTCAGAGTTGAACGTAAAATTGATACGCGCAGACCGATGATCGCGGCCCATCGGATCAAACACACTCGAAGGGGAAATACAGACTTTGTGACGAAGTCCAACTTCCATCAGCGCATTCGTATTCAAACTCGGGTCCTTGGCGGTCGCCCATACAAACATCCCCCCTTGGGGCACATCCCAATCGAAATACGGTGAGAGATGCCGGTCCATCGCCGACACCAATGCATCGCGGCGCCTGTGGTACAGCTTCACCGTCTCTTTCAGCGTTTGCTCAGACAGGCCGGACCGCAGCGCTTCCAACACCACTTGCTGCGCGATCCCACAGGTAAACATGTCCGCACCCTGTTTGGCAGCTGTCAGCGCCGCAACCATCTCAGGCGCGGCAATCACCCAGCCCACGCGCAAGCCCGGTGCAAGCTCTTTGGACACAGTCCCCAAATAGACAACAGGACCGGTATATGTCTCTTCGCCCGTTGCCGACATTTCCAGAAGGCTCGGCAAAGGGTCGCAATCGTAAAACAGACCCGCATAGGGGTCGTCTTCCACAACCCAAATACGCGTCTCTTCGGCGGCTGCCAAAATCTCGCGCCGCTGTTCTGTGCCCACCAAACGCCCTGATGGATTCGAAAAATTCGGAACCACATAGGCAAACTGCGCCCCATCAAAGGACATATTCAAATCCAGATCATTCGCCTCTAACCGCATCGGGCGATAGGTTGGACGCCGTGGCCGCCACGCATCCAAAGCGCCCAGATAAGCCGGCGATTGGCAGGCAACAGAAGCGCCCTGCTCCAAAAGGGCCATCCCTAACAAGGCAAGCCCCTGCGTGCCCGCACTTGTGATCAGCACATTCTCTCGCGTCAGGCGCAAACCGTTCTTCGAATACCGCTCCGCCACCGCATCGCGCAAATCCGGAAATCCATCGACAGGCGAATAGTTCAGCACAGCATCGGTAGCTTTCGGGATGGCGCCCGCCGCAAATTCTGTCAGCGCGTCCACAGGCCACGTCTCGGGCGCGGGAAGGCCACCAGCAAGATTGATCAAATCCGGAATTTGACCCGCAGCCAAAAAGACTTTGATCACGTCATTTGTGTCGTTTAGCCAAGATGCGAATGCGGGGCGCTGTGCCATCAAACTTTGTCCTATAGAGGATATCGTGATGTTGCAGATGACCGCGAGAAGAGCAAGGCGTAGAGCCGCCCCAATTCCCCGCGGCGTGACGTCGCCTGCCAGACGGAGCTTTTATGAAACTCTTCCGCCACGGACCTAAAAGTCAAGAAAATCCCGGTATCTTGGTTGATGGTCGTCATCTCGACTTAACCGGCCACGCGGATGACTTCGCCAGAGATGGCTTAGCGCCAAATCCGTTGTCAAAAATCTCGCGGATCGACCCCGCAGAATTGCCGGATGTGCCCGAAGGCACGCGCATCGGCGCCTGTGTGGGGAATGTGCCCAACACTTTCTGTATCGCGCGAAACTATGGCCGCCACGCGTTAGAGGTCGGCGCAAGACCACCCGACGAACCCTTTCTCTTTCAGAAAGCCACGTCGTCATTGAACGGCCCGTTTGATCCGATCGTTTTACCCAATGGCTCGAGCCGCGTAGACTGGGAGGTCGAACTCGGCCTCGTCATTGGGCAAACGGCCCATCACCTCACGGATGACACGGCACTTTCCCATGTCGCGGGCTACTTCACCGCCAATGATATCTCGGAACGCAGCTGGCAGAAGCTGGGTACCGGGCAATGGACCAAGGGCAAGTCCGCGCCAAGCTTTTGCCCTATCGGCCCCTATTTGGTCACGGCGGACGACGTGCCGGATCCGAATGATATGACCCTCTCACTGACCCGAAACGGCAAAGTGATGCAAAGCGCGAACACCGCGGACATGTTGTTCCACGTTAAAGAGCTGTTGGTTTATCTGACGCGGTTCATCGCCATGCAGCCCGGTGATATTCTGCTGACGGGAACACCGGAAGGGGTTGGCGCAGGCATGGACCCGCAACAATTTCTACATCCGGGCGACGTAATTGAAACCGAAGTCGAAGGATTGGGGGCCATGCGCAACGAAATCGTTGCGGCTTAACCCGCGCTCACGATTTCCGCGACGCCCCCGTGCGCCCCCGACCAAGGCAGTGGATCATTCAAAAACTCTTCCACCTGGTCCAAAGCGTCTGCGGTAAACAGCCCTTGCGCACGTGCCTCCGCCAAGATGTCCCACCATGTCACAAGGTAATGCAGCGTAAGCCCATGTTGTCCCAGAACCTCGTGGGTTTTTTTGAAAATGTCGTAATAGAAAATCACCAGTGTATGATCGCAGACCGCACCGGCCGTCCGGATCGCTTCGGCAAATTTGAGTTTTGAGCCGCCATCGGTGGTCAGGTCTTCGACAAGCAGCACGCGTTGCCCCTCATGGATGTCGCCCTCGATCTGGGCGTCGCGGCCATAGCCTTTGGGCTTTTTGCGGACATATTGCATTGGCAGGCCCATCCGTTCCGAGATCCAAGCCGCAAATGGAATACCCGCGGTTTCTCCACCTGCTGCGGCATCGAACGCTTCAAACCCCACATCGCGGTAAAGCGTGGAGACACAGAAATCCATCAGCGCCGACCGGATACGGGGATAGGAGATCAGTTTCCTGCAATCGATATAAACCGGCGATGCCAGACCGCTGGCAAACGTATAGGGTTCTTCGGGGCGAAAATTGACCGCACCAATTTCCAAAAACATCCGCGCGGACAATCGCGCAATCGTGTCTTTGTCCGGAAAAGTATTTTCAAACATCACATTCCCCCAAAGAAAAAGGCACCCAAACGGGTGCCCCTATCTCTTATCTTGTAAGTCTCTTCAAGCGCGCGCCGCGCCAATGGCCTTCCAAAGCGTCGGCAGCAGGATGGCCGCAAAGACGATCTTCATCACGTCACCGATCCAGAACGGAATAAATCCCCACGCCAATGTTTGCGTCGCTGGGCTGCTGTAGGCGGCGGCGTCAAACATGCCCCCGTCGACAAGAACATAAAGCCAAGCAAGGCCCAGCGCGTAAATGATCACATTGCCGATCACCATCGCCAGCGCCGTCAGCGGCACCGAACGGTCCCATCCCAATCGGGAAAACGCACCAAGCGCAAGTGTTGCCAGAACAAACCCCACCAGATAGCCGCCTGTGGCGCCGCTCATGTAGGCCCAACCGTTATTCGCAGCCGACGAATTCGCAAATACGTCAAAGCCCAGTAAGCCCACCAGCATGTAAGCCAGAACCGTCACCAGTCCTAAGCGCGGACCATAGGCAGCACCAAGCGTAAGCACTGCAAAAGTTCCCAAATTCACTGGAACCGGGCTTGGCGGGATCATCAGTCTGATCTTTGCGCAGGCCGCAAGAACCAGCACGCCGACCACGACAAGTATCGCCCGTTTGATCCAAAGTTGATTGCCCTCAGCCTGCCAAATAGCCTCGGAGATGACAGCATCATTCGTTGTAATGGCCAATTCGATCCCTCCTCATCAGCGAATAGCGTCTTGTTTACGTCGCGGACGCGCAAGCGCAACCTGTTTTCGCAGCGGATCGTGACGGGGAAAGGACCCAAATGATGCTCAAACGCCCTGACCCGCTCTATGACTTTCTGGAAAATACGACCCTGTCCGACATTCCAGCAGCCGTGCAGCAGAAGGCCAAGCTTTGGTTGATGGACCTTGTGGGCGTGGCCGCAGCAGGTCATGCAACCGACCTGTCGCGCATCATAGCAGACCACGCTGCAGATCATTTTGGCGCAGGACGGCACACAGCGAAGATGCTGTTCGACGGGCGCGCCGTCAGCCCAGCTGGCATGGCACTAGCGGGCGGGATGAGCATCGACAGCATCGACGCCCATGACGGCTATCGCCCCGCCAAGGGTCATGTTGGATGCGCGCTGCTGCCGGGCTTACTGGCATTCGCACAAACCACTCAGATGACGGGCGCAGAATTTCTGACGCTCTTTATCATGGGATACGAAATTGGATCACGGGCCGGGGCAGCACTGCATGACACGGTCTCCGACTACCATACCTCTGGCGCATGGATGTCGCCCACAGTGGCCGCTCTTGGGGCGCGGGCCCTCGGCCTTGCGCATCGGGAAACGCGGCACGCCATCGGGATCGCGGAATATCACGGTCCCCGCAGTCAAATGATGAGGGTGATCGACCACCCAACCATGTTGAAAGATGGCTCTGGCTGGGGTGCGATGGCCGGCGTCTCCGCAGCCTATCTCGCTGCAGATCGGTTTACCGGCGCGCCAGCAATCAGTTTCGAAGACGCAACCGACTTCTATTCCGATCTTGGAGAGACGTGGCTGACGCTCGAACAATACTACAAACCCTTTCCGGTTTGCCGTTGGGCGCAGCCCGCCGTCAGTGCAACATTGCGCCTGCGGACGGAACACAACCTGACATCGGACCAAGTGGCGTATATCGAGTTGACGACTTTCCACGAGGCGCTGCGGTTGGCAACAATGCGTCCGCGCAACACCGAAGAGGCGCAATATTCCACCTCTTACCCGACGGCTGCCGCCCTTGTGCGCGGGTATGTGGGCGTGGACGAGGTCAGCAAAAACGCTTTCAGTGATCGTGAAATCCAACGATTGTCAGAGGGGATGGTCATCACCGAAAGTGAGGAATGCAATCGCCGCTTCCCGGCCGAGCGCATTTCAGAAGTGACGCTACATCTGAAAAATGGCACCTCAATCCATTCCGGCATGACGACCGCTCTTGGCGATCCCGAAGATCCGCCCAGCGCTAACGAGATGACAGAAAAATACCGTGCGCTATGCGAACCCGTGCTTGGTCCGGATCTCGCAAATGAGCTTCTTGATGCAGTATATCAGGTTGAGAGGAACTTGCCGCGCCTTACCGCCCTCTTGACCATTCCTGTCCCACGACCCAACGTCGCACGCAAAGCGATTTGACAGACTGCTGTTCAAAATGCAGCAGGGCGAAGCTTCCCTTAGGGAAGCATGGGAGGGAAAGACATGACTGGCGATTACGATTTTGACACGCTTGCCTTGCATGCAGGCCAGACACCTGATGCGCGGCATGGATCACGCGCGGTGCCCATCCACCAGACGACATCCTATGTGTTTGACAGCACCGAACAGGCGGCGGCGCGCTTTAACATGGAGATCGGCGGGCACATCTATTCGCGTCTCACGAACCCAACGGTTGCGGTTTTGGAACAACGCGTTGCGGCTTTGGAAGGCGCCGCCGCATGTACCTGTACGGCATCCGGCCCTGCGAACACATCGTCAGCTCGTCACAGATGTATGGCGCGAATATCAACCTCTTTCAGCACACGTTATCGCGCTATGGGATTACGACGACATTCGTGCCGCCGAACGATCTCGCCGCGTTCGAAAAAGCCATCCAACCAAACACCAAGCTGATCTTTGGTGAGGTGATCGGCAATCCGGGCCTTGATATCATGGATGTGCCCGCGCTCGCCGAGATCGCGAAACGCCACAACGTGCCCCTTGGCATCGATTGCACGTTCAATACGCCTTACCTGATGAAACCGATTGAACATGGCGCGAATATCCTGATCCACTCACTGACGAAATGGATGGGGGGTCATGGCGTGGCCATGGGCGGTGCGATCGTAGATGCCGGCAATTTCGATTGGGGCGCCACGCCAGGTAAGTATCCAACGATCAATGGCACGCATTATTCCTATCAAGGCGTAAACCTGTGGGAGGAATACGGCCCCGTCGCCTTCACCATGCGCGTCCGGTCCGAAGGGATGCTCAATGTCGGCCCCTGCATGTCGCCGACCAATGCGTTCCACTTGCTGCAAGGGATTGAAACGCTGGGCCTGCGTATGGAACGCCATCAGGAGAACACGGCCAAGATGCTCGACTTCCTGACCAATCATGACCAGATCGCTTGGGTCAAACACCCGACCCTGCCCGATCATCCAGACCACGAGAAAGCGAAGGAACTGCTGCCAAAAGGGGCCGGGTCCATTATCGCCTGTGGTGTCAAAGGCGGGCGCGATGGCGGTCGCGCCTTTATCGAAAGCGTGAAACTGGCCTCCCATCTCGCCAATGTGGGCGACGCCAAAACGCTGGTCATTCATCCCGGCTCCACCACGCACAGCCACCTGACGCCAGAGGCGATGGTGGCTGCGGGCTTGACCGACGACATGCTGCGCATTTCCGTGGGCCTTGAAAACTTCGACGACATTGCCGCCGATTTCAATCAAGCCCTCAAAGCCGCCAAACGCGCCACAACCGTCCGGACTGCCGCAGAATGAGACTGACAGTTCGCGGAAAAGAGGTCTTCGTCTCCACCGGCGGACGGGACTGGACGGAATACCGAGACCCAGCCGTCATGTTCATCCACGGCTCGGGTCAAAACCATTTGAGTTTTCTGCTTCAAGCGCGTTATCTTGCGAACCGAGGGTATCTGGTTGTGAACCCCGATATGCCCGGCCATGGCCATTCCGAGGGGCCGGCGCTCACGTCTATCGAAGATATGGCGGATTGGTACCTTGAAGTGGCTTCCGCGATGGGCTTGCAAAGCGCGACTTTAATCGGCCATTCGCAAGGCGGCCTGGTTCAGTTGGAAATCTCCAAAAAAGATCAAGAGAGCGGCACAGGTTTTGTCGACAACAACATTTTCATCGCGACCGCCCTGGCGATCCCTGTGAATGACATGCTGCTGGGTTTGGCCAAAGAGAAAGAGGCCTCTGCCATTTCCGCGATGACCGATTGGGGCCACGGCACCAACGCGCATCTCCATGACAACTCAATGCCGGGCATGACCCATCTCTATTTTGGCCAACAGCTGATGGCGGCGAACCAATCGGGCGCACTTTATGCCGATCTAAAGGCGTGCGCGGATTACACAGGCGGGGCGGACGCTGCCAAGGCCGCAGGCGTCTCGCGCTGCCTTGCGATCCTTGGTCATCAAGACAAAATGACCCCGATCAAAGCGGGCCGCGCGCTGGCCGCCGCCACCAATGCAGACGTGGTCGAAATCCCCCATTCCGGTCACATGATGCCGAATGAGGCTCCCGACGAAGTGAACGCCGCGATGAAAGACTTTTTGATGAAAGACGCCACACATGCCTTCTGATCTTCCATTTAAGAATATCGCCGTTATCGGCGCAGGAACCATGGGTGCCGGGATTGCGGGCCAAATTGCGAATGCCGGACACAAGGTCTTGCTGCTCGATCTGCCCGCTCAAAAGGGCGACTACAGCCCGGCAGAAAAAGCGATCGAACGGCTTCAAAAATCCGATCCGCCAGCACTGCACCACAAATCCTGCGCCAGTCTGATCGGAACCGGAGATATCGAAAACGACTTTCATCGCCTTGCAGACTGCGACTGGATCGTGGAGGCCATTGTCGAACGCCTCCCTTTGAAAAAAGATCTCTACAACCGCTTGCATGACACGATCAGCGACACGTGCGTGGTGACGTCCAACACCTCAACCATCCCGATCAAGCTGCTGGTCGAAGATATGCCGCTCGATTTCCGCAAGCGCTTTGCGATCACCCACTATTTCAACCCGGTGCGCTACATGCGCTTGCTGGAGCTGGTCCGCGGCGAAGACACTGACCCCGCAATCATGGACCGACTGGCGGACTATAACGATCGCATCCTCGGCAAGGGCGTCGTGCCCTGTAATGACACACCGGGCTTTTTGGGCAACCGGGTGGGCGTTTTCGCGCTGCAGGTGGGCATGGACGAGGCGCATAAAAACGGACTGAACATCGAGGATGCCGATGCCTTGATGGGCCGTCCACTGGGCATTCCCAAAACAGGCGTGTTTGGCCTTTATGATCTGATCGGCGTTGATCTGATGTTCGATGTTGTCGACACGCTTGGTCAGATCCTGCCCGAGGGAGATGCGTTTTTTCCCGTTGGCAAAGGGCAGAACCCGGTCGGACCCATTATCGAGCAAATGATTGGCGATGGGTATACCGGTGAAAAGGGGCTTGGTGGTTTTTATCGCAACGTGAACGGAACTGACGAGGCGATGGACCTCTCAACGGGTCAGTGGCGAAAGCGGATAACCGAATTGCCGCCCAAGGCGATCCGCGCCGCAGAACTGCAGGCGGAGAACAAAGAGACACTGCACGAGATGATTGCACCATCGGACAATCCTGCCCATGATGCCTTCGTCAGAAACTTTTTGGGGCGCGTGCTCGGCTATGCGGCGTCCCTTATTCCCGACATCACGAACAGCCCGCAGGACATCGATGACGCGATGAAGCTTGGCTTCAACTGGATTAGGGGCCCGTTTGAGATGATCGACGCTCTTGGGGCAGAGGCCGCAGGCACCTTAATGGGCAAAGCGGGCGTGACTGTGCCGACGATCCTTCAGACGTCAGGACCATTTTACACCGTTCAAGGTACAGACCTGATGGTGCGTCAGGCCCGGGGTGGCTATGCCCCGATTTCCCTGCCCGAAGGCACCCAGCGGTTCAGTTTTTCGCGCCGCACGATGACCCCCCTCTTCGAGAACGCCTCGGCCAGCCTATTTGAATTGCCGGGAGACTTGCGATTGGTGGAATTCCATTCCAAGGCCAACGCGCTCACAGGCGCGTCGATGGAGGTCGTGCGCAAGGCGGCCGAAGATCACGGGCGCGGCATCATCATCCACAATGATGCACAGCACTTTTCGGCCGGGGTCGATCTCAACGCCTTCCGCGCCATGATCGAGGCCGACGACTTTGACGGCATCAACGCTTTCCTTAACGATTTTCAGCAGGCCGTTATGGCCTTGAAGTACACACCCGTGCCGGTGATCGGCGCGCCTTCGGGCCTTGGCATCGGTGGCGGCTTTGAGGTCCTCGTCCATTGCGACAAACTGATTGCCCATACAAATACGGTTTTCGGACTGGTCGAGGCAGGCGTCGGCGTTGTGCCGGGCGGTGGCGGTGTCAAAGAGACAATGGGACGGTGGCTCGAAGAAACCGGCGACCCCGAAAAGGCTGCGTGGGAGACGTGGATGCAAATCGGTTATGGTAAGACGGGCACCAGCCCCGAAACCTCGGCCAAGTTGCAATACTTTTTGCCAGATCGCGATCGGGCGGTCATGAACCGGGACAAACTGATCACTGAGGCAACCCAAGAGATCGAGGCTATGGCAAGCGACTACACCCCGCCCGAGCCCCGCGGATATATCCTACCGGGTCGAGCGCTCCACGCTAAGATGGACAAATTCATGTCCGATGGCATCGAAAAGGGCTGGTTCACACCCCATAACAAAACCACAGCGCTCGCCATAGGGACAATCGTTGTCAACATGGACAGTAAGAACGCCATCACCGTGACCGAACAGGATCTTTTCGACCGGGAGCGCGCCGCCTTCTTGACGCTGGCCCGGACGCCTGAGACACTCGCCCGCATTCAAACGATGCTCGACCTCGGGGAGCCCGTTCAGAACTGATCCAAACGCTTTGGGAGGGGCCGATGGAGTATACAGCAGATAAATTTGACGTCTTTCCAAAGACCGATGCGAATTACGTGCAGCTGAGCCCGCTGAGCTTTCTGCCACGCACTGCCATGATGTTCGGCGACCGCGCATCCCTGATTTATGCCGATCGCCACTACACCTGGGCCGAGACGTTTGAGCGCTGCAAACGCGTGGCAAGCGCGCTGCAAAAGCGAGGGATCGGCAAGGGAGATACGGTTGCAATCATCTCCCCGAACCTGCCCGAAATGGTGGAGGCCCATTACGCTATCCCGGCGACAGGGGCCGTGCTCAACACAATAAATACACGCCTCGACCCTGAAACCATTGCTTATATCCTTAACCACGGCGAGGCCAAGGTCCTGCTCGCGGATAACGGTATGTCGGACGCGATCAAGGCGGCGTTGGAACTGGCCGGAAGAGATGATCTCACGGTCATCGATATCATTGATGAGACAACGCCGGGCGCGCGTCTTGGTAAGGTAACTTATGATGATCTGATCGCAGAGGGTGATGCGGACAGGGAATGGGCAGGCCCTCAGGATGAATGGGATGCGCTTGCGCTAAACTACACCTCCGGAACATCCGGTAGGCCCAAAGGCGTCGTTTATCACCATCGCGGATCGTATCTGATGACCATGGGCACCATCGCGGATTGGTCAGTGCCAAAGCACCCAACCTATTTCTATGTGGTGCCGCTCTTCCACTGTAATGGCTGGGGACACGCATGGACAATGTGCGCTCAGGCCGCGAAAATTGTCTGCACGCGGGCGATCACACCCGAAGGTATTTATGAGGCGATTGCCAGCCACGGAGTCACCCATTTCGGCGGCGCACCGATCGTTTTGGGCATGATTGTCAACGCCGATGACAGCGTTCGCAAACCCTTTGATCACCAGATCGAGGTTATGACGGCAGGCGCTCCGCCACCCGCTGCGATCCTTGAAGGCGTCGAAAAACTCGGCTTCAACGTGACGCAAGTTTACGGCCTGACTGAAACCTATGGTCACACCGTGATGTGCTCTTGGAACTCGGATTGGGACGACGTGCCCTTTACCAAACGAGCAGAGATCAAGGCTCGCCAAGGCGCAGGCATGGTCATGACCGAAAAGCTCCGTGTGGTGGGTGAAGCCGGGGATGTGCCCATGAACGGCGAAACACAAGGGGAGATGCTAATCCGCGGCAACACCGTGATGAAAGGCTATCTCAAGGATCCAGAGGCGACTGCGAAGTCTTTTGAGGGGGGCTGGTTTCGCTCTGGCGACGTGGCCGTGTTCCATGATCGCGGTTACGCCGAGGTGAAGGACCGCCTGAAGGATGTGATCATCTCTGGCGGTGAAAACATCTCGTCCGTCGAAATCGAAAGTGTCCTACACAAACACCCCGCCGTGGCGCTGGCCGCGGTTGTTGCAAAACCGGACGAGAAATGGGGCGAAGTGCCTTGCGCCTTCATCGAACTTAAAGACGGGACAACCGCAACACCCGAAGAGATTATCGCCTTCACGCGCGAGCACATCGCGGGCTTCAAATGTCCCAAAGACGTGAGGTTCGGCGAGCTTCCGAAAACCGCCACGGGCAAGATCCAGAAATTCGAGCTGCGAAACGCACTGCGGTCCTAAGCTGTTTCGCCGCGCTTTGCGCGACGACTCAACAGGGGGCGCTGCCCCCTCGCTGGCAGGTAAACCTGCGCAGCTTCACACCCGGGATACTTCTAAAAAAAGAAACAGTGTTACGCGCTCAGCGCCATCAAATCCACGGCCTCAACAGCCGCCGCACCCGCCATAATCGTCTCGGCATAGCGGTGAACTTCCGGTAAGCTGTGACCGCGATAAACATCTGCCAATTGCGGCTTCAGCTTTAAGAAGTCGGCATTCCAACCCCCATCCGCAAGTGCCGCTTCCGCCGCCTTGGCCGAGCGTTCAACCATCCATCCCCCCAGCAGATACCCCATCATCATCAGATACGGCACCGAAACGGCATAGGCTTCGCGAGGGTTCAGCCCCCCTGCCAAAAGATGCTTGATCGCTTTTTCCGCTGTCTCAACCGCAGCCATCAGCTCGGCCGATGCGCCTTCTTTCACGTCATTCAGCAACGCAAACGCCCCTTCACCCTGATCTTTGCCGGTCTTACGCCCGATCAGATCATTCGCTTGGATCGCGGTCGTCCCTTCATAAATGGTCAGGATTTTTGCATCGCGGTAATGCTGCGCCGCACCTGTCTCTTCGATAAAGCCCATACCCCCATGCACCTGAACACCGTCCGATGTGATCGCGAGCGAGCGTTCGGTCATCCATCCTTTGATAATCGGCACGAGGTAATCCGCACGCGCCTGCCAGATCGCATCATGATGCCCCCGATCCAGACACATAGCCCCATACAGCGCCAGTCCCCGCATTGCTTCGATCTCGGCCCGCATGGTAGTCAGCAAACGCGCCACATCTGGATGGTGAATGATGGATGCACCGGACTCGCGCCCCATTGGTGTGCCTTGTTTCCTGTCGTTGGCGTAAGACAAAGCCTGATGATACGCCCGGTTTGAAATCGACAGGCCCTGAATGCCCACAGAGAACCGTGCATGGTTCATCATCTGGAACATAATCTTCAGGCCTTCGTTTTCTTTCCCGACAAGGTACCCAATCGCACCCTCTTCTTCCCCAAAGGCAAGCACCGCGGTCGGCGACCCCTTGATGCCGAGCTTATGCTCGATCGAGACGCATTTCACATCATTCCGCTCCCCAAGGGAGCCATCTTCGTTCACCAAGAATTTCGGCACGATAAAGACCGAGATACCTTTGACGCCTTCAGGCGCGTCCGGCGTCTTAGCCAACACAAGATGCACTGTGTTTTCCGCCATGTCATGCTCGCCATAGGTGATATAAATCTTCTGACCTTTGATCCGGTAATGATCGCCATCGGGTGTCGCGGTCGTGCGGATCGCCGCCAAGTCAGTACCGGCCTGAGGCTCTGTCAGGTTCATCGTCCCGGTCCAGCGACCTTCGGCCATGGGCGGAATATAGGTCTGCTTTTGCTCCTCTGATGCACAACCCTGCAGCGCTTCCAACTGCCCTTCGGTCAACAAATGGCAGAGGGCAAAGGCCATGTTCGCCGAATGCCACATCTCGCGCACAGCCGCCGAAATCAGATTGGGCATGCCTTGCCCGCCATATTCCTCGGAAACACCTATGCCACACCAGCCACCGTCGCCCATGGCTTTGAAGGCGTCTTTAAACCCTTCTGGTGTTGTGACGATCCCGCCCTGATGCCAATGCGCACCTTCCACATCGCCTTGATGATTTGTCGGAGCAATCACTTCCGAGGCAAGCTTCGCCGCCTCTGACAAAATCGCATCCACCAGATCGTCAGACACCTCTTCGTGCCCCGGTAGATCGGTGACTGTATGCAGTCCAATCGTTTTATGGATCGCAAATCTCAGGTCGTTTTCCGATGGGTTAAACATAACACGTCTCCTCCACGTTTAGGGTATATTACCCTGACCGGGCAGAGGCGCAAACCTGCCCTTGCGTCGCATGACGCGGCGTAGCTTTGGCGCCCGGATCACAGGCTTGGGAGGATACGTGACGCAAAGCTCACGCCGCTTTGGTTCGCAAGTGAAGGCGAGGTAGCCTAGGTAAGGGTCAACCAAGGAGGCAGAAGATGACACAATTCATAGCTGCAACTTTATTCACACTTCAGCTGGCGTCTCCCCTCTCGGCGGAGATTGCCCGCATTCACCCCGATGCGGCCACTGGGCAAATTCAGGATCTGGGGGAGAAGGATAACTCCGTCCGTACAACACGGATCTCTTTGCCAGGTTAAATTTCGGGTGCCCCCTCGCCCGAAAACCACACCCTCGGTGGTCCCCTCCCACCGAGGGTTTTTTTTACTTCAGCTGTGCTAACGCTTCCGCGATACCGCTTCCCAATGAAATTTGCGGCTCCGAGGGCGTAAACCCCTGCTCTTCCTCCCATTCAGTCACCAAACTCTTGGCGATTTCAAATGCTTGGGCAAAATCTCTCGTCTGCCGAAGGGCATGGTCAAAAAAAGCTCGCCCAAAAAAAGTCCACTCGTTCTCATCCGAACAGCCAAACGAATTCTTTTCCGCAGCCGAGGCTGTGATAATAAGACGATTATCGCCAGAGAGGTCATCCACGAAAGAGCCGGACTGGCATGCAGATAAAACGACGACGATATTCTGGATGGACGAGCCATCGAGAATTGCGGCCAATTCAGTAGATGTGAGGCTCCGCAGAAGCATGTGTTCAAATCGTAACGAGAAACTGTCGTAAGACCCATGAGAAGTTAAAAATAAAAGCAATACGTCTTTTTTAACGTCCATCCGCCGCTCGAACTCGTCTATCACCCGGTTTAAGTTCACTTTTCCCAATATCGGAAAGCGGTCCGGATACTCTATTGAGTTTACAAGCGACACAAACTGAACATTCTCGAATTGCGCATCAAGTATTTTAGGCACGGCTTCAACTTCACGGCGAAAGACGCCTTCATATGCGTATCCAGCGCCCAAAACTGCAAACAGTTCGACTGTTTCTGGGTCTTGCGGGAGGAGCTTTTTGAATTGAGCGCTCAAAAGCTGGTCCTGCCTAGAATAAAGCTCTTCCGCGACGATAGGCGCGACTAACTCATCATAGGTCCCATGGTCATCAAAACCAGTGTCCGTCCAGAAAAAACCACTCGGTGGGAAATAGCGGTCTTCAACAGCGGAACTGATGAGCAGAGCGATAGCAACTGTCATTGATAGACCTGTTCCAATCTGCAGGTGGTACTGCGAAGACCGAAAAAGCACTATCGAACTAAAAATAAGGAATACTGCGTGACCACCCAGGAGCCAGAACAGATACACACTGACCGACCCCGAATTCCAAATTTCCGACTGGCTAAGGAAATAAACGAGTAGGGAGTAAACCAACCCAGCCAACAACGATAAAATATTGAACTGAACTAGGATTGGTCCGAATTTTCTTGCTTGCCCAAACATCGAAATCGCAAGAAAAATAACGGCTATCAATACAAAGAAACTCGAAAAGAGCTGTACAAATCCCCAGAAATGCATCTGCTCGATTGGCCATTTTAACAACAGATCAAATAGCACGGCCAACACGATATTAACAAAACAACTGAATATGATTACGCCCGGCGTCACACGAAGCCGGACAGACTTTTGAGGGAAAAAGAAGAGAGCCCGCAAAGTCAAAATAAAGTCAAAGAAGTAGTCATTCACAAAGCGCATGGTGATACCATTGTTCAAAATTCCTGAATGCTCATCTCACCTCAACCAGCCAGCGCAAACACTGTAATTTGTGTTGGGACAAGTTATCTTGCTACCGTTGCACATCGACAACGAACACGTGACGTGATAATCGAAATCCGGCCCTGCCCGTCACTTAAATTACCTACTTTGCTTAACGTCCCCTCGCCCGAAAACCACACCCTCGGTGATCCCCTCCCACCGAGGGTTTTTTATTTGCGGTGACTGGGTCAGCGGATACAGAAAGCGGTATGACGCAAACATCGCAAATCCGTTCCTCCACGCCAGACGATTTTCAGAACATTCTGACGATCTACCCACTGGCCTTTCCGGATGAAGAACTGCGCCCTTTGGTCACCGATTTGCTCACGACAGTTTCAGATCGCCTGTCTTTGGTTGCTGAACGCGACGGCGAAATCATCGGACATGCGATTTTTACGTCGGGTTGGATCGAAGGCAGCGATGCCAAACTGGGGCTTTTGGGGCCGCTGACAGTGACGCCAAAGGCCCAGAAACAAGGCATTGGAACTCGGCTGATTGACGAGGGGCGAACGGTTCTCTCGGCGGCGGGGTTCGCCAAAATCCTCCTTTTGGGCGATACCGAGTACTATGTGCGCCATGGGTTTGCTCAGGAAACGGATATCGATGCGCCTTATGATATGCCGGACAGTTGGAAATATGCTTGGCAGGGATATGCGTTGAACGAAGGCCCAGCGGCTAAAGGGCGACTGGTCTTACCCGATGCATGGATGAAGCCCGAATACTGGATGCCCACATCACCCGATCAGGGCGCATGATCTCTGTCCATTTCCGAAAAGAGGCGCAGCACAAAGTCGCGCTGTTCTTGCGTATCTGGAACCTCCAGGCCCCGCGCCTGCGAGACATGTTCCATGGCGCGCTCCGCACTCCCGATGGATTGTGCCACCACCAAAGAGGTCAGCATGCCTGACCGCCCGATGCCGCCTTTGCAATGGATCAAAACGGATGCCCCGCGCGAGACATCGGCGAAAATGTCTCTGGCCAAGGCGGCGAAAGCCAGTCCATCAGGCAATCCGAAATCCACAATCGGAAAATGCACAAAGCTGAGACCGGCCTTCCGGCAGGCTTGCTCTTCTGACGAAAGCCCCAGCGCCGCTGCCTCGTCCCCTTGCAAAAGCGAGACAACCTGCGTCACACCGCTCTTGGCGAGCGCGGCCATCTCACTGTCGAGCTCTGTGGCCAACGGTTTGGGCATAACGAACAAGCTGCCGCTCATCTCCACAGGAATTTCAAACGGGCTCACCACGGTCATCCCAGCACCTTAATTCTCTGAAATTATCGTCGCTATAGCATCCGCCAGACGGCGCGATCCCGCCTCTGATGGATGCAGCAGATCACCATCAAACAATGTCAAATCGTCCTGCGGGATCAGTGCGGCGGTATCCAGAAAGTACACATCGACATCGCGCGCCGCCAGCGCTGCATATCGCGCATTCAACGCGGCCAGATCGTCAAGGCAGCCAAACTCTGCGGTCCCGCCAGATGGCGGCATGTAATATCCCGCCAACACCACCTGCGCACCCGTGTCCCGAATTTCATTCACCAGCTGTGGCATTGCCCCGCGCGCACCATCCACATCACTCAAATCATCCAAAACCGCGTCGCACAACCCGCAGCCACATTCGGCAAGGATGTCATTCGCCCCGCCATTCAACACGACCCAATCGAACAGCTTCCCATCAAACTGCGTCCGGATATCGTAACCAAAAATGCTCCCCAACGCATTGGGGTTCGTCAACATCGCACCCGCTGCCGCATTATTCTCGACGCCATCTCCAAACCGCTGTTCCAAACGGTCCACGACCGACGCATCTAAATAGCTGTTCCAGACAAGGATCGAGTCGCCCATCAAAAGGATCGACTGCGCCGCCGCGCCACCGCCCCACCACAAAAACAACCCGATCACAGCCGCCCGCATGCACCCTCCATTGATCCCTGCAAATCCGCCCCGTAAAAGGCCCAAAATCACTCTCACCCTACGGAACCTCAAATGGCCTCTTACCAATATGTCTACCACATGGATGGCGTTTCAAAAACCTATCCCGGCGGCAAGAAATGTTTTGAAAATATCCGTCTGTCCTTTTTGCCTGGCGTAAAGATCGGGGTCGTGGGCGTGAACGGCGCGGGTAAATCCACGCTGATGAAAATCATGGCCGGCATGGACAAGGACTTCACCGGAGAGGCTTGGGCGGCCGAGGGCGCCAAGGTCGGTTACCTCCCGCAGGAACCCCATCTCGACGAGACACTGAATGTCCGGGAAAACGTCATGCTCGCCGTTGCGGACAAGAAGGCGATCCTCGACAAATATAACGACCTCGCCATGAACTATTCCGATGAAACCGCGGATGAAATGGCCAAGCTGCAGGACGTCATCGACGCCGAGGACCTTTGGTCACTGGATGCCAATATCGACATCGCGATGGAGGCGCTGCGCTGCCCACCGGACGAGGCCGATGTAGCGAACCTGTCGGGTGGGGAAAAGCGCCGCGTGGCGCTCTGTAAGCTCCTCCTCGAAAAGCCCGACATGCTTCTGCTCGATGAGCCGACCAACCACCTCGACGCGGAAACCATCGCCTGGCTCCAACAGCACCTGATTGATTACAAGGGCACGATCCTGATCGTCACGCACGACCGCTATTTCCTCGACGACATCACGGGCTGGATCCTGGAACTCGATCGTGGGCGCGGCATCCCCTACGAGGGCAACTATTCCGCATGGCTCGAACAAAAGGCCAAGCGCATGGCCCAAGAAGCCAAAGAGGATAAGTCGAAACAAAAGACGCTTGAGAAAGAGCTTGAATGGATGCGGCAGGGCCAAAAAGCCCGCCAAGCCAAGCAAAAGGCCCGTATCCAGCGCTATAATGAAATGGCCGAACAATCCGAGCGTGAAAAGGTTGGCCGCGCACAGATCATCATCCCGAACGGGCCACGACTGGGCGGCAAAGTGATCGAGGTTGAAAACCTCCAGAAAGGCTTTGGCGACACGCTTCTGATCGAGGATCTGTCCTTCTCGCTGCCACCGGGCGGCATTGTCGGCGTGATCGGCCCCAATGGCGCGGGGAAATCCACGCTGTTTCGGATGCTAACGGGTCAAGAGACGCCCGATAGCGGCGAGGTAAGTTACGGCGACACGGTGAAGCTGTCTTATGTGGATCAGTCGCGCGACAGTTTGGATGACAGCAAAACCGTGTGGGAGGAAATCTCGGACGGGCTGGACATCATCAAACTGGGCGATGCCGAGGTGAATTCGCGCGCCTATTGTTCCAGCTTTAACTTCAAGGGCGGCGATCAGCAGAAGAAACTGAACCTGCTATCGGGCGGGGAACGCAACCGCGTCCATATGGCAAAACTGCTGCGCGAAGGCGGGAATGTCCTGCTGCTGGATGAGCCGACAAACGATCTGGACGTCGAAACCCTGCGCGCCCTTGAAGACGCGCTCGAGGATTTCGCGGGCTGCGCCGTGATCATCTCCCACGACCGGTTTTTCCTAGATCGTCTCTGTACGCATATTCTCGCGTTCGAGGGCGACAGCCACGTGGAATGGTTCGAAGGCAATTTTGAGGATTACGAGGAAGACAAGAAGAGACGCCTTGGCCCCGATGCGCTTGAACCGAAACGGGTGAAGCATAAGAAATTTGCGAGATGACATCGAGACCATTTTTCGAAAGACTACACAAACATTACGCGGACCTAGCCAGAAAAATAAAATCTGACGCAGACAGCCAGGCGGCTTTAGCGAATACATCCGATCTCGGTTTCAATAGAGAAAATGTATATCGAGAACTCTTGCAAGATAATCTACCCTCTACATGCGAAGTATTTCTTGGTGGTTTTTTATTTGACCAAGCCGGTTTGGAGTCACAACAAATCGATATTATCGTGACGGAATCACGCGCTCCTCGATTCAACTTGCGAAAAGATGGAATTAGTAAAGCATTCGCTTCTGTGGACGGTTGTTTAGCCGTGGTGTCAGTAAAGTCGAATTTGACAAAGAATGAGATCATCGACGCGTTATCGAATGTCGCGAGCATACCTAATCAGCAAGATTTACGATCGGATCAAATACAGCCAAACTACGAACTAGAAGCTGAATATTACAAAGGGTGGCCACTCAAAGTCGTTTTTGGATTCAATGGCAATAAAGTTGAAACGCTAAAACAGCATGTAGATAATTTTTATTCAGAAAATCCAAAAATTCCATACGAACGGCGTCCAGACTATATCCATACAGCAAATGAGGGTCTGCTTGTTAAGTCAGACGGCAAGGTTTCTTTGACCGATATACATGGTAACGAGACAACTATTGCAAAAGGGGAATATGTTAGTACTAGCAATTTTCCAGACGTTTTAGCATTCGTGAACATATTCGAAGATATTCATAGAATTGCAATATCAGCATCGCACATTTTGTACTTTTATCGTTATATCAGAGAAGCTGTAGAGGCACACTCAACAGAACTCCTAAAAGAGGCTTTGTTATCAAACAAGTAGTGCAAGTCACTGCAATCGGATAATGAATCTACGGGACGCGCTTGACCCGAGGGGGAAAGCAACGCGTCCCATTGCCCGGCAAGCGTTGCGAAGCAATGCTGAGAGGGGGCGGTGCAGGCGCGTGTCGCGTCTTCGACGCTCCGAATAGACAGGCATTCTTACTCATAAGATAGTCCACGCGAGGTTGCTTAACAGCGCTTTCACACATCAAAGCCGCACCCCTTGCCCCGACTCAGCGACCCGTGTCAGCCTTACGACACTAAAGGAGCGGACGATGAAACGGGGCGACAGCAATCGATCCACGCGGCGCGTCTACGACCGCCAACGCCAAGAGGCGCGGGATCGGATGGACCGCATACATTTGGATGCCGGGATCAATCCTTATGGCGGCAGCGGCGATGATCCGGCCCGCCCCGCGACCCGATCCACCCGCAGCTATGGCGAATATTATCAGCAGATCATTGACATGTTTAACGATGACGCCAGCACCAAAGGCTATACCAAGGGTCTGATCCAAACCCTGATTTGGTGCTATGCGATGCTTGACAACCAACCGGGTGTGCCGCCCGACTTGCCCGGGCGCGTGCGCGCCTTCATGTCCAATCTGATGCGTTACAAAGCCTTTCCGACAACACATGCGTTCAATGCCATCGCAACGCTTGAGGCGGATTTGCGACGTCCTGTAGTACGGGCCCCGGACATGTCGCATGCCTATTTGCAGGCCATCAACGACATTCTGCGTTACTGTGTTCAAAATGAAGACCCCATTGTGAAACCAACTCTGACCGAACTGATGGACGTGATGGCTGGCGGACCCAAAGACCTCTATCCCCCGCAGTCCTAGGATGTGGTTGAACCCACCCATTTCAAAACACCTGTTCACATCATCGAAGGGAACGAACGGCTCGAAGGTCTAAAACCGCACATCCGCCTCGGACTGACCCCGCGCGACGCCAAGGCTCAAATTCGCCCGCGTTCTGGACGGGCCTAATTGCTCCACTCCCGCGTCTCGGCACCCACTGTGGTGTTGGCTTCTGGAATAAAACCTGCCACTCAACCCGCCATGGGGTTCTTCAATCCTTCAAATGCAGCGGGCTATGCCTATCATCCATCTTGGCTTGTCACGCAGGCTCAGCTCGCCATTTCAAACTTGCGACGGGCGCGGCCAATCACGCACCTGCCGTCCAAACGGCGACAGGTTCTGAACCTCAATTACACCCCCGTCATCGGTAAAAAATCCGCCAAGGCCGAACGGCTTGTGGAGTTTTGTATTGGTGACTTCGCTAAGCAAACGAACCGGATCTGCAGCGAGGACCCGACATATTACAAGGATACATATATCGGGCTGGTCAGCCGCATTGGCAACACGCTTGAATTTAGATCGTCCAGCGTCAGTTACTATGGCAAGATTCAACGGCTCGTCGATGGCCGGTCCAACTTCCGGGCATTGGTCGCGCAAAATGCACGTTTTCCCAAGCACTTAACTGGCTGGGTTTTGCTCGGGGACAGTACGGGACATCGCGCGAACCTCGATCATGGCCTCCATTTTGCTGGCGTTCGCAGCACCCATTTGCGAGAGATTGTTTTGTTACCGATTGGGGATCGTGATCGGTACACGGGTCCGGAACTTACATCTTATCGCACCTATTTGCAGCGCGCGTGGTCCCCTTGGGAGGACAAGCTGGACGCGGTTTGGTGGGGCGGCGCGGTGACAGGATCACATTGGGCACGACGTGACCCGTCAACGCTGACCCGCTTGGAATTGCTTCAGCACTTTGCGGCCCACCCCCACCGCCAAGTGGTTTTGCAACCCACCCAAAACGTGGACGAGCGTTTGCAAGCACCAATACCTGTCACGCAGCGCTTCAAGAAAGCCCATGCTTTTTCGCATAAATGCGTGCTGTTAATGCCCGGTAATGATGCGCCCAGCGGGGCCACCTGGTACTTTGGTGGCAACAGTGTTGTCATGATGCCCACCCCACCGATCGAATATATCCACGCCTTCGAACTCAAACCCTGGGAACACTTCCTTCCTGTGACTGACATCCCGTCGATCCTCGGCAATCTTGATTGGGTGCTCTCACACCCGAAAGACGCACAAGACATCGTCCGAGCAGCTCACGCACATTTCAGCTGGCTGGAAGGCCCAGAATACCTTTGGGCCTGCAATGAAATCCTCAGTATCGTTTCTGAACTAGCCCTTTAAACAGCCCGTCCTGTCAAAAATGAATAAGACTTGTAAAATCTTTACAAAACCACAGGCAAAATCTGCGAAAGCTTTTACAACGTGACTTCGCAAGAGCGCTGCTCGCGCCCGAATTCAAAGGCGGGAACTAAAGAAGTCTGTAGAAGAGCGTTCAGTATACAAATGCATACAATTCTGAGGAGGATGTCATGCCAAAAGATATGGAACTTGTAGAATTGCTCAAAGAGCATGGGGACAGCTGGTCTTCGATCAACCCCGAATATGTCGAGCGGATGCGCGCTCAGAACAAATTCAAGACGGGCCTCGATATTGCGAAATATACCGCGGGTATCATGCGTGCGGATATGGCCGCTTATGATGCCGACCCGTCTCAATACACACAATCACTGGGGTGCTGGCATGGCTTCATCGGTCAGCAGAAGATGATTTCCATCAAAAAGCACTTTGGCACGACCAAGCGCAAATACCTCTACCTGTCGGGTTGGATGATTGCAGCACTGCGTTCTGAATTCGGCCCGCTGCCAGATCAGTCTATGCACGAGAAGACATCCGTACCTGCCCTGATCGAAGAGCTCTACACATTCCTGCGGCAGGCCGATGCACGTGAGTTGGGCGGTTTGTTCCGTGATCTCGATGCAGCACGCGCCGCGGGTGACACCGCCAAAGCCCAAGAGGTTCAGGCGGCGATCGACAATCACGAAACGCATGTTGTGCCAATTATCGCAGACATCGATGCGGGCTTTGGTAACGAAGAGGCGACGTACCTCTTGGCGAAAAAAATGATCGAAGCTGGCGCTTGCGCGCTGCAGATCGAAAACCAGGTTTCCGATGAAAAGCAGTGTGGTCACCAAGACGGCAAAGTGACCGTTCCGCATGAGGATTTCGTCGCTAAGATCCGCGCGATCCGCTACGCCTTCCTAGAGCTTGGCGTGGATGACGGTATCATCGTATGCCGCACCGACAGCCTTGGCGCAGGTTTGACCAAGCAGATCGCGGTGTCCAGCGCACCGGGTGATCTGGGCGCGCAATACAACTCTTTCCTCGATTGTGAAGAGGTCACGCTGGAGACTATGAACGATCAGGATGTTGTCATCAAACAAGACGGTAAACTGATGCGTCCGAAGCGACTGCCATCCAACCTTTACCAGTTCCGCAAGGGCACAGGTGTGGACCGCGTTGTGCTCGACTGTATCACGAGCTTGCAAAACGGTGCCGACCTCCTTTGGATCGAAACGGAGAAGCCGCATGTCCGCCAAATCGGCGACATGGTTGACGAGATCCGCAAAGTTATCCCGGATGCCAAGCTGGTTTACAACAACTCACCCAGCTTCAACTGGACCTTGAACTTCCGTCAGCAAGTCTTTGACGCGTGGGAAGCAGATGGGAAAGACGTGTCCGCCTATGACCGCGCGAAACTGATGTCGGCTGAGTATGACAACAGCGAGCTTTCCGCCGAAGCCGATGCAAAGATCCAATCCTTCCAAGCGGACGCAGCGCGCGAAGCGGGGATTTTCCACCACCTCATCACGCTTCCGACATATCACACGGCAGCCTTGTCCACAGACAACCTCGCCAAGGAATATTTCGGCGATGCCGGTATGCTGGGGTATGTGGCCGGTGTTCAACGCAAGGAGATCCGTCAGAGTATCGCATGCGTGAAACACCAGAACATGGCCGGGTCCGACATGGGAGACGATCACAAAGAGTACTTCTCTGGTGATGCGGCCCTCAAAGCGTCCGGTAAAGACAACACGATGAACCAGTTCGGTTAATTCGGATTACCTCCCGAATGGGGCGCGCGAGCTTCGGCTTGCGCGCCTTTTTTTAATCCTGCGCGGCGCGGCGAAACGCCGAGATCAAAGGATCGAAAACATAGGACCAAGCGGTCATCTCCCGGCCCTCCAGAATGACAGTGACTGGAACATCCAAGGCGAGATAGTAGTTACCACTCAGTGCATCACTCAGCTTTGAAAACTCACTTTCATTGAAGGAGGCAATTGCCGAATAGGTTGGAACGTCCGCCCCGGGTTCAAGGTGGCTCACTTGGGCTTTTGACGCGAGCGTCACCGCGACGCGCGGCATGGACCTTTGCGGCAGCGTGGAAAACGTGACGATGCCTTGCTGCCCGACACTCACCTGATCAATCAAATCCGGGGCGATGTTGAGTGCAATATGCATCGGTCCGAGCGCGCCTGTCACCTGCCCGACCACATCACCCGGCGATACCGTCTCAAAGGGAGAGAGCGACCATTCCGACAATTCGCCGTCTCTTGGTGCAAGCAAAACAAGTCCGTCACTCCGAGCCTCCAATTGAGCCAGCCGCTCTTTCAACTGCGCAACTTCAACTTCGATCTCTGCAAACCGTGTTGCCAAATCCGACCGACGCGCGCTCTTTTCGGCTTGGATTTCCAGCTCAGCTTTTTCCTTGGTTTCTCGCGCCTGCGAACGGTCACTTTCAAGGCGAGACAGCTCTTGCGCCAACTCAAGCTCATCCAAGGCCGCATCGGTAAACGCCAGCGACGTCCCGATACCCGATGCACGCAACTGGCCAAGATCGGATGCGCGATCAGACGCAATCACCACACGGTCTTTGGCGACCTGAACCTGCTCATCCAACTGCCAAAAGCGCAATTCTGACAGGTCCGCCTGAGCCCGAAGGCCCGATATCCTGTCCTCGTGAAACGCCCGCGCCGCTTGAAAGGCAGAGGTTATTCCGGGGCTGAAGTCGAGGTCCGCATCAATGGGTGTGCCGTGCAACTCATGGGCGATCAACGCACCTTCAATCGTCAGGTCATCACGCCGTTTGGAGGCGACAAACCGCTCCGTATGCAACGCGCCATCATCTAGTTTTGCTAGAATATCGCCTGCTTTGACGACGTCGAAATTCCCCGCGAAAACCTCTTGGACACTACCGAACTCTGTGGCTTGCACTTTGGCACTCGTGGCATTTGCGGCGAGGACGCCTGAAACCTCCAATGTGGTGGTTAATGGCGCCATGCGGGCCCAGACGAGTGCACATAACAAGACGCAGGCGATGAACACTGCACTTCGGCGAACCTGTCGAATGGGCAATTCAATATCGTTTTCGGCGGTCATCAATGGGCTCTCTTTTCCGGTATGGGCAAATCAGACGCGAGTTTTGCAATAATTTCAGTGGCGCCTTGCCCTTCGACAACGTCGAGGGTTTCGGCCGCACGCGAGAGCATGACCATCGACATGCCAATCTCATCGAGATCATCTGGAACCCAATTGTCAGACGTGACCAACCGCTTTAGTTCACCGGCCCGCGCATTCAGACCATCATTGCCCTCCTCGCGGATTGAGATCGTACACGTGTCCCCGTCCACAAAAGAGAATTCCATTTTGACCTGCCGTTGCGCGGCCTCATCGCCCGCAAGGCCTCGCATGAAATTGTACATCTCAGTTGCCACAAGGATTGCGCGATAGCGAAACTCAGTATCGGAGGAGCGTTGAAACTGATTGGAAATCCAATCTTCGACATCCTGAACGCCACCATCTGTCAGCGGCGTATCCAGCACTCGGTTGGTCTGAGAGCGGCGCGCCAGCACATGTCCCCGTGGTCCAAAATCGACCACTCGGCCTTTATCCAGCACCAGCGCATCATCAGCAAGCCACATGATCCCGACACGATGAACAACCATAATGATGGTCACACCGCTGGCTTTGATCCGCGACAAGGCATCGGCCATCTGCTGTTCGCCCAAACTGTCCTGAAGCGCGTTTGGTTCATCCAAAATCAGAAGCTTTGGTTGGTTATAGAGGGCGCGCGCCAAGGACAGGCGCTGCATCTGCCCTGCCGACAGGATATGACCATCTTCTTTGAGGTCGGTCACATAGCCCCTTGGCAGACCTAGAACCGTACTGTGGACGCCTGCCAGAATGGCAGCATCCTCGATCTTGTCCTGGCTTGGGGTCGGTTCAAAACACGAGATAATCTCGGCGACCGTACCCACATCAAAGCGGGGTGCTTGAGCCATAAACCCGATCAATTGGTGCCGTTGCCCTGCGCTGATACGCGCAAGATCGTGCCCGCCCAGCCTGACCTGCCCCAGCGGCGCGGGAAACGAGCCAGACAGTATATCAAGAAGCGTGGTTTTCCCTGCACCCGAGGGACCAAGGATGGCAAGACACCGTCCCGCACCCAACTCAAAACTGACATTTTGCAACCGAAACCCACCGGTTTTTCCCTTAGGCACCGTCAGCTTTACAACACTCACCGAAGGCTCGTTGACGATCACAGCGTCCGAGGCGTCCGCAGGTTTGGCCTCCGCACTTTGGAGCACATCCTTCAGCTTGCGAAACTCGGGCCAGCTGTCGATCGCAGCTTCCGTCAATGAAAGTGTTTTTGTCCCGATCAGGCTCGCGGCAATCATTCCGCCCGCCGTCAACGCGTCTTGCGCCACCAACGCGCCACCCGCGGCCAGCAAGGCAAGGCTTGTGCCCTGGCGCAAAAAGTTCCGCGCCGCATCCATCCGGGCCAACACCGAAAGCTTTGGAAGTGCTTCTGCGCGATCCCCCGATGCAGCCAACTTGATACGATCCAACACACGCGCACCAAGGCCCATGCGGTCGCGGTCCGCGCCCAGCGCCTCCAGTACCCCGATCCAATTCCGCTCAGCGGCATGAGGTGGCACAGCACTGTTTTCCAGATGGGCCCGCCAAAGCGTCAGACCAAAGACAATGATCAGCGACACTGCCACGATTGCACCAAATATCGGATGCAAGACCAAAAGCACCGCTGCAAACAGAACAATCCATGGAATATCAAGAATGGCCAATGTCGAACGCGCCCGCGCCGGATGCCGCAACACACTGACCAAGAGGAAATCATTGGGAAAACTTTGCAGCTGGGTTTCGGACATCACGCGCTGTTCCACCCAGTTCGATGTGTGCTTTAAGATTTGAGTACGCCTCGCATCAATGATGGCCCCTAACGCAATGAAAGCCACGGCGATCAGCAACAGCATCGCAAGCGTTGCCATGTTCCCGCTTGGCACAACGCGATCGAGCATCTGCATCATAAACAGGGGCGACACCAACATGCCCAGATTCGCAATCAGGCCAAACAGCAACAGAGGCGTTAAAAGTCCCAGTATCCGGGATCGATCCTGTGCAATCATTTTGCGCGATCACACATGCGGGCCAAACGCGATCCAGCGTTGGAAAAAGAAAACGAACAAAACATGGTTCGCTGTCTGTCGGCAAAGGCATACCCGAGTGTTGTCAAATCGAAGGCTATTATTTCAAATTTTTTGCGCTAGGCTCGTGGCAGCTGACAGGCAGGGGAAGCCATGCGGAAAACACTGATTGGATTGGCGATAATTGGCCTTGTGATAGTCGGAGGCCTCTTTGTCACGCGCCCGACGACGGTCGACGCATCATCCTTTGAGACCCTGACCGGAGATCCCGTTGCGGGCGAGCTTGTCTTCGCGGCAACGGGTTGCGCCTCGTGCCATTCGAACGCGGAAACGAAACTGGGACTTGCCGGTGGTCAGAGTTTTCAAACCGACTTTGGCACTTTCTATGCGCCGAACATTTCCCAACATCCCGACGAGGGGATCGGTTCATGGAACCTGACAGAGCTTGCATCCGCAATGACGCATGGAACCTCGCCCAGCGGACAGCATTATTACCCGGCATTCCCTTACACATCTTACCGGTCCATGCAGCCACAGGACATCGCGGATCTTTTTGCCTATTTGAAAACCACCGACGTTGAAGACACCCCTTCACGGGGCCATGACCTCTCCTTCCCGTTTAACATGCGGGTCACACTGGGTGGATGGAAACTTCTGTATCTATCAGAAGGTCCATGGCTGGAGGTGGGTGATGACCCCATTCTGGCCCGCGGTCAGTACCTGGTTGAGGTGATGGGCCATTGCGGAGAGTGTCATACCCCCCGCAACGCATTGGGTGCCAAACAGGCCTCGGCATGGCTGGCCGGTGCGCTAAACCCAAGTGGTTCAGGACGCATCCCCAATATTACCTCGTCTGACGATGGCATCGGCGGCTGGTCCAATGACGAATTGCTTGAATACTTTCTGACGGGCTTCACACCAGATTTCGACGTTGTTGGCGGCTCTATGGCAAGCGTTCAATCCAATCTTGCAAAACTCCCTGAAACGGATCTCCAAGCGATTGTGGCTTATCTAAAAGCGACGCCGCCGCTATGACCCATGAATAAGGACTAACGATATGGCCGGGTTCCTCCTCCAGGCGACAATATATCTTGCAGCAGCCGTGATCGCTGTGCCGATCGCCAAACAGCTTGGGCTTGGATCGGTACTCGGATATCTGATTGCTGGTCTGCTGATCGGACCGATCCTTGGATTGGTAGGCTCAGAAACCCAAGACCTCCAACACTTTGCCGAATTTGGCGTCGTTATGATGCTCTTTTTGATTGGGCTGGAACTGGATCCAAAGGCGCTTTGGGACATGCGGGCAAAGCTGCTTGGATTGGGGGGCATGCAGGTTGCAGGCACGACCATCGCCATCATGGCTGTCGCTATGTTTATTGGGCAGAGTTGGACAATCGCGCTGGCGATCGGTATGACACTAGCGCTCAGCTCGACTGCGATTGTGGTCCAAACGTTGAATGAGAAGGGCCTAATGGCCACTCCGGGGGGGCGCTCTGCCTTCTCAGTTCTACTCGCGCAAGACATCGCCGTCATCCCGATGCTGGCGATCCTGCCTTTGTTGGCTCTCTCGACGATCCACAATGGAAGCGGCGGACATGGCGGTGACGATCACGGCGGGCATGGTGGCGGCCACGCAACAATGAGCCTGGTTGAGGGGCTGCCGGGCTGGGGCGTCACGCTCGTGACTGTCGCTTCCATCGGCATCATCATCTTTGCAGGTCTCTACCTGACGCGCCCGGTCTTCAAGTTTATCGCACGCTCGGCCCTGCGGGAAATGTTCACCGCACTCGCCCTTCTTATGGTGGTTGGGATCGCCCTTTTGATGACGCTGGTGGGATTGTCCCCGGCCCTTGGCACATTTTTGGCAGGCGTTGTGCTTGCGAACTCTGAATTCAGACACGAACTCGAAAGCGACATTGAACCCTTCAAAGGGCTCTTGCTGGGCTTGTTTTTCATCACGGTCGGCGCCGGTATGGACCTTGTTTTGCTCTGGGATCAATTCGGAGCCATTGCGGCCATGACACTTGGTGTGATCCTGATCAAAGGCGCTATCCTCTATATTCTCGCCCTTGTGTTCAAACTGCCCGGCAGAGAAAAACGATTATTCACGCTCAGTCTCGCGCAAGCCGGGGAGTTTGGCTTTGTCATGGTGGCAACGGCCATCGCGTCCAACGCGATGCCAAGGGATACAGCCCAACTGCTTCAAATTATCATCGCATTGTCGATGTTTCTGACACCGCTTTTGTTCATCTTCGGCGAAATGTTTGAAAAGTGGTGGACCAAATCGTCCGACGCGGATGACAGGTCCGAAGACGAAATTGACGATGCCGGACCCGTCATCATTGTTGGCATGGGCCGGGTGGGCCAGATCATCAACCGGATGGCTCTGGCCGCAGGCACCAAAACAGTCGTCATCGACAACCATGTCGACCACATCGACACGATGCGAAAATTCGGGGTGAAAGGATATTTCGGCGACCCCACGCGACCCGAATTGATGCACACCGCTGGTCTGATGGAGGCTCAGGTCCTTGTGGTGGCAGTCGATGATCGCGACGCAGCCGTTCGCCTGACCGAGATCGCGCGCAAGGCACGTCCCGATCTGCCAATTATCGCTCGGGCCTATGGACGAAATGATGTCTATCGCCTCTATGCCGCAGGAGCCACCGACATCGTGCGCGAGACATTTGATTCCGCGGTGCGGATGTCTCGCTACATGCTGGGTCATCTGGGCTGGGGCACGTACGAAGCAGATATGGCCGCAGAAGAATTCACCAAAGCCGATCGCGGTGCTCTGTTTGAATTGGCCCAACTTTGGGATCCAGAACTCGATGTGTTTGATAACAGCGCCTATGTAGAGCGCGCGAAAGAGATCAACCAACGTTTTAACACGGGCTTCTTGGCCAATCTTGCTGGGATCGTTGATCGCGATGTCGAAGACGAAACGGAAGACGACGCGGCGGAAAAACCCACAAGCTGATCGGTTTCGTCGCCGAGCCGTCGCAAATCGGCAGGAGATCAGCCGGATTGTTGTTCATCTACCTCCAAGAGGAGACCGAAATGCCAGAAACTACCGCACCCGCCGATGGCCTGTTCCATGATGATGTTGCAACTTTTGGTGACAGACTGGAGGCCGCGCGCAACGCTAGAGGGCTGACACTAGAGAGTTTTGCAGAAAAATTGGGCGTCGCTTTGGACGTGGTGGAAGCTTGGGAAAACAACATGAAACTTCCCCGCGCCAATCGCATGCAAATGATTTCCGGCCTTTTGAATGTCTCACTGGTCTGGCTGCTGAACGGCGAAGATAACGGCACCTTCAACGTGGCGGACAATTACGATCGCCCAGAAGGAATAAACGACACACTTGGAGAGATTACCCAAGTTCGGACATCTATCATGCATATCCTGGACCGCCTTGATGCACTAGAAGAACGCCTGCTCGACATCGAATAGAAAGATCATCGGCTATGAAAACACTCAGCCAAACGCCGCGCATCCGGCAAACCCCATTTTCAGAACGTGTCGAAGAAGCCGGTGTAAAGGCTTACACCGTCTACAATCATATGCTTTTGCCAACCGTGTTCCGAACACCGCATGAAGATTACAAACATCTGAAATCGGCGGTTCAGGTCTGGGACGTCTCTGTTGAACGTCAGGTAGAGCTTGTTGGCCCGGACGCCGCCCGACTGATCCAGATGACAACACCGCGCGATCTGTCACGGATGCAAAACGATCAGTGTTACTACATCCCTAACGTCAATCAGTTTGGCGGCATCATGAATGATCCGGTTGCTATCCGCTTGGACGATGACCGCTATTGGGTCAGCCTCGCCGATAGCGACATGCTCTTTTACTATATGGGGCTCGCCGCAGGGTTTAGCTTGGATGTCGAAGTGTTCGAACCCGATGTGCACCCGCTGGCGGTGCAAGGCCCGTTGGCCAACCAGCTGATCGAACGCGTCTTCGGTCAAGACATCGTCGACACAAGGTTTTTCCGCCACAAAACCATCGAATTCAATGGCCAGAAAATGATCATCGCCCGCTCGGGCTGGTCGCTGCAAGGCGGGTTCGAGATCTATATGGAAGGCTGGTATAACGGCATCCCGCTTTGGGACACGCTGTTCGAGGCAGGCAAAGACCTTGATGTCTATGCAGGTTGCCCAAACGGCATCGAACGCATCGAAGGCGGCATGCTCTCTTATGGCTCTGACATGACCATGGCGCACACGCCATTTGATTGCGGCCTTGGCAAATTCGTCCATTTCGAAGGGGCCGCAGAATGCCTTGGCATGGAAGCACTGGCCGACGCCGACCAACACGCCCGGGAAATCTGTCCCATTGAAATCGAAGGCCCGCCGATCGGAACGCCTGCGCGACCTTGGCGTGTGATTGGCGAAAACGGGACCTATGCCGGTCGGATCGCCTCTTGTGCCCATTCGCCCGACTTTCAGGCCAATGTCGCCATCGGCATGATCGAACAAGACTTTATCAGCCCCGACATGAACCTAACGGTCTTCTGTGAAGATGAAACCGAAGGCCGCGCCTGTAAAATCGTCGAGAAATTCTGGCTCCGTTAAGGGAACCCAAATGTCAGAGACCATGAAAGCCGTCGTCACCATGGGCAATGGTGGCTATGAAATGCTCGAATACAAAGACGTCCCGAAACCCTTCGCGGGCCCGGGCGAAGCGGTGCTGAAGGTGCTGGCAGCGGGCGTCAACAACACGGAAATCAATACGCGCCTTGGCTGGTATTCGGAAACCGTCACCAAGGCGACCGGCAGCACGGCGCAAGACCAAGACGACTTGAACGAACAGAAAGCTGACGGCGGCTGGAACGAAAAGACACCCTTCCCCCTGATCCAAGGCACAGATTGCTGCGGCGAAGTTGTGGAGCTTGGCGATGGCGCGGATTCGGGCTTGATAGGCAAACGCGGCATCATCCGCGCCTGCATGCGGCCCAACGGCTATGATGACCCTTACAATGTCTGGATGGCCTCTGATTTTGACGGGGCGTTTGCACAATATGTGAAGGTGCCCGCTTCCGAGGTGTTCGCGGTGGACACCGATTGGTCAGATGCAGAACTGGCCACCATCCCTTGCGCCTATGGCACATCAGAAAACATGCTCCATCGCGCAGGCGTCAAAGCGGGTGAAACCGTGCTTGTGCCAGGCGCCTCGGGCGGCGTCGGTTCTGCCACGATCCAGCTTGCCAAATGCCGGGGGGCGAAAACCATCGGCATCACAAGCCCCTCGAAACGTGCACAATTGGAAGCGCTTGGCGTCGATGTGATCGTGGAACGCGGCCAAGACCTGGTCGAGGTTTTGGGCAAAGAAAGCGTCGACGTGGTTGTCGATAACGTGGCGGGTGCAGGCTTCCCCCAGATGTTGAAGGTGCTCAAACGCGGCGGGCGCTTGGTGTCCTCTGGCGCGATTGCCGGGCCCATCGTCGATCTGGATATGCGCGATATGTATCTAAAGGATATCACGCTGATCGGCACCACCGGCTGGGACGAACCCGTTTTTCCAAACTTGGTTCGCTATATCGAAGCGGGCCAAATCCAACCGATCCTCGCCAAGACCTTTCCGCTATCACAGATTGCCCAAGCCCAGACCGAGTTCATGGAAAAGGCCCATGTGGGCAATTTTGTCCTGATCCCCGAGCACTAAGACCAACGCCCCAGTGTCACAAGACTATTACATATCGACAACTGACAAGCGCTGAGAGTTTCGGCTAGAAGCACGCTGATCTTTCGGAGGGTACCATCATGACAACCTACGCACTCAACGGGTTGGGCCGGATTGGCAAGCTTGCCCTTCGCCCCCTTCTGGAACGTGGTGGCGATGTCGCCTTTGTGAATGACGCTGTCGGCGACCCACACATGCACGCCCATCTCTTGGAATTTGACACGGTACATGGCCGCTGGCCCGTGGATTTTACCTCTTCAGATAACAGCATCTCCATCGATGGCACTGTCATCCCGTGCCACCAGACCCGCGACTTGACGGACCTCCCCCTTGAGGGCGTTGACGTCGTGATCGATTGCACAGGCGCTTTCAAGACCGAGGCTAAGCTACAACCCTATTTCGACGCAGGCGTGAAAAAGGTAGTGGTTTCCGCCCCCGTGAAGGACGGACCGACCACGAACATCGTCTATGGTGTGAACAATGACGCCTACGACCCCGCCGCGCATCGGATCGTCACGGCGGCAAGCTGCACGACCAACTGCCTCGCACCTGTCGTGAAAGTCATGCATGAAGGATTGGGCATCAAGCATGGCTCCATTACCACGATCCATAGCATCACAAACACTCAGACAATCGTCGACCGTCCGGCCAAGGACTATCGACGTGCGCGCTCTGGCCTGAATTCGCTGATCCCAACAACCACGGGATCGGCAACGGCGATCACGCTGATCTATCCAGAGCTCAAGGGCCGTCTGAACGGTCACGCAGTGCGCGTACCCCTGCTGACGGGCTCCATCACGGATTGTGTCTTCGAGGTAGAACGCCAAACCACCGTCGAAGAAGTAAACGCGCTGTTCAAAACTGCGTCCGAGGGCGAGCTGAAGGATATCCTTGGCTATGAAGAGCGTCCGCTTGTGTCCGAAGATTATGTGAACGATGCGCGGTCGTCGATCGTGGACGCGCTCTCAACGCTAGTTGTCAACGGAACTCAGGTGAAAGTCTATGCATGGTACGACAACGAATGGGGTTACGCCTATCGCCTGATTGATGTGGCGAAAATGGTGGGCGACAGCCTGTGAGTAGGCCAGAGGGCCTTGCAGCTTACATCGCGGTCACAGCCGCCTATTGGGCTTTCATGCTCACCGACGGTGCGCTGCGAATGTTGGTGTTGTTGCATTTCAACACGCTGGGGTTTTCGCCCATCCAGCTGGCCTATCTGTTCGTCCTTTATGAAATCGCTGGTGTCATCACGAACCTCTCGGCGGGCTGGATCGCCGCGCGCTTTGGCCTGACATCGACGCTTTATGCGGGCCTGATCCTGCAAGTCGTCGCCCTGGTCGCGCTGGCCTTCCTTGATGCCAGTTGGACGATCACCCTTTCGGTTGTTTTTGTGATGTTGGTTCAGGGCCTCTCTGGCGTGGCGAAAGACCTCGCCAAGATGTCATCCAAAAGCGCCGTCAAACTGCTAGCGCCTGAAGAGGATGCGGGCCTCTTTCGCTGGGTTGCGATCCTGACGGGATCGAAGAACGCCGTGAAAGGCTGCGGTTTCCTAATTGGGGCTGTTGCCCTTGGCGTGATCGGCTTTTTGCCCTCTGTGCTGGGCATGGCCGCGATTTTGTTCGTGATCCTGGTGGTTCTGTTGCTGCGCATGCCCGCTGGTCTGCCCACCGGCAAAAAAGGCGCGAAGTTCAAAGAGGTCTTTTCCAAGAACCGAAACGTCAACTGGCTCTCGCTCGCGCGCGTGTTTCTTTTTGGTGCGCGGGATGTGTGGTTCGTGGTCGGCATCCCGATCTATTTCTATACCGTCCTCAGCGACGGCACGCCCGAGGGGAACCGCGCGGCCTTTTTCATGGTCGGCACTTTTATGGCAGTGTGGATCATCTTGTATGGCGCGGTGCAAGCCAGCGCGCCCAAGCTCTTGCGCGCCAAACAAAAGTCCGAGGCCCAGATCATGGGGGAGGCCCGCTTTTGGGTGGGCGCGCTGTTCTTTGTGCCCCTTGCGCTGACGATCGCGGCCTATATCGCGGGCGCACCGGCGCTTTGGTTGACCATCACGGTGGTGATCGGCCTTTTGGCCTTTGGGGCCCTCTTTGCCCTCAATTCATCCCTGCATTCGTACCTGATCCTTGCGTTCACAAGCTCGGAACGCGTGACCATGGATGTAGGCTTTTATTACATGGCCAATGCAGCGGGGCGGCTAATCGGAACGCTGCTCTCTGGTGTGAGTTATCAGCTCGGCGGATTGCCCCTATGCCTTGGGATTGCGGCCGCGATGATCGCGCTCAGCTGGGCAAGCATTGGGAACCTTCGGCAGGAACCGAAACCTGCTTAAAAGCACAATTGAATTCAGCGCGAAGTTTTCTATTTTAGCCAGACCGTAAGTGGGGTCTGACTATGAAAATCAAACTATTCCTGTTCGCCTATTTGGCCGTTCTATTGCCGAATGCGGCCTTTGCCGAATTCAAGTTCTGCAATGACACAGATGTCGAAACGTTCACTGCAATCGCCTATTCCGAAGATGGCCAGTGGACGTCACGGGGCTGGTGGAGTTTGGAGCCCGGCGAATGCAAGCGCCCGCTTGGGGCAGAGCTAACAAAGCGTTTTTACTATTTCCATTTAGGCGCAAATGATCTTGATTTTATCAAAGGTGAATTCGCCTTCTGTACAGTAAATGAAGTATTCGAAATTAACGGCAATGATGTCCAGGACAATTGCGCCGACAATGGATATAGCAAAACACTTTTTCATGGCGTTGAACTGACAGATGAAAGCGAAGTTTTGGTAACCTTGAAAAGGTCAGGCGACACAGGGGTCTACCAAATCAGAACCGTTGCCAATGCACCGACAAAACCAAATAGTGACGCAGAGTATTTGCAATTGCTTCAAGGGTCTTGGTCCGTTGATGCAGTTTTAGGTAGCGGCGAAGTCAATATCACTGGAAACCGTTATTCAGATTATTTTGCAAGTATTTTTGGCAGCGGCGGTTCAGAAGGTTCGGCCTCCATCCAAGAGACCTGTTCGTATGATGACAAGCCGGGCCCTTATCTGATTTTGGTTGATGACGCCGAGCCGGACAAAGAAAGTTGTTATCGTATTAAGAATGTCACGTCCAACGCAGCAATTTTCTATAATGACCTAATGGACGAAGATGAAATCTGGTATCGCCTAGAGTAGACTTAGAAGTAATATTTTTTTCCGATCGGTATGGCGAGGGGCCAGCACCTGCGCTCGCTTCGGTATTTTTGCAAATTCGAAGTAAGCCGTTTAGTCCCGCACCGACCTTGGTCGCCCACTCGCGACGATCTCGATCTCGGCTTCGACGAATACTGCCCGGTCCTCGACCTCGGCTTCTTTGACATCGCGCGAAACTGCCACTGTCACATCCGCCGCACCTGCCTCGACCGCCGCTTTCACAGCCTCCGCTTTGAGTTCCGCCTCCAGCGTATCAAACGCCTCTTGCTTGGATTTGAAAACTGAAACGCCCTCCGTAAGATGCGCGCGAAACGCCCCTTCCCCACCGGACGTCACCTCGCCCCGTCTGCGCATGGTAATCTGGCCGACAACAGCCCCAATCGCATTGGCCACGCCACCATGTTCGGGCAAGATCGCCTGCGTTTTCAAATGCGCGCCCACACCGGGGTAATAGGCTTGCGCTGAAGCGCCCAACCCAACCACGGGCAGGTTCAGCCCAAGATCAATTTTCGAAACATGCGCATGGCCTTTCCGCCCCAACAGGGCCAAGACATGGCGCGGCAACGAAGACGCGGCATCCAAGCCCTCTTCTGAAAAGGCCGCCTCCAGCAAACAATCCGCAGATTGTTCGATCAGTTGAGCGATGATCATGGCTGCAAGATCATGTGCATCGGTCGCCAAGACCTCTCCTGCGCCTGTCCGCTGCAGCCCAAAACATGCCAGCGCTTTGACAGCGGCGGATGTATCCCACGCATCGACCAGTCCCAGGACATGCGCCGCGTCCGAGGGCGTCACCCCAACGCGGTGAACAAGCCCCTTTGTCACAAGGCCTTCCAACGCGCCAAGGTCAAGACGCGTGGCAATCGCATCTTGCAGGCGCATCGGCCCTGCCATCACCCGATCCAACACGGTCTTCTCTCTCGCCGACAGCCCATCGCGCATCGGGTCGTTGTAAACCGGGCGAAGGAACTGGGCGTCAAACTCTCCAAGGCGCGCAGACTTGATCACCCGGTCCAGCTCGACATGCACAAGCTCGGGCGCATCCATCGCCAAAAGCGAGACAGGCGCGATGCGCCGTGGCCCCAATCGCAGGGCGCCCGACAATCCCTCTTTTGCCATGTGCACTTGGCTATCCCCACCAAGACCCCAGGTCCGCATGGCCACTGCCTCCACCATGGTGCGGAAACCACCCACTTGGGCACCATCGGGATCAATCTTGGGCAAGCCATCTTTCAAAAGGGCAATATCGGTAGTGGTCCCGCCAATATCACTGACCAATGCATCCGTGGCGTCTGTTAGCCACCTTGCCCCCACGATCGAGGCGGCGGGACCTGAAAGAGTTGTCTCAATCGGTTTTTCCTTGGCCTGCGCCGCAGAGATCAGCGCGCCATCGCCGCGCACCACCATCAAAGGTGCGGCGATCCCCAACGCGTCGAAATAGCGTTCCGCCGCCCCGATCAGCCGGTCGATCATTCCGATCAGTCGCGCATTCAAAACGGCCGTCATCGCCCGCTTCGGCCCGCCCAATTTGGCCGAAAGCTCGTGGCTGCAGGTGACGGGCTTATCCGTGGTTTCGCGAATGATCTCCCGCGCTTGGATTTCATGGGTGGGATTTCGCGTGGCAAACTGCGCCGCCACTGCAAACCCGGTTACACCGCCTGCCACCTCTTTCAGCTGCGCCCGCAAGGTGGCCTCATCCAATGGCGCGACTTCGCCGCCACCATGATTATGGCCGCCGGAGACCGCGATCACCGGATCGCCATTCAAGGCCGCCGACAGATCTTGGCGCTCCAGATCCCGTTCGGAAAACCCGATAAAGATCAGCGCAATGCGCCCGCCCTGCCCTTCGACCAGTGCATTTGTGGCCAGCGTCGTCGACAGCGACACCATGTCGATCTGACCGCCCGTTACGGCTGAACGCTTCATGACCTCTTCGACGGCGCGACCAATCCCCAGAGAGAGATCCTCGCGTGTCGTCAACGACTTCGCGGAGGCGATGACCGCAGTCTGATCGCGGATCAACACGGCATCGGTGTAGGTTCCCCCGGTATCCACGCCCAAGCTCAGGCCCATATGCCGCTCCTTCTTACCTCGCGCCGCGCTACCCGATGCCCCACGCAACGTCAGGTGCAAAAGCGACATTGAATGGATGACAGCCCGACAAAGCGCACCTACGATTGCGCCATGGATACGCTTGACCTCACAAAAGACGACGGCATCGCGACCGTTCGCCTGAACCGCCCAAAAGTTAAAAATGCAATGTCACTGGAGATGATGGACGAGCTCTATCAGGTCGGCAGCGAATTGGCCCAAGACAAAAGCCTCCGCGCAGTGATCCTAACGGGCGGGGACGAGGTTTTTTGCGCAGGCATTGACACAAATGTTCTGATGTCCGGAGCACAGAATATCGATGGGCTGCGTGAACAAATCTCAACACCGATTGACGCTCGGATCGGGAACAAGTTCCAAGCACCCAGCACGGTTTGGTCCACCGTGCCCGTGCCCGTCATTGCCGCCATAAACGGCCATTGTCTGGGTGCGGGCATGCAGCTCGCCCTTGGGGCGGATTTTCGCATCGCCTCCCCCGACGCGCGCCTTTCAATACTAGAGGCGAAATGGGGCCTGATCCCCGACATGGGTATCTCGCAAAGCCTACCTAAATACATGCGCGCCGATGTCGCCAAAGAGCTTTTGATGACGGGCCGCGTGATGGACCCCGCCGAGGCGCAGGCATTGGGCCTTATCACTCATCTTGCCAAAGACCCAATCGCAGCAGCCCACGAAATGACGCAGAGCATGATGGCCTTTTCCCCCGATGCTGTTGCGCAATCGAAGCGTTTGGTGGATCAGATTTGGGGCGCAGATGAAGGGGCTTTGGCGACAGAGGCCGCGCTGCAGCTTGAAATCATCGGCGGGACCAACCAAATGACTAAAGCAATGGCGAGTTTTTCGAAATCCGATCCCAGCTTTAAGGACCGCGAAGTTTGAAAGACGTCCTTCAAGATATTTGGGGCCTGATCAAGGACCTGTTCGTCAGCATCGCCAAGGGCCTTGGTCGCATGATCCTGATCATCCTAAGCGCGACTTTGGCAGGCGCTGCCATCAGCGCAGGCGCAGGACTTATCTATGGCGATCTGGTCACCTATGTGATCATCGGGGCTATGGCGGGTTTCATCTTGGCCATCGCGATCCTCATTCTGCACGTGTTTTACGGGCCTTACTAATGCGGTAGAAAGCATATTCCTACGCTCAAAAACGCGGGCCTGGATTGTGTCCCACGTTCTTCGTAAATCTGCAGATCACTTAATGAGCCCCCAATCGGCTAACATCTCTTCTAGATCAGCCGCCGCTGGAGGTTCACTTTTTGGTCCACCATAAGTTGTGTACCCAATTCCCAAATCAGTCATCAGTTTTCGGCACGCGGCGCTTGGGGCCGTGTGAAAGATCACCATTTTTCTATGACCATCTAAGGAACTTACGATAACCTGAGCAGTTTCGAACTGGGATAGTTCCCCTGGATCAACGATCACTTTGATGTCGAACACGGTTTCAAATTGCATCCAATCTTCTTGAAACTGCGTCACCGCTCTACTTTTCTCCTCCATTTTAGGATCAGTTTCACTCTCTGCACTTTGTACCAGCTGAGCGCGATGCGCCTGACCCTTTTCAAATATCCCGCATACTCTTGTTCATACAATGAGACTAAGGCGTCCAGCTTTGCGATATTGCCGAAAAGCGGTGCTTCGATCTTGGAGAGAGCAATCGCGGCACCTTTCCCAAGACCCCGTGGCCCGTTATGGAACAGGCATGAAGCTTGAATTTCACCACATCAATTTCGTCTCCGAAGATGTCGACCGGATGCATGAATTTTACACGAATGTACTGGGCCTAGATGATATCCCACAGGATAATTTCGTGCGCACCGAGGCCAAAGACGGCACGGGCTATGACGGCCAAATCAGATTTGCCACCGATGGTGCGATGCAGATGCATCTGGCCGAGCGTGATTTTACAATCCAGTTCAAAAACGGCCAAATCATCAACCCGATTGAGCGTGGGCACATCGCCTTTCGCACTGATGACCTTCCGGCCTTCCTTGCGATCTTAGACGCACGCGGCATCCCCTATTCTGACTATGGCACGACCTTTTCCGCCGAATGGCATCAGGTCTTTTTCCAAGACCCCGAGGGTAATGTGATCGAGGTTCATCAGCGGGTCGCATGATTTATGATGCGATTATCTTGGGCGCGGGCGGAGCGGGCCTGATGGCGGCGGCCATTGCCGGGCAGCGCGGGGCAAAAGTTCTGGTCATCGATCACGCCGACAAGCCCGGCAAGAAAATCCTGATCTCGGGCGGCGGGCGCTGTAACTTCACCAATATGGGCTGCGGACCCGAAAACTTCCTCTCTGAAAACCCGCATTTCGCCAAGTCCGCCTTGGCCCGCTACACGCAATGGGATTTCCTGGACCTCGTTCAACGCCACAAAATCGCCTGGCACGAGAAGACGCTAGGGCAGCTTTTCTGCGATGACAGTGCGCGCCAAATCGTTGCGATGCTGCTGGCCGAATGCGCAAAAGGCGGCGTCGAGGTCGCGCTAAGCACCCAGATCGGAGAGGTCCGACACGCCGACGGCCAGTTCCAAGCGGGCGGGCGCAGCGCGCGCAATCTGGTCATCGCCACGGGCGGGCCCAGCATCCCGAAAATGGGCGCGACAGGCATCGCTTATGACATCGCCAAACAGTTCGGGCTCAACGTCATTACGCCCCGCCCCGCCCTTGTCCCTTTCACGCTGCCTCTCGACCAGAAACTGACCGAGGGGCTTTCGGGTGTCGCTTGCCCTAGCGTCGCCACCGCCAATGGTGTCAGCTTTGAAGAGGCGAGCCTGTTCACCCATAAGGGCCTGTCGGGTCCGGCGATCCTGCAGATAAGTTCCTTCTGGGCCGATGGTGACCCGATCACGCTGAACATCCTTCGAGGGGCGTTCGCGAAACTCAAAGCGTTTCAACGCGACAACCCCCGCGCCCATCTGAAGGCCGCTCTGAATGCCCATCTGCCCAGCCGTTTGGCCGACGCCTTGGCGGCGCGTATCAACTATCCGACCGAACTGGCCAACACGCCGGATACCAAATTGCATCAGATCGCACACGCGCTGCAAAACCTGACCTTCCACCCCGATGGCACCGAAGGCTATGCCAAGGCCGAGGTGACGGCAGGTGGGATTGATACCACCGCGCTGTCCTCCAAAACGATGGAGGCGAAATCACTGCCCGGCCTTTATGCGATTGGGGAGGCGGTGGACGTCACTGGCTGGCTGGGCGGATATAATTTCCAATGGGCCTGGGCATCAGGCGTGGCCGCAGGTCAGGCGATTGCGGCGAAGGTTTAATCCCGTTCGCCGCGCCGCCCGATCAAACCCGTTAGGAAGGCCGCAAGGAACGCAGTTAGAAGCCAGCCCGACACTTGCAAAATAAGCTCGAAACGATGGCCGATCCACCCGTACCGGCCTCGGTTATAGGCTGAGTTCCATGCCTCTTCCTGATCAAGCGTATCCAATGGGATCAACAGATCAAAAGCATAGAGGGCTGGCCGAAAGGTGACATAGTCTTGCCCGACCCGCGTCTTAATCCATTTATGAACATCCCCATCTAAGGTTTCCCAAGAAGGTGAGTTCAAAACAATATCTGAACGCGGCAAAATGCTACCTGCCTCAAAACTCTGGTGGAAAAATATCCACGACACCAAGACCATCCCTGTTGCAATCCCGACAGGTCGAAATGCATTATACCCGGACCCGAAAAACACATGCGCAAACAAAGCGAAATAGTATTTCACATCCGCGATCAATGAACGCCAAGCTGGCTTCCATGTCCCATCATGGGCTTCATAAGCTGCATTGTTTTGGCTGACTGCAATCGCCCATTCCCGCGCGGCCAAGACTTGATTGGCCTGATACCGACGCCCCTCGCGGGAATAGACTTGCGCCAATTGGGTATAGGGTTTGGGACTGAAGCGATATGCTTCTGTTTTTTCATCCCAGCTTCCAAAATCCAAGCTGCATGCGACCCAGCGCAACCGATCCGTCAACCGCATACTTGTTTGACCAAACCCGTCATAGGTGAAACCCGTCAGATTAAATGTCATACCCTCTGGCCAATCCGCGGGCCGATCCCAAAGCGCGCGACAGGACATATTGTCAACGGATAGGGCCTTTGGCGGGATTTTGCATTCCAGAATGAAATCCGTCCCTACAGTGACATTTGGGAAATTCACAATTCCATGCATTTCCGCATCGCGACAGTTCAATTGCCCGCCGATTGCAGACCCAGTCAAATCCACGTCGCCCTTGGCCGTAAAGCCCCCGCGCAGAAAGCAACTGCCGCCGATCTGCATTCGATGGCCCGTCAGCCTAGCTTCAAAATGGCCGTTTCCGCAATTCAGCTGTCCACCTATTTGGGAGCCGTTTAAATCCACTAGACCACCTGCTTTAAATCCCTCGCGCAGCAAGCAGTCGCTGCCAATCTGCATAGCTTGGCCGATCAGCCCATTTTTGAATTCCGCACCAACACAGGACAACTGCCCGCCGATCCGCGCGGCCATCAGCGACACTTGTTCCGTCACGACTGTATTCTGCGCAAAGAAATTCGATTTCAGGATCAGGCGTTGCGCCCTCAGCGTGCCGATCTGTGATCCGTGCAAGTTCACAGCATACAGCTGTGCATCATCCAAATCGATCCCATCTTCCATACGACAATGGAACAGACCCAGACGGTGATCACTGCGGATCAGGCGCAGGTTCAATGGACCGTCAATCCACAACCCCGCCGCGTCCAAACCACGTTCACCGATCGGTGCATCATCGCAGCCGCCTTGCAACAGATGCCGGATCAGCGCGGGGCGCACCCTGTTGTCATCCGTCGCGGCTTCGGGCACTGTTTTTAATTCAAAACCAGGGGGCGCGTAGGGTTTGCCGATCCTGACGGCCGCGACCAAGCCCTGCTCTGCGGGGTAAAGGTCATCAACTTTTGTGACCCCGTCCAATCCAATCTCTGAAAGCTTCTTTTTATACGCCAAAATGCATTTCCAAAACTAAAGTCCTTAGCTTTAATATAGGCATTTTTGGCGCATTTTAAAACGGTCTTGGCCCGGCATGTTAAGCGATCCCCGCTGAAATTTACCAAATCCAAAGCGCAAAGACCGTCCCGACGCATTCTGTACGGATGCGGTACAGTTTCTGGACACAAACCAGACGGCGGTTTTTGGCCCTATGGCCCTTCGGTCTGGTCTATCATGTCACCGCAGCCTATAGCCCCAAGTCATGTCCAACCCACCCGATCTTCGCCCTGATCTTGCCCCCAAAGCGCGCCTCGCCGAACCGGTGCGCGACGGCCAACCGAAAATCGGAATGGTCTCTCTTGGATGTCCCAAAGCGCTCGTCGACAGCGAGCGCATTTTGACCCGCCTGCGCGCCGAGGGTTATGCGATTTCGCCCGATTATGGCGGGGCGGATGCGGTGATTGTGAATACCTGCGGCTTTCTCGACAGCGCCAAGGCCGAAAGCCTAGAGGCGATCGGCGAAGCGCTCAACGAAAACGGGCGGGTCATTGTCACAGGCTGCTTAGGTGCAGAACCGGATTACATCACAGGCGCACATCCGTCGGTGCTGGCCGTCACCGGACCCCACCAATACGAGCAGGTCCTTGATGCGGTGCATGACGCGGTTCCACCCGCACCTGACCCGTTTATCGATCTCCTCCCTGCAAGCGGCGTATCCCTGACGCCCAGACACTATAGTTATCTAAAGATATCAGAGGGTTGTAACCATAAGTGCCGCTTCTGCATCATCCCTGACATGCGCGGGAAACTGGTCAGTCGCCCAGCCCATGCGATCCTGCGCGAGGCTGAAAAGCTGGTGGAGGCCGGCGTCAAAGAACTGCTGGTGATTTCACAGGATACCTCCGCCTATGGGGTGGACATCAAACATGCCGAGGATCGGGGGCATCGCGCCCATATCACCGATCTGGCGCGCGATCTCGGTTCTTTAGGGGCGTGGGTGCGGTTGCATTACGTCTATCCCTACCCCCATGTCCGCGATCTGATCCCGCTTATGGCGGAAGGTCTCGTGCTACCGTATCTCGACATCCCGTTTCAGCACGCACATCCTGACACGTTGAAACGCATGGCCCGTCCGGCAGCGGCCGAAAAGACCCTAGACCGGATCGCGGAATGGCGCGGCATCTGTCCTGAGATGACGCTGCGTTCAACCTTTATTGTAGGCTATCCTGGGGAGACTGAAGAAGAATTTCAGACGCTGTTAGACTGGCTTGATGAGGCACAGCTTGATCGCGTCGGCTGCTTTCAATACGAAAACGTCGACGGCGCCCGCGCAAACGATTTGCCCGATCACGTTCCTCAAGAGATCAAACAGGACCGCTGGGAACGCTTTATGGAAAAATCTCAAACGATATCAGCGGCTAAGCTGGAGGCGAAGGTCGGACAAACGCTTCAGGTGATCGTCGACGAAGTCGATGATGATGGCGCAACCTGCCGAACAAAAGCCGACGCGCCCGAGATTGATGGCAACCTCTTTATAGATGAGAATTTTGAAGTTTTGGTTCCAGGAGAGATCGTGAGCGTGACTGTGGACGAAGCCAGCGAATATGACCTTTGGGGAAGACGGACCTAATCAATTTGCCGGAGCCTCCGAATGCCTCTCTCCTCGCATTCAGGGCAACGTTCTCAGGCAAACCTCTGTGGGCGTATAAATCTACCGCACAAACGACAAGCCGCGCGTTTGACCATACACCGGAAATGCGATGCGGGGTGATCCCCCGCATGCATGTCTGTGGATCATCCAGCTGAGCCCGAATGACCACATAGCAACCGTCTCCGCGATGAAGCTGCCGTTATAGTCGTCCCAATGGGGAATGCCGCTGCCAAAAACATCCTTAGAAATAACATGCGATGCCATTGCTATGATGGCAAAAATGATGGCTGTCGCTGCACCTTTGAAAAAACGGTTTAGTCGCTGTTTGTCGGGGGTAATCCGGCCAAACGCATCAAGGTCTTTGTCGGACACTCTGGTGAAGACCACCAGCGAGTAATAAGCCAAAAAGCCTGACAACATGATCGCAAAGACCGAGTGCAATAGATGGGAACTTCCGATCAATTGGAAGAAGCCAAGATCAGTTGCGCCGACCAAAGGGTACATCGACAGACCCTCGTCCGTTTCATTGACGACTGCGAACAATCGCGACGCGAATTCTGCGTTTTCACACCCGCCTCCCTTTGCAGGGAACAGCGCCGTGCCGAAGGCCCCAATGCCCGCCAATTTGGCAAAGATGGTATCTCGGCGGTTGAGCGTTCTGAAAGCAATCAAGAAGGTTCCGATTATAAACATCGCCCCCACGAATAAGTCGCCGTAAAATACGGCATAGTAAAAGTGGCTGACACTATCACGCATGCAGCTGTCTTCGACCAGAAGACTGGTGGCCAATATCGGTGGAAGGCCCAGCGCGACCCAACCCACTGTGACATCTAAAATGTTCTGGTTACAGGAGTGGTGTGGTTTCGGCTGGGGTACCGCAGGTCGGCTGAGATTATGCGGAATAAGGTTTGAAAAACGGTTCATTAGAATGTTCCCTCAAAATAAATTGACTAAAAAGGGAGACATTTTTTACGAATTCGGGTCTCCCCAAATGTTTACGGAACGACCCTCGCAACTATTTGTTAACCATGAGTAAAGAAACCAAAGTCCTGTACAACGCCGACTGCCCGGTCTGTAATTTCGAAGTAAGTCACTACGCGAAGTATTCTGAGAAGAACGGGTTGAGCATTCAATTCGATGACTTGAACACCGACGCGAGAGAAGCTTGGAATTTGGATGCGGACACCGCTGCCCGGCGGCTCTATGTTGAAAAAAACGGAGAGCGTTTTGGCGGGATCGATGGCTTCATCGTCCTTTGGAAGGAAATGCCGAGTTACCGTTGGCTTGCAAGAGTGGTGGGGACACCGGGCATAAAACAAGTCGCAAACTTCTGTTACGACTATATTTTAGCGCCCGCGATCTATCGCTGGCACCTCTTGCGTCTGGCCAAAAAGAAGCGCGCCCTATCCCGCAGTCGCGCTTGACGGCGACCGCCCTCTCGGCTTGAAGGATCAAACGCGGGAGGAACCAATGCATAAAGTCGCTATCACTGGATCGGGCGTTTTTACCCCAGAGCTGACCATCACAAATGATGAACTTGTAGAGGCGTTCAACGCTTACGCTGACAAGTATAACGCCGAGCATGCAGATGCGATTGCAGCCGGTGAGGTAGAGGCAAAGGCGCATTCTTCGGCAGACTTCATATTCAGTGCATCGGGCATTGAGCGCCGCAACGTTTTGGATAAGTCCGGCATTCTGGACCCCGATATCATGCACCCTGTCCTGCCGGAGCGGTCAGATGATGACCCCTCGGTTATGGCGGAAATGGCGCTCGACGCGTGCAAAAAAGCGCTCGATCAGGCGCAGCGTCAGGCCGACGAAGTGGATGCGGTCATTGTTGCAGCATCCAATCACGAACGCGCCTACCCCGCCATCGCGGTCGAAATCCAAGAGCTTTTGGGCATCAATGGTTTCGGCTTTGATATGAACGTTGCCTGCTCGTCTGCGACCTTTGGCATCCAAGCGGCAGCTGACATGATCCGCAGTGGGTCGGCGTCAAAAATCCTGATTGTAAACCCCGAGATTTGTTCAGCCCATCTCGAATGGCGCGACCGGGACTGCCATTTCATTTTTGGCGATGTGTGCACAGCCACTTTGCTGGAACGTGAAGAGGACGCAAAAGGCCCGCATTTTGATATTCTGTCAACAAAATGCGCCACGAAATTTTCTAACAACATCCGAAACAATGATGGCTTTTTGCGCCGCACACGTTTTGGACACATGGAAGACCGCCGGGACATGCAGTTCATGCAAGAGGGCCGTAAAGTCTTTAAGGAAGTTGTCCCGTTGGTGTCAAAACATGTGGCGGCCCATATGGAAGAAGCCGGACTTCAAAGCGACAACCTGAAACGCATGTGGTTACATCAGGCCAATGCCACGATGAACAATTTCATAGGCAAGTCTATCTTGGGCCGCGTGCCTGAAGGTGAGGAACAGCCAAACATTTTGCAAGACTATGCAAACACATCCTCGGCCGGGTCCATCATTGCGTTCTCGCAATACTCCGAAGACATGGTCGATGGCGATATCGGACTGATCTGCTCGTTTGGAGCAGGTTATTCTGTGGGCTCGGTTCTGGTGCAGCGCCATAGCTGATACCCGCGATACCGGCTTTTTCTGGGACGAACGCTGTTTTTGGCATTCCGGCGGTAATTATGCCTTCACACAGCCGGTCGGCGGTCTAGTCCAACCACTGGCGTCCGGTGGTCTGCCAGAAGATCCCGAAACAAAGCGTCGTTTGAAAAACCTGATGGATGTCACTGGCCTTACGGATGAGCTGACCGTTTCCTCAGCCCCGGAGGCGACACTGGATATGCTGCAACGTGTTCATCCAGCAGCCTACCTCACAGAGTTCAAAAAACTCTCTGATGCGGGTGGCGGCGAGCTTGGATTGCGAACTCCGTTTGGCAAAGGCGGGTTTGAAATTGCCGCCCTTTCGGCGGGACTTGTGGTGGAGGCGGCACGTCACGTGGGCCAAGGCAAAATACGCAACGCGTATGCCCTGGCACGTCCACCGGGCCACCATTGTCTGCCCGATTTTCCCAATGGGTTTTGCCTGCTAGCGAACATCGCAATCGCGGCCGAAGAGTTGCTTGCGACGGGCCTCGCCCAGCGCATCGCCATTATTGACTGGGACGTGCATCACGGGAACGGGTCCGAGGCCATTTTCTACAATCGGCGCAATGTTCTAACGCTCTCCGTTCATCAAGAGCGGAACTACCCCATGGATACCGGAGCCTTGGAAGATCGGGGAGAGGGTGACGGCGAAGGTGCGAATATAAACACCCCCCTCCCGCCGGGAGCAGGTCACGCAACATATATCGATGTGATGGATCGTCTGATCCTGCCTGCGCTCACTCGGTTTCAGCCGGATTTCATTTTTGTGGCCTGCGGGTATGATGCGGCTGTTATTGACCCACTCTCCAGAATGATGGCCACCGCAGAGACCTTCGCTGTGATGACTGAAAAGGTGGCTCGTTTTGCGGACCAAACGTGTGGGGGCAAGTTGGTTCTGGCGCATGAGGGCGGCTATTCCGAAGTTTACGTGCCGTTTTGCGGTCATGCGACGCTCGCCGCGCTGTCTGGCAGTTCGACCGAGGCCCCCGATCCTTTTGCAAAGACATTCCAACTGCGACAGCCCGGCGGAGATATGCAGGCCTTTCTCGACGATTATGTCACCGGGATTGTGGACAAGTTCGGCCTTTCGTAACGCGCGACCGATGCTAGTCTGACCCAAAGACTTAGGACCTGAGATGTTTACGATTGAACACGAATTTGACGCGACGGTTGTCACCCTTGTCGATGAAGGGAAAATGCCCCTGATCGAGGATGTAGTGATCCAGATTTTCGACGAAGGGATCACGATAGAGCAATACGATCAGCGTACCGATACGGTCGCCAAAGTTGTTCTGTCCCATGGTCAGGTCCGTGACCTTGAAGCGGCGCTCGACCTGCCTGAAGGCAGCTATCGCTTGAAACGGGTGGAGAAGTAAGCGCTTGGCACTCGATGGTTTTACCCCTGAGCCTGCGGTATTTGAAAATGTGACGACCAAGCGCAGTTTCAAAACGTCCGAAATTGCGCAGGGCATTAACGAGTTTGAAGACTTTTTTGTTTACCGAACCGGCGATCAGATCACTGGCTATGACCGTGTTTGCGACCATAATGCTGGCCGGCTTCTTTCCAAATCAGGCGTGATCAAATGCCCCCTCCATGGGTGGGAGTTAGACCCGGCCACGGGACGCTATTCCAATGTGGATTGCGACAAGAAACCATTGTTCAAGCACGTGCTGTCCGACATAACCTCAGAGGTCTATACCTTTGAAACATCGCAGGCCAAACGAGCGCTTCACGGATTTTCAACGCGTTCCGAGGTTAGCATCCGCTATCTCAACCACGCGTGCCTCATCATCGAGACCGAAAGCTTGCGTATTGGCACGGACCCGTGGATCGAAGGACCCGCTTTTTGCAATGGCTGGTGGCTTGCAGCCCCCTCGCCAATGGACAGTTACGACGCCTTGAACGCTTGCGATATGCTGTTCATCTCGCACAATCATCCAGATCATCTTCATCCCGTTAGCTTATCTAACATCCGCAAGGAGATGCCGATCCTAACACCCGCCTTCGGGACGGGATCGACCGTGCGCTACCTGCGAGATCTTGGATTTGAGGACATTACGGAAGGCGGGTTTACAGAACGCTTTACCCACCACAATCACGAGATTGCAGTATCGGTCTTGAAAAGTGGTGACTTTCGCGATGATGGCGGACTGTTGCTTGAAGTCGGTGAGTTTTCGATGGTCGCCAGCGTCGACTCCAACTTTATTGATTTTTGGCGATACCCCGATGGACTGACGCTGTTGGCCCATTCCTTTGCCGGTGGCGCATCGGGCTTTCCGCTCTGTTTTGACAATTTCACCGAAGAAGAAAAAGAACGCCTGCTGACACGAAACCGAAACTCGGTTCGGGCAATCAATCGGCGCAGTTTTGAAGCGGCCCACCCCAAAGCGTTTTTGCCCTATGCAGGGTTTTTCAAAGAAAGTGCCGAACGGGATGCATATATCCAATCGCGAAATCGCAAAAACGGTGTGCGCGACTACGCCAAGGACTGCGCCGATTTGGGCATCACTTTGATCGATGTCACCGAAACGGACATGGCGCGCTTCCGGGGCAATGAGCTGCTGGGGGTTTCGTCAAGCCAATCACCGCGCCGCGCCCCTGACGACATTGCCGCCTATATTGCGAAAACCGCCGTGATATATGATGATATGCCACGCAGCGCGATCGCGACCTACTTTGAAAATAGTGCCTTCCGCAAAGATCTTGCCCTGCGCGTTACTTTGACCGGTCCCGATTTTGACACAGTCGAAGAGGACGTTTTTGTCGATTTCTTCGACGCCGCTGACCCGGTCGTCTCTTTTGAGGCACCCACGACGCGCGAGACCCGCACCCTCAACATCACTGTCCGCGCGCCGGAATTCCGACAAGTACTCTCACAAGGCCTGCCTTGGGAAGACCTCAGCATTGGATTTCAGTGCCGTATCACGCGGGAGCCCAATGTCTATAACTCGGACTTTTGGTACCACTTCACAAACGTCTATGTGAATGACGCGGTGAAAACACGAAGCGAGGATTGCAGCTCCTGTGTCCGAATTGATCAGGCTCTCGTTTAGGACTGAAGCTCGGGCAAGTCTTTGTAGAGTTCTAACGCCTCTGGGTTGGCCATTGCATCGGTGTTTTTTACGGTGCGGCCATGAACGATATCGCGCACGGCAAGTTCGGTGATCTTGCCCGATTTGGTTCGCGGAATATCGGCCACAGCAATGATCTTCGCAGGCATGTGGCGGGGGGTACAATTCGTACGAATTTCGGATTTGATCTTTTTGACTAACGCTTCATCCAAAGCGACACCCTCGGCCAAACGGACAAATAAAACAACACGCACATCATCTTGCCATTGCTGGCCGATCACTAACCCTTCAAGCACTTCGTCGATCTGCTCGACTTGGCGGTAAATTTCAGCGGTGCCAATGCGCACGCCGCCGGGGTTTAGCACAGCATCTGAACGACCATAAAATACCATGCCACCTTGCGGGGTCAGTTCGACAAAATCTCCGTGGTGCCAAACATTTTCGAACTTAGCGAAATAGGCATTGTGATACTTTTCTCCGTCAGGATCATTCCAAAACCCAACGGGCATTGATGGGTGAGGCTTCACACAAACAAGCTCCCCCTGCTCTCCCTCTACGTGCTGACCGTCTGCGTTGAAAACCCGAACATCCATGGCCAACTGACGCTTTTGACATTGCCCCGAATAAACCGGGTCAATCGGCGAGCCTCCAACAAAGCAGCCCAGAATATCCGTTCCCCCCGCAACAGACGACAGGCAAAGATCCTTTTTCCAATGAGAATACACGTATTCAAAACCGGCCGGCGCAAGCGGCGAGCCTGTCGAATAGATCGTGCGCAGATTGCTCAGATCGTGGCTTTTGATGGGGGCGACGTTCTCCTTTGCACAGGCATCGAGGAACTTTGCTGATGTGCCGAAATGCGTGACGCCTTCAGCTTCAACAATGTCTGCGCAGCGGTTGCCATCGGGGAAAAACGGAGAGCCATCATACATGACAAGCGATGCGCCCGCGCCAAGCGCGCTCACCTTCCAGTTCCACATCATCCAACCACAGGTCGTGAAATAAAACAGACGATCCCCGGGTTTTGTGTCCCCCTGAAGCTGATGCTCTTTTTGGTGCTGGATTAGCGTCCCACCAACCGAATGTACGATGCATTTTGGAAGGCCCGTAGTGCCCGAAGAGAACATCACATACATCGGAGCATCAAAATTTACGCGCTCGAAATGAAGATTGGTTGAACGGTCTTCTACAGCATCTGTCCAGGCGACGGCCTTTGATCCAAATCCCGCAATATCAGGTGCTCCACCGTCATAAGCGAAAACGACGAGTGCTTTTACACTTGGCAAAGCGTCCGCTACTTCAGACGCGGTCGGCGCACAAACAATGGTTTTGCCGTTGTAGTGGTACTTGTCGGATGAGAATAGCACTTTCGGTTCGATCTGCCCAAAGCGGTCCATGACGCCTGCCACACCAAAATCGGGTGAACAGCTGGACCAGACAGCACCAAGCGAGGATGCCGCGAGCATCGCAATCAACGCCTCTGGCGTGTTTGGAACAAACCCCGCCACACGGTCACCGATGCCAACACCTTGGTCGCGTAAAAAAGATTGTAATTTTGCTACTTCATCGCGCAGTGCATCAAAAGAAAAGACGCGACGCGTCCCGTTTTCCCCATGAAAAATCAGAGCATCATCGCCGCCTGATACCTGAAGCAAGTTTTCCGCTAGGTTCACTTTGCAATCTGGAAAAAACCGCGCTTTTTCGAGCTGATCTGCATCCCGCAGAACGGGACCCGCCATCTCGCCGACAATGCCAAGCTCGTCCCAAGCGGCATCCCAGAACCCCTCCAGATCAGACACGGACCATTCCCAAAAGGCATCATATCCGCCTTCGCGGCCCAAACGCGCCATAAATTGAGACAAATTTGATCCGTCGATCCGATCTGGATTAGGGTGCCAAAGGGGTTCAATCATGCTGTTCTCCGCATTTCGTGATCGGGTATGGCGCTGATCTGGCCCAAATGAGCGAAACAGCCCTTCCCTAGCTGTGCATGGACGGTAAATCCCCCCCATGAATTTACGTCAAGCCATCAGGATCACTGTCGCGGTCTTCTTTGTCGTCGCGATTGTGTTTGTCGCACTGGAATTCGCGACAAGCTCGGCAGATGAAATCTGGTCTAAGCTCGCAAGCATCACATTCGGGCAATGGGCGGCTGTTTTGGGGCTGGCCCTAATAAACTACCTGCTCCGGGCCATTCGCTGGCAAGTTTACCTTCGGACAGTCAGTATCGAGTTGCCGCTGCGAAGCTCGCTCTTTCATTACATTGGCGGCTTTGCATTCACGCTTACGCCTGCGCGCGTTGGTGAGTTGGTGCGCCTTCATTGGGTGGCCGAGAACTCGGGTCGGCCGGAGCCGGAACTTCTACCGCTCGGGCTTATGGACCGGGTCAGCGACCTGTTGGCCACGGGTGTCCTATTGGCGACGGCACTTGCGTTCACAAGCTTTGGCGGGCTTGGTGCGTTGGTGCCTGTCCTGTTTGCGTTTGGGATAGTTTATGTCGCGACGCATCCCAAGATCCTTCGGGGCAGCGTCGAATTTGCATACCGCATAATCAGGCGGTTCCCCCGCGTGTTTTGTAAAATGCGCCGCTCGCTTGGGGAGATCCGAGTGTTCATGAGACCAAAGGTACTCTGGCCGACAACGGTCCTTGGGGTCATTGGCTGGTTGGCTGAAGCTTATGCACTGTATCTCATCCTCATCTGGCTTGGCGCACCATTGGAATTCTGGGTCGTCGTCGCGATCTTCAAAACGGCCTTGCTCGGCGGCGGAGCTACAGGACTGCCCGGAGGGGTTGGCGGGATCGAAGCAATCATGGTCGGACTGTTCTGGCAGGCAGGTGTGCCGATTGAAGTTGCGCTGGCAGCTACTGCGATTATTCGAGCGGCCACACTTTGGTTTGCAATTCTCCTCGGCTTTCTGGCATTCCCTGTGGCACAATGGTCGACGGGCAAACGGGCACATGCGGTGGAAATCTGATACTTTCAAAGGCTGGGGGCAGCATCTTTCTGCTCAAATGACGCTATCACGGCCATCACGCCTGCACGGTCTTTTGGACGCCTTCAAGGAACAGCCGGGACCCGCACTGGGTGGATTGCGCAGCTATGGAGATGCAGCTCTGAAGTCAGGCGGGCACGGCCATCTTATGACCCGGATGGATCGGTTTCTCTCCTTCGACACAGAGACAGGCATTCTGACGGCGGAAGCTGGGATCACGATGAGAGACATCCTTGACGTCACACTTCCCAAGGGTTGGGGCCCCTCCGCCCTTCCGGGCACTGGGTTTGCCACGCTTGGCGGCTGCATCGCAATGGATGTCCACGGCAAAGACCACCGCACTGCCGGCAACTTCTCCGCACAGGTTTTGTCACTGGACCTCTTGAAGCCCGATGGGAAAACGCAAACCTTGTCTCGCGACAAAAACAAGCGACTGTTTTTCGCCACGCTGGGCGGTTTGGGGCAAACTGGGATCATTTCGCAAGCAACCTTGCAACTGCACGAGGCCACGCAGAATGTGCGGGTCAAAAAACAGAGTTTCGAAAATCTCGAAGAAGGCATGGCGCTTTTGGAAGCAAATGATGCGCGTTTTGCCGTGGCTTGGATCGACGCTTTGGCAACAGGTCTTCAGCTTGGGCGCGGCGTTCTTGAGACCTCAGATTATACGGAAGGTGATCCAAAAGCCCGGTCCCAATCGGTAAAGTCTGTCCCGTTTACTGCACCGAAATTTGCAATGTCCAAATGGCCAGTGAAACTCTTCAATCGTTTTCGGTATCGCCGTTACCTCAGTCGCCCTTCAGAGAATGCGCGTTTTGTTGATGTGCAATATCCGCTGGATCAAGTCCTTGGTTGGAACCGTCTCTATGGCAAAGACGGTTTTCATCAGTTTCAAGCGTGCTTTCCTTTGACCAAAAGCGACGCGGCAATGCGTGCCCTTTGTGAAAAAATCTCGGCCTCCCAAGCTGCCTCACCGCTCGTTGTGATGAAGCGACTTGGCCCATCCGGCGAGAGTCTACTCGGCTTCCCTCAAGAAGGCTTCACGCTTGCCGTGGATTTTCAGCATCGGAAAGAGGCTGCCAAGTTACTCTCAGAACTTCACGATATCACTCGCGCTCACGAGGGGCGCGTATATTTAGCTAAAGACAGCGCGGCCAAACCTCAGGATGTCGAAATCGGTTACTCCGCTGGAATTGCAGAGTGGCAAGACCTCGTGCTCAAGGCAGACCCAAAGAAAAGCATGATCACAGATTTGGTGCAGCGGTTGGAGTTACGCTCATGACGACATGGCTCATCATCGGCGTGACCTCTGCTATGGGCGAGGCATTTGCTCGGAAATGCGCAGACGAAGGGGCCAAGTTAATTGTCACCGCACGGAACGCGGCGGCAATTCAGCATCTGTCAGAAGATTTGAAAATACGTGGCGCATCTGAGGTGACAACGGCGTCGCTGGATTTGGGCAAGCCCAAAGACATCAAATCACTGACAGAGTTGAGCCGGTCAGTAGAGGGATCACTTTCGGTCGGTTTTTTTGCCGGTTCGATGCAGGACCAGGCCTGGCTTAATGACCATCCTGACAAAACCGCCTTGACCTTTAAGGACAACCTCGTTGGCCCTGCCGAATGCCTTCAATCGCTTGCGCCACTGATGATAGAAAAAGGTGAAGGCACGATTATTGCACTCTCCTCGGTTGCAGGTGATCGGGGACGTGCCTCCAACTATGTCTATGGATCGGCCAAAGCCGGTTTCACGGCCTATTTGTCCGGGCTTCGAAATCGGATGCAGAACCATGGCATTCACGTGATGACGGTGAAGCCAGGGTTTGTTGATACAGAAATGACATGGGGATTGCCGGGGCTGTTTTTGGTCGCGAGCCCATCCGACATTGCGGAAACACTTTGGAAGGCGGCACAGAAGAAACGCAATACCGTCTATGCCCCATGGTTTTGGTGGATCATCATGAATATCATCCACCACGTTCCCGAGCCGATTTTCAAAAAGTTAAAGCTCTAGATCGCCGCGAAAATCAGACCGGCCGAGCAAATCACCATAAATAGGCCAAGATAGTCCCTCAACGCATGAGAAATCGGATCATAACCTTGGGTGCCCTTCCAAGACGAATAAATCATCCGGCCGAGCCAGATGGATAACGGCAGCGCGGCCCATCTAAAAACAGATGTAGCCTCATAAAGCGCAACAGCCGCTGGCGAAAACGAGTAAGCTACGAAAACAGCGACCGAGGTTGCAGCTGCTAGTGTCGCTAAAAGCAACAGCCAAGCGCGATCTGATTGTGAATAGGCCCGCCCGGGAACCGGCCCAGAATGTGTGGCGCGTGTCACCTCGGTCAGTCTTTTCACTGTCGCCAAAGACAAGAAAGCGGGCGCTGTGAACGCAAGAAACCACAAAGATGCAGGAAGATCGGTCGCGGCAGCACCGGCAATCACACGAATAGAGAACAGGCCGGCCAACATAGCTATGTCAATAGTCTTCACGGCTTTGAGGCCAAACGAGTAAATCGTGGTTAGAACAAGGTATATCAGCGCGATCGCGGAAAACTCTTCGCCGAGTGCAAGGGCACCCAGAAAGGCGGCCACCAACAAAACCAAGAACAACCGAACCGCGTGGGGTATTGAAAGCGCCCCGCTGGCAATCGGTCTGTTTTGTTTGAGCGGGTGTGCACGATCAGCTTTGAGGTCCAGAAGGTCATTCAAGACGTAAATCGCAGACGCTAGCAGTGAAAAAACGATGAACGCCAACACGGCTTTGGACCATGCCAATGGGTCGGTCGTATGGGACGCGACGATTGGTAGAAACAAAAGCGCGTTCTTGATCCACTGCTTGGGTCGCAGTTGACGTATCGCGACGAATACGTCGAACCGATCCGAACCGTTCGGGATGTTTTCTAAGGATAGCCCGCTGGCTTCAATTAGATCGTCTTGGGCGGTTTTATCGGCAGTTGGCAGTATCGCGCGCAACGCCAATCCGGGTTGCGCCGGCAAGACGGCCCAAAAGGCCTCTGCTAAAAGGTTCTTTGTTCCCACAACGCCCGGTTATCCCAAATTGACGAACACACAACCATCTGTTGGAAAATCTTGTTCTGTCATACACAACAGGCGCGCTATTCGCCAAGCCGCAACAACTTTGGGGACGTAATTCCGTGTTTCAGTATACGGCGGCACCCCACCATGTTCCAAGACTGCGTTTTCGCCAGCATTGTATCCTGCGAGTGCCAGAATGGCGTCACCACCAAATTCGTCTAACAGGAACCGCATGTATTGCGCGGCCCCGCGTATAGCTTGCGGGGGATCTTTAGCATCACTGACGTTAAACCGAGCGGCCGTCGCAGGGATCAATTGCATCAGCCCTTGCGCTCCGGCGGAACTGACCGCGTCGGGCTTACCCGCAGACTCCACATACATGACCGCTAGAAGGAGTGCTGGCGAAACGCCCATTTCTGCACCGTATCTGAGGAGGTGATTTCCGTATTTTGCAGAGAGGCGTTCAAGGTGTTGTAACTCGGGATCAAGTTGCGCGGCCTCCGGCCCGTTTATTTCAGCGGCGTCGCGCAGCGACAACGGACTGGCAGACGATAAATCCGCAGGGGATTGTGCCCAAAACCAGGTCGCAATCGTCGAATCTTCTAGGGGTGGGTACTCCTCTTGAGCACCTAAATCGGGCAAAAGATCGGTTGCGGCATTTTCACCATCTGCAGCCACAGCGCTGTTATCCGACGGTGCAATCGTTGGTTCCTCAATCTGAATATTGATGCGTTGACCGGGCGGCTGCTCGTCTACTTTTATGCGTTTGAACTGCGGCGATTGAGCCTCTGCACAAAGGGCAAGGCCGCATAGGACCACAATCAAATATGTGGATAAGCCTGTCTTTTTAATGCTCGAGCACATTTTTTTAGCTGCTTCGTTTTGACTACGTATAGCAACCTGAAAGTCACTACGCACGGAAAAGCTACGATTTTCATTGAATCGCAGGTTAACTCCATCGAATCGACGCCAATATGAAGATTTACAACCTCAGCGGGAAGTGCGCGAGTTTAAACAATTTGAGCGCGAAGTGTAACGTTTTGGTAACCAAAACCTGAGATTAACACTCTGTAAACCGCAATTTCGTGCCCAAAAGCACACAATAAGTCTTTTAAGACAATGCAGTTGCAGAATTTTTCTGTAACTTCGCCTCACTTAAGTCTAATTCGGCCCGTACGTATCATTACGTGTTCACTGGCCCCTTGTGGGGCAGGGTCTGAAACTGATGGAGAAAATTATGAAACTTTTTAAAGACGAGTCTGGCGCCGTAACAGTAGACTGGGTTGTACTTTGTGCGGCTTTGGTTCTGCTTGCAGCTGGCGTTGTTGGTGTTGTTAACACTGGTCTGCAAAACGCGGCTTCTCAAATTGAAGGCCAAGTTGCAGCAGCTGTGTCTTCACAGTCACAGTAATAGCAACTCTCTTAAGTTAGCTAACTCATGTGAGTTGGGGCGGCAGTCTTATTGCCGCCTTTTCTTTTTTTTGTTAGGCAGTCAATGATTTTTCTTCGATAGGTGTGGTGCGATGAGACTGGGTTTCATTATGATCTTGATTGCTGGGTTAGGGATTGCTGGTTTTTCCGGTTATCTCGTGATGCAGGAGTTCGAGAGACTGAACGGCCAAATTGCATCGTTAAGAACCGAAGCCGCGAAGGTTGTTCCCACAAAATCTGTTTATGTGGCAAACGCGGACATTAATTACGGCCATATCTTAACGCGTGAAGATGTTAAGAAGTTTGACTGGCCAACGGCGCTTCTACCTGAAAACGGTTACTACGAAACCGAAGAAGACCTGTTTGGTACGGCAGAAGATCCCCAAGAACCCATTGTTTTGCAGGCGATGAACCAAAACGATCTTGTTGCCAGAGTAAAAGTGACTCAGCCAGGCGAAGACGCTGGCCTTGTTTCCAGAGTTGGTGCGGGTTTGCGTGCTTTCTCGATCAGCGTAGATGTAACGAGCGGGACGTTCTTAAGACCCGGTGACTCAGTCGATATCTTTTGGATCGGACGCGTCGAAAACAGACAATCTGCAACTCGCCTTTTGCTAGAAGGTGTGCAGCTTATTGCAATCAACTCCGATCTCGAGGCGACAGCGCGTTCGACAAGCACCCAAGGTGCGCGAACAATAACAATCGCGATACCTCCGCAAACCGTGGCAACATTGGTGCAGGCGCAAAACAGCGGGAAACTTGTCGTTTCACTGCGCGGTCTCGGAGATACTGGGGCTGTAGGCGACCTTACAGTTACGAGGTCTGACTTCCTCGGCATTGAAGAGCAAGAAGAAGAAGTGATCGTCGAAGAACAGAAATGTTTTACAACTGTGCGACGGGGTACAGAAATCGTACGTACGGAAATTCCCTGTTCCAACTAAAAACTGTCAATACCTAGCGGTTTGAGCTTATCAGCATACTAGGTGCTGGTGTGTTGCAGAAACTGCACATCGTATTCTGTCTCTAACACATTGATTATTGCGGAAATTGTCGAGTTATGGCAAGTTATCCACAATAATATAACAGTCGTGATCAGAGAGGCAGGGTCACAATGAAGCAGTATGTATCCGCGGCGCTAGCCGTGGCCATTTTGGCTGTAGGTGGGGTCAACGTCCCTACAGCTCACGCGCAGGGCTTGTTGCGTGTTTTAGATGGCGAAGCAGACAGTCAAGTTAGTGTGAACTTGAACCGAGCTGTAGTGGTAGAATCAGAAACACCATTTGCAGAGTTGTCGGTGGCAAACCCGGCGATTGCGGATGTTGCGACACTTTCCGATCGTACGATCTATATACTTGGTCGTGCACCCGGACGGACAACCCTCACCCTTCTGGGTCCGGATGGACGTCTAATTACGAACGTTGATGTTCAGGTTGAACCCGATCTTCAAGAGTTCAAAGAACGCCTGGACGCAATCCTGCCGAACGAGGAAATCGAAGTTCGGACAGCAAACGGCGGTATCGTGTTGAGCGGGAGCGTTTCAAGCACGCCAAAGCTTGATAAGGCGCTGGAGCTAGCAGCACGTTACACCGAAGCGCCAGTTTCCAACCTAATGACCGTAAGCGGCAGCAATCAGGTGATGCTTAAAGTGCGCTTCGCGGAAATGTCTCGGTCCGTAAGTAAAGAGTTAGGTCTTAGCTTGAGCGGATCGGGCGCTGAGGGTAACTTCACTGGGTCAGGTAGTACATTCACATTCTTAGAACAGTCGGCTCAAGCAATTGCAGACGGGGTTGTAGAAGTTGGTACAACTGGCGGCGCAGCTCTGATAGGGTATTCTTCGGCCGGCTTTGCTCTAGACGTTTTGGTCGAGGCCTTGGAGACTAAGGGTTTGGTTCGAACATTGGCGGAGCCGAATCTGGTTGCTCTTTCGGGGCAACGGGCACGGTTCCTTGCGGGCGGGGAATTTCCCGTTCCCGTCGTCGACGACGGGAGTGTTGGCGTAGAATATCGTCCGTTCGGGATCGAATTGGATTTCCTACCAACAGTTTTGGATGACGGTACGATCAATATCGTTCTGGATGTTTCATCTTCGGCAATCGATACCTCTATCGGCGTGGACGTAGGCGTAACAACGGCTTTTGCCTTTTCTGAACGCTCCGCGGCCACAGTAGTCGAGCTCAAAGATGGACAAAGTCTAGCAATCGCAGGATTGTTGACAGACGACTTTACCGACGCTGCATCACAAATCCCTTGGCTCGGAGATGTGCCAATTCTCGGAGTGCTTTTCCGAAGCGCTCAGTATCAACGCGAACAAACTGAACTCGTCGTTGTGATCACACCTCATTTGGTGAGACCAGTGGACGGTGACATTCTTTCGCTTCCAACGGATCGTATTCAGCCGCCATCCGAGGCCGAGTTGTTCCTATTGGGCAACGCAACAGGGAAACCTGGCACAGTGGAAGGTCAGGACTTTTCAGGAGGATTTGGTTATGTCTTGGAATAACATGAATTCGGTGCGCCTTTCAGCTCTTGCAGGATGTGCGCTTTTGATAAGCGCCTGTGCAGAAAACGATCTGGACTTTGCCGGACCATCCGCTGGTGACCAACTTTCAAGATCTGGTGAGTTTGGCGTTTCGACGACAATTAACAATGGCGCGCAGATCCTTCCTTCGGAAGAGATGATCAAGAACCTGACACGTCTCTTTGCTCGTGAGGTTCCTGCGACGATCAACTTTGACTTCAACAGCGCTGAACTTGACGAAACAGCTCAGTCTGTCCTGCGTCAACAGGCGCGTTGGATTCTTGCGCACCCCGCTGTGCGGTTCAAAGTGTTTGGTCACACCGACAAGGTTGGCAGTAATGCGTATAACCAAGCGCTTGGTAAACGTCGTGCAGACGCAGCGGTCAATTTCATGGTCTCTCTTGGTGTACCGCGTGATCGTCTTGATGGCGTAGCGTCATTTGGTGAAACGCGGCCGCTGGTCCTGACACAAGACCGCAACCGGCAAAATCGAAGAACGGTGACTGAGGTGAGCGCATTTGTTGAACCGTTTGATGGCGATCTCGACGGCAAGTATGCTCAAAACATTTATCAAGCATACATCAATGCCATCCCAAGAGGAACTGGCGGATAATATTGCAAAATTTCGGATGCCTTTGACCTTGGAGCCCCGCTCGTTTTAAACTATTTGACCGATTACGAAGTGAGGTTCCATGGGCCAGGAAGAAGAAGACGGCAAAGTTGTTGCGTGTGCGATTGCGCGCGACCTAAATGACTTTGGCCAACTCATAAGCGAGATGGAAACCCAGTTTGGTGACAACTGGGGTGGCTTGGATTTTGAAGACGCAACGGGCGTGCTCGCATCGCCCGAGGCTGCAGATCTCGAAATCGTGGTCATCGCGCTTGATGCGGGAGACGCGGACAACACGGGCGCCGTGTCCGAGATTATTTCAGCAGCAAAAACTCAGGGTTTTCAGACGGTTCTTCTTGCGAAGGATCTATCTCCCGCTGCTTTGCATGGGTTTATGCGGTTAGGTGCAGACGACTTTCTACCCTACCCGCTCCCTGACAATGCTATTCAGGAAACCCGCGAACGCTTTCAGCAGCTGAACGCAAGGATTGCTCCTCAACAACAGCCGGAAAACGTCGTTGTTGACGCGACACAGGCGCGGCCGCGTGGTCCAAACCGGAACGGATTCATCTTCCCAGTTTACGGTCTTGCAGGCGGTGTAGGCAGCAGCACTTTTGCCGCGAATTTGGCATGGGAAATTCAAACCCTGGTGGAACAAAAAGGTAAGCGGGTCTGTATTATCGACCTCGACCTTCAGTTTGGAACGATCTCAACTTATCTCGACGTTCCGCGTACCGATGCCGTCTATGAGCTGCTTTCCAATGCGATGGACACAGACGACGACACGATCGCGCAAACGGTTGCGAATTTTGAACAGCGCTTGGATATTCTGCCGGCACCAAGTGATGCGATCCCACTAGAATTTATTGGTCAGCAAGAAGTCGAGCACATTTTGAACGTTTTTGCTCGCAACTACGATTTCGTCATTGTTGATCTTCCAAAGAACTTGGTCAGTTGGACTGAAACGGTTCTAAGATCATCCCAGCTGTTCTTCACACTATTAGAATTAGATATGAGATCGGCTCAAAACGCTCTGCGTTTTTTGCGGGTTTTGAAATCTGACGACTTACCGTACGAAAAGGTTCAGTTTGTTTTAAACCGGGCACCAAAGGTAACCGATCTAACGGGACGAGGCCGCGTCAAAAAGCTCGCGGAGAGTTTAGACGTTCAGTTCCGTTTTTTCTTGCCAGATGGACAAAAACAGGTCCCTTATGCTGGGGATCATGGTTCACCTCTGGGCGAGATTGCACCGAAAAACCCATTACGTCGTGAAATTCGAAAGATTGCTACGACTTTGGCTGATCTTGCGTTAGGTGAGGAGTCAACAGCGGAGACGTAAGCTATGTTTAAGAAATATGGATCTGGTGATAAACCTGCGGGCGGGTCCAACGTAAAAAAGGTGGATTTTTCAGGTGCACCCGCGGCGCAGACAGCGGCGGCGGCGAAGCCAACGGGATCTTCTGCTCCGAAGCTGAGACCGAATAAAGTTGAAGCGCAGCCGCGCAGCGAGAAAGATCAAAAGCGTGTCGCGCGCCTGATGGAATTGCGCATTCAGCTCCACAAGTCGCTACTTGAGAACCTCAACCTTGGCGCACTGGAAGGCGCGAGCGAAAAAGAGCTTCGTTCGGAAATCGCCGCGATTGCAGCTGATGCCCTTCAAGAACAAGGTGTGGCGCTCAACCGAGCAGAACGCGACATCCTTTTCAGCGATCTCTACGACGAAGTCCGTGGACTTGGGCCACTCGACCCGCTGCTGCGGGACGACACTGTGAACGATATTCTGATCAATGGCCCAAAGCAGGTTTTCGTTGAACGCTCGGGTCGATTGGAACTGACAGATACCTTTTTCTTCGATGACGGTCACTTGCTCCGGATCATCGACAAAATCGTCTCTGCCGTTGGTCGTCGAGTTGATGAAAGTAACCCTTACGTGGACGCCCGACTGAAAGACGGTTCGCGTTTTAACGCGATGGTCCCACCCATCGCTGTTGACGGCGCTTTGGTGTCCATTCGTAAATTCAAGAAAGACAAACTCGGCATTGACGATCTGGTCAACTTTGGTGCGTTCACCGATGAGATGGCGGCCTATTTGCAAGCCGCAGTTGCGACACGGTTAAATGTTGTCGTCTCAGGCGGTACTGGGTCTGGGAAAACGACAACACTGAATGCGCTGTCTAGCTTCATCGACAATTCCGAGCGGATCGCAACGATCGAGGATACGGCGGAACTCCAGCTGCAGCAAACGCATCTTGCTCGTATGGAAAGCCGTCCACCCAATGTCGAAGGTAATGGTGAGGTGTCGCCGCGTGATCTTTTGAAGAACGCTCTACGGATGCGCCCTGATCGTATCATCGTGGGTGAGACACGTGGTTCTGAGGTGATTGACATGCTTCAGGCGATGAACACCGGTCATGATGGGTCAATGACGACAATTCACGCCAATACACCGCGCGATGCCCTCTCCCGAATGGAAAATATGATCGCGATGTCTGGGGTTGAATTACCCCTGCGTGCAATGCGGAACCAAATCGTTTCATCGGTTGACCTGATCGTGCAGGTAAAACGTCTTCAGGATGGTTCCAGACGGATGGTTTCAATCGCAGAGGTGGTTGGCCTTGAGGGCGATGTTATCGCGCTTCAGGAAATCTTTAAATATGAAGTTGAAACAACAGACTCCAAAGGCAAGATTGTTGGACGATTCACGCCAACAGGACTACGTTCCACTCATTCGGAGCGGTTTGCTCAGTGGGGTTACGACCTTCCAACAAGCATTTACACTAGAACAGCGGCGCAATAACCTAGACCAATGAATATACAGTATATCATATTTGGTTTGATCTTTGTGGGCATGCTTATGGTCATCCAGGGCTTGTACCTGGTGATGTTTGGCAAATCCATCAGCGCCAACTCGCGCATCAATCGGCGTCTCGCCCTACTGGAAGAGACGAATGATTACGAACAGGTCTTGATCCAACTCCGGAAAGAGCGGGAGCAACACAAGTCATCTGCGGGCATTCCAATTTACGCAATGCTCGCGAAGAAAGCTCAACAAGCAAACATCGCCTTTACACCGGCACAAATCCTTATGGTTATGGCAATCACTTCGGTCATCGCCTGTGTATCTATCCTAACGTTCACAAGCGCTGGCATCTACACGGCCGCCCTGGTGGGTACGGTCATGGGCTTCGGTGGTATGTACGTCTGGGTGTATTCGAAGGCGAAACAACGTATTGAGTTGTTCGAAGAACAACTGCCCGACGCTATTGACTTAATTGTGCGATCTTTAAAGGTTGGTCACCCCTTCAGCAACGCGATCAATGTTGTCGCTGACGAAATGCCAGACCCGATTGGGTCTGAGTTTGGTTTGGTCGCGGACGAAACAACCTACGGCATGGATTTGAGCACCGCAGTGGAACAGATGGCGCAACGCGTAGATGTACCCGATTTGCGGTTCCTGTCAGTTGCCGTCGGCATTCAAGCACGCTCGGGTGGTAACCTCGTTGAAATCTTGGATGGTTTATCAAAAGTGATCCGCTCGCGGTTTAAACTGTTCCGTCGTGTTCGCGCGATCACCGCTGAATCAAAATGGTCTGGATGGTTTCTTTCCGCCTTCCCTCTTGCTGCCTTGGCTCTGGTAAATATCGCGAGCCCGGGATATTATGATGAAGTTAGGGAAAGCATATTCTTCGTACCTGCAGCGCTTGGTGTCTTCGCCATGCTGGTCGTGAATGTCTTTGTCATGCGAGCGATGGTGAACATTAAAGTCTGATGCTACAGGATCTGAATACATTCTTGGTTGATCTTTTGGGCCCGGCTGGGCCCTTCCTCGCTTTGGGGGCATTCGGTATTTTTATTGTCTCTTTGGCGATCCCGATCATGCTCGCGCAGCGCCCCGATCCGTTCGAACGCATCAAAGGCGTTCACCAAGCGCCGAGTGCTGCTGGTAACGTCTCGGGACTTCGTCGTGGTGAAAACGAGATCGCAAGCTTGGATCGATTTGCCCAATACCTCGAGCCGACGGACCAAAAAGACTTTACTCAAACACAACTGAAACTCGTTCAAGCCGGCTACAGAGGGAGGAACTCGGTTCGCACGTTCCATGCGGCCAAGCTCGTGCTTGGCTTGGGGGGTCTCGTTCTGGGACTTTTGTGGGTTTTGATTTTTGAGCGTGGCACGGCAGACCTGAACAAAGTTATTTTTATCATCTTGGGTCCCGGCGTCGTTGGATATTACGCTCCGGTATACTGGGTAAATCGACGTCGCGATCAGCGCATGGACGAGATCACAAATGGCTTCCCAGATGCGCTCGATTTGTTGCTAATCTGTGTCGAGGCAGGTCAATCCCTTGATCAAAGTATTCAAAAAGTTGCGCGTGAAATTCGTCTCGGATATCCCGTACTTGCAGAAGAGTTTACGATTATCGCCAACGAGACATATGCCGGGAAAGACCGCGCGACGGTTTTGCGCGATCTTTCAGAACGAACCGGTGCAAACGATATCAAAGCCTTCGCTACGGTCCTCATCCAATCCGCTACGTTCGGTACACCTATCGGTGAAGCCTTGCGTGTGTATGCGGCTGAAATGCGTGATAAACGCGTTACAAAAGCTGAAGAGAAAGCCAACACGCTTCCTACAAAGATGACGTTGGCGACCATGATGTTCACAGTTCCACCGCTTCTGGTGATCCTTGTTGGACCATCGGTCTATGACATCTACCTATATCTAGGACGGTAAGAGTGTCCCCTAAATCGGCACTCCTTTGCTGTGGTGCTGCGCTAGCACTCTTGACTGGATGCCAGACAGCTACAAACTCCCAAAATGGTGGTTTGGAACCACCTGGATTTTCTCAAAGCGGCGAAAGTGTTGACGGTCTCATTGTTGGACACAACTTCATGCGAGCAGGCGAATATGAACTCGCCCTAAAAGCATACCGGCGAAGTATAGCCGAACAAGGTTTCACACCCGATGTCATGAATGGCATGGGGGTAGCCCACCTGCGCCTCGGACAAGTGAACGAAGCAGAGCGATTGCTTCGTGCAGCAGTACAAGCAGATCCAAATTTTGGTCCTGCTTGGAACAATCTAGGTGTACTGCTGGCTCAAAAACAAGAATATCTGGAAGCAAAACGCGCGTTTGAAATTGCCTTTGGCCTTGGAGAGGGTCGATCTCAACAAATTAAAAGAAATATCGCCAAAATTTCTACAGCACTGGAAAAAAATGTGTATACAGAGGTCAATAATCAAAGCGACTTCGAGCTGGTGCGTCGTGGGGACGGGGTTTACCTCCTGATCGAGACACCAAGTGAGGAGCAAACGAGCAGGTAAAACAATGTTCCAACCGGTTATTCGGGTGGCACTCGCGACGACGCTGGCAATCGGCGTGGCCGGATGTCAAGGTCCAGAAGAAGACTTAGAAAAAACGATCGTTGGTGTCGTGGACGAAAGCGACTTGAACAGCATAATGCTGACGGTCGCAGACCCCAATGCAGCGGTAGAATACTTTAGCAACGCTGTTGCCAAAGACCCAACTCGTATCGACCTTCACCGGGGCCTTGGTAAGTCTTATATCCGGGCGCAACAGGGCGCGAATGCGGCGGCTGTTTACGAGACCATTCTCGGAATGGAAGGCACAGAACCACAGGATCGTGTCGACTATGCAGATGCGCTTGTACGCATAAACGAATGGGAGCGCGCAGAGATCGAGCTAGACAAAGTTCCCCCCTCGGTTGAAACCTTCCAACGGTACCGCCTTGAGGCATTGATCGCAGACGCTAACAAAGAATGGAAAACTGCGGATGCGTTTTACGAAACCGCGAAGAACCTCACCAGCCAACCTGCGAGCATTTTAAACAACTGGGGATACTCGAAGCTGACGCGAGGCGACTTCCAGGGAGCAGAAGCCCTATTTGCCGAGGCGATCCGCCACAACAACAGGATGTTTGTTGCGAAAAACAATATGGCTTTGGCACGCGCATCGCAGAAAAACTACACACTTCCTGTCATACCTATGACGGAAACCGAGAAAGCAAAACTGTACTACACGCTTGGTCTCTCGGCGGTTAAGCAAGGTGATCGGGAAACGGGCGTGCGCCTGATGCAAAAAGCGGTTGAAACGCATCCAGAGTTTTTCCGGGAAGCCCAACAGAGTTTGAACGCGCTTACGGGTACGGTTTCCAACTAATGAATTCTGCGCCTGACAGTTACATTTGGGCGTCCCTGATTTTATTGGGGCCGCTCGCTTTGGTGGCTGTGTATACAGACCTTAAAACCATGCTCATCAAGAATTGGACTAATGGCGCGTTCGCCGCGATTGCATTTGTCCTCATTCTCGTTTTTCTTGGATGGCAACCTCTGCTCTACCATCTGCTTTTTGCCGTATGTCTGATGATTCTTTTGTACTTTCCCGCCTATTTCGGACAGCTTGGCGGCGGTGACTGGAAAATGTTCGGCGGTGTGGCGCTCTCGCTTGGGTTCTGGAGTTTTGCCGAGTACGGGCTCCTTTTGGCGGCGTGCACAATCATCGTTTTGCTGCTGCATCGGGCGATTGGAGCTTTTGTTAGACCACGGGATCCCGAGCAAACTTGGAAATCGTTTCATAAACCAAGGCACTTTCCATTTGGCGTGACTATTGGTTTATCATACGTTCTCTACGTAATTTACTTGCTGCTCTGACTTGAAGTGACATGATATGCCCGCTGAAATAGCGCCGATAGAGCCTCCTGCCCCGCCACGAGAGATGCTTCAACTGGGATTGTCCCAGACATTCATCCGCGACCACACGTTAAAGACAATGCTACGTCTAACGCTCGATTCTGCGAACCGCGTGGCGAAAGCTCTGTCTTTGACGCCACCTATCGGCAATGAAATCATCGATAGCTTGCGTCAGGAAAACTTAGTTGAGAACTTAGGTGAAATTCGAACCGAGTACGGAACCGAAATTAGAATTGCACTGACACAGCGGGGGCGGCAACAGGCCGAGCTTGCCCTGTCTCAATCCGAAGTTTACGGCTCGCTACCGGTTCCGATTGACGCTTACCGCAAGCAAATTGATCGACAGCTGATCCGAGATATTCGGATCCCCCCTGACGAGATGGAAAAGGCTTTTTCCTCGTTGATCATCAATCCATTGGTGCCACAGCGCTTGGGGCCCGCAGTGAACTCCGGTCGGTCAATCCTGCTTTATGGTGCGCCTGGCAACGGGAAAACCTCATTGATCAATTGTATCGCTGAAACGGTGAAGTCAAACATCTACGTGCCGAGATTCATCGAGATTAATGGACAGGTCATTTCAGTTTATGATGACTCGGTCCATGGCGAACCCATTGAAGTACAATTGGACCCAACCAGTCTACGAAGCCAAGCCGCTAATTTCGATCAGCGTTACTTGTTATGTAAGCGGCCCGTTGTCATCACCGGTGGTGAACTGAAACTCGCTCAGTTGGAATTGAACTATAACCCGGTGACAAAAGTCTATCAGGCGCCGCTCCAGTTTAAATCCATGTCTGGGATTTTCGTGGTCGACGACTTGGGTCGGCAAACGGAGCCTCCTCAGGATCTGATCAACCGTTGGATCGTTCCAATGGAAGAGCAGAAAGATGTGCTGACCTTGGCGTCAGGTGAAAAGGTTACTGTGCCTTTCGACACGCTAGTGATGTTCTCGACCAACTATCATCCCAAAGAATTGTTCGATGATGCGGCCTTGCGTCGTATTCAGTACAAAATCAAAATCAATTCGCCATCGCGAGACGAGCTTTTGCAGGTGTTCCTGTTGGTCTCAAAGGCCAAAAAGATCAATGTACCCGAAGAGGTCTTGGTCCGTCTATTCACCAAACGCTACCCGGAAATCGACAATAAATACGCAAACTTCCACGCGGTATTTTTGTTGAACCAAATTCAAGCCATGTTGAAGTTTCGTCCAAACGCATCCGTTGATGAAGACATGATTGATGCTGCGTGGGAAAACCTCTTTGTAGAAGAGACGCTTGACTAGCCTCTCTGCGCGTTTCCAAAAATGGTTTTCTGATCGCGGGTGGAGCCCGCATCCCCATCAACTTAGCCTTTTGGAAAAGTCTGATAACGCATCTACCTTGCTGATTGCGCCGACAGGCGCAGGAAAAACCCTGTCAGGCTTCCTCCCCAGTCTGTTGGAGCTGGAAAACGGAGAGCATAAAGGCCTGCATACGCTCTATATTTCACCGCTGAAGGCACTGGCGGCCGATATTCGGCGCAACCTGCAAACTCCGGTTGAAGAGATGGGCTTGCCCATTCGGATTGAGGACCGCACGGGCGATACCTCGCAGACCCAGCGTAAAAAACAACGCGTGGACCCGCCTCATATCCTTTTAACAACACCTGAAAGTCTGGCCCTCCTTTTGTCTTATGAAGATGCGCCGAAGATATTCAAAGGCGTTCAGCGGGTGGTGGTCGATGAAATTCACGCACTCGCGGAGAGCAAACGCGGCGACTTGTTGATGCTGTGCCTTGCAACCCTCCAAGGAATGTATCCAAACCTCAAACGTGTCGGGCTGTCAGCGACTGTAGAGGACCCTCCGGCGCTCGCCAGCTATTTGGCCCGCCACCCTGACCCTTGCGACATCCTGTTTGCCGACCCCGGCCCGAACCCCGATATCTCGATGCTGGTTACAGAGGCGATCCCGCCTTGGTCCGGTGCAGGTGCAGTTTATTCCATCCCCGAAGTCCTGGCAGAAGTGCGCAAAGCACGAACCACGCTGATCTTTATCAATACACGCGCGCAAGCGGAGATCTTCTTTTACGCGCTCTGGAACGAGAACGATGGCGATTTGCCCATTGGCCTCCACCATGGATCGCTGAGCCGCGATGCCCGCGCACGGGTTGAAGCGGCCATGGTTGCCGGGGAACTGCGCGCCATCGTGTGCACTGGGTCGCTTGATCTCGGCATTGACTGGGGTGATGTCGATCTGGTCATTCAAATCGGCGCGCCCAAGAACGTAAAACGTCTCGTCCAGCGCATTGGGCGATCCAATCATACCTACAATGCACCTTCGCGCGCGATCATTGTACCGGCAAACCGGTTCGAGCTGTTGGAATGCCGTGTAGCATTAGAGGCGGTGGTTGCGCGCGATCTTGATGGAGAACCGCGTGGCGCAGGACCCCTAGACGTACTTTGTCAGCATATCCTGATCCGGGCATGCTCTGACCCTATAGATGCCGACGCCTTCTTCGAGGAAGTGAAAGGTGCTGGTCCATATGCAGGCCTCAGCCGCGCAGATTTTGACCAATGCCTCGATTTTTGCGCGACCGGTGGCTATGCCCTTAGAGCTTACGATCAATGGAAGCGTTTGCGGCAACTACCCGACGGCAGATGGGCACTACG
>JBCBON010000040.1:0-23970 GCA_039821195.1 Pseudomonadota bacterium
ACGGTGCATCGGAGTTCCAAGTCATGGCCTTCCTCGGTCATGAGTCACCCCAAGAAGCGCGTAAATACGTCGCCGCCGCAAACACAAAGACGCTGGTCGCAGGTGCCCTGCGCCTACTCCCAAAAGAAGGAAAGTTGTCCAACCTCGGCGAAGGTTGGACAACCAATTTCCCTAAACCATTGAGCAGTAAGGAAAAATAAATGATCTTGGCGATCCCGGAAGGACTCGAACCCTCAGCCTGCTGATTAGAAGTCAGCTGCTCTATCCAGTTGAGCTACGGGACCGCTGCAAACGTCATGAATCGGGCCATGTAAAAATGCAAGCCCTTGGATGATCAGTGCGTCCAGGCTCCCCGTCGTTTCGTGGCAAAGTTTTCGCCGTACCCACCGGCCCGCACATTATGCTTGCGGACTTTCGGCTCAATCACCTGATACGCGATACCTTTGCTTTCGGCATAGCCGATCGCAGCCTCTTTGGTTTCAAAATGCATTTTGACCTGCTGGTTCATATCGGAATTGCCGTTCCAGCCCATCAAAGGCTCGCGCGTACGCGCCTTCTGTGGCGCAAATTCCAAAACCCATTCTTTGGTTTTCGCGGTCCCCGAGGTCATGGCGCTTCGAGCTGGTTTGAATATCTTTGCAAGCATGATCGTCTCTCTCTTCGAAGCAAGATTTAGGGAAACCGACGGCGTACGTCTAGGGATGTCTTTGCAAATTCACCGGATGCGCTGGGTCAAAGGGGTGATTGGGTTTACGCATCCGGTGGAAGCCTACGCTTGCACCCAAACGGTACTTCAGAAGAAGTAAACGAGGTGTTAACCAAAGCGGGAATTGCGACGCTGTTTTGCTGCGCTATATACTACCCATCTAGGAGGCGCTTTAATGTCCGACCTGATGGTAAAACAATCAGACCGTTTGCAAAAATCAAAGCTGGAGGGCGGACAACGCATTGTCTTGCATTCCGAGTTTTCGCCTGCGGGGGACCAGCCATCGGCCATTAAGGAATTGGTGGCCGGCCTCGCCGACGGGGACCAGAACCAAGTCCTTCTCGGCGCGACTGGAACGGGCAAAACATTCACAATGGCCAAGATCATAGAAGAAACTCAGCGCCCAGCCATTATCCTTGCGCCGAACAAAACACTGGCTGCACAGCTCTATGGTGAGTTTAAGAGTTTCTTTCCCGAAAACGCGGTCGAGTACTTCGTAAGTTACTATGATTACTACCAGCCCGAGGCATATGTGCCCCGGTCAGATACTTACATCGAAAAAGAGTCTCAGATTAACGAGCAGATTGACCGGATGCGGCATTCGGCGACACGCGCTTTGTTGGAACGGGATGATGTGATCATCGTCGCATCGGTCTCCTGCATCTATGGTATCGGCTCGGTCGAAACCTACACGGCCATGACGCAGGACCTGTTCGCAGGCAAAGACTACGATCAACGGACATTGATGGCGGACCTGATCGCACAGCAATATCGCCGGAATGATCAGGCATTTCAGCGCGGTTCATTCCGTGTGCGGGGCGATGTGCTGGAATTATGGCCTGCGCATCTTGAGGATCGCGGATGGCGGTTCAGTTTCTTTGGTGAAGAGCTGGAGAGTATCACCGAATTTGACACACTCACGGGTGAGAGGGCTGGGCAACTCGAAAAGGTGCGCATCTACGCCAACTCTCACTATGTGACACCGCGCCCGACCATGCAGCAGGCGCTGAAAGGTATCAAAGAGGAACTTGCGCTTCGCCTGAAACAACTTGAAGGCGAAGGAAAACTGCTGGAGGCGCAACGGCTTGAGCAGCGCACGAAATTCGATCTGGAAATGCTGGAGGCGACCGGATCCTGCAACGGGATCGAAAACTATTCCCGTTATCTGACAGGTCGCGCACCAGGGGAACCGCCGCCGACCCTGTTTGAATACATCCCGGACAACGCCATTGTTTTTGCCGATGAAAGCCATGTCAGCGTACCCCAAATTGGCGGCATGTATCGCGGCGACTACCGTCGCAAATTCACGCTAGCCGAGCACGGGTTCCGCCTGCCCTCATGCACAGACAACCGCCCCCTGAAGTTTGAGGAATGGGACGCCATGCGCCCGCAATCCGTTTTCGTCTCAGCCACCCCCCAAAAATGGGAGCTGGAACAATCAGGCGGTGTGTTCGCCGAACAGATCATTCGCCCAACCGGCCTTTTAGACCCAGAGGTAGAGGTCCGCCCCGTTGAAACCCAAGTGGATGACCTGTTGGATGAAATTCGCATCACCGCGGAAAAAGGTCTGCGGGTGCTTGTGACAACGCTAACGAAACGGATGGCCGAAGACCTTACTGAGTATCTGCATGAGCAGGGCATCCGTGTGCGCTATATGCACAGCGATATCGATACGATTGAGCGGATCGAAATCCTCCGCGATTTGCGTTTGGGTGCCTTCGATGTGCTCATCGGGATCAACTTGCTGCGGGAGGGCTTGGACATTCCCGAATGCGGACTTGTGGCTATATTAGACGCCGACAAAGAGGGTTTCTTGCGTTCAGAGACGTCTTTGGTGCAAACCATTGGCCGGGCTGCCCGTAACGCCGATGGCCGCGTCATCATGTATGCGGACCACATTACGGGATCGATGGAACGCGCGATGGCCGAGACGGATCGCCGCCGCGCCAAACAAGTCGCCTATAACGAAAAGCACGGTGTAACACCCCAGACAGTCAAGAAAAACGTGCAGGACATTCTTGAAGGGGTCTATAAAGGCGACACCGATCAATCGCGGATCACGGCAAAAACGGATCGTGCGGTCAAAGTGGGTGACAACCTTCAGGCGCATTTAGATGCCTTGCGCAAAGACATGATGAAAGCTGCAGAGAACTTGGAATTCGAAGAGGCAGCACGGCTTCGTGACGAGGTCAAACGCCTTGAGGCAGTGGATCTTGCCGTGTCAGATGACCCGTTGGCGCGCCAGTCTCAAATCGAGAAAGCAGCCGAAGAGGCCGTCAAAGCTGGCGGTCGTTCCACTGCGGGGCGCGGCGGCACGCGGGCCTATCGCGGACAATCCAAGAAGAAGTTCTCATGAGGTCTGCGCCTAGTTTGGGCGCAAACCCAGCTATCATTGTTTAGTCGATGGCGTCGCAGCGCACTTTGCAAAATATCGTCCCCCGCGAAGACGACGGCCACTTTACTTGCAACGTCGTTTCTTGCGATCCGCTGGCCTGAAAGTACGGCGCGGTATCCCGGGTGGCGCCCGAACCGCTTTCAATTTCACCCCAGGATGCCCAGGACTCGACGTGATGGATCTGCCCGCCAAACGGAATGCGATCGGCAATATCCTTTGACCAGGTTGCATTCGCGCTTGTCTGGCTGACCGAAACGGGCATCGGGTTTGCGATTTCTTGGCTGACCTTGAAAAACGTATTGCCCGTGACCGTAATGTTGTAGGCTTTCGAATGGTCGAGATCGGCATAGGTTGTATCAACTCGGTCTATTCTGTCGATGGCGTTCCCACTGGAAATTTTGAAAACATTGTCCGTTATGGTGAACCCATTGAGGTAATGTCCCGCGCCATAAGGCGACACCTGCAACCACGAAAACCAATTCGGTACATCAGAGGCCGAGAAAAAATTACCGGTGATCGCAATACCACCAAAGGAATAGGTATTTGTCCAAACGGGATCCGAGTCATGCTCGTTCGAGAACTCAATGAACGCGTTATCCACGTAGTTGCCGACAATCGTTGTCTTTAGGTTCGTGCGCGTAAAAATAATGCCCGCACTGCGCGTGCCCGCAGAAGAGCTATCCCCTTGGAAGAAGTGATTGTTCGCAATGATATAGCCTGTTCCGCTCAACATCGCGAAATGACGGAAGCGGACCACCCTGTTATCGCGAATTTTGATGTCATTCGACGGTAGGGACACGGCGATGCTTTTGCGCTCTTCCACATCGATGGCCTGTTCATCGGAAAGAAACGTGCATCGATCGATTTGCATGCCCTGACACGCCCCGCCAAAAGAAACAATGCCGCGATCTTTTGGCCGCGTGAACCCACATTCCCGAAGCTGCATTGCTATCCCGCCCTGCGCGAGCAAAAGCGCGCTGGCATAGCCGTTGCAGAAAAAGTCGACTCCATCTAATTCGAACCTCCCAAGGCTGGAAAACCCACTTAGATCGAAGATGAATTTAAACTTGGTGAAGGTGTAGTTCTGCGTGGCAGCCGGCCCAAACAGAGCATCGCTCAGGCCAACTTCGCCCGCGCTTTCATTCACTGTAGTGACATAGATCTCGCGGCCAACGCCAGTGCCCGAAACCAACGACCCCACTTCGATTTGTCCGACATTGGCAATGTTGCTGAGCACCCGCTCATTCGACGGCGTGTATGTCGCAGATTTGGTCACAACGGTATCCGACCAAGCGGTGCTATCTGTGGCGTTGAACTGACCATTGGTGACCAAACGATGCGTTGCAAAGCTGGTCTTGTTCCCGACCGCCGCTTGGACATCAATAGGTGCTGAAATTTCGATCCGGCGTCCCTTTAGATCAAGCGTATCGTGGTCGGTAAAATTGAACAGTGCTTGCAGCGCTTTCTTTAGGGCCAGTTCCTCGTCCCCAAAAGCATCTGCATAGGTTGGAAAGTCAAAACTCCGGGTCAGCAATAATTGTGCGCTATCGGGCATACTGAGCGTGCCTTGAAACCGAACCGGGTTCGCCATGGTGATGGTTGAACCAAGGAAATACAGACCTTCTGGAACCAGAATATCACGACCGTTGGCATCGGCATCCGCGGCTTCAAATGCTGCGACGCAATCCGTGATCCCATCGGGGATCGCGCCGTAGTCCATGACATCGACCACATCAATCATGTCTCTCAAAAAAACGGACGTGACATCTCGAATGGAAATGTCTTCGATGCGTACAACACCTCCCGTCGCACCAGTCAGGTCGAGGCCAAAGTGACCATAGATCGCGCTGCGCCCCCACGGCATATCTACGCCGATCCGCGCGCCGCCCCCGATGATCGCAGAGACTTCGTAAATCTTGCCATAGGTATCAATCGCAACAGAAGATGCAGCTTCCGCCACGCCAGACACGTGACTTCCGCCTGCGGCCCCTGCCCAACCGGCAATTCTTACTGATGGAAACGCCCCAGAGAGCGCTTTGACGCGCACGCGCACTTCGAGGTACGTGCCCGTTGGAATGGGCGTCTCGACCATATATCTCAGTTTTTGAACCGACTGGGTTTTGGTAAGCTCCAGACAAATACCAAAGTCAGCATCCGCGGCAATCAGGGATGCGTTTGCTGCCCCGTTATAGGTTGCGCTGCCTGGTGTTCCGTCCTCACTCGACCAAACATCCAGTCCATTCCCAAACGGTGTCGGCATCAAAACGATGCCATCTGTCACTGCGATATTCATCCGGTCCCTTTCCAAACTTGGTTGGAAGGGCCGATTGAAAGAAATGGTTAGCGGAAGCTTATTTGGCCGTACGCCCCTTAGGCACCGACATCTGGCGCAGGCAAAATCTGAACCCCACGGATTTTCCAACCATCAGGTGTCGCCCGCATCGCGTATTCAGCGATGTGAAAGTTGCCGAACTGGTCCTCAATCAAGACGTTCTGATACAGGCCACCTGCAACTTCCCGTAGCTCTTGGAATTCATAAGTGCGCGGGCGGTGAACCATTGGATAGCCATTGGTCACCATGTCTCCGAAACGCTCCGGCGTTTGAAAAATACGCTTTATGGACTCATCGGCATAAGTGAAGGCCTCGTAAAAATCATCAACCAGAAACGCCTGAAGCTGACCCTCAATCGTCGCCTCAATCTCTGCATTCTGCGCGAACGCGCCTGTGGACAGGCCAAAAACCAACGTCAAAACGGCTAGAAAACGTGTCATAGAGAACCCTCGCTGTTACACCTCTTTTAAAGACATACGGGCCAGGACCAGATTAGATTTATTTTTCCAGCGCGGTGCGCACCATTTGAGCCGTTTCCTGCGTTCCATATATCGCAATGAAGGCACCAAAACGTGGCCCGGCAGAGGCTCCGAACAACACTTCATAGATCGCTTTGAACCAGTCACGGATCGGCTCAAACGCATGCGCTTTACCGACATCAAAGACCAGTGTCTGCATCGTCTCGTCATCTGTGGCCCCGTCATGTGCCTCCAGACGTGCGGCGAGATCTTCAAAGGCGGCACGTTCCTGATCTGTGGGCGCGCGGAACACCTTGGTCGGTTTCACCTGGTCATTAAAGTACCGCACTGCGCGCGCCGCCGCCGCATCCAATCCCGGATGGGTATTCGGCGAGGCTTCAGGCGCATATTTGCGGATAAAGCCCCACATCTGCTCGGTTGTTTCTGCCGATGATGCGCTCGCCAAATTCAAGAGCATGGCAAAGGATACAACCATATCACTCTTCGGGACGTGAGCACCGTGAATGTGGAAGGCTGGATTGTTCAGGCGCTGTGCCTCGTCTTGATCGGGAAAAGCGCGGAGATGCTGATGATACTCGTCCACGGCTTTTGGGATAACGTCGAAATAGAGCCGTTTCGCGGTCTTCGGCTTTTGATGCATATACAATGACAGCGACTCAGGCGAGGCATAGGTCAGCCACTCTTCCATCGAAATGCCGTTGCCTTTTGACTTGGAAATCTTCTTACCTTCTTCATCATTGAAAAGTTCATAGGTAAGGGTCTGTGGTGGTCTCTCCCCAAGCGCGGAACAGATTTTTGTCGCTTGTTGAACCGAGGTTATTAGGTCTTTTCCCGACATCTCATAATCAACGCCAAGCCCAGCCCAGCGCATCGCCCAATCGGGCTTCCACTGCATCTTGACATGCCCGCCTGTCACAGGGACCTCGACCTTTTCGCCGTCCGGCTCTTCATAGACGATCGTACCTTTCTCAAGGTTTCGCTCGAGCGTTGGCACTTGCAACACATGACCGGTCTTGGGCGAGATCGGCAAGAACGGCGAATACGTCGATTGACGCTCTTCGCCCAAAGTCGGCAGCATAATCTCCATAATCTTGTCAAAGCGCTCCAAAGCACGGATCAGCATGTCATCAAAACGGCCCGAGGTGTAATACTCGGTCGACGATGCGAACTCATACTCAAACCCAAAACTATCGAGAAACGCACAAAGACGCGCGTTGTTGTGCTGCGCAAACCCTTGATGCGTTCCAAAAGGATCGCGCACTTTCGTCAGCGGAAGGTTCAAATCCTCGGCCAATCCCTCTTGATTGGGCAAATTGCCGGGTACTTTACGAAACCCATCCATATCATCTGAAAAACAGATCAGTTTTGTCGGAATGTCGCTGATCAGCTCAAACGCTCGCTTGACCATTGTGGTCCGCGCAACCTCTCCGAAGGTCCCGATATGCGGCAGGCCCGACGGGCCGTACCCCGTCTCGAATAAGACATAGCCCTTTTCGGGAGGTGTTTTTTCAAAACGCTTTAGAAGCTTTCGCGCCTCGTCAAAAGGCCAAGCCTTTGAGGACATCGCGGCGTCGCGCAGATCGGACATAGTCAGTACCTTTAGGATTTCGCGGGTAACTATTGCCGTAATGCAACCCGGTCAATAATGAGCTGGCGAACACGACTGGAGTGACAGATGTCAGACGCTGCGGAATTTGGAACGGGATGGACTGCCCAAGATGCTTTAGTGGCCTGCATGGTCGCCGTTTCTATCAGTGATGCTCAGATCAGAGTGATCGAACTGCTCTCGATAGAGCGGATCGTGAACCACCTCCCGGTCTTTGCGGATTATGATGCTGATCGTATTCGCGTCGTCTCTGACGCGGTATTTGAACTGATGGACGCGGATGAAGGTTTGGACGCGCTCTTTGGTTTGGTAAGAGAGGCTTTGCCGCCAAAACTATACGAGACGATCTACGCGCTTTGTTGTGACGTAAGCGCATCAGATGGACTGCTGCGAGATGCTGAACTGCGTTTTTTGCAAGAGCTTCGGTATGAATTGGAAATCGATAGGCTAGCAGCGGCGGCAATCGAACGGGGTGCCCGTGCGCGGCACACGGTTCTCTAATCACTGAACGTACTTCTCGGCCCAGTACATTAGGATCGCTTTTTGCGCATCACGCGCGGATTTCATCCAAGTACGTGCCCCCGCCGGACGCTCGTGACCGGCCCGCTTTCCTGCGGCCCGTCGATCTTCATCCGCCATCAAAATAGCAAAGGCAAAATCGCCCTTCGGGCCTTGAATGACCCCTGCCAAAGTCGACACAAAATTCAACGACCCCGTTTTTGCCCGCACAGACACGCTGTCCGGTGCATCCGTTGGGATGACCTTTAGCAGGGCCGGATAGAGCCCACGCTTCACTTCGAATTGCATGATCCGCGCAAGCGACAGTGCATTCGCCTTTGACACATCACTCAGGCCCGAGTGGTCCCGGAATGATATCCCTGTCACGCCATACTGGTGTCGCGCCCAATCTGTCATACGCTTCGCGGATTGGTTGTGGTTCGCAGGCGTCTTACCCAGCGCGTCAGAGGCCCGCATTCCGACGATCTCGGCAGAGAGGTTGGTCGAAAACTTCAGCATGCCGCGCCCAAGCGACATAAGGGTTGCACCGCTCTCACTGACCAGCACGCGACCTTCCAATGTATCTGTGGCCCTTACTGGTTCTGGCAGGGCCACGCCCACATCGGCAGCAAGTGTCCGAAACACATCGGCGGCATAGGCGCCGGGCGCACGCACGGGCAACCAACGCGACCCACCATTGCCCAAGGCCGGACGAGCGACTGTCCAAACTTCCTCGTCTCCCCTCGTATCATGATCAAAAACCGGATCCGCCTTTTCAGTAATCGCAATTTTAACACCGCTCACGGGCGGCGCATGATTATCGCTTTTGGCTGTAAGGCTCAGTTCTCCGCCCTTCCATTCGAAATAAACCCTGTTGAAATTCAAGTTCAGACCCGAGAGCGCAGGATTATAGCCCACCCATTCGGGCTGATCGTTGTCCACCTGATCGACATTCGATATCGCGCCATCCGCAAACAGGAACCGACCGGTGACGCCCCGAATACCTTGGTCGCGCAGGCCGCTCGCCATATTGAACAATCCATCTGTATCGAGCAAGGGATCACCACCACCTTGCAAAACCAAATCACCCTGAACGATACCGCCCTCAACAGGTCCGGTCGCGATCACCCGTGTCTCGAACCTGAATCCCGCGCCCAGCGCCTCCAATGCATAAGGAACAGTAATCGCCTTCGTGACCGAGGCCGGCGGCAGGGATTTTCTCCCGTCAACAGACTCGATCACTTTGCCAGTTCGAACATCCAGCAAAACAATGCTGGCTTTGTTTGAAAGGCCCACATCGGCCAAATACGCCTCGAGCGTTGAACTGGCCGCCGCCACCCCAACCCAAAGCACCCAAACGACAATCCCTAACCGCAGTTTCATGCCCATTGTCCCTTTGCACGCAACTCACTTGAGGAGAGGTTTACCATAGGACCCGTCAAAAGGCACCAACAGGGTGCCTCGCGAAAGGGCAGTGCCGAGGCGCGACGCTGGGACAATCGAAAACGGGCATATTTTCGTGCAGCTTTGGATGTCCCTGCACCCAGTTGCTCCCCGGGGCGGGCCAACACCCCAACCGGCACCTGATGCATGATGTCATCAAACCGATCCCAGCGATGAAACCCCCGAAGATTGTCCGCGCCCATCAACCAGACAAACCGGGTCCCAGGGTAAAGCGCAGTCACCACTTCCAGAGTTTCCGCTGTATAACGCGTTCCGATTTTGGCTTCCAAATCGCTCACGACAATCCTTGGATCGTTCACTAGGCTTCTGGCTGCCGCCACTCGTTTTTCCAAAGGTGCTGGTCCATGCGCCTTAAGCGGATTGCCAGGCGTGACCAACCACCAAACTGCATGCAATCCGAAGGCTCGTATCGCCCAGCGTGTTATATGCAAATGACCGGCATGGGGTGGATCAAACGACCCGCCCAAAAGGCCTACGACCATCTTATCATTCGCAAATGGTAAGCCTTGCTTCATGCCTGTCCCTTTTGCGGGAGATCAGCACTCTGGCAAGTTAACCGCAAGCCCCCCAAGCGAGGTCTCTTTGTATTTATGGGACATATCTTCGCCAGTTTGGCGCATTGTCTCGATACAATTATCCAGCGGCATGAAATGTTGGCCATCCCCGCGCAAGGCCAAAGACGCGGCAGAGACCGCTTTGATCGCGCCTAACCCATTGCGTTCGATGCAGGGGACCTGCACAAGACCCGCCACTGGATCGCAGGTCATACCCAAATGATGTTCCAGCGCGATTTCGGCAGCATTCTCGATCTGTGCGTTCGTGCCACCAAGTGCGGCACAGAGCCCTGCCGCCGCCATCGCCGAGGCCGAACCCACTTCGGCCTGACACCCGCATTCGGCGCCCGAGATCGAGGCATTATGTTTGACGATCCCACCAATAGCCGCCGCGGTCAGCATAAACGTATGGATGCCATCATAGCTCGCCCCCACGCAGTGGTCCCGGTAATACCGGATCACAGCCGGCACGACACCCGCCGCCCCATTGGTAGGCGATGTCACAACACGACCGCCTGCTGCATTCTCTTCGTTCACGGCCATCGCATAGACAGACAAAAAGTCATTCACGACATGGGGTTGGGCGAGGTTCACGCCCTTTTCTTCTTCCAGCTGGTCCATGATGCCTTTGGCACGCCGCCGCACCGACAGCCCGCCTGGCAGGATCCCTTCCGACGACAGCCCCGCGTCGATGCAGCTGTCCATCACCTCCCAAACCCGGTCCATCCTTTTGTTCAGATCCGTGCGTGACAGATGCACCTCTTCATTGGCGCGTTTCATCTCGGCAATTGTCTTGCCCGATGCGATACCCATCTCCAGCATCTCTGCCGCTTTGTGAAACGGGTACGGGTATTCGTGGTCATCGGCGTTGATCGGTTCGGGGTTTTCAAGTTCGGCCTCGGTGACCACAAACCCACCGCCAATCGAATAATAAGTTTCGGATTGATAAAGGTTCCCCGCCTCATCAAAGGCCTTCAGGATCAACCCGTTTGTATGCCCCGATAAGGTCAAGTCATAGTCGAACTCCACGTCCGTTTCAGGGTCGAATTTCAAGGGCGGCAACCCCTCTAGCTGCACTTCTTTCGTCTTTGTGATCTCCGCCAGCGTGGCCTCTACCGCGTCCGGCTCCACCGTCTCGGGCACAAAACCCGCATAGCCCAGAACCACAGCCCGATCTGTGGCATGCCCTTTGCCCGTAAAGGCCAGCGATCCGTGCAGGCTGGCACCGAGAGAGGCCAAATGACCCGCGCCCGGCTTCTTCTCCCCGTCTCGCAACAGATCCAAAAACCGCGCAGCCGCCACCATAGGCCCCATCGTGTGGGAACTAGACGGGCCAATCCCGATCTTAAAAATATCAAAAACGCTGAGGAACATGCCGCACCCGGTCTGAAGCGAATTCAGAGGATGTAGGCCGCAATTCCACTATAGGAAACACAGAAAACGACACATCTCAGACGTCGCGGCTGGCCCACGGTTCATTAATGAACGCGATCATTGGGTTCGTTCTCTTCGCGGCTCACCGCCTCTTCATCATCCGTGTCCGCGCCCGGGATCGCGTATCCCTCGGTCAGCCATTTGCCCAAATCGATATCCGCACAGCGCTTGGAGCAGAACGGGCGATATTCTTTGTCTGTTTCTTTGTCGCAAATCGGGCAACTCATTTTAAAACCTCACTCAGCGGCAATCGCTCGCGCTTTCGTTGCAATTCAAAATGACCCAAAGGCGTCCAACCGACAAGGGTTGTATCTACGGGGTCGGCCCGAAACGCAGCGCGCAGGGCCTGTTCAATCAGGCGACGATCCTTCTTTGGGTAGGGGGCAAAATCGACCACAATCTGCCCGCCCAGCCCCTTGAGGCGCAGCGCGCGCGGCAGCTCTTTCGCGGTGTTGATATTTGCCTTTAATCCGGCAGCGAGGCTCATGTCAGAGCCTGTATTCACATCCACTGCAATGAGCGCTGTCGTGGGCTCCACCAAAATAAAGGCCCCACCGGCCAAATCAAAGCGCGCGCCCTTGGCCGCCTCAAGCTGGTCCAGCACGCCCAGATGATCAAGGGCATCGGCCTCTTCGATCACCTCGTCGGGCATCGGGTCTGTCCATTCCGACCAGGCAAAATCGGCCGCCGACGGCGCGTCGAGCAACAACTCCGGAGGGCCGGTCACATCTGCCGTTACCGCAGCCGCAAGATCCACCAACATGCGCAATTCGTCTTGAAGATCATCGGCCCGTCCGAGCGCTGCGGCAGAGCGCAAGATTACGCCCATCCCGTTTCCACCGTCGCCCAGAACATCATGCGCAGCCTTTCGCACCGCATCTGCAACCTCCTCATCGCGAATGCTGCGTGCCACATTCACGCCTGGCGCATCCGGGGTCACAATCGCGAAGCGCCCTTTGAACACCAGTTTCATGGACACCGGGCTGGCTTTGCCCGCTTCGGCATAGGTGCCGACCTGGACCAAGAACGTCTCGCCCTCTTTGATGCCCTTCGCGCCGCGCAAATACCCGCGTTGACCACCGCCCAGATCAACCGTGATCCCGCCTTGGCCCTTCATCGCGCGCAAAGTCTTCGCCCGGTAGATCGCACCCGGTGCGGGTCGCTCCGATGCAGACGGATCAAAGATCACATCCGTCACCCGCCCATCTTGAAGGCGCGCAGCCGCGCTTTGCCTTGCAACCTCTCCGAGGACGACCAGATGCCCCTTCATGCATACACCGGATAGCCCGCGGCCTGTAAAAGTGCTGCGGTTTCATGCACGGGCAAACCCATCACGCCCGTATAACTGCCTTGGATCCATGGGATAAACGCACCGGCGGGCCCTTGAATGGAATAGCCGCCCGCTTTGCCCTGCCAATCATTTGTGGCCAAATAAGACCGAAGTTCCTTGTCGCTCAGGCGTTTCATCTTCACAGCTGTCACGCTTGTCTTTTGCCAGGTTTTCCCGGCTCGACCGACGGCCACGGATGTGATCACAGTATGCCGGCGACCGGCAAGCATTTTCAAAAATGCTTGCGCCTCGCCGATATCTTCGGGCTTTCCCAAAACCCGACGCCCTAGCGCCACCGTTGTATCCCCGCACAGCACAATGTCATCAGCACCTGCCGTCATCGCAGCCAGTTTCTCGGCCGTGATCCGCTCGCAATAAGCGCGCGGAAGTTCCCCTTTGATGGGGTCTTCGTTGATATCCGGCGGGGCGACCGCGTCAGGTGTGATCCCAATCGTCGCCAACAGCTCTAAACGTCTGGGAGAGCCGGACCCAAGGATCAGCTTTGGCTTACTTATAGCGGTAATTGATCCGACCTTTGGTCAGGTCATAAGGTGTCATTTCCACTTGCACCTTGTCGCCCGCCAAAACACGGATTCGGTTCTTGCGCATCTTACCGGCGGTGTGGGCGATGATCTCGTGACCGTTTTCAAGCTCTACCCGAAACGTCGCATTCGGCAAAAGCTCGACCACGACACCATCAAATTCGAGCAGTTCTTCTTTGGCCATGTGATCTCCATAGTTGTTTCAACGCCCATGCTAGAGCGTGGGGGTATGTGGAGAGATGGGTTCGAAAGATCAAGGGGAAAGGGTAAAAATGCCCATGCCCAAGGTGGCAAGCAATTGGCGGACATCTATGGGGAAGTTTGGGAAATCGGCGGAGACGTGAAGAAATTGAGGCGCGGACCAATTCAACCCGACTGATCGGGATGGATTGTTTACGGTGATCGAAAGTTGCAAAAGGAAGTCACATGTTGCGCATTACACTCACACTAATTTGCCTTCTCTCTCTGAGCGCTTGCGGAGGCGTCCCTCTAATTCCGGGGATTTAGGTATTTGATCGAACCAAATTGATTTGTAGTTTGTGATCAAACTGACAGAAGGAGATTTCTGATGAAAACTTACAAGTTTAGCGCAATCGTGTGTTCTTTGGTCGTTTTGTTTGGATCATCGGTTACCGCCAATCAGAGTTTCCCCTTGTTTCCTTGGAAGATGGAGAAAATGAACCCTGGCGTGGACCCAGCCTGGTATTCCGTCAGGATCAGCGACAACCAGTCAAAGTTCATTTACCTCCCAGACGGATCGACAAGTCTCACTGGAAAATGGTCCAACGCGAAACTTCACTTCTTCTCTGACGAAGTTTCACCTGAGGAAATATCGGCGTTTTTGCCAGTAATCTGCGAGGCTAGGGGGGTGGCTCCATCGAACGTCCAGTTTACGAAAGGTCGTGGGCTAAGTGCCCGGAAGGGTGGGATGTTCGTTAAGTTCGCTTGTTGAACTCTTAGAACATTATTTCATCACCTCACGAAACCTGTGTCAGAATGTCGCGAAATGGTGATGACCCCGTCAGAGAACGTCATTGGCGTCTGAAAAAGCTCCTCTCTACCACTGATCCCCGTGAGGCCGGGTGCAACCGCATCCTTCAAACCTGAAAGTCAAAACGGAGAACAGACATGTCTACACTTACAAAAACGCTCGGCGTTGCCGGTGCCATCGCAACAGCTGTTGCAGCCACAATTCCAACAGTCACGCATGCACAAGCCAAAGAAAAATGCTTCGGTATTTCCCTGGCCGGCGCAAACGATTGCGCAGCAGGCCCAGGCACAACATGCGCGGGTACATCCACAGTGGATTACCAAGGTAACGCATGGACATTCGTCGATGCCGGCACATGCACGGAGATCGAATTGCCTGATATGGCAGACGGTTCTGAGCGTATGGGTTCCTTGGAAGAGCTGGATCGCGACCTGCCAGCATAAACCAAACCTTGCGCGCCCAGCTTTGGGGCGCGCATTTTCATTTTAAGCATTACCGCCTTCGAAAGACCCGCCCATGCTCGACCAAATCAACGAGACGCCGAGCGCCCTGCCGATTGGTGTCGGTGTGGGCTACAAAGCGCAGCATTTCGACGCCATCACAACTGAACCCGGCCCCGTAAACTGGATTGAGGTTCATGCGGAAAACTATATGGGGGCCGGCGGACGGCCATTGGCACAGCTGCAGCATCTGTCAGAGATGTTTGCGATTTCAGTACATGGCGTTGGCCTGAGCATCGGCGGCGAAGCCCCTTTGGATGCCGACCATCTGGCACGCCTGAAAAAACTCATCGACTGGATCAAACCCGCCAGCTTTTCAGAGCATCTCGCCTGGTCCACCCATGGCCCGCAGTTTTTGAACGACCTGCTTCCGCTGCCCTATACACAAGAAACGCTGGACCGGATTTGCGACCACATCGACCAGGTCCAAGTGACGGTTGGACGACGCATGCTATTAGAAAACCCTTCGACCTATCTCGCCTTTGAAGAGACGCAGATGCCGGAGGTTGAGTTCCTAGCAGAGATCGCACGCCGCACGGGCTGTGGCCTTTTGTTTGACGTGAACAACGTCTTTGTCAGCGCGACAAATCAGAAAACAGACCCCGTCAGCTATATCGACGCGTTCCCGCTGGAGGCTGTTGGCGAAATTCATCTTGGCGGCCATGACGAAGATCAGGATGAACATGGCGATACGCTTTTGATCGACAGCCATGGGTGCGCGGTCGTGGACCCCGTTTGGGCCCTTTATGATCACACGATTGCCCGTGGTGGCCCCAAACCCACCCTCATCGAATGGGACACGGATGTGCCAGATTGGCCCGTCCTGCGCGCGGAAGCCGACCGCGCCGCCCAGGTTTTGGAGCGGGTCACAGCCTAATGTCCGTCTCGCAGACAGAATTTATAACAGCGCTTTTGGATGCGGGCCATCCGGTGGCCCCAGGCCTGGTGAACCCAGATGGATCCCCCGCGACCAAGCGCTTTGACGTCTACCGCAACAATGTCGCCGTCAGCCTGACAGATGCGTTAGAGACCGCTTTCCCAGTCATTCGCAAACTGATCGGGGAGGATAACTTCAAAGCGCTGGCCGGGCTTTATTTGCGCCAGCATCCCCCCAGCAGCCCGGTCTTGATGTTCTATGGCGGAGAGATGCCCCAATTCTTGGCAGCGTTTGAACCGCTCAAGCATCTGCCCTATTTGGCCGATATCGCCCGGCTCGAGCTTGCACTGCGCGAAAGTTACCACGCCGCAGATCCCAAACCCTTCGACCCCGGCATTTTGCAAACACTTTCGGAAGAGGCGCTTTTGGCTGCGGTAATCCATGTCGCGCCGCCGGTGCGCCTGATCCGATCCCGCTATCCAATCTATGGCATCTGGCAGATGAACATGATCGAAGGCGCACCAAAAGCGAGCGGCGAGGGTGAAAATGTCATGATCACCCGACCGGCCTTTGATCCGGTCTTGACCAAGCTTGTTCCGGGCGGCGGCGCATTCCTAGACCGCCTGATGCAGGGGATACCCTTTGGAAAGGCCTTAGAAGCGACCAGGGCCATTCTGCCAGAATTTAATCTTTCTGAAGTACTTGTGCAGTTGTTAGAGGCAGCTGCCATCGAATCCATCGAAGGGGACAGATCATGATGGGACTTATCAAACGCGGTATCGAACCAGTGGACGGGATGCACCGCGCAGGCGACGCAGTGATGCCGCTGCTGGCACGATTGGTCTTTGCCGGCGTCCTGCTGATCTATTTTTGGAATTCAGCGGGCACAAAATTGGACGGTTTGTTTACCATCGATTTCGGCGCTTATGCGCAGATTTTCCCAAAGAAGTTCGAGGCAGCGGGCTTTGACACCAGCATGATGAGTACGCTTGACGCATTGATCGTCTATGCCGCGGCCTGTGGCGAATATATCCTGCCGGCTTTGATTATTCTGGGCCTGTTCACGCGGCTGGCCTCGCTGGGCATGATCGTTTTTGTGATCGTACAATCACTGACCGATATCTATGGCCATGGAATTGATGCCGCTACGATCGGCGCTTGGTTTGATCGCGCCTCCAACTCACTGATTGCAGATCAGCGCGCATTTTGGATGTTCCTGTTTATATATTTGGTTTTTTACGGGGGCGGAGCACTGTCAGTGGATCGGTTGATTGCGGTAAAACGCTGACATTTTCTGAGAATGTGCGACGGCGAAGCGAAGCTTATCGCGCACATTCGAGCGCCCGCGCGTCCTGCAGGTCGGGGCGCTTCGCGCTGTTAACCCGCCTACGGCCGGACGCTCATTTATTTTGACAGAAATAGGCACCACGGAAAAGGGTTTGAACATTGCCGCATGCGCTTTCGGCCAAAACCTCGGCCCGTTCTGCACTACCATCTGTAGTCGCTTTAAAGGCCAAGGCTGAGGTTGACACCGCCTGTTCCTGAAGTTTGCCAAAGGTCATTTTACCAATTTACACAAACCGCTCTTCAATCCGTGAGATAATCGTGTCCCTTACCTTCCGATAGGCTGCAAGTTTTTCCTCGCGGTCATCCCCACCTGCCGCCGTTGGGTCCTCGGTTTCCCAGTACTCCACTTGGGTTGATCCAAATTTGGTCAGGTCCTTGGCCACCTCAAACGACGCCGGTGACAGCGCAATGATCAGCTCATAAGTGTCCAATTCGTCACCCAGTTCTTCAAGCTCTTGAAAGCTGCGTGTTCTGTGATTGGCAAGCGGCACGCCCATCTCTTCGCAGACCGCAATGGAAAAACCATCAATCTCCCGCTCATGTTTAACGCCCGCCGATTGCACATAAACGGCCTTCCCCGCATGACGCTTCATCAACCCTTCAGCCATCGGAGAGCGGACCGAGTTATGGTCACAACAAAACAACACAGAACTCGGCCAATCGCTCATCGCACTATCTCTTGAATTGAAGCGCGCAGATCAGCGTAAACAGACGCCGCGCCGTGTTTTTGTCTGTTTTGATCTTACCTTCAAGACGCTCAATCACTTGGGCCGCACCCTCATTGTGGATGCCACGACGACCCATATCAATCGCCTCGATCTGGGCGGGCGGCAGGCGTGTGATGGCGTCAAAATAGCTCTCACAGATCTGGAAATAATCCTTAATCACCTGTTTCAGCGGTGACAGCGATAGGTGATACTGCGCCGCAGGCTCATCTTTTTCGGTCTTAATGTCCAAGACTAGGCGACGGTCCATCATCCCCAAAGTCAGCTTGTAAGGTCCGGCGGGGGCATCATCCGCCGCAAGGCCAAAGACATTTTCTTCCAGCAGATCGTAGATCGCAACGCGGCGCTCTTGCTCCACCTCCGGCGTCGGTGCCGGAAGGTTGGCCGTATCGAGCTCTACATTGACCAGAAAATCCTGCGCCATCTTATCCCTCATTCAGCCGATCGAGCCGCGCACGCACTGACAGCCCATGGGCCTCAAGGCTCTCGGACTTGGCGAGAGTTTCGGCTGCTGGCCCGATGGAGGCAAGGGCCGACGGGGACATTTTTGCCAATGTCGTCCGTTTCATGAAATCCAGCACCGATAACCCGGATGCAAACCGGGCTGACCGTGCGGTGGGAAGGACGTGATTGGGTCCCCCGACATAGTCCCCGATCGCCTCGGGCGTCCAAGCGCCAATGAAGATCGCACCGGCATGTCGGATCTTGGTCGATAGGTCCTCAGCGTCACTTGTACAAATCTCCAGATGTTCTGGTGCAAGCCGATCGGACAGACCAACTGCCTCTTCCATGTCGCGCACGATGATGACCGCGCCAAAGTCCCGCCAACTTGGCCCCGCAATGTCGCGCCGCTGAAGCGTTTGCAACCGCGCCTCAACAGCTTCCGCGACGGCCTGACCAAAACCCGCATCATCCGTGATTAAAATCGACTGAGCACTTTCGTCATGTTCAGCTTGGCTCAACAGGTCAATCGCAATCCAATTAGGATCATTGTCGCGATCCGCAATCACCAAAATCTCTGATGGACCTGCGATCATATCGATACCCACGCTGCCGTATACGCGGGCCTTGGCAGCGGCGACATACGCGTTCCCCGGCCCTGTAATCACATCGACCTTAGGCACCGATGCCGTCCCAAACGCCATCGCGCCAATCGCTTGCGCGCCGCCCACTCGGAACACTTGATGCACGCCGGCCAGTTCGGCAGCTAACAGCACCAGTGGGTTCACAACGCCATCGGGCGTAGGGCAGCACATGATAAGGCGGTCAACGCCGGCGACTTGCGCCGCAATCCCATTCATCAAAACTGAAGACGGATAAGACGCCAGACCACCCGGGACATAAAGACCTGCGGCCTCTACCGAGGACCATCGCCAACCCAGTTGCGCGCCAATACTGTCTTCCCACCATTCGTCTGTGGGTCTCTGGCGCTCGTGATAGGCCCGGATACGATCCGCCGCGAGCTCAAGGGCTGCGCGCTCTTCGCTGGGTACTTTTGCAACCTCAGCAGCAATGTCTGCCTCGGAAAAGGCCAAGGTGTCCGCCGTCAAAACAAGGCGATCAAACTTCGCCGTCAACGCAATCAGTGCATCATCTCCGTCGGCCCGCACATCGCGCAGGATCGCATCAACCGCATCGCCCACTTCGACGGACGCCTCACGCTTTGCACCCAAAAGCTCTTGAAACGCCGTTTCAAAATTGGCGTCAGCAGTAGTGTTCAAAAAAACAGGCATGCTCTACGTCTGGTGATCCGGTTTCTGACCAGAGGGCGCATAATAAGGCCGTGTGACATCGGCAAGGGTCGCGGCCAGGACCTCTGCGCGCAGTTCCACCGCACCATCTCCTGCCAAAACCAGTGTGACAACAGTTTGCGCCTCGTCCTCGGTCACCTCAATCGTAAGTAAAGACAGGATTTGATCCCCGTCTTTGCGATCAATTCCATTGGATCGCACCTGTGTAACCGCATCAAAGGCCAAGACGCATTGGACACGTTCAGGGCGCGTCGTCTCATCTTCCCAACGAAAGCGGTTCAAGAGTACCGCAAAGCGGCGCTCTTTGGGGTCGAAACTCATCTCAGTTGGCGGGAAAACCGCATCTTGGCAAAGTGCCGAGATCACCTGAAGGTCGTCTTCCGCCTCGGCAGCCAACCGCAGGGCGCCGCTGCTTGCGTCTTCGAACCGTGCATCTTGCGTCATAGGTCCGGCTCCCGGCGAATGATCGCGCCAAGCGACGAGAGTTTTTCTTCGACCCGCTCGTATCCGCGATCCAGATGATAAATACGTTTTACCATTGTCTCACCTTCGGCGGCCAAGGCTGCAAGGATCAAAGAGACAGAAGCGCGCAAATCTGTTGCCATAACAGGCGCCCCACGCAGCTTTGGCACGCCTTTCACGGTCGCGGTGCCACCGGACACCTCAATTTGTGCGCCCATGCGCACGAGCTCCGGTGCATGCATAAACCGATTTTCAAAGATCGTCTCTTCCAAGACCGAGGTGCCTTCTGCAATGGCCATCAATGCCATCATCTGGGCCTGCAAATCCGTCGGGAAACCGGGGAAAGGTTCAGTCGTCACATCCACTGCCTTCAACCCGCCATTGGACGCTGTGACCTTCAACCCTCTCTCAGTCTCTGTGATCTCGGCACCGGCTTCTTCGAGTTTGTCGCAGAACGTCGCGAGCAAATCCCGACGACCGCCAAGGCATTCGACAGACCCGCCGGCAATCATCGGTGCGATCATATACGTGCCCAATTCAATTCGGTCTGTCACGACCTCATGGGTAGCTCCATCTAGACGCTCAACGCCCTCGATCGTAATCTTCGAGGTGCCGGCGCCTTCGATATTCGCTCCCATGGACGTCAGAAGTTTTGCAAGATCAACGATCTCGGGTTCGCGGGCTGCGTTCCGAATTTCCGTCGTGCCCTTCGCCAGTGTCGCCGCCATCAAAGCGTTTTCAGTCGCACCCACTGATGCAAACGGAAACTCAATCACGCCTCCATGCAAACCACCTGGCGCTTTGGCGTGAACATAACCGTCACGCAACTCCATCTCTGCGCCCATCGCCTCCAGCGCCTTTAAGTGAAGGTCCACAGGCCGCGCTCCGATTGCACAGCCACCGGGTAGGGAAACTGCAGCTTCGTGTTCCCGCGCGAGCATGGGACCCAGCACCAGAATGGACGCTCGCATTTTCCGCACAATGTCATAATGTGCGGTGCGATTGCTGATCCTCTCTGTTCCAAGAGCCAAAACTTTGCCGTCCTGAAGCGCGGCAATTTCTGCACCCAAGGACCGCAAAAGTTCCGTCATTGTGCGAATATCAGACAAGCGTGGCGCGTTGGTAAGCGTAATCGGTTGATCCGTCAGAAGGGTCGCAGGCATCAAAGTCAGGCACGCATTTTTCGCACCTGCAATGGGTATTGTTCCGCTAAGCGCACCATTTCCTGTAACGACAATCCGGTCCATCCGCGCCTCCATTTATCGAGCTTTTGGCCCTAGATCAGATCGCACGCAATGAACAGGGGTAGTTTAAGCGCTTCCGCCTCAGGCGGCTTTCCGAGCGTCCATAAAACTCTTGGCACCTTGCAACAGGGCAACGCCTGTTTCGCTCAGCTCGCCTTGCTCGTTGATCTCATCAAGACCATTGTAGAAATGCTTTGCGTCGGCTTCCGCCATTTCTTTCGCGGCCGCACGTTCGTCCTGAGTTAAGACCTCGGATTGCGCGGCTATATCCATGGCGTAACTCATCCGGGCGGACACAAATGTTGCGTGGTATATCCCTTCCATCGGACGTGGATCTCGCCGAAGTGGGGATTGATAGGTTGCGTTCGGATCGTTTTTCGTGAACGGCTCGTCGATGCAAAACCCAAACAGCAACGAATGCGCGGACTCATGTGCAAGCACCTCAATCATGTCCAGGCGCTCGCTCGGTTGATTGACATTGAGGAAAAGCAGCCCCGGCATTGAAAAAATTGACCCACCGCCGAAAGACACTTCGCTCGGCTGTTCCAGGTTCTCAGCGGCAATCATAACCGTGTTCACCAAAATGCGCACTTCGTCCGAAAGCCCTTCGTCCACGGTCGCGAGCGTATCAAAGCCGATTTTAACGCGCCGTGCATACTCCGAAGAATCCGCTTCGCTTACGGGTGCAATCCCGTAATATTCTAGGTCAATTTGGCTTGCGAAACTCCCGCTGAGGGCATCCGATTTCGGATCTTCAAAACGCAATATCCGTAGGTCACTAGACGCGGCCGGAACGGCCTTAATCTGCTTTGCAAACTTGTGAGCATCATCATAGCGATCTTCGATAATCGCATCGACCATTTGGTTATAATCCGCAAATGCCATCGCATCTAGGCGATCGCCTTTTTGCAACCTTAGGATAGGCTCCTCCAGTTCCTCAGATAAAGGGTGCCCCGCCTCAGATGCAGCCGATTGAATATGCAAAAGGCTGCGATACAACGACCTGTGCATATCTATCAAAAGCGCGTCCGCCCGAGACGCGCTGGGGAAAAAATTGAAATCAGTCGATGTCATTTGACGTATCTCATCGGTTTAAAACGTGGGTCCGCCGGATCACCCGACGGACGTCAAACCAACGTTACCTGTCAGTTTAAGCTTTGCGCTTATCAAGACCGACGCGGGCCGCATTCATAGGAGATTTAGTCGGACTCCCAACGCGAGCAGAGTTATTTTGCGACTTGCTTATATCACCAACACGCGCCTCGTTTGTTGGAGCTTTAGTTGGGGCGCCAACCCGAGCCTCGTTCGTCGCACCTTTTGTCGGCAAACTGACCCGCGCATCATTCGCTTCGCCTTTTGTAGGTGGGCCTACGCGCGCAGAATTCGTAACGATCGCTGACTCGGTTTGGTCACCACGCGCCTGATATCCAAGCAACTGTGAGCTATCGAGTTGAATTTTCATTGTGGACTCCCTGAGACAATTATTCCGAAGTACCGTAGGACCTGCGCTCTTTTCAAACAAGCGTTTTTTGGTTCACCCGTTGTCCGAATTTTTCGCGTCATTGGACACTTCATCTGTCACCGCCGCTCGCCCTTTACCCTGCATTTTTCGCCGTTTCAGGTTCTCTTTCAAAGCAGCGCGCAATCGTGCGTCTCGATCTGATGGCTTTTTACATCCATGAGGCTGGGTCGGTTCCGTATTTTTGTCTGCCATCAGTTCCACTCCCTACACAATTAGACCTGCCATGATTCCACTTGCACGATAACGCGGTTTTGCTACTACCGCACCTCCGGCGCTGCCGTAGCTCAGGGGTAGAGCACTCCCTTGGTAAGGGAGAGGTCGGTGGTTCAAATCCACTCGGCAGCACCACAGGGCATTTGTCAAAACACCTCAGCCCTCTTTTAAATTCGCATTTCGTTTGGCAAAGGCGTTGGTAAGCAGTGCAAAAGGCCGCAGACCATGAAACTTGCTCACCGCAAAATTGGACCCGATCACCCCCCATTAGTGATTGCTGAGATCGGTATCAACCACGGCGGGTCACTACAGGTTGCGAAAGACATGGTGCGCATGGCCCGTGATGCAGGTTGCGAATGTATCAAACACCAGACCCATATCGTCGAAGATGAAATGACAGATGAGGCTAAATCGATCTTTCCGCCCAATGCGGACAAATCGATCTGGCACGTGATGGAAGAATGCGCCCTATCTAGAGATGAAGAGTCCATACTAAAGTCATTCACCGAAGAGTTGGGAATGATCTATATCTCGACGCCGTTTTCTCGGGCAGCGGCAGATTTTTTGATCGAGCTTGACGTGCCGGGTTTCAAGGTTGGCTCAGGAGAGGCCGATAACCTCCCTCTGATCCGCCACGTCGCGCGGATGGGCAAACCAGTTATCATGTCCACAGGCATGCAGACCATCGAAACAGTGCGCGCCTCTGTGGAGATTCTTGATCAGACCGGGATCGAGTATGCCCTTCTGGAATGCACAAACCTCTATCCCTCCCCACCCGAGATTGTATCCCTTAAAGGGATAAAAGATTTGCAAGAGGCCTTCCCCAACGCCGTGATCGGGTTTTCAGATCATTCTATTGGCCCAAGCATGGCGCTGGCATCTGTCGCACTTGGCGCCTGTATTTTGGAGCGCCACTACACGGACACCCGCTATCGCAAAGGGCCAGATATCATCAATTCCATGGATCCTGCCGAATTGAAGTTCTTGATAGATCGATC
>JBCBON010000041.1:0-22552 GCA_039821195.1 Pseudomonadota bacterium
CAGTCGACAGCGCTTGGCCAAGCGTGATCCGAAAACAGCCACAGATGTGCGTGCCTCTGACCATGCGATGATCGCGTTTTCCGATGCAATCTGGGCTCAGCTGCAACACCTGCGGACGTTTTTGCATGCAAATATGTATCGTCATCCAGAGGTCACGGAGATGCGGGTCTATGCCTCTGACTGTATTCGGGATTTATACGACCATTACGTGTCCCATCGCGATTTGCTGCCCGAGGGTTGGCTAGATGATGTGGACGACGAAGAAGGTGCGCTGCGCGCCATAGGGGATTACATTGCCGGAATGACGGATCGGTTCGCGATTAAAACCTACGAGTCCACCCATGGTCGCGTTCCGCCCGAGTTCCATCGCTGAGGCGCTCTTGGGCTTGTGGCCGATCCTGATCCCAGTATAGCCACAGCGAAAACGGCGGTACGGATAAAATCATGGATATCTTTGCGAAAGTGAAATCGGATGTGTTGGCAGCGGTGGCAGCTGTACAGCAACGCGGTCTCATTCCAGATGATGTGTCGCTTGATGCAATTACCGTAGAGCCGCCGCGTGACCCGCTGCACGGTGATATGGCGACGAACGCGGCGATGGTTTTGGCAAAACCCGCGAAGACCAAGCCTCGCGATTTGGCGGAGGCGATTGCGGTAGAGTTGGAAAATTCAAGCGCAATTGACACGGTGGAGATCGCGGGCCCGGGATTTATAAACCTGCGTTTGAATGTCTCAGAGTGGCAAGCGCTTGTTCCGGCTGTGCTGTCAGCCGGCGCAAGCTTCGGCCGGGCTAAGATGGGCGATGGGGTCTCGGTCAACGTCGAATATGTGTCCGCAAATCCCACGGGACCTTTGCATGTTGGGCACACGCGCGGGGCTGTGTTTGGCGATGCATTGGCGAAATTGCTGGCTTTTGCAGGATATACCGTAACGCGCGAATACTACATCAATGATGGCGGCTCTCAGGTCGATACGTTGGCGCGGTCGGTTTACTTGCGCTATCTTGAGGCCTGTGGTCAGGATGTCGCCTTTGAGGATGGTACATATCCTGGCGATTATCTGATCCCGGTGGGGCAAGCCGTAAAAGAAAAGTTTGGGGACAGCCTGGTTGATCAGCCCGAAGAAGCGTGGCTTGCAGACCTCCGCTTGTTTGCCACCGATGCGATGATGGATTTGATCCGTGAGGATTTGGCAGCGCTGGGCGTTGAAATGGATGTCTTCTTTTCTGAGAAGGCGCTTTACGGCACGGGACGGATTGAAGCGGCGTTAGAGCGGTTGGATCAAGCCGGTCTGATTTATGAAGGTGTTTTGGAGCCCCCAAAGGGCAAAAAACCCGAAGACTGGGAGCCACGGGAACAGACCCTGTTCAAATCAACCGAACATGGTGACGATGTCGACCGGCCCGTGAAAAAGTCCGATGGATCATGGACGTATTTTGCGCCGGATATCGCGTATCATTTTGATAAATTGGAACGCGGGTTTGACATTCTGATCGATGTGTTCGGCGCGGATCATGGCGGCTATGTCAAACGGATGAAGGCCGCAGTCTCCGCCCTTTCCGATGGCAAAGTGCCTGTCGACATCAAGCTGACCCAGCTTGTGAAACTTTTTAAGGACGGTGCTGAATTCAAAATGTCAAAACGGGCAGGGACGTTTATCACCCTGCGGGACCTTTTGGATGAGGTTGGGTCCGATGTTACCCGGTTTCACATGTTGACCCGCAAGAACGATGCGCCACTGGACTTTGATTTCGATAAGGTGCTGGAGCAATCCAAAGATAACCCTGTCTTTTACGTGCAGTATGCCCATGCTCGGATATCATCTGCGTTGCGCAAGTCCGGCCACGAGGAGGCCGAGATTTTGGCAGCTGACGTCGACGAAGGCCTGAAGTCTCTAACGAACCCCGCAGAACTGGCCTTGATCAAAAAAATTTCCGAATGGCCCCGGATGGTGGAACTGGCGGCGAAGCATAATGAACCCCATCGCGTTGCTTTTTACGCTTATGATTTAGCGGGCGTGTTTCATGCGCTTTGGAACCGTGGCAAAGACGATGCCAGCCTTCGGTTGATCCAAGATGACACTGAAGAGGGGCTTCCAAAACTTGCTCTGGCGCTTGCAACTGCGTGCGTTTTGCGCGCCGCTTTGTCCATTATTGGTGTGGCACCGATGGAAGAGATGCGCTGAGGAAAGAAAAATCTTGGCGGCCTGCGACTGATTCGTTATACCAGAGTCAATAACAATAATAAAAAACGAGCAGGCCCATGGCTGACGCAGCCTTCACAGAGCAGTATTCCGTAAAATCCGCGGCCGCGCAGCGTCCGTCAGGTCCACCGACTCCGGTGTCTTGGTTGATGGGGATGGTGACATGCGCATTGACCGCAGGTGTCATTTATTGGGGCGTCCAACTGGCGCAACGCGATCCCAATTCGCTTCCGGTTATCCGTGCACCAGAAGGGCTTGCACGACTGGAGCCCACTAACCCAGGCGGGGTTCAGGAAGAATTTACCGGTCTTGCGGTCAACCGCATCCAAAGCGGTGATCTGAGTGAAGAAGAAATTATCGCACTCGCACCTGATCTTAGCCTGCTCGAAGAAGAAGACGTGCCGGCCCTTCTCGATTTAGAAGGGGAAGAGATCACACCGACACGGGTCGACATCAACGAGTTGAACGGCGAGCAGGTCGTCGGAGCTCCAGATCTTGCACCTATGACCACGCGCGTGGATGACGAAACAGGCGCTGAGATCATGATGCCTGTGACGGCAGAAGAAGTCGAAACGGCGTTGGCCGAAGCGCTGAAGCTTGCGAGTACCATGATGGAGGGCGAAGAAACCGCCGCATCTGGTGAAGCCGCCGCCGTGGCGTCTGATGCCACGTCTGAGGAAGAAGACCTTGCAGCTCTTATTTTTGAAGATGTCATCAGCCAATTGAGTGCGGCTGAAAGCGCGGAAGAAGGCGCAGCCGAAGCTGTCGCTGAAGAGGCCGCGACCGAAGATCAGGCAGACGTGACCGAAGTCGCAGCAGACGTTCCAGAAACGACTACCGAAGATGATGCCACAGAGGTGGCAAACGCCACCCCAACGGAAACGGCGACAGAAGGGGAAGAGGTTGCAAGCGTGGAAGCAGGCACCGCTTTGATCCAGCTTGGCGCTTTTGGGAGCCGCAATGTTGCGCGCACCATGTGGGAAACGCTTCAGTCCCGGAACACGGAACTGTTGTCGGGGCGCTCGTACTTTATTCAGCCAGTGGAAACCGGCGGCAAAACACTCTTCCGGTTGCGCGTACTGGGCTTTGCAAACAGCGATGAGGCCCGCAGCATGTGTGCCGCGCTGGCCGAGCGTAAAACGCCCTGTCTGGCGGTTATTCAGCGATAATGACGCAGTCTGCAGTAATTTTTGGATGCGAGGGCCCAACGCTCTTGCCCAGAGAGGTTGCGTTCTTTCGAGAGGTGAACCCATGGGGCTTTATCCTTTTTGCGCGTAATCTGGAAACGCCTGATCAGATCAAAGCACTCACATCTGATTTGCGCGCCACTGTCGGTTGGGACATTCCGATCCTTATTGATCAAGAGGGCGGCCGGGTTGCGCGGTTGCGGGCACCTTTGGCCACGGAATGGCCGGCACCGAAGGATCATTTTGGCACGTTGCCCGACATGACTTCGGAAGAGGTGGCTTGGCTTCGTTACCGGATCATTGCAGCAGAATTGAAAGCGCTGGGCATCGACGTGAACTGTGCGCCAATGCTGGATCTGATGCAGCCCGACACACACGATATTATCGCGGACCGCGCATATGGTTTTGATCCTGATCGCATCGCAAAACTGGGACGCGCTGTGGCGCAAGGGTTGCTTGATGGTGGTGTCCTGCCGATCATGAAACACATCCCCGGCCATGGGCGTGCGACCATTGACAGTCATCACGATCTGCCACGGGTCTCAGTGCCTAAAGAGACGCTGTTGGCAACGGACTTTGCGCCGTTCAAAGCGCTTGCGGATCTGCCGATGGCGATGACAGGGCATGTTGTTTTTGAAGATATAGACCCCGACAATTGCGCGACGCTGTCGCCAACGGTGATTTCTATCATACGCCAAGGTTTGGGTGTCGATGGTCTGTTGATGACGGATGATCTGTCTATGAAGGCGCTGTCTGGCAGCTTTGCCGATCGGTCCTCGGCTGCCTTATCGGCGGGATGCGATGTGCTTTTGCATTGCAACGGCGTCATGGAAGAAATGACCGAAGTTGCAAGCGTCGCACCGCGCTTGTCGGGTAAATCATTGGAACGTGCCGATACCGCTTTGGCGCATCGCCGCGAAGCCAGCGTCTTTGATGTCGAAGGCGCGGGCGCTCGGATAAACGATCTGATAAACAGCGTGAATGCTGGAGAATCATAACCGCACACCAGAGGTAATCAGCGCAGAAGCCTTCGTCGTCGATGTCGACGGTTTTGAGGGGCCGCTTGATATGCTTTTGACACTGGCGCGGACGCAAAAGGTCGACCTGCGCAAGATCAGCGTATTGGCACTGGCGGAACAGTATCTCTTGTTCGTGGACGAAGCGAAACGCCTGCGGCTAGAGCTTGCAGCGGATTACCTGGTGATGGCGGCATGGTTGGCCTATCTAAAAAGCCGTTTGCTTTTGCCGCCCGACCCAGAAGAAGAAGGGCCAAGCGCGGATGATTTGGCGGCGCATCTAGCCTTCCAACTCGAGCGGTTAGAGGCCATGCGCACAGCAGCCGCGCGCCTGATGGGGCGCGATCAGCTTGGGCGCGATTTCTTTGCGCGCGGTCTGCCCGAAGATGTGCAGCGACGTTGCGTGATCACCTATAAAGCTTCGGTTTTGGATTTGATGCAGGCTTACGCCGTCATCCGAACGCGGGGAAACTTCACGCCGCTTCATTTGGATGAGCGCGAAAGCATATTCACAATGGAACAAGCCTTGGACCGGATGAAGTCCCTGATCGGCACGGTTATTGACTGGGAAGAGCTGAAGAACTTTCTCCCTGATGGTTCGGGCGCGGACCCAAAGCTTCGCCGATCGGCGACAGCATCGACATTTGCGGCATCACTTGAAATGGCCAAAGAAGGCTTGGTTGAACTGCGCCAGACTGCGGCGTTTGAACCGATCCAAGTCAGACGAAAGGGGGCATCCGATGGATGAAACCGAGAGCCTCTTTGAGGCACCGCCACTTGCGGAACAGGAGCGCATGATAGAAGGCATGTTGTTTGCAAGCTCTGAGCCGCTTTCGAAACGGCAGATAGAGGCGCGCTTACCGCAAGGCTGCGACGCGGCTGAAGCGTTGTCGCTTTTGTCGAAACGGTATCAGGGACGCGGTGTTGAGCTGCGCAAAGTGGGTGACGGATGGGCGTTCCGCACGGCGCCTGATCTTGGCTATCTGATGCAAACGGAAGTGAAAGAGGCCCGCAAACTGTCTCGCGCGGCCATCGAGACGCTGGCGATCATAGCGTATCATCAACCCGTAAGCCGGGCCGAGATTGAGGAAATACGCGGAGTTTCAGTTAGCCGGGGGACTTTGGACCAGTTGCTGGAGCTGGAATGGATCAAGCTTGGACGCCGCCGCAATACACCCGGCCGTCCTGTAACCTTCATTGTCACACAGACCTTCTTGGACCAGTTCGGGCTGGAAAGCAGCAGAGATTTGCCGGGTATTAAAGAGCTGCGGGACGCGGGCCTATTGGATAATCGGCCACCACCCGGTGCGATGCCGGGTCATGAAGCGTCGGACGAAAACGACGATCAAGTTGAGATGTTCGAAGAAGAGGTTGATCCGTAAGACCGTCTTTAGGCAGCCTTAAAGTGCTTTGAAAGCTTCAGGCCCTGACCTTGATAGTTTGACTTTAGGTCTGCCCCGTACAGCTGATCAGGCACCTCAATCATCCGCTCGTAAACCAAACGACCAACGCTTTGGCCGTGCTCCAACGCGAACGGTGCTTCGTGGCACCGCACCTCAAGCACGCCACGGGATCCAGCGCCACCCGCGTCGGAATGTCCAAAGCCGGGATCAAAGAAGCCAGCGTAATGGACTCGGAACTCTCCGACCATTGCTAAATACGGGGCCATTTCCGCAGCACAGTCAGGCGGAATGGTTACCGCCTCTCGGCTGACAAGAATGTAAAATGCGCCGGGGTCCAAGATGATCCGACCCTCTGTTGTGTAGATCGGTTCCCAAAAATCCGTGGGGTCGTATTGCCCAATAAGGTCAAGATCGATCAGACCGGTATGCGGTTTCGCCCGGTAGCCGACGGGGCGCACGCGTTCCGACAGATCGCAAGAAAACCCAAGGCCACCATCGATTTGCGCAGGCCCGTCCACCAGACCGACCTTTGTGTGTAGTTCTGTCAGGCTTGTGTCGTCAATGCGGGCATGACCCCTTTTGAAACGGATCTGGTTCAAGCGCATGCCGGGACGCACCAAAACGGAAAACGACCTTGGAGAGATTTCTGCAAAAAGGGGCCCGCTGTAGCCCGCTTCGATCCGGTCAAACTCTATCCCGTTATCGGTGATGCAGCGCGTCAGAACATCCAGCCGACCAGTGGAGCTTTTGGCATTGGCAACAGCAGAGACGTCTTCGGGCAGGTTCACCGCCTCCAACAGAGGCACAAGATAGACGCAGCCCTTTTCGAGAACGGCCCCTTGGGACAGATCAATCTCGTGCATTTTGAAATGCGACAGGCGCTCACCCACCTTATGACCACGTCCCGGAAGAAACGAAGCCCTAAGGCGGTAAGCGACAGAACCAAGGCGTAGATCCAAGCTTGCAGGTTGGATTTGATTTTCCACCGGCGGTTCGATCAGAGCGACCTGGCCAGATTGGATCATGTCAGCGATGTGTTGTGACGGAAGAACCCCCGATGCGGTCATTTCCCCTCCGAATTCGGTTTCGCGATCCATATCTGGGGTGGGATGGTCGGGCTAGCAGGATTCGAACCTACGACCTCTCGTCCCCCAGACGAACGCGCTACCAGACTGCGCTATAGCCCGACACTAGAGGTCTGAGGACATACTGATTTACTTGACTGGGTCAATCCGAGATTTGTGCGGAAAGCTTGCCGCGCAATTCACTAAGGCTGGTCAATGCAGTCTCTAAGGCATCCTTTGGAGCATCGGGAGACACTTTCATGTGCCATTTATGGCTGGGCTCGAGGATTTCATTCGGGGCAACAAGCAACATCGGCTTTTGTTCGGGCGATTTCGCAGGCTCACTGAGCACCAGAATGTCCGGTTCACTGTCGTCTACAGCGGCGTTTTCTGGTCCCTCCGGCCCGTCAGTGTCCGGAATTGGCGGTGATAAATCCATCACTGCCTGAACACCATCATCGACAATCAGCTTTTGAGCCGCTTTGATGGTCAGACCGTCATCATGGAGCAGCTTCTTCAGTCCACCCATGATGAGCAAATCGTTGGGTCTGAAATACCGTCTTCCGCCCTCTTTCTGGACGGGATTTATTTCTTCAAATCGGCTTTCCCAAAATCGGATGACATGGGTTGGTGTATCCAACCATTCTGAAACTTCTCCTATTGTCCGAAAAGCATCAGGTGATTTTGCCATCGATCAGTCCTTTCTTGCGGCGACCCGGTCTTTCATGAGTTGTGACGGGCGGAAACTCAGCACGCGGCGGGGAGGGATCTCTGCCTCTTCTTTGGTCTTTGGGTTGCGACCAATCCGTGCAGCTTTGTCACGCAGACCAAACGTGCCAAACGAAGAGATCTTCACCTCTTCCCCTTCGGCAAGAGCGTCCGAAATATGCTGCAGCACACTTTCCACGAGATCGGCACTCTCATTACGGGAAAGCCCGACCTTTTCATGGATTGCTTCGCTCAGATCGACCCGCGTTACAGTCTTTTCACTCATAATCACCTCTAAACTGCGACCCTAGACCTCTGACGCCCAATCGTCAAAATTTTTCTTGAGTTACCAACGCATTAGCGCGGCACCCCATGCGAGGCCACCACCAATTGCCTCGAAAAGGATTACGTCGCCTGCTTTGATGTCGCCGCGCGCTTCGGCAACCGACAGTGCCAGGGGTATGGAGGCTGCGGAGGTGTTTCCGTGGTCCTGAACGGTTACGACTATATCGTCCATCGAGAGGTTCAGTTTTTGACTGACGCTTTTGATAATCCGCAAATTGGCCTGATGTGGCACAACTTTGGTGATGTCGGCAGACGTCATTCCTGCCTTTTCCATCACACGAAACGCGGCATTCGCCAGTTTTGTCACGGCGTGCTTAAAGACCTCTTGTCCTTCCATTTTGACATAGCCGGCGGTCTGGGTAGAGGCCACGCCGCCGTCGGCGTACAGGATATCGTTGTAGCGGCCATCCGCGCGCAGATCGGTTGCCAGAATGCCCGGGCCCGCTTCATCCTCGGTCTCGATAGCCTCTAAGATGATGCAGCCTGCGCCGTCGCCAAAGAGCACGCAGGTGCGGCGGTCTGTGAAATCAAGGATGCGCGAAAAGGTTTCCGCCCCGATAACCAGCAATCGCGTCGCTTGTCCGCTTCGGATCATGGCGTCGGCATTTGCCAGCGCGTAGGCGAAGCCCGCACAAACCGCCTGCAAATCGAAGGCAAATCCATGGCTGATTCCAAGGGCCGCTTGCACACGGGTCGCCGTCGCAGGGAAGGTTTGATCAGGGGTCGATGTTGCCACAACGATGCCGTCGATGGTTTCAGGATCGATGTCGAACCGGGCAAAAGCGTCTTTGGCCGCGTTGATCGCAAGGTCCGAAGTCAGCTCGCCGTCAGCTGCGAAATGACGTCTTTCGATCCCTGTCCGTTGACGGATCCACTCGTCCGACGTTTCTACCATCGCTTCAAATTCAGCGTTTGGAACAACACGTTGAGGTAAATAATGGCCAACGCCAATAGCGCGCGCTCGGATCATAATAGTATTCCTGACTAGGGTTTTGGACCCATATACTGCGCGAGCTCTTCTGACACGCGTTTTGTGAACCCGTTTTGATCCAGCCGGATGGCCAGATCGAGTGCGGCGGCAATACCGGTGCTGTCTGCGCTTCCATGGGATTTGATGACGGTTCCATTCAGACCCAAGAAAACACCGCCATTGGAATATCGCGGATCGACCCGTCGTTTCAGGCGATACATCGAAGTTATGGCAAAGATGGACGCAATTCGGCTGAGTGGTGAATAGGCAAACGCGTCACGCAACATACGGTTGATCACCGATGCGGTGCCTTCAGCGGTCTTGAGGGCAATGTTCCCCGCAAAACCATCGGTCACAATCACGTCCAGATGATCGGAGGCAATATCGTCACCCTCAACGAAACCGACAAATTCAAAGGCTGTATTTTTGGTGTTCTGCGACATCATATCGGCGGCGGATTTCACCGCGACCCGGCCTTTGTGCTTTTCTGTTCCGATGTTCAGCAATCCCACCCGTGGGCGCTGAAGTTGAAACGCACTTTTGGCATAGGCGGCACCCATGAACGCAAAAGCACAAAGATCCTCGGCATCGGCGTCAATGTCTGCGCCAACATCCAAAACCACATTATACATTTGTTTGTTTAGAGATGGCCAAAACACCGCAAGGGCAGGGCGCTGCACACCGGGAAGCTTTTTCAAGGTGACGGCGCTGATGGCCATCAGCGCACCAGTGTTCCCGCAAGAGACAACTGTTGACGCTTTCTTTTGACGCACCGCGTCTACGGCGTTGAACATCGACGTGCCAACACGATTGCGCAGCGCTTCGATCGGGCGATGGGCCATCTCAATCACAGATGGCGCATCGCAAATCTCGACTTGATCTGCCAGCCGCCTGCGTCCTTCGATCAATGGCGTTAGAACGTCAACCGGACCATGCAGCAAAACTTTAACGTCACGGTGTTTGCGTAAGGCCTTCCGCATACCTTTTACCACGGCTGCCGGACCGAGGTCGCCGCCCATAGCATCGACGGAAATGACCGTTCCTTGCGCTTCGGTCATATCCTTTTACGAAGTCCTTGGGATAGGCCTATTAGGCCGCGTCGTCGTCCAACTCGATAGAGTCTTCTGCAATGATCTCGCGGTCATTGTAGTGGCCACATGCGCCACAAACGTGGTGTGGGCGTTTAAGCTCGCCACAGTTTGGGCATTCGTTTGGGTTTGCTGCAACCAATGCATCATGGGAGCGACGGTTGTTCCGACGAGACCGCGTAACCTTATTCTGAGGGACTGCCATTTGGGCACCTGTTCCTTCTGAGCGACGTATCTTTCGGTGAACACCGCTGTCTGATTCATATGAGAGGCGCACACATACTCAAAATATTGAACAGTGCAAGGGTTAAGACCCGTCACCTTTTTTCTCCAGTTGATCTTTCAATTCTGCGAGGCCCGCGAAGGGTTTTGCCTCTTCGTCGGTCATAGGAGACTTCCCCGGTTCTGTCACGGCGCTGACGATCATTTCGGCGTCATCAATTCGTGGATAAAGAGGGATTTCTAGCGCTAGGCCCTCTGCAAGCAGATCGAACAGGTTAAAACTCTCCGGTAAAAGGTCTTCGGGATCGTCTTCTTTGAGTTCGGTTTCGCCGCCAGCATCTTCTGGGGTTGTCACCACAACAAAGCGACGGTCAACTTTGCTGTCGATGCGTGTTGTTACAGGCTCCAGCGTCACAGAGCATGGTTGTACAACGGTCGCACCGATCTTCCCGGTCAGGATGACATCTCCATTAGGCTCGGCCTCGAAGACACCTGAGAAGGTGACTTTTGAAAGTTTCAAGAGCTCCAGAAGCTCTCTCAATGCGTCGAGTTCAGCGGCCTTGATTTGCGCCTCAAAACGCACCTCACCTGTTTTTCGAATGTCGGAAAGGCGAATTGGATCGGCAATCTGAAGTGATGGAGGCTGGTGCATGGCTATCGAATGTGCGAGAAACCGAAGCGCGTCAAGCGATGCTGACGCCGATGAGTTGGAGAGGGGGTTATCATGCGCTTTGTCAAAGCAGTTGTTGCGGTGTTTTTCGCCAGCGTGTTGTTGGCCTGTTCCCCGACTTTTGACAATCACGGCTATGTGCCGGAGCCCGATGTCATCGAGCAACTTCAGGTCGGCACGGATGATAAGCTGACCGTGGAAGAGCGGATCGGGCGCCCGTCCAGCACCGGCGTGCTGGACGAGCAGGGATGGTATTACATCCAGACCCGCATTCGGAATTTCGCCTATCAACAGCCCGAAGTTATCGAGCGCGAGATACTGGCTATTTCTTTCGACAGTTCCGACCGGATCAGTAACATTGAAACGCTCACTCTGACTGATGGGCAGGTTATTGCGTTCAATCGGCGCGTGACCGAACTTCCCGTGCGCGGTCCAAATTTCTGGCAACAGATTGTCGCGAGCGTTGGCAACATTCGAGCAGAAGATTTGGAACAGTAAAGTTTAAGCTTCTTCCTCGAAGTTTAACGCAACACCATTGATGCAGTAACGAAGGCCCGTCGGTTGTGGTCCATCCGGGAATACATGGCCTAGATGGGCGTCGCAGCGGTTACAATGCACTTCTGTGCGGCGCATGAACCAGCTGTTGTCTTCGGACTCGCCCACCATCTCGCCATCCATTGGCGCATAAAAGGAGGGCCATCCTGTGCCTGAGTCGAATTTGGTGGTCGCATCGAAAAGTGGTGCATCGCAGCAAACGCACCGATATGTTCCCGCCGCCTTTGGAAAGTTATCATGGGTAAAGGGCCGTTCCGTCCCATGCTTTCGTGTGACGCGGTATGCCTCTGGTGAGAGCTGTGCTTGCCACTCTGCCTCGGATTTTATGATTTTGTCAGACATGGATTTGCCTCCTATTTCAATTTCTCGATAGAGATAATACCTCGGTTACATCGGTCCAATGAGGTTAAGCGTCACGATGCAGCGATCAAAAACCGGGGATTACGTCATTGAGCGGGGGCAAACTGAAATAATTCGGGACAAAGCGCTCGCGTTGCGGGCCGAATGTTTTCGCGACGGTCGCGAAGATAGCGATGCGTTTGACAGCGCCGCCGATCACGTCGTCATTTCAAAAGAAGGCCTCGGGCCGTTGGCTGCTTTCCGTATTTTGGTTTTCCCGAACGGCGCTGAAACCCACTCGGGGTATTCTGCTCAGTTTTACGATTTGGCGAATTTGTCTATCGTGAAGCGACATTGTTTAGAGATCGGCCGTTTTTGCACGCAGCCAAAGCATCCCGATCCAAACCTAATCCGCTTTGCTTGGGGCGCAATCAGTGGCGCCGTCCAAGACTACGATGCCGAACTTTTGTTTGGGTGTTCAAGTTTCGCAGGCAACGAGCCTGAAACCATCAACGATGCATTGGTGTTGCTGCGTGACGAGTATCTTGCGCCTAAGACGCTGGCCCCGCGTCGCAAGGCGAAAGAGACCTGCGATCTTGCTGATTTGAACGGAATTGCGGATCGCCGAACGGCGCTGATGCAAATGCCACCGCTGTTGAAAACATATTTGCGGATGGGGGGATGGGTCTCCGATCATGCCGTTATTGATCGCGACTTGAGGACCATGCATGTGTTCACCGGTGTCGAGGTGGCACGGATTCCCGCGGCAAGGCAGAGCTCTGTGATGAAGGACGCGCGGCGTTAGCCGCCCGTATGGCTCATGTGGCGGGGCATTTGCCCGCCAATCGTCTCACCGGAATAGTCGAAATCGTGACCCTTGGGTTTCAACCCGATGGCCGTATGGATCGCTTGATAGAGCGGCTCTTTCTCGCCGGGATGGGCGCGCATCACACCGCGGAGGTCCATCTGGTCCGTTTGTCCCAAACATTGATAGAGTGTCCCTGTGCAGGTCAGGCGCACGCGGTTGCACCCCTCGCAAAAGTTTTGTGTGAGCGGAGAGATAAAGCCAATCCGTTGGCCCGTCTCGTGCAGACGCACATAGCGTGCAGGGCCGCCCGTACGATCCGTGGTGTCCATCACCGAATAGCGTTGAGAAATTCGGTCGCGCAAATCGGTGAGCGGCCAGAACTGCTCCAGCCGATCTTCGCCACCAAGATCCCCCATGGGCATGACCTCAATAAAGGTCAGGTCGAACCCCTCTGTTCCGCACCAATCAACAAGGTCAAACAGCTCGTCTTCATTGGTCCCGCGTAGGGCCACCGTGTTGATCTTGATTTCCAAGCCTGCGTCTTTTGCCGCCTGAATGCCGCGCAGCACCTGGTCGAGCCGGCCCCAGCGGGTGACTTCGGCAAACTTCTGGGCGTTCAATGTATCGAGAGAGACATTGATCCGCTCTACACCCGCCGCTTTCAGCCGCGCTGCATGCTTTTCCAGCTGAGAGCCATTGGTGGTTACCGTCAGCTCATTGAGGCCGTGGCCCAGCCGCTCTCCCATCATCTCGAAGAAGGACAAGATATCTTTGCGGACCAAGGGCTCCCCGCCTGTCACGCGGATTTTGTTCACGCCCAGATCCACAAACGCGTTGCAGACAAAGGCCAGTTCTTCGAGGGTCAGCAGCTCTGTCTTGGGCAGAAAGGTCATGTTTTCTGACATGCAATAAAGGCAGCGGAAATCGCACCGATCCGTCACCGATATCCGAAGATATGTTATGTCGCGCTGAAAGGGATCGACAAGCTTTTGGTCCATGTCAGCAAGCTATGCCACGTCATTGGGAATTGCGAGGCGATTTGCGACAATTCTGCGTTATTCAACGGTGACCGATTTGGCGAGGTTCCGGGGCTGATCCACATCCGTCCCTTTATGCACGGCTGTATAATAGGCCAGCAATTGCGCTGGCACCGCATAGAGCAGCGGCAGCACCCGATCCGGGGCCGACGGGAGCGTGACCACACGCCAAACACCATCCGAGGCGGCCTCGGCCCCCGCTCGGTCTGTGAACAGAACGATCTTACCACCGCGCGCCATCACCTCTTGCATATTGGAAATAGTTTTCTCAAAAAGTGCATCTTTGGGCGCAAACACAATCACCGGCATGTTTTCATCGACCAAGGCGATGGGCCCGTGCTTTAGTTCTCCGCTCGCATAACCCTCTGCGTGGATGTAGCTGATTTCTTTGAGCTTTAGTGCCCCTTCCAGCGCGATCGGATACATCGCGCCGCGCCCAAGGAAGAGCGCGCTTGTGAAATGACTGATTTCCTTGGCGACGGTTTCTATGGCCTGCGCTGTGTCCAGCGCTTGGTTCACCAGGCTTGGCATATGGGTCAGCGCGTCGATCAGGGGCTGGGCGTCTTCCGCGCTTGTGATGCCGCGCTGCTGTGCGGCGTGAATGCCCAAAGCACACAGTACCGCAAGCTGACAGGTAAACGCCTTGGTGGAGGCCACGCCGATCTCCCGCCCTGCATGGATCGGAAGCACGATGTCCGCCTCGCGCGCAATGGTGCTTTCGGGTACATTCACGATGCCCACGGTTTTGGCCCCTTGGTCGATACAATAGCGAAGCGCAGCAAGCGTATCTGCCGTCTCGCCTGACTGGCTTACGAAAATGGCAATCGTGTTCTCTGTCAGGGGTGGTTCGCGGTAGCGGAATTCAGAGGCAATATCGAGCTCGACCGGAATGCGTGCGTGCTGTTCGAACCAGTATTTCGCGACCTGGCAGGCCAGATAAGCGGTCCCGCAGGCGACTAAGACGACGCGATCTGCTTTGGTAAAATCAACCTCGATCGGGTGCAACGCCAAAGCAGGCCCGGTGCGGTCGACATATTTGCTGACCACATTGGCAAGCACGGTCGGCTGCTCAAAGATTTCTTTGGACATGAAATGCTTGTGGTTGCCTTTGCCGACATCGCCTGCATCCACAGAAACACTGCGCTTTTCACGGTTCGCAAGCCGCCCTTCGCGGTCATAAATCTCTACCGAGCTGCGGGTCAGAACCGCCCAATCCCCCTCTTCAAGATAGGTGATCTCGCCCGTCATAGGTGCGAGTGCAATCGCGTCCGAGCCCACATAGACGGCATCATTGGCATGCCCGATCGCCAAAGGGGAGCCTTGGCGCGCCGCAATCATCAGGTCCTCTTCGCCGTCAAACAAAAAGCACAGCGCGTAAGCTCCTTGCAGCGCTTTAAGCGTGTTTGCCGCGGCTTCCTTTGGGGATGCCCCGCGCGACAGCTCCCGCTCGCAGTATTTCGCAACACATTCCGTGTCGGTGTCCGTCTGAAAGGTTATGCCGTCTTTGGCCATATCCTCCCGCAGTTCTTTGAAATTCTCAATGATGCCATTGTGGACGACGGCAACCGGGCCTGCGCGATGGGGATGCGCATTTCCTTCGGTGGCGGCACCATGGGTCGCCCAGCGGGTATGGCCGATACCTGCATGCCCTTTGATGGGGTTATGGACCAACAGATCAGCGAGATTGGCAAGCTTTCCAACCGCACGGCGCCGGTCCAACACGCCGTTGTCCAATGTGGCAATACCGGCGGAATCGTATCCGCGATATTCCAAGCGGCGCAACGCCTCGACCAAAATTGGAGCTGCCTCATGCTCCCCTAATACACCAACGATGCCACACATTTATTTGCCCTCTGCTTTCTTATTGCGCAGTTTATCCATGAACCGTTTGCCCCAACCGGGCTTTGTGACTTGTTGCGCCCTACCTACCGCCAGGTCGCCGTCGCCCACGTCTTTGGTGACAACCGATCCGCTGCCGACCAAAGCGTCTTCGCCAATGGTGATCGGGGCGACAAGCGACGAATTCGAGCCGATGAAGGCGCGCGCGCCGATCTTTGTCTTGTGCTTGAAGACGCCATCATAATTGCATGTGATGGTGCCTGCGCCGATATTCGCGCTCTCACCAATCTCTGCATCGCCAATATACGCCAGGTGATTCACCTTCGTCCCTGTGCCCAGCTGCGCGTTCTTCACTTCGACGAAATTACCGATGCGGGCGTTTTCACCAATCGCTGCTCCAGGGCGCAGGCGGGCATAGGGACCAATCACGGCTCCACGCTCAACGCGACACGCCTCAAGGACCGAGTGCGCCTTGATGTGCACGTCCGAGGCCACAGTCACACCCGGCAAGAACTGCACGAAAGGGTCCACGATCACATCTTGGCCCAACCTTGTGTCATGGCTGAAATAAACGGTGTCCGGATCCCGCAGGGTCACGCCCGCCTCCATCGCGGCCATGCGCGCCGTGCTTTGGAAATAGGTTTCGGCCTTGGCCAGGCCAATCCTGCTGTCGACGCCCAGCGTCTCTGCCTCGTCGCAGGTGACCACGGCGCAACGCCCCCCTTTGGCGCGGGCCAGACCGGGAAGATCGGTCAAGTAATACTCGCCTTTTGCATTCGCGTTATCGACTTGAGCGATCAGATCGAACATGTCGCGCGTTTTGGCGCACATCACTCCAGAGTTGCACAGCGTAATTTCCAGCTGATCTTTGGTGGCATCCTTTGCCTCGACAATCGCTTCCAGGCCAGAGGGCCCGAGGATCAGCCGACCATATTTGCTGGGACTTGCGGCCTCGAACCCGAGGACGCAGACGGCGGCCCCACCCAAACATTGCTGATGCATCGCGGTGATGGTCTCTGCCCGAATGAAGGGGGAGTCGCCGTAAAGCACAATCGTGTAGCCTTCGTGGTCTGCCAATGCGGCGCGGGCCTGATCGACGGCATGGGCGGTGCCCAATTGATCCGTTTGGGTGACGATCGTCGCCTCTGGTGCCGCTTTCGAAACCGTTTCACCTACGGCCTCGCCGCCATGACCTGTCACAACCACAGTGCGGTCGGCATCCAGGGCGGCACCCGTCTTTAGGCAATGCTCGACCAGTGAAAGGCCGCCCACCTGATGCAAGACTTTCGGGAGAGCTGATTTCATTCGGCTGCCTTTTCCGGCGGCAAGAATGACAAGGGCAAGCGACATAAGGGTATCCAACGCAATTCTTAGGCCGCTTTAGCTATGTTCCGTTTGACGCGAAAGGCTGGGCGGCTCAAGAACCGCTGCAAGATGTTACGGTGGGGTGTGCTTTGGGTGCGGTGATTTTCGATCTGGATGGAACTTTGGCGGATACGAGCCAAGATCTTCTAAATGCAGCCAATGCCACGTTTGAGGCGCTGGGCTATGATGCGCCGCTCACGCGTGAGGCGGATCATGCGGTGGCCTTCCATGGTGGGCGCAAAATGCTGTCGGTTGGGATTGAGCGTCTGACCGGGGAGGTGGATCAAGCTTTTGTCGATGGCCAGTATCAAAATCTGTTGGAGCATTACAAAAGCGGAGTTGCCGTTCACACCCAGTTTTTTGACGGTGTGGAAGAGGCGTTGGGCCAACTGCGCGATGCAGGCTATCGCTTGGGCATATGCACCAACAAGCCGGAGGGATTGGCCGAACAGTTGATGGCAGAGCTGAATGCGCGCCATTGGTTTGAGGCATTGTTGGGCGCAGACAGTTTGCCTGTGCGCAAGCCCGATCCCGCGCATTACACGGGCGTTTTGGATGCAATGGGCTATTGCGGCCCGTCTCTTTTGGTGGGGGATACTGTCACCGATCTGCAAACGGCGGAGGCCGCAGCGGTGCCCTGCATCCTTTGCGATTTCGGAGCGTTGGAAGCGGGCGCTGCAGACTTTATTCCAGCTGCGACAATGACAGATTACCGCGACCTCAACGAAATCGTGGAACAGATTTTCAAATCGGTTTAACTTCGCACTATGAGTGACGTTTTCACAGGCGTGTTCACGCAGCAGGAACCCATCCCGGACGAGGCCATCAACGCAGCCGTCGCTGTGATGAAATCTGGACGATTGCATCGGTATAACACGGTTGGCGACGAGCGATCGGAGACCGACCTGCTTGAAACCGAATTCGCTGAGAGCGTTGGCGCGAAATACTGTCTTGCGGTGGCATCAGGCGGCTATGCGCTGTCCTGTGCTTTGCGAGCTATGGGCATCTCTGCGGGCGATCCGGTTTTGACGAATGCCTTCACACTAGCGCCTGTGCCCGGTTCTATTGCCGCCGTCGGGGCGACGCCTGTCTTTGTCGAAATAACTGAGGATCTGGTCATTGATCTGGATGATCTTCGCCGCAAGGCTGAGGAAACTGGCGCTAAGACACTGATGCTGTCCCACATGCGGGGTCACATCGTGGACATGGAAGCCATACAGGTTTTGTGCTGTGATCTTGGGATCACGATGGTTGAGGATTGTGCGCATACGATGGGTGCAAGTTGGAATGGGAAGCCATCAGGTCGCTTTGGTCTGATCGGGTGCTTTTCCACACAAACCTATAAACATGTGAATTCCGGCGAAGGCGGCTTATTGGTCACTGACAAGGCCGAAGTGATGGCGCGTGCGATCATGCTTTCGGGGTCGTATATGTTTTACGCCAAGCATCATGCCGGGCCGGACGCTGCGATGTATTCGGATATCCGTCTGGATACGCCGAACAATTCGGGCAGGATGGACAATCTGCGCGCCGCGATTTTACGACCACAGTTGGCGCGACTGAAAGATCAATGCGAAGCATGGAATGCGCGTTACCGCGTTTTGGAAGATGCGCTGCGCGATCATCCGCAGGTCCATCTGGCCTACCGTCCGCAAGCCGAAGGGTATGTCGCCTCCAGCTTTCAGTTGCGTGTTCCATCCTGGTCTGAGGCGCAAATCCTTGCCTATATGGATCGCTGTTTGAAACGCGGTGTAGAACTCAAATGGTTCGGTCGGGATGAGCCGGTTGGGTATACAAGTCGTCATGACAGTTGGCGCTATGCGACCCGCCAAGACATGCCGCGCACGGATCAGGTGCTGTCTACGCTGTTGGATATGCGCATTCCGCTGACCTTCAGTTTGGATGATTGTGCACATATTGGCCGCATCCTCCGCGAGGAGTTGGCAACCGCTGCATGACCCGTATCACGGCTTTTGCGATTTTCTTCGTTATGAGTTTAGCTCCGTCAGTGAAGGCGGATGTCACTTTTGACATGATACAGCTTTATGGCCACGCGCTGAAAACCTGCATCGAAGAGGCTGTGCCAAACAGCGATCTGAGCGAATGCCGCGGCAAATTGACAGATGACTGCCAGCGCAGTGAGCCGCGAGGGTACTCGACCTATGGAATCTCGCGCTGCAACTTCGCAGAATCTCGCATTTGGATGGATGTCGTCGAACAAGAATACGAGTTGTTGCTGGTTTGGGCCGCCAGCGAGGACGCCCGACAGGAAAGTGATCCATTTGCACCCAAGAACTATATCCCGCGGGTTGATAGTCTTGAAAAATCACAGAAGGCTTGGACGGATTTTCGAAACAACGAATGTCGGATTGCCGGACGGGTTTGGGGTACCGGAACGATGGCAAATGTCGAGGCGGGCGTTTGTCGCCTTCGCCTTGCCCAGGAGCGTGCAAGTGCACTGCGCAATTATGGTGTCATCCCAAGATAGGCATTTGGTCGCGTGGCTTTGTATTGACGCCGTTTGCCGTGGCTCGTACGTGTGACGAAACCATGAACACTTGTGGAGAGGAGTGAGACATGGAGACCTTGTTGCAGGATTATCTTCCTATCCTGGTCTTTTTGGCAGTCGCGCTGGGTCTCGGGCTTGTGCTGATGCTGTCGGCGGTGATCGTCGCCGTGCGAAATCCTGACCCGGAAAAGACGTCTGCCTATGAATGTGGATTTAACGCCTTCGATGATGCGCGAATGAAATTCGATGTCCGGTTTTACCTTGTCTCGATTCTGTTCATCATTTTTGACCTAGAGGTCGCGTTCTTGTTTCCTTGGGCCGTGAGCTTTTCGAGCATGGGTGTTGTGGGATTTTGGTCCATGATGGTTTTCCTTGCTGTTCTGACGATCGGCTTTGCGTATGAGTGGAAGAAAGGTGCTTTGGAATGGGAGTAACAACATCTCAGAACACCGCTGGGCCTGACAAAGAGCTTGCCACTGCAGAGCTGAACCGCGAATTGCAGGATAAAGGTTTTCTTTTGACCTCAACCGAGGACATTATCAATTGGGCGCGAAACGGCTCTCTCCACTGGATGACGTTTGGCCTTGCTTGCTGTGCCGTCGAGATGATGCACACTGCGATGCCGCGGTACGATCTGGAGCGCTTTGGGACCGCGCCGAGGGCGTCCCCACGCCAGTCGGACTTGATGATCGTGGCCGGCACATTGACGAACAAAATGGCGCCGGCACTGCGCAAGGTTTACGATCAAATGCCAGAGCCAAGATATGTTATATCCATGGGCTCCTGCGCAAACGGTGGCGGGTATTACCATTATTCGTACTCTGTTGTGCGTGGCTGTGACCGGATTGTACCCGTAGACATTTATGTGCCCGGGTGCCCCCCTACGGCGGAAGCCCTGCTGTATGGGATCCTTCAGCTTCAACGAAAAATCCGCCGTACCGGGACTTTGGTAAGATGAGTGATGCGCTTTTGGATATGGCAACGCTCCTTCAAGAGCGCATGCCCGCAGGTGTCAATTCGACAGAAGTCACGCCAGCCGGAGAGTTGGTGTTGCATGTGGATGCAAACAGCCTACCGGATATCGTGGAGTTCCTGAAGCAGGACCGCAATCTACGGTTTTCTACGCTGATTGATATCACGGCGGTGGACTATCCAGAGCGCGAAAAACGCTTCGATCTCGTCTATCACTTCCTGTCGATGTACACGAATGCCCGCGTTCGTCTGAAGGCTGAAGTTGCCGAAGGTCAGATTGCGCCATCAATTACCTGGGTGCATCCATCCGCGAATTGGTTCGAGCGCGAAGTCTTCGACATGTTTGGTATTTTGTTTTCGGGTCACCCGGATCTTCGCCGTCTGCTCACGGATTATGGGTTTCGTGGCAACCCGCTGCGGAAGGACTTCCCCACGACGGGCTATGTCGAAGTGCGCTATGACGAGTCTGAAAAGCGCGTGGTGTATGAGCCGGTGAAGCTTACGCAAGAGTATCGCCAGTTTGATTTTATGAGCCCATGGGAAGGCGCAGAATATATCTTGCCCGGCGACGAAAACGCGGACCAATCTTGACCAGCAAGGGTCTGCATGCGCAAACGCACGGGCTATGTTCTCGCTTGATCCAAACAAAATAATGTATTGCCACTTAGGTGCGCAAAAAACAGGATCGTCTTGGCTGTACCGGAGTGTGGTTACACAGCATCCCGACTGTATCAGGGGCGCTTTGAAAGAATACCATTACTTCTCGTCGATGGATTATCACTTTCGCCATGATGACGCTCCTAGTTTGGCGAAAGCGCGGGCACATGCAGATTGGCGCGTAACCGAGCGCGTTTATAGCTGGCGTTTCCCAAAACCGTTTGTTCGTGGACTGAACCGCCTTGGCATAATCAGCTATAAAACCGCGTTACGGGGATTTAATCGCGGTAAGTTTTATGCTGATTTCACGCCGAATTATGCCTCGGTTTCGCCCGAGATCTTTGACGAACTGAAACGCTTCCATCCCAGGATGCGGTTTTCTTTCGTGATGCGCGATCCGGTGGAACGCCTCTGGTCATCTATCTATCACAACATCAAGCACCACTCAAAAAACGGTGTGAAACTTAGCCAAGAGAATATCGAAAAAATCGGGAACAGGGCATGTGAGCGGGAGTTTTTGATGAAACTCTCCGAATATGAGAGAGCTTTGGAGTGTTTGGCCGACATACCTGCCGATCATAAGCGTGTTTTCTTTTACGAAGAGTTTTTTGAGATGTCACAGATTAACCAGATCTGGACCATGCTGGAAGTGGAGCCGATTGGTAAGATTGACTTCTCACCTATCCATGTGAGCGATAAGAAAAAGCAAGATATGCCGTTGGAATGGCGACGGTGGGCGGCGACACGGCTTGCGCCGACATATTACAAAGTTGAACAGGCTATGGGCCGAGCGCTGCCAAAGCCCTGGCAGGAGAGCCTGAAGCTTGCGGATCAATCGTTGCCGGTCGACATAAACTGGGCGGATTACAAGCGAGAGACCAAAGCGGTAAACGTTTTTGTTTAGTGTGTGGTACACCGCGTCTTGTTGTCAAAATGTCCCGCTTGGGCGGTTTCACTTGAAAGCCGACCAGAAACTGAGCATTGGTGGCTGCAAAGCTATCCTAGGAGAGAAGGGTGGACGGAAATTTCAATGACGCTCTGACAGACGAGCAGCGCATCAGAAACTTCAATATTAATTTCGGGCCTCAGCATCCGGCGGCACACGGCGTGCTGCGCTTGGTTCTTGAGCTTGACGGCGAGATCGTGGATCGATGTGACCCGCATGTCGGGCTTTTGCACCGTGGCACCGAAAAATTGATGGAGAGCCGGACTTACCTCCAAAACCTGCCGTATTTTGATCGGTTGGACTATGTGGCGCCGATGAACCAAGAGCATGCTTGGTGTCTTGCCATTGAGCGTTTGGCCGACATTGAAATACCGAAACGGGCGTCTTTGATCCGTGTTCTGTACTCTGAAATCGGACGCATCCTGAGTCACCTTTTGAATGTGACGACGCAAGCGATGGATGTCGGCGCTTTGACCCCTCCGCTTTGGGGCTTTGAAGAGCGCGAAAAACTAATGGTATTTTATGAGCGGGCCTGTGGTGCACGTCTGCACGCGGCCTATTTTCGACCCGGCGGTGTTCATCAGGACCTGCCACAGGACCTTCTTGATGACATCATGAAGTGGACGCTGGAATTCCCTCAGGTGCTTGAT
>JBCBON010000042.1:0-21923 GCA_039821195.1 Pseudomonadota bacterium
ACCCGTTTGATGCGCTCTCTGGTCTCAGCGCAGGCTTCACGCAGACCCAAGTGGGTCTTCTGGGTACTGCACATTTCTTGGGGTTTTTCATCGGCTGCTGGTGGGCCCCGCGCCTGATCGGTTCCATCGGTCATTCCCGCGCCTTCGGGGCATTTGCCGCGCTCGGTGCCATTGGCCTGATCGCACATCCATTAATCGTCAACGCGCCAGTTTGGGCAGGCCTGCGGATCATGTCGGGCCTCTGCATCGCGGGCTGCTACACCGTGATCGAGGCGTGGTTTTCTGCGAAACTCACCAATGACATTCGCGGGCGGATGATGAGCATCTACCGCATTGTCGACATCTCAGCTGCCTCGCTGGCGCAAATGATGATCGGCTTTCTAGAGCCAGCCTCTTATATCTCGTACAACATCCTGGGTATTGTTGCGTGTGCATGTTTGCTGCCGCTGACACTCACCACCAGCAAACAACCCCCCGTGCCAGAGGCCCCACGCCTGCGGCCCATGAAAACAATCCTGTCCTCACCCCTTGCCGTGGCAGGTGTAATTGTAACCGGTGTAACATCCGCCTCCACCAGAACCGTTGTACCCATCTATGGGCTGGAAATCGGACTAACGCCCATTCAGATCGGCTACTTTCTCTCAACAACCTTGGTCGGCGGTGCTTTGGCGCAATTTCCCGTTGGCTGGCTCGCAGACAAGTTCGACCGGCGCTATGTGCTTATCGGTCTTTCTGTTGCCAGCTTTTTTGCGTGCTCAGGCATTGTCGCCTTTGGCCGAGATACTCTGACCCTCGTCTATCTCTTTGCATTCTTGTTCGGCGCGACCACAATGCCCATCTTCTCGGTTTCGGCCGCCCACGCTAACGACTTCGTCACTCCTGAACAGCAGGTCGAATTGAATGCATCCCTAATGCTGTTCTTTGCCCTAGGTGCCGTCGTGTCGCCCCTGATCGCCTCCAGCCTGATGCAAGGCTTTGGACCTGCCGCCCTTTTTGCCTTCATCTCGGTTGCGCATCTCGCGCTTGTGGTTTTCAGCTTCTATCGAATGCGCATTCGCGCCTCTTCAACGACCCGCACGCGCTACCGCTATTTGCCGCGCACATCGACCCTCATTGGCAACCTGATCAAACGTAACTCCGATTGAACGCAATCGCACACGGCGCTAGGTATCCGCGAAACAGTATCGGACGACTATGCCGCGCACGCTTATCACTTCCGCCCTTCCCTACATCAACGGGATCAAGCATCTTGGAAATCTGGTTGGGTCCCAACTTCCGTCAGATGTCTATGCCCGCTTCTGCCGGGCTCGGGGCCATGAGGTCATGTTCATCTGCGCAACGGATGAACATGGGACCCCTGCCGAGCTTGCCGCAGCAAAGGCCGGTCAACCGGTGGACGAGTATTGCCGTGACATGCACGCCAAGCAATCCGAACTGGCCCACGGGTTTCGCCTGTCATTCGACCATTATGGGCGATCCTCCAGTCCGCAAAACTACCAACTGACGCAGTATTTCGCAGGCCGTTTGGCCGAGAATGGTCTGATCGAAGAGGTGAGCGAAAAGCAAGTCTATTCAAATGCAGACGGGCGCTACCTACCGGATCGCTATATCGAGGGCACATGCCCCAACTGCGGCTATGACGGTGCGCGTGGCGATCAATGCGAGAACTGCACCAAACAGCTTAGCCCAACGGACCTGATCAATCCCCGCTCGGCCATTTCAGGGTCTACCGATCTGGAGGTGCGCGAAACAAAACACCTTTATTTGCGCCAATCGCAAATGCGCGAGAAACTCGACGCTTGGATCGACGCGCAACAGGACTGGCCGATCCTCACGACCTCGATTGCCAAAAAATGGCTCCACGATGGTGACGGTCTTCAGGATCGTGGCATCACGCGAGACCTCGATTGGGGCATACCGGTTAAAAGAGGAACTGAAGACTGGCCGGGAATGGAAGGCAAAGTCTTCTATGTCTGGTTTGACGCCCCCATCGAATATATCGCGGCCACCGCCGAATGGGCCGAGGCACGGGGCAAAGACGACACCGCATGGGAGCGGTGGTGGCGCACCGACAAGGGCGCTGATGACGTGCGCTATGTGCAGTTTATGGGTAAGGACAACGTCCCCTTCCACACGCTCTCTTTCCCGGCCACAATCATGGGCTCTGGCGATCCGTGGAAGCTCGTCGATTACATCAAAAGCTTCAACTACCTTAATTACGATGGCGGTCAGTTTTCGACCTCCAAAGGGCGCGGCGTTTTCATGGATCAAGCGCTGGAAATCCTGCCCGCGGATTACTGGCGCTGGTGGTTGCTGACCCATGTGCCCGAAAATTCGGACAGCGAATTTACATGGGAAAACTTCCAATCCACTGTGAACAAAGACCTGGCCGATGTGCTCGGCAATTTTGTCAGCCGCATTACCAAGTTTTGCCGATCCAAGTTTGGCGAAGACGTGCCCGCTGGCGGGTCATATGGGGACGCCGAACAAGCCGTTTTGGATGAAATCACCACGCGCCTGAAAGCCTATGAACAAAACATGCGGGACATTGAAATCCGAAAGGCGACAACAGAACTCCGCGCCATTTGGGTCGCGGGCAATGAGTATCTGCAATCCGCAGCACCTTGGGCCGTGTTCAAAGAAAACCCCGAGAAGGCTGCAGGCATTGTACGCTTTGCGCTCAATCTCATTCCGCTCTACGCCGCCTTGTCAGAGCCTTTCATCCCGGACGCCGCGGCGACCATGTCCAAAGCCATAAATGTTCCGCTGGAATGGCCCAAAGACCTGAATGCGGCCATGACCCGCCTACCCGCAGGCCACAGCTTCACCGTGCCCGATGTCATGTTCGCCAAAATTACCGACGAGGCGCGCGACGAGATGGAAGCCCGCTTCAAAGGCAATTGATGTGTCCATCAGCGAGCGGATCACGCAACTTTTGTCAAAGGGGGATCGCCCGCGCAAACTGGCCCACGCATTCTATTTGCTCGCAAGGTGGCGGGAGCGCGATCTCGAACAAGCCGTTGCGCAGCATCATAGCGGCGTCGTGCCCGCCGGGCCTTTTGCTGGGCTCGATGTCTCGGGCGTAAGGACGGAACTCGCACGGGCCTTAGGCGTTTATGAGGCCGCGCTGCATCCGATCATCGAAGAGATCATCAAAACCGGATATCCGACAATCATCGATGTTGGATGTGCCGAAGGGTACTACGTCGTTGGCCTCGCCTTGCGAATGCCAGCGACAACAGTCCACGCAAGAGAGATTGATACCGCGATACTGGCCCGCTGCCAGACACTCGCCGCGAACAATGGTGTTCAAGAGCGCATTCAGTTCGGCGGTGAAGTTGAGCACAGCTTTTTTGACCTGTGCAAAACCCAAAAAACCCTCGTAATTTGCGATGTTGAGGGCGCTGAAAATGACCTCATTGATCCAACCAAAGCCCCGGGGCTTTTAGACGCTGACATACTGGTGGAGTGTCATGACTGCTTCACCCGAGGGTTATCGGAAAAGATCGCCCAAAGGTTTCACGCCACGCATGACATATCGCTGATCCATCGAACAACCCGGCAGGATTTGCTGCCAGACTGGATGAATGACCTGGACGATCTTTCGCGGCTCGTGGCCACATGGGAACACCGCCCCGGGCCTACGCCTTGGCTTTGGATGACCCGCAAAAACACCTAAGCCGCGCTCGCACCACAGGACTTTGCGTCAGGTCAGGCCGCCCATTCCCAAGGACGGACGAAGTTCCCCAAAACCTTGGTTACTTGCTCGTCGGTCACATCACCCGATTTGGACAGCTGCGCGACAAGGCCACGCTTCTTATCTTCCAAAACGGCTTCGACTTTCACCGGAACACCCGCCTCGGTCAAAGCGGCGTTGTAAACCCGGGTAATCGCCATCCGGCGTAAATCGGGCTTAAAGATTTTGCCAACGGCTGTTTTGGGCAGCTCATCCATGATTTCCATATGCTTGGGATGGGCCGCCCGCTCTGGCACATGCTCCTTGGCGAAGGCCATCAACGCGTCCTCAGTCACCGTCGCCCCTTCAACCAGCTCGACATAGGCGGCTACCAGTTCACCTGATTTCGCATCCGGCTGTCCGATTGCACCGGCAAACGCGACTTGAGGGTGCCCAGCCAGCGCTTCTTCAATCATAGCTGGATCAATATTGTGGCCGCCGCGAATGATCAGATCCTTTGCGCGACCGGTAATCCAAAGGTAGCCATCTTCATCGATCCGACCCAAATCACCGGTGCGCAGATACTCTTTCTTGGCATAGAGGCCTTTGTTCTTCTCTGCCTCCGTATAGGTGGCACCGGTAACAACGCCGTGGTTAGAGACACAAATCTCCCCCACTTCGTCGACGCCCATTTCCGTTTTGACCCGGCCTGCGGCATCGCAATCGAAAATCTTAACATCCGTGTAGGGCAAGGGAATCCCCACCGACCCGATCTTGCGAAGGCCATCTTTGGGATTACAGGACACTAGGCAGGTCGTCTCGGTCATCCCGTAACCTTCGATGATCTCCACACCAGTCACCTCTTGGAACCGGCGGAACAGCTCCACAGGAAGCGGCGCCGAGCCACAAAATGCTCCCGAAAGTGTAGAGATATCAGCATCCACTTTGCGCTGCATCAGGGCCGATGCCGCTGTTGGAACCGTCACCATAAACGTGACCTTCCAGCGCTCTATCAGCTGCCAGAAATTATCAAACACGCCATCCCCACGATATCCCGCAGGGGTCGGTAGAACCATATGCGCGCCAGACATCAAACAGCCCGCCCAAATCGGGTAGGCCGCAAAAACATGGAATAGCGGCAGCGGGCATAAAATTACATCGGTGGGTTTATAAAGCAGGGCTGCACCGATCCAGCCATTGTAAAGCGCGCCCGAATGCCGGTGCTGGGCAATCTTAGGCATGCCCGTGGTACCACCAGTGTGGAAGTTCGCGCAGAAGCGATCTTCATCGCTCTCTTTAAAGTCGAGCGCATCACCCCGCTGCCCGGCCAGCGCCTTGTTGAAGTCAAGGACCTTGGCCTTGTGGCGTGCCGTAACCTTGGGCCGTAACAGCGGCACCAACCAGCTTGTGGGCGGCGTCAAATGCGGCAGCAAATCGACTTCGACAACCGTTTCAACTGTTGGGGCCGCCGCGACTGCCTCTGCGGCCAATTGGGCAACTTCGGTTTTTGGGAAGGCTTTCAGCGTGACCAGAACTTTGGCTTTGGTTTCGCGCAACAGTGCGGCAATCTGCTCGGCTTCCAAAGTTGGATTGATCGGCGCTGCAATCCCGGCCGTCATACCCCCCATCAGCGTGATCAACGTCTCGTGAGAGGTGGGCAGAAGATAGGCCACGACATCCTTCTCCCCTACACCAAGCGATCGGAACAGATTGGCCGCCCGAGTGACCTGCGCCGTTAAATCGCTCCATGAGAGCGTCACCGCTTTATCCTTCGGACCAGACTTGAGCTGAAAACTCACCGCCGGATCGTTTGGGAAACTATCGCGCGTTTTACACAGTTGTTGGTACACGGTTTTCGTGTCCCAGCGCTCCGCGACGGGCATTTCCGCCTCAAGTTTTTTGATATCGGCGGGTGTTGCGAATTGATGGGTCAAGTCTGTTCCTCCCAAAACAGGCTAAATGAATTCCGGGTAAAATGAACTGACATGGGCGTCGCCACAAGGGTGACGATACGTACCGACAAAAAAAGGGGCCGAAACCCGACCCCTTTTCTCTTTATGACCGCATTCTTATACAGGAATGCGGAGAACTTGTCCCGGATAGATCAAATCAGGGTCCGTCAGCATCGGCTTATTGGCTTCAAAGATCTCCGGATACTTTGCACCACTGCCCATTGTTTTCTCTGCGATCGCCCAAAGCGTATCGCCCTTCTCTACGGTGTGGAACGTCCCGCCACCACCAGCCTGATCGTCCACCGCCGCAATGCCCTCGACATTACCGACAGCAAGAAGGATCTTCTCCTTGGTTTCCTGATCGACGGCATTGCCCTCCACCTTTACGGTGTCGCCCTCGACCGAGATATCCAATCCTGATGCGTCCAACCCGAGCTCTTCCAACTCTTTCTGAAGACCCTCAGTGGTCGGCTCCGCCGCCTCTGCAGATCCAAAAAGTGATTTCCCCGCGTTTTTCACAAAACTCAGCAACCCCATGCGAATACTCCTCTCTCGCTGAATTAGGTTCCCCAAAGGTATGGGAGACCAAGCCCCGTCATGCAACCAATTCGTTAGGCAACATCCAGAAATTGCATTCGAACAAGCTCTGAATACAGGCCACCCTTTTTCACAAGCTCATCATGTGTGCCGCTTTCAATGGCATGGCCCTCGTCCATGACAATAATCCGATCCGCTTTGCGCACTGTCGAAAGGCGGTGCGCTACCACAAGCATCGTCCGTCCCTTTGACAGTTTGTCGATGGCCATCTGGACCGCGCGCTCGCTTTTTGTATCCAAAGACGATGTCGCCTCGTCCAAAATCAAAATCGGCACATCGCGTAAAATGGCCCGTGCGATCGCAATACGCTGGCGCTGACCGCCAGAGATCATAATACCGCGTTCGCCGACCACACTGTCATATTGCTCCGGAAGCTCCATGATAAACTCATGCGCCTCAGCCGTTTTCGCAGCCTGAATCACTTCTTCGCGGGTGCAGCCCGGTCGGCCAAACCGAATATTTTCAAACGCCGAAAGACCAAAGATGATCGGGTCTTGCGGCACATAAGCGATATGCTGTCGGAACCCGGTCAGCGTCACTTTCTTGATATCCACGCCATCGATCAAAATACGCCCCGAGGTTGGATCGTAAAACCGCATCAATAGCTGAAACATAGTGGACTTGCCGGCACCTGACGGGCCCACGATCGCCACGGTTTCACCCGGTTTGATTGTGGTCGTAAAATTATTCACCGCCAACTGCCCCGGTCGCGAGGGATACTCAAAAGACACATTTTCGAACGTGATCTCGCCGCGCGCGTGATCTAACTTCACTGGGTTTATAGGATCCTGAATGGGGTCTTCGGCTTCTAGCAACTCTACCAGACGTTCGGCCGCACCGGCCGCGCGCTGTATCTCCGACCAAACCTCGGCCAAGGCACCCGCCGCCGAGGCGACCATGATCGCGTACATCAAAAACTGAACCAATAGCCCGACACTCAGCACATCGTTCTGAACATCGCGCACGCCCACAGACAGCGTGCCAACAATGGCCAAGAACAACAGCAAGATCACCACAACCGTCATCATCGACCGTGCACTGATCCGCGCGCGTGCTGCATCGAACGACGCCTCTGTCGCATCGGTAAACACCTGACGACTGACAGACTCGTTCGTAAAGGCTTGCACGGTTTGGGCCGCAACCAATGTCTCTGACGCCGTGGCAGAGCTTTCCGCCAGCATATCTTGGGTTTTGCGCGACTGCGTTCGCACCTTTTGTCCAAAAATCTTGAGCGGCAAATACACAACCGGAATGATGATCAATACAATGATCGTCAGCTTCACCGACGAGAACGACATCAAAAGCATGCCACCAAACAAAACCAACACATTGCGCAGCGCGACACTGACCGACGAACCAACAACCGCTTGGATCAACGTGGTGTCTGCCGTAATCCGGCTAAGCACCTCGCCCGTCTGGATCTTCTCAAAGAAGGCCGGCGACATTTTGATCATCCGGTCATAGGTCGCAAGGCGTACATCGGCGACAATCCGTTCGCCCAAACGCGTGATCAGAAAATACCGGATACCGATACCAGCCGCCAGGATAGCGGCGATAATCATTGCCGGCATCAGGTATTCTTGCAGCAAGGCGGGGTTTTCCAAAAACCCATCGACAATCTGCCGAATGGCCAATGGCAGGATCAGTGACAGGCAAGCCGTCACGATCAAAGCGACAAAGGCGATGTAAATGGCCACGCGATGCGGGCGGAAAAACGGGGCGAGCCCGCGCAAGGCGTGAATGTTGGTCGATTTGGGGCGTTCGTTAACATCTACTTCGGCAAGAAGAGCCATAGGGGTTCCCTTATTCTATCCCAATGGTCCTAGCGGGCTTCGACGAATTGACAACCTAATAAACCTTGGTCGACCTCATGCCGCCACGAATTGCAGCTCGACCAGATCGGCGTAAAGGCCACCTTGGGCAACCAATTCGCCATGCTGTCCGGTTTCTGTGATCCGTCCTTGATTGAGAACGAAAATCCGGTCTGCCCGTTGCACTGTGGACAGGCGGTGCGCCACCACCAGCGTTGTGCGTTCCCTCGAGAGGCGCTCGACCGCGCTTTGAACCGCGCGCTCTGACTGGGTGTCGAGCGCCGATGTTGCCTCGTCTAACAACAAAAACGGCGCATCGCGCAGGATCGCCCGCGCAATAGCAATCCGCTGTTTTTGCCCACCCGACAAAAGCACTCCGCGCTCCCCGACCAGACTGTCATACCCCTCCGGCAGGGCGGTCACAAAATCATGCGCTTCAGCTGCAGTCGCCGCCGCGATCACTTCGGCATCAGTTGCATCAGCGCGCCCAAGGCGGATATTTTCCATCACTGTGGTGGCAAAAATTTCGGGCTCTTGCGGGACATAGGCCATATGCTCGCGCAGGTCCCGGCGAGTGAAAGCACTGATATCGGTGCCTCCGATTTTTATGACCCCAGAGCTTGGGTCATAAAAGCGCATCAGCAGTTGTAAAATCGTTGTCTTACCGGCTCCTGATGGCCCGACAAAAGCAACTGTTTCGCCCGGCAGAATATTGAAACACACATCCCGCAGGGTTTCGTCATTTGGCCGTGACGGATACGAAAAGCTGACACTCTCAAACTGAATGCCCGCGCCCTGGAACGCGACCGGTGCGGGCTTTGCAGGTTCCGACAACGTGTTTGGAGTTTCCAGCAATTCCATCAAACGTTCTGTTGCGCCGGATGCCCGCTGCACCTCGGCCCAAATCTCGGAAAAAGCGGCCACCGCTCCCGCGACCATAATTGCGTAAATAAGAAACTGAACCAATGTGCCGGCGGAAATCACTTCGGCCCGCACGTCCCGCGCGCCCAGCCACAGCACACCCACGATCCCGGTGAAAATCAGAAAGATCACAATAAAGGTCAAAAGCGCGCGCGCATTGACCCTTGCAAGCGCCGCGCCAAACGCTCTTTCGGTCAGACTGGAAAATCGATCCTCGCTGGGCTGCTCTTGGGTAAAGGCCTGAACCGTTTGCAGCGCAATCAGGGTTTCCGACGCATGGGCGGAGCTTTCGGCAATCTGGTCCTGCGTGATCCGCGAATGCTTTTTCACGCTGCGCCCAAGGATCAAAATTGGCACAATAATCACCGGAACAATCAACAGAACCAAACCCGTCAGCTTCGGCGATGTCAGAAGCATCATCACCAATCCACCCGCGAACAGCAGGATATTGCGCAGCGCGAACGAGATGGAAGACCCGACAACCGCCTGAATAAGCGTGGTATCAGTCGTAATCCGGCTGAGAACCTCGCCGGTTTGGACGGTCTCAAAGAAACCCCGGCTCATCCCGATCATGCGGGCGTAGACGGATTTTCGAATATCGGCCACGACACGTTCACCCAGTCGCGTGACCAAATAAAACCGGAGCGACGACCCCGCCGCAAACAACGCGGCCAGCCCAATCGCCGCAAGGAAATACTGGTCCAACAGGGCAATCTCTTCACCAAATCCATCCACCACGCGCCGCACGGCAATCGGCAACAACAAAGACAAAACGGCCGTGATCAACAGGGCAACCACAGCCAAGACAAGCGTCCACCGATAGGGTCGGAAAAAAGGGAGCAGTCCCTGCAGCGCTTTGACATTGCTGCTTTTGGCCCGCGTTTGCGGATCCTCTGTCGCGGCCATCCTATTCCCCAGATTATCTCTTCAGAGAATAAGTGTATGATCTGGATCACCTGACCGCAATGCGTGTCGGACAAATCGCCAGGGGCTTTTCCATTTGGAAACTGGAACCTCGGCGATGCGGTGCTAGGTCTCGTGCATGGAGTTAAAAGACCACGAAGTCAGCGATATCGTACAGATGGCCCTGTCGGATCATGTTGCGTTTTCGAACATCAAACATCAATACGGCTTGTCAGAAGATCAGGTCAAAAAGCTGATGCGTCAGACCCTCAAACCCGGCAGCTACCGCGCATGGCGAAAACGCGTCGCGCAGTTTTCCGACCGCCGGGCGCAGTATAAGTGATCAGCGATATTGCGCGGCGGTGATGAACTCGCCGAAGGCCTCGCACCACACCAGCACCGTGTTATAGGCGGTGATGTCCACAGTTGCTGGGATGTCTAGGATAAATCCATCGAACGCCTTTACATCGCCAATTTGAACCGAACGATCCTTCAGCGCGTTGAACTCATCTTCGTCTTCCGCAAATTCCGGCACAAGATAGACCTTGTAATCCGGGCCCGGCGACAGGGTCCCCTGATGAATGATCTGCGTTGGAGAGACGCTGATGACCCCCTCGCCCCAATGCAAAAGATCACTGCCCCGCAACTCTCGCGTTAGCGCAGCTGAAAAGGCGGCCGCTTCGGCAGTTTCGGCCAAGACCGCACTGTCGGGCGACCGTTCCGCCGTCAGGATCGGCAAGAAGTAAACGCCAAGTCCAAAGCCCACGCACAACACAATGGCATGGCTGGCCAAGCCAAAAACAAATTTTCTCCAAAAGCGCTGCATGTCTCACCCCTAATCGTCAGACCAATTGTGACAGCTTTCCGCGCCTACGCAAAGTTTTAATCATTTTCAGAAGAATTTTTTGGAGCGGGCGGCGGGAATCGAACCCGCGTCATTAGCTTGGAAGGCTAAGGTCTTACCACTACACAACGCCCGCGCAGACGCGACGTTTAAGCTAAGTGGAAATCACGGTCAAGGCGCAGCATCATGCTTCTCGATTGAAAACCCAACTGTGCGTGGTGCTCAAATGGGTCATTGGGTCAAAACGCGTGATGCAAAAAAGGCGCCACGAAGGACGCCTTTTCAGACCTTTTCGCCGGTCAACTTACTCAGAGATGGCAGTTGCCGCGTCTTCGACAGCGTCTTCCGCAGCTTCGCCCAACGCTTCCAACGTCGAAGATACACCCTCGGATACGGCTTCACCCGCCTCTGAGGCTGCTTCTGTAGCTCCTTCTACCGCTTCCTCAGCAGCGGCGGCAGCTTCGGTTGCAGCAGCTTCAGCGGCAGCAGCGGCTTCTGCTGCGGCGGCTTCGGCGGCGGCTGCAGCTTCGGCAGCAGCAGCTTCAGCGGCGGCGGCGGCCTCTGCGGCGGCAGCTTCGGCAGCGGCTGCAGCTTCGGCAGCGGCAGCTTCAGCGGCAGCAGCCTCTTCTTCGGCAATACGCGCAGCTTCGGCCTCGGCAGCAATCTGTTGCTGATTGGCGTCGTAAAGCGTCCAGCCGTAGTAACCTCCACACGCGACCGCAACGATAATCACCGTTCCCCAGATATAACCCTTCATCTAGTGTCTCCTTTCGAACTCCAGACCTCAGCCTCGGCATTATGCTCATTCTCACGAAAATACACAGGCTTTTTTTGAAACGTAGCATTTTTTGCTTTGCATTCTTAAATAACGAACATCTTGAATTGATTGTAGGGCCTTTTTTATGCATTGCGCTTACAGTCAAACCATTTGGCAAAAACGATAGAAGGACAGTTTGCTATAGCTAGACGACCACACAACGCCCCGCCTCAGCGTGACACGGGACCCCGTGCGAATGAACGGATCAACGCACCAGAAATTCGATTGATTGGCCCAAATGGCGAAAATGTCGGTGTTGTAACGCCCGAACGCGGCCTGGAACTGGCCCGTGCCGCCGAATTGGATCTGGTTGAAATCTCGCCAAACGCCAATCCGCCCGTCGTTAAGGTTATGGATCTCGGCAAGTTTAAATACGAACAGCAGAAACGCGAAGCCGAAGCGCGCAAAAAGCAAAAGACCATCGAGGTCAAAGAGGTGAAGTTCCGTCCCAACACGGACACCCATGATTTTGACGTTAAAATGCGCTCGGTGATGAAATTCCTGGACAATGGGGACAAGGTAAAGGTGACTATGCGCTTTCGCGGTCGCGAAATGGCGCACCAAAACCTTGGTCTGGACCTGTTGAAACGGGTCGAGGTCGCGGTTGGAGAGGCCGGCAAGGTTGAAAACAGACCGAAAACCGAAGGTCGCCAGATGACGATGATGATCGCACCCGTGACCTAAGCCAGCGCCGCCCTCAGCGCTGCAATTTCAAGTGTATGCGAATGGCCGAGACTAGAGCTCCAGTGTCGGCCATTTTCAATATGGGCCGTCTGCGCAAACGCCCCCGTCAGGGTCGGTCCCCGCGCCCCGAACATTGACCGTAAAGCAGCGACCTCTGTACAGCTTTCGCCATCTGGCGGGCATCCACCCGCAAGCATTAACAGGTACCAGTCCACTCCGCAGCGCACACCATCGACCTCACTGCGCTCGAGGCAGCGCTGTGCGCCTTCGCGCGTCAAAAGATAGCCATCTCCACCCGGAGCTTTCGCAAAACGCCCGCCCCTCGGGATACCATCCTTAGCAAGAAGGGCCATCAGATCGGGCACCGTTTTGGCGTCAAAACTCTCTGCCCAAGTCAGCAGACGATCGTTTAGAAACACAATATCTGCATCCATCGCGGCCGGTGGCGTCATCAATCGGCTGTCATCCTCCATGAAAATACCGCACGCCGCCTCGCTTTCCAAGAACGCCTTCCAGGCCAGACGGTGGGAAATGAAGCACGCCAAAGCGCCCGGCTTGATCGTCGTTGCTTCCCAGAACGTGTCCCGAACCAAGTCTTTATGCGGCCGAAGAACATCGAAGCCATCTCGTGCATCAACGGCTTTGACCCAACTTGCTGACAAGCCCAGCGCAGCAACAGAGGCCAAGGCGGTTGCCCGCCGCTCTTTGTCCTGCGCGCAAGACACAACAAACACCCGGATGTCGGTAAAGGTGACCATGGCTTTGGATACGTCTGGTTTTTGGGATTGGAAAGGCTTTGCATCCCCTGCAACACAGGCATAGGGCGCAACTATGATCAAAGCATTGAGCCCCCTGACAAAAGGCACGCTTCTTTTCGTGGCGGCAATCTTTTGTTTTTCAATTATGGATGCCTTGGCCAACCACCTGACCAAAAGCTTTCACCCGTTTCAGGTCATCTGGGCCCGGTATTTTTTCCATGTCGCCCTCAGCTGCATCGTGCTCAACCGGGCGGTGCCGAAACTCTTGCAAACGAAATACGTGAAATTGCAGCTAATCCGCTCTGCTTTTGTGTTCGGGGCGACGGCATCCTTTTTCTTCGCTCTGTCATACCTCACCCTGCCGCAGACCACCGCCATCTTTGAGATCGCACCGATTGTCATCACTTTGGGGGCGTTTCTATTCTTGGGCGAAAAGATTGGTATTTACCGCTGGTTCGGCGTTTTCGTCGGCTTTGTCGGCGCGATCATCATAATCCGTCCGGGATTTGATAGTTTCAGCTGGGCGACACTTCTGCCCGTGCTCGCCGCAACCTGCTATGCCAATTACGCCTTATCGACGCGCGCTTTGGGCCGCGACGAAAACCCATGGACCAGTTTCCTCTACACCGCCGTTGTCGGAACGATTGTGATTTCACTCATCGTGCCGTTCTATTGGACGCCACCAAGACCCGAACAATGGATTACGCTGGTTCTGATTGGGGGTATCGGCGCTTTGGGGCACGCGCTTTTGATCAACGCTCTCACCGTGACCGAGGCCTCTGTGCTGGCGCCTTGGGGCTATGCCGGACTTGTGTTCAGCATCATCTGGGGCGCTGCGTTTTTTATGGAAGTCCCGGACGCCGCGACGCTTACAGGTGCTATTTTGATTGTGGGCGCGGGTCTGGTGATCTGGTGGCGTGAAACAAATGCTGCTCGCCGCGCCCGCGCAATGGCTGACGCAACGGAAGCGCCGCGTTAATCTTTGATCTTCCGCACCGCGTAAACCGGACCTGACCCTTCACCTTGCACGATGATCGCCGCATGATCCTCGCCGATCAGAGACGCCGTGAACTCAGCTGCGCTCGCCCCGTCCCATGATCCGATCTTTTGCCAGTCAGACACCGAGTTAAGGTAATTCAGCGTCCGGCCACTATTCTCGCCACGCTCGATTTTTACACTCCGCTGGGGTGCATAACGCACCAGGAAAACATCGGCGGGTTGAGACCCCTCAACCGCAGACAGCGAAATACTAACCTCGCGCGCATCGCCGTCGCCCACAGTACTGACCGACAAATCGGCAAGGTCTTTGCCTTCTTGCGCCTTTGAGAACGCTTGGAAGATTTTGATCGTATGGCCGCCGGCGACATAGGCGCGACCGTCAAAAATCATCTGCGGTGTGACAAGGCGATACTTGCTCTTTAGGTTTTCATTGTAGGCTGCCTGCCGGGCCGTGAACTCTGGCTTGGCAAATGCGTCCTTCCAGCCAAGGTAATCCCAGTAATCAACATGAAAACTGATGGCGAGGATGTCCTCGTGGGTCTCGTGCAGATCGTACAGGATTTCATCCGCCGGAGGGCAGGACGAACATCCCTGCGAAGTGTACAATTCAACTAGGACCACGCGCTCTGCGATGGCAGAGGAAGCAGAGATCAAAAGCGTTAGGATCGCGGCGGGTAGAAGTCGCAGCATAGGCACCTCAAAGATTTCGTTAACTCTTTAGAGAGTGCGCTCCCGAAGCGCCAATAAAGTCTGTGTGTTGAATTGTGACGAAACGCTTAGATCTTGATCGGACCGTAACCAATCCATTTTGGCGTGTTCTCAATGTAGTTCTGAGCCTCAGCTCCAAACGCCTCAACCAATTTCTCTTCTTCTTTTTGGATGAAGTTATGCTCCAGATACGCCGCCAGAATGAACGCGGGGATATAGGCGATCAGCGGCCCCATTACGACGCCCACACCCAAAGTGATCAGAACCATCCCCAGATACATCGGATTGCGGGACACAACAAAAGGGCCATCCATTACAAGCGCGTCTGCGGACTTACGCGGGATAAGGGTCGTTTGATACTCGTTGAACAAATACGCTGACCACCCGATCAGTCCGATACCGCCCACAACCATCAGGCTGCCGACAAACCACGCAGGAAAAATTCCTGCAACGATATTTCCAATCCAAGACAGCACCCCAACGGCCACCAAAGCAAGCACCGTATATACCGGAGGAAGGTCTAACTGATTTGGCATGTTCTATCCTTTAGTCGTACTTTCAGCCCCGCATAACGCGATTCTATAGGGTCTGCCACAATTTTGCCTCAGAATGCATAAGGCGGGGGATCGATCCGCAAAACCCGCGCGCTGGTGTCGATTGCCTCGCGCTCAATCGGGATTAGACGTCCCGGCAAAGCCAGCTGTTCCGTCATCACTTGGCGCGTCAGACCCTCTAGGCCCATCCGCTCAAATTGGGCAACATGAACCAGTTCATGGGCGAGCACCCACAACTCGTCTTCGTACTCTTTATCGAGATAGATACCATAGCCGGCCGTCAAACCAATGATCCGATCGCTCAAACTCAGCAGCGGCTCGGCCCGTTGCAGCCGATTGGCCGTGTTCAGCTTGGGGATTTTTTCCACCACAACAACACGCACCCTCTCGGGCCGCTCCACGCCAAGCTCGCGTGCCAGAACCAACCCTTCGCTGTTCAGTGGCGTTCCCACAGCAAGGGCGCGCGTCTGCATCTGCCGGGTGCTTTCGATGGCAAAAGGCAGCAGGCGATCAACGCGCGCTTTGACCCGCTCATCAGGGAAATTCACGGCATCCATGTCTTTTTGCGTCAAAGGCTGCACCTGCCGCACCTCGCACCCCGCCAGGCAAAGAAACAGTACCGACAACAGCATCCAACGCATCAGCAGCACCTTAGAACGGATAATGGCGTGGCTCGATGCCCAAAGCCGCCGCGCTGTCAAAGATCGCTTCCTGTTCGATCGGGATCACCGTGATGCCCGACAGAACGGCCTTTTCGGTCAGAACCTGACGGGCCAGCCCCTCGCGGCCTAACTCTTCGAATTGGCGGATATGAACCAACTCGTGGGCCAGAGTTTCGGTGTTTCGCGCCGCAGCGTTGGTGATCAAAATACCATAGCCCGCCGCAAGGGCCACTGTACGGAAACGCAACCCCGCATATTCTTCGATAAACTCCTGCCGTTCGCCCCGCGGAGGAATACGCGGGATTATGGCAATCCGAACACGCTTAGGGAAGCGCACGCCAATCACCCGCGCCAACGCCGTTTCGCGCTCGTTCAATGGCCGCCCAATGGCAAATATCGCGCGCTCAATTCCGATATCATCTTCCAAAAAGGCTGGAAGCTCCGCCTCCACCTCTGCCAGAATTTCTGGCGTCGGATTGGCAATCAGAGAGGCTTGGGCCTCGGTCACGGGCGGCGCGTTATACGTCGCTTGGCACCCGACCAAGAACATCACGGCAATCAGAAATACATATCGCATGGAGCAACCATGCCGCGCTTTACGCTCTATGATCAAGCGCCTTTAACGAACTCAGAACGTGAGGAAAATTACTGCACACCCAAGCAGGCGCGCTAGGCTGAGCGCAAAGCAAAGATGGGGAGTCCAATGCGATTTGCAGCTTACAATATCGAATGGCTAGATGATGCCTTCACCAATCAAAACGAACCGAAGGCCGACCATAAACGCTACAAGTCGGCGCCACTGCCGCAGGTGGAGGCTTTGGGAAATGTTCTGGCAGAACTGGATGCCGATGTCATCGGTATCACAGAGGGGCCGAATACCGCGGCGGGTGCCGACGGTGTGAAATCAACGGTGAAATGCCTTGAACGGTTGGCGGCGGATGCGGGCCTGCGCGCACGTAAGGCCCTTATAGGGTTCAACGCAGGTCGTCAGGAGATTGCGCTGATGTTCGATCCTGACAAGGTCACGGCAAAGCACGCGCCCAGCGGTCGCGCTGCCACCAGCAAACCCAAATTCGACGAGGACTTTCAACTCGATGCCGACCTGGATGGCCTGGATGAAATCCACAAACATGATCGTCCGCCACTGGAGGTCAAACTGACCCGCAAGGATACAGACACTGTGATGAACCTCTTTGTTGTTCATGCGAAATCCAAAGGCATCTTTAACAATACCGATCGCCTCCATTGGGAACGGCAGTCGGAACGCAACCGCCGCCGCCTTTACGCCCAAGCCGCTTCTATTCGCGACCGTGTGGATGACAAACTTTCAAAAGGCGAACCGGTTGTCGTGATGGGGGACATCAATGACGGACCGGGCATGGACGAGCATGAGGCCAAGTTTGGCCGATCCGCAGTCGAGGTCATCATGGGGGACATTTTTGAAGCAGACAAAATTCTCAACTGCCTCGCAGGGCGTCCGAAATGGGGTCAGTACGGGTGGAAACCCTCCACCGCGCGTTTCACCGACAATTATACCGGCGATCCAGTGAATGTGATGATCGACTTTATCCTCACCAGTCAGGACATCACCCCCTTGGGTGACGAAGACCCGTACAAGATTTGGAACCCATACGAGATCTGGACGAAAAAAGAGCGTGAAAAACCCGAGAACCAACCGTTATTCGACGCTTTGCGCTCGGCCAGCGATCACTTCCCGGTGACGCTCGATTTCGAGTAAATCACTCAAACACGTCCAAAGCGCCCGCACAGCCGGGCGCTTTTTCAATATGAGCATAAAGATCGCGCTCTGCCTGCGACGCAAGCTCAACTGGGATGAACAGAGTGTCTGAGCGCAGGAAAAGGAAACCCAACTTCCCGCTTTCCTTAAACACAAGATACCCGCATCCTACGAAATCGGCATCGGTTAGAAATTGTAACTCCGAGACGGCAAAGATGCCCTGCGCGCCTTGATCGTACCAAAACGTCTCGCTGACATTCCATGTCGCAGCAGTTCCAAAATCGCTCTGGTGGTTATCCCAAACCCGCAAGAATTCCGCCTTTGAAACTGCGGCCTGAAAACTGGGATCGGCCGTTTCATAGATGCGCGCGGTGTCGCCCTGCTCCATCCGGTTCTGAAACTGTTCCACAGCAATATCGAACAATTCCACTTGTCGCGCAGTGGGCACAAACGCCTGTGCCGCCCCAGTCCAAAGAAAAACGAATGCACCAAAAAGAAAAAACCACATGGCGTATGCTGCCACGCGGTTTTCAATTTTAAAAGGTGCTTCGGCTTACGCCGCCGCGAGGTTTCGCAGCACGTAATGCAGCACGCCCCCATGTTCGATATATTCGATCTCCACGGCTGTATCGATCCGGCATTTCAGCATGATCTCTTTCACATCCCCATTTTCATAGGTGATTGTGCAAGGGACCTCTTGCAGCGGCTCGACGCTATCAAGGCCCTGGATGCTGACAGTCTCTCCTCCTGTCAGCCCCAGGGTTTTACGGGTCTCTCCCCCCGTAAACTCAAATGGGATCACGCCCATACCCACCAAGTTAGAGCGGTGGATACGCTCAAAGCTTTCGGCAATCACGGCCTTCACACCCAAGAGCGCAGTGCCCTTCGCGGCCCAGTCCCGGCTTGATCCGGCACCATATTGCGCGCCACCAAAGATCACTAGTGGCGTACCTTTGGCCTGATGCGCCATCGCAGCATCATAGATCGAGGTTTCTGCGCCATCGGGGCCTTTTGTGTACCCGCCTTCAACACCATCCAGCATTTCATTCTTGATGCGGATATTGGCAAACGTGCCGCGCATCATGACCTCGTGGTTGCCACGACGCGACCCGTAAGAATTGAACTCCCGCACGGGCACCTGACGATCTGTCAGATATTGACCCGCCGGCGTCGTCTCTTTGAAGGACCCCGCAGGCGAGATGTGGTCGGTTGTGATCATATCGCCAAGGATCGCCAAAACCTTCGCGCCATCGATATTATCAATAGCACCTTTGTCTTTGCCCATGCCTTGGAAATAGGGCGGGTTCTGAACATATGTCGACGAAACGGGCCAATCATACACTTTGGACGGTGTCGTCTCCACGCCTTGCCATTTCTCGTCGCCTGTAAAGACTTCGGCATATTTCTCTTGGAAGGCTTCGCGCGTCACGGTCGCCTCCACCAGCTCGGCCACTTCTGTCGATGTCGGCCAGATATCTTTCAAGAAAACATCATTGCCGTCTTTGTCTTGGCCAATCGGCTCGGTGGTGAGGTCAATGTCCAGTGTGCCCGCCAATGCATAAGCCACAACCAGCGGAGGGGACGCGAGGTAGTTCGCGCGCACATCCGGGGAAATCCTACCCTCGAAGTTCCGGTTGCCCGACAGAACCGCCGTCGCCACCAGATCACCCTCGGCAATCGCCTCAGAAATTTCTTTCTGCAACGGGCCAGAGTTCCCGATACAGGTCGTACAGCCATAACCAACCAGGTTGAACCCGATCTTATCGAGGTCCTCTTGCAGGCCAGCCGCCTCCAGATAGGCGCTCACGACCTGCGAACCCGGTGCCAGCGATGTCTTGACCCACGGTTTGCGATCCAGCCCCAATGCGGCCGCTTTGCGCGCCACCAGGCCCGCCCCGATCATCACATACGGGTTAGAGGTATTGGTGCAGGACGTGATCGACGCGATGACGACCTTGCCGCTTTCCATCACGTAATCCTCGCCCGCAACGGCCACTTCCTTGCCCATGGGACGCTTGAACGTTTCTTCCATCTCCTTGGCAAAGGCCGCTTTCGCATCCGTCAGTGCGACGAAATCCTGCGGGCGTTTCGGGCCAGAGATCGCAGGCACAATCGTACCCATATCAAGGTGCAGCGTATCGGTATAAACCGGCGCATAATCATCGCCGCGCCAGAACCCGTTCTCTTTGGCATAGGCTTCAACCAGGGCAATCCGATCCTCGTCCCGGCCTGTATTGCGCAGATAGCGCAGCGTCTCGCCATCAATGGGGAAGAAGCCACAGGTCGCGCCATATTCCGGTGCCATATTCGCAATCGTTGCGCGATCCGCGAGCGGCAGATTGTCCAGACCCGCACCATAGAATTCGACAAACTTACCCACTACGCCCTTTTCGCGCAGCATCTCGACAACTTTCAGAACCAGATCCGTACCCGTTGTCCCTTCCATCATCGCGCCCGTCAGCTCGAAGCCGATGACTTCTGGGATCAACATGGAAATCGGCTGGCCCAGCATCGCAGCCTCTGCCTCGATACCACCAACACCCCAGCCCAGCACGGCCGCGCCGTTGACCATGGTCGTATGGCTGTCCGTTCCAACCAGCGTATCGGGATAGGCCACTATCGCCCCGTTCTGATCCTCATCGGTCCAGACCGTCTGCGCCAAGTACTCAAGGTTCACCTGGTGACAGATCCCCGTTCCCGGAGGCACCACGCGGAAGTTGTTGAACGCCGACTGACCCCATTTGAGGAACGTATACCGCTCCATGTTCCGCTCATACTCGCGGTCCACATTCATCTGGAACGCGCGCGGATTGCCAAACTCGTCAATCATGACCGAATGGTCAATCACCAGATCAACCGGGTTGAGCGGGTTGATCTGCTCGGCGTCACCGCCAAGGTTCACAATCGCATCGCGCATCGCGGCAAGGTCGACCACCGCCGGAACACCCGTGAAGTCCTGCAACAGGACGCGCGCGGGGCGATACGCAATCTCGCGCGGGTTGTTCCCGCCCTTAGTGGCCCATTCGGAAAACGCCTTGATGTCCTCGGTGGACACCGTACGCCCGTCATCCTCAAACCGCAGCATGTTTTCCAACACAACCTTCAGCGCCGCTGGTAGCTTGGAAAAATCGCCCAAGCCCGCCGCTTCCGCAGCCGCGATGGAATAATAGTCAACGGAGAGCCCGCCAACGGTGAGTGTTTTACGCGTCTTATTGGAATCGCTGCCGACAGTGACAGTCATCTTGGGCCTCCCGGGGGTGTCTCTTCTCTCTGAGAGAGGCCTTACGCGAGGTCTGCGAGTCGTTCAAGCAGTGTTTGTATGCAATAGTATACGGAAACAAATTACTTAATTGAAAACAAGTGCAAGGCGTACGGACTTTAGCGTTCGCTTAACGCGCGGCACGAGGTGGGCAAGGAGCGTGCCAAATCACTCCGGGATATATCTTCGGAAAAGCAGTTGGAGCATGTTGTTCTCTACAAGCATCCAAACCGACCAAAGCTCTCCAAAAATATTCTGGACTATGTTCACCTCGCCCTAAAGCACAGATGAAACGAATTAATCACATGCGTACGATACTCATTATCTTATTGATTTTCTTACCAACCCTTGCGGTATCCCAAGACATTTCAATGAAACTTGGTCAGTTCCAAAAAGGGGATTGGTACAAGTTTCGCGTAGTAGGCGGCCATGGGACCTACACTTATCTGGAAAGACGAGGCCCAAATCATGTCTTCGGAGAAGACGGTCCCGGCGGGCCGCGGGGTCAAGTCATCTTCGACAACTCTGGGAACGTCGTTGAATACAAAGTCCGGAACACTTCGAGGTCTGGCGATACAGTATACCACCCTCACGATTGCCGACGTACGCTGGGCGACTGTTACTATACTTCAACATTCACTCCAAACGCATACAACTCAGTTGGCCCGAAAGAGACCTATAAAACAAACCTTATGCGGCGCACGACCATAGATGATGAAGGGTTTAGATACGAAGTGTTTGTCGTGACTGATGAGGCCAAGGCAGTTCGGGTATGTAAAGGACGTGTCAAAGGTCTGGACATTCGCGGGCTTGAAACACGTATGAACCGAAATTGCCGGGGCGAGAAAGCATATTTTTTTCGAAAGATAGCCGCCTCGTGGGACTAAAAACGAGGCGGCTTGAAAATTGAGAGTCTTAACAAGTCACCCTCAACTTCCCCTATTTCGACATCCGGATCAGCCTTAGCAGCCAGCCCACTCAAGCCAGCTCACAAACTCAGGTTGATCCCAACAAACGCTCTGAGGTCCACATCCTCGTCG
>JBCBON010000043.1:0-21580 GCA_039821195.1 Pseudomonadota bacterium
GGCGATCCTGGTGACACAATCACCTACAGCTTCACAGCAACCAATAGCGGGAACACGTCGCTTGCGGGTGTGGAGATTGACGACACCAAGCTTAGCCTGACGGACGCGGCAATCACACCTGCTAACTTGGGTGTAGGCGACAGCGGCACACTGACGGGTCAGACATATGTTATCCAACTGAGCGATTACAATGATGGCTTTGTGGAGAACACGGCTGTGGTCTCTGGCCTACCGGTCGAAACTGACGGTTCCGGTGATCCGATCCCGGGCAATGTCTTGATCAATCCCGATGACGATGCGGCCTATGAAGCATCCGATGTGACGGATACGTCGGACACAGGCACAGAACCGGATCTCGATAGTTCTGACAATCCGGTGACGATCGCTGATCCAGCAGGAACAGATAGTGGTGCGACGGGCGATGCAGGTGATGATCCTACCATTCTGAACTTACCTGACCTGACGGCCGCCATCGTTCTTGTGAAAACAATCGACGAAGTTCGAGACGACAACCTGCCTTTCCCTGACGGTATCACCGGGTTTACGGGTGACACGCTTGTCTACTCGTTCACCGTCACAAATACCGGCCAAACCGCATTGGATAATGTCACCATTACCGATCCACTGCTTGGTTTGGTTGATGTCGCTGTGACACCGTCTGTTCTTGGTGTCGGCGAAACCGGTACCCTAACCGGGCTGACAGAGTTGGAATACACAATCACCGAAACCGACAGGGATGCGGGCGAAGTGGTCAATACCGCTTCTGCCACAGGTGCGCCGATCGCAACGCAGTCTGACGGAACGCCAAATCCGGCGGCTCCTTTGCCATCGGTCTCATCTCCGACCGATACATCGGACACCGGCACTGAGCCAGAGCTTGATAGCGGTGGTAATCTTGTTCCCGTCTCGGATCCAGAAGCCGAGGATACAAATGGGACGCCCGGCGATGACGCTGATGAACCCACGGTCTTTATGATCCCAATTATCTCCGCGGCAGCGGACGGGGATTGGATCATCTCTAAGGCCGTGATCGGTAACGACACAGACGTTCTTATCGGCGATCTGGTCTCTTACGAGATGACGATCACGAACAATACCACTGATCCTTCCGGTGTCATTGACTTCGTGGATATCCTGCCGGTCGGCCTGACCTATGTCTCAGGTAGTGCGACAGTAGAAAGCAGTGTGGCAGGCGGCGCTGTTCCAACCGAGCCGAACGTCTCTGGTCAGCGCTTGGAGTTCCCGAACCTGTTATTCGCAAATGGTGAAGTGAAAACCGTGATCCTGAGCGTTCGGGTCAACGCAAACGCACCGGTTGGTGAGCTCACAAACCGAGCCTTCGCAACAGATCCGCTTACAGGTGAGATAGTTTCAAACACTGCCGAAGCGTCGGTGGACCGCGTTCCAGAACATGTCTTCGATTGCTCCGACATCATTGGTAAGGTTTTCGATGACCGAAACCACAACGGGTATCAGGATCCACCTGATGAAAATGGTAACTCGGAACCCGGATTACCCGGTGCGCGCGTTGTAACGATCAATGGTGTTCGGATCACAACTGATGAATACGGCCGCTTCCACATCCCGTGTGCGGAACTGCCAGACGATATTGGCACGAACTTTATCCTTAAATTGGACGAACGTTCGCTTCCATCTGGGTATCGTTTAACGACCGAGAACCCGCGGGTCGTCCGTCTAACGGCTGGTAAGTTTGCGAAGATGAACTTCGGTGCGTCAATTTCCAACGTCATTCGGATTGATGTAAACGAGCGTGCTTTCACCGGAGCAAACGAACCAAATGATCGGTTCAAGTCGGCAATTGGTAATCTTCTGATAGCTCTAGAGGATCAGCCTTCAGTGCTACGAGTGACCTATGTCTTTAACGACAATGCACCTCGCAGCACCGCGCGGGCACGCGTTCGGTCGTTGGAGAAATACATCCAACGCGAATGGCGAACGGTTGGCCGATATAAGTTGAATATTGAGCGCACGATCAAAGTGCCTCAGGCGGGGGAATAAGTCATGATTAGTGTAAGTAACGACCGTCGTTCGCCGGCGAGCGCATCCGCTACCTTAACCGTCACAACAGCGATTTTGACGCTGGGACTTCCGGCGATGCTCTATGCGCAGAACTGTGCTTTGGAAGATGGTACTTTGGTTGGCGATTGTACCCATACCAATGCGGGGACGTCCGTAACTATGCCAACGCAGCCAAATGTTGAGTTGGAGCGCATCCCAGAGTTGGGCACTGACGGATTTGAGATCAGCGTCGATGGTGATCCGGTTACAGAAGACGGTCGCATTCTAACCTCAGAAGCTGTGCGCAGCCGCATTGAGGCCACGCGCCGCCTGCAGGATCTCGAGCTTGCTGAGAACCAGATATCGGTAAAATTCGACGGTTTGGATGTGCAGCCTCGGTTAGACATCCAACTGATCGAAGAGGCAGAGCAGGGATCGCGCTCTGTTGCGACCTTCGAGAACAGCATGAACTATCCGGCATACGTCGTTCGGGGCGAGCTTCGGATCATAGACCTTAGCGATGGTCGCGGTCAGAAAACCCTATCCGTCATTCCATTCGCGCCAAACAACCGCGTTTCTATCGATAAACCAGATGGTGAGAACCTTATTTATGTTTACAGGGTTTACGATGAACGGGGCCGCTTTGATGAAACCGGGGCAGGGCGATTAACCGACCTTGCCAGAAGTGGTGCAGATGTTGACGCTGAACTTGGTCTTGATTCTACCGAGCGGCGGCAGATCCCGGTTCATGGCGGGTCCATCACAGTTTCTGGAACGCGCGTCTCGGGGGCTGTTACGACCCTTGGTGAAACGGTTCAGCCAGACGCTCAAGGTGATTTCGTTGTTCAACGAATTCTTCCATCAGGAACCTACGATGTCTCAGTGGCTGTTCAGAATGGTCCAACACTGGATCGGCAACTCGAGATTCCCGAACGCGACCTGTTTTCAATTGGATTGATCGACATCACATTAGGCAAAGACACAGTCGATGATATTGGTGATGAGACTGGCAACTCTGATGATGATTGGGACACCACCGGTCGTTTGGCATTCTACGTCACGGGTAAGATTCGAAACGGATACGAAATCACCGCAGCGGCGGATACAGGGTTTGAGGAATTCAGTGATATCCTCAAAAATTTCGATGAGAAAAACCCAGACAGTCTTTTGGATCGCTTGGACCCCGACGATGCGTATCCGGTTTATGGCGACGACAGTACATCGGAGATCACGGCGCCCACGTCTGGGAAGCTTTTTGTTCGGATTGAGCGGGATGGCTCGCACGCCATGTGGGGCAACTTCAATTCGCAAATTTCAGAGACGGAGTACCTGCGAAACGAGCGGACACTTTATGGTGCTCAGGGTGTCTACCGCAGCTTGATGCAGACATCTCAGGGTGAGTCGGTCATCGAAGCAGAGATTTTTGCCGCGAGCCCCGAGACACTGCCGCAGCGCGACCGCTTCCTCGGAACAGGTGGATCGACTTACTTCTTGAGTTTTCAAGACATTACCCGCGGATCTGAAAACCTCTTCGTCGAGGTTCAAGACCCAACCAACGGACAAATCGTGGAACGTCGCGCGCTCGTTTACGGTGTCGACTACGACATCAATTATGTCCAAGGTATCGTGATTTTATCGCGCCCTCTGTCTGGAACGGCGTCTGATGATGACCTTATCGTCAGCAATCCGAATGGTGACTTCAATCAATTCTTGGTCGCCAACTACGAGTTTACCCCGACGGCCAGCGACGTCGACGCATACTCCTTCGGCGGGCGTGTGCAAGGTTGGTTGACCGACACCTTCAGGGTCGGTGTTTCGGCGTTTGACGAAGACTATGGAACAACCGAGCAAAAAGCGTTTGGCGTCGATTTCCTCTATCGGCTTACGGATCGCACATATGCGGAATTCGAATTTGCACAAACCGATGGTGACGGGCGTAGCGAAGACACCTCAGTTGACGGCGGTTTGACCGGTGACGAAGTTCCCGGTGTGAGCGGAAAGGGAGAGGCGTATCGCCTGAAGGCGCAGGTCGATTTTGCAGATATCGGTGCGTCGTTTGTTGGTCTTTTCGGGGGTTATTATGAGAAGCGTACCGATGGCTTCTCAACCCTCAGTTACAGCACAGCTGTGGATGAAGAACTGTACGGCTTCTACGGTGAATTTGAGCCAAGCGAAAACTTAGAGCTGCGCTTCAACTATGACGTTTACGACAGCGCCGCTGGGGATCGCCGCGAAGAAACTGGGCTTGAACTAGAGTTTGCACTTTCTGAGCGGACCACAGTTGAAGTGGGTGCCGAGCATTTAGACCAAGACGTAAGTGGTGACCCAAGCAATTCCGGCGATCGCACCGACTTGGCTACTCGCGTCACATTTGCTCCATTCGACGATTTGGAACTTTATGCTTATGGACAGACAACCACGGGCAGTGCGGGCGGCTTAGACGATAATGATCGGCTTGGCGTTGGCGCTGAGGCGCAAATCAACGAGAAGTGGCGTTTATCCGGCGAAATCTCAGACGGGTCGACAGGCACGGGCGCACGTTTGTTGGCTGAGTTTAAACAAGACGACAACGCCAGTGCATATTTTGGCTGGTCTTTGGATCCGACCCGCGACTTGGGTGGAAGCACGTTGAACGGACGTGATCGCGGTGAATATGTTGTTGGAGCACGTCGGAAACTCAACTCGGATTTAACCGTGTTTGCGGAAAACACCTACGACCTCTTTGGAGAAAATCGCTCACTCACGAGTGTTTACGGAGCTGACTACGATCTCAACGACTTTTGGACACTGACCGGTGGCATTGAATATGGAAGTGTAGAGGACCCGGCAACTGACACGGATTTTGATCGCACAGCCGTCTCGTTTGGCGCTGCATACCGCGATGAACAACTCTCGGCGTCTGGTCGTATCGAGTACATTCTGGACGAAGGGGAAGAGGACGCAGACAATCGTGATGCGGATACGCTCGCGATGACGCTGACCTCTCGGTATAAGCTTTCTGAACAGGCGCGCCTGTTATTTGCAGCCGAGTATATTTCTTCGGACAACGACTCGGCTTCTGTGACCGACGCTGAGTACCGCGAAGTGACTTTCGGTTATGCATTCCGTCCCATCGACAATGATCGTCTGAACGTGCTTGCGAAATATACGTATCTCTACGACGTCACAGAGCGGGACACTTCGAACACGACTGCTTCGAATTTTGACGAAACCCCCCGTCAAAAATCAAATGTGCTGTCGTTGGATGCCAGCTATGATCTGAACAACCACTTCACCCTTGGCGGTAAGATTGGTGGCCGCTGGTCCGAGCAGGACAATGGGGCAGGTTGGGCGTCAAACGATGCTTGGTTGGGCGTAGTCAACCTGCGGTATCACGTTGTGCACAATTGGGACGCTCTTGTTGAAGTACGGCAACTGACGGCAGAAGATCTTGGAACTGATACTGGATTTGTTGCCGCTGGATATCGTCACATGGGCAATAACGTTAAACTGGGGCTTGGGTATAACTTCGGCCGTTTCTCAGATGATCTCACGGATGTGACCTATGACGATCAAGGTCTTTTCCTGAACATTGTTGGAAAATTCTAGACCTCGTGACTGGAGGAGTGGACGAATAAAGTATTGAAAATAAGATACTTAACCGCCATTTCTTAATCGTATTAGATTGTATAATAATAATTATGTTAAATTAAGTATCATCTTCAAGCAGCATTCGAGCGGCGGCACCCTCGAGGTCTTCATATTGGTTGTTTCTAATTGTCCAAAGAAAAAGACCAAACCCCAACAATCCCAGTATCAAAGAAACTGGGATTAATATGACAAGGACATTCATGCTCGTCTCCCGATGCGTAGACCATTGATTAATACTGTAATCGACGACAGCGACATAGCAATTGCAGCGATAAGCGGTGTTGCCAGACCCGCAAAAGCAACCGGTACCGCGATGACGTTGTAAACTGTCGCAAGATTAAAGTTCTGCTTAGACAGTCGAACAGTTTGCGCACTGACATCCAGTAGTTCGGGAAAGCTGCGAAGACTCGTCCGTAGAAACAAAATATCTGCTGCCGCTCTGGCAGCATCTAAAGCTTTTGATGGTGCAACGGACGCGTGGGCCGCTGCGAGCGCTGCGGTATCATTCAGGCCATCACCGACCATGAGAACTTTGTTTCCCGCCCCGGCGAGTTTTTCAACAAAGGCTAGTTTTTCTTCAGGAGACCTTTCAAAGAGAAAGCTGTCTACGCTAAGATCTTTTGCGACCTGTCGGACCTTTTCCTCTCGATCGCCGCTCAGCAGAATGACGTTTAGGCCTCGGCCCTGTAAGTTTCCAATCGTCTCAGATGCACCATCACGAAGCTTTTCAGTGATTGCGATCGGATACATTTTTGATCCTATCCGAACACCTGGGCCAGTGAAGGGTGCGTTAAGCCAAGTTCCATGACCAAGTTGAACCTTTTCACCAGAGTGCTCTGCTGATACCCCCTGCCCTTTATGATCTTGAACATTTTCCAGTTTGCAAAGTGGCGTTCCGTTGAGGGTCTCGGCTATTGCGGTAGAAATGGGATGTTTGGATTGCGCAGCCAGTGATGCAAGGATCCCCCGTTCATGAGGCTGGAAGTCTTCGTCATTGATGTGCGCTTTGGGAATTGTAAGTGTTCCAGTTTTGTCAAAAATAACCGTGTCGATTTCGGAAATACGCTCAAGTGCGGTGCCATCTTTGACCAAGTAGCCCATAGAAAACAGTCTGCCGATTGCTGTGATACTTACTGCGGGCACGGCCAATCCCAGTGCGCAAGGGCAAGTGATGATAAGAACGGCATTGGCAACATTGAGGGATGTGCGCACATCCGACGTGCCGATGTACCAAATTACGAAAGCGGCCAACGCTAGGATATGAACCAAAGGTGCATAAAGCAGTGCTGCGCGATCTGCGAGGCTGGTGTAGCGTGATTTGGAAGCTTCTGCGAGAGCGACCGCAGCGGACATTTGTCGAAGGCTGGTCTTTTCGCCGACTGCTGTTGCTCGGATTTCAAATGGTGCGCCGATATTGATTTCTCCGGCATGGACGGAGTCGCCGACGTGCCGAATTACAGGCTCGCTTTCGCCTGTCAGAAACGAACAATCGGTCATCAGGCTGATGCTGTCCGTTGTTACAAGACCGTCTACGGGTACCCTGCTGCCACTTGATATCAAGACTGTGTCGCCCACGCCAAGCATGTTAAAGCTCACTGTTTGGTACCCTGATCCGGTTTTGCGCTCGGCGGTTGATACCTCCAAAGCGGTAAGCTCGGAGGCGGCAGACTGTGCAAAACGTCTTGTGCGATGATCCAAATAACGACCGATCAGAAGAAAGAAAGTCAGCGAGATTGCAGCATCGAAATAGGCATGGTGACCGCCAAAAAAGCTCTCATATGTAGAGAGACCCGCGGTTAAAAATATGGCGAGCGTAATCGGCACGTCCATATTTAGCTGACGCACACGCAATGCTGACCAGGCCGACATATAGAATGGTTCCGCCGCGTACACGATCGCGGGCAAGGCGATCAGCGCAGAGATAAGATGAAAGAGCTGACGCGTGGCCTCAGTCGCGCCGGACCAGACCGCCACTGACAAAAGCATAACGTTCATCATCGCAAATCCGGCAACACCAAGTCGGATCAGAAGAGATCTCCCCATTTGATCGTCAATGGGTGTGAGATCCGCTTCATTCAGAGGGAAAGCCTCAAATCCAACGGCACGTAGCACTTCTGACAAGATGTGGGGCTCGGCATCGCCTGAAACATAGACGCGTTTTTGCGACAGATTCACGCGAGCTTGATCAACGTCGTCGCGTAGCATCAATGCTTTTTCGATTTTTGAAATACAGGCCGCGCAACGTATCGTTGGTACGGAAAGCACAACCTTACCCAAGGTTGGTTCCTCAAGAAGTTTGCTAACCTCCGGATGAATCGTACATCCCGGGCAGACCGCTGTCGTCATGAATTCGGGACCCAAATATCGATGCTCTGACGGAATGGAGTGCCATCAACCGCCCGCAAGTTGAGATCTAACTGCCACTGCCCGGGGGCTGTTGTGACGGGTGCCAGAAACTTGCCATCTACGAGGTCAAATTCGAGATCCTGATCATTTTTGACATGAGTGGGACGTCCGAACCTCGCTGAGTCAAAAACCGGAAAAACAGCGCCGTTTTCATCCGAAACTCTGAGCGCTAGGGATGAGCCCTCGACTTTAGCCTCAATCGTCCAACCCAAAGCCGCTTGGCTTTGCCGATCCCCTTCGAAGGCTTGGCTGGCTACATAGCTGTTTTTCGTAGTAAGTCCGGGGAACGTACGGACGGCGTTGACAGCCATAGTTACATTCACTGCGATGATGATCCCAAATGCAGCTGTAAATCCGATTAAAACGTGACGCCCTTTGATTTCTTGCATGCTATCCTCCGGCTCCGTTGAATGTTGTTGTTTGGCTTGCGCGTTCGCCACCTTCGAGGTCCTCAACCCAAAACCGAAGCCCGGTGACATCATTTGATGCTGCGGCATCTTGAGGGCGGGCGACGACATATACGCGTTGGCTGACACTTTTATTGGCTGGAACAGGAACGACGAGTTGTCCTTCCCTGCCTTCTAATTCGACGCGGAGAATGTCATCAGCGGTCAAGCTCACATGGAACAAGCGGTCCTCACCAGCCTTGTTCCGCAGACGTACGTCATAAATGTTGCGGATCGATCCGTCCGATTGTGTGACGTAAACTGGGTTGCGAACCGGAGAGACAAGGATTTCAATGTCCGTCCGAATAAAGAGGCCGTAAACCAACAAGACGCCAAACGCACTCCAAAGCCCGAAGTAGATCATTGTACGCGTCCGGAATACGTGAGACCACAATGAGCGCGGTTTCTGACCGGCCGTCTCGGCGGGTTCGTCGCTGAGCGCGAGATAATCTACGAGCCCTCGGTCACGGCCCGTTTTTTCCATAATGTCGTCGCAGGCATCAATACACAGTCCGCAGGTGATACACTCCAACTGTTGGCCGTCGCGGATATCAATCCCCATCGGGCAGACATTGACGCATGCGTTGCAGTCGATGCAATCGCCAAGTTCGTCGGCACCCTCTGCCTTGCGGTGTTTTCCACGCGGCTCCCCCCGCCAATGCCGATACCCGATGGTCAGCGTTTCAGGGTCCATCATCGCGGCCTGAATTCGCGGCCAAGGGCACATATATATGCAAACCTGCTCTCGTGCGAACCCTCCCAGAAGGAAGGTTGTGAAGGTCAAAATGGCGATTGTTGTGTAAGCGACGGGCGCTGCTTGTAGAGTAAATATGTCCCGAAACAGTGTTGGCGCGTCAGCGAAGTAAAAGACCCAAGCCCCGCCGGTCGCAACCGCGATCAGAAGCCAAATAGTCCATTTTGTCAGGCGCAGGCGCACCTTACGTAAGTCCCATTTTCCGTTCCATAGCCGCACGCGGGCATTTCGATCTCCTTCGATCCAACGTTCAACCTTGATGAAGAGATCCGTCCAGACGGTTTGTGGGCACGCATAGCCACACCAGACGCGGCCAAGCGCAGAGGTGAACAGGAACAGCCCCAACCCGGCCATGACCAAAAGGCCAGCTACGAAGTAGAATTCATGCGGCCAGATTTCGATCCAGAAAAAGTAAAAACGGCGATGAGCCAAGTCGATCAATACGGCTTGATCGGGAAGGCTGGGCCCGCGATCCCATCTGATCCAGGGCGTGACGTAGTAAATGGCCAGTGTGACGGCCATGATCCACCACTTCATGCGGCGGAAGAACCCGGAGACATCCTTTGGGAAGATCGGCTCCCGAACTGCGTAAAGTCCCGATGGTTGGGTGTTTGCCACTTGGGCCTCCGATATGGGTTCCCTCCACCATAGTGGAAGGCCCCATCAGCACTTTGATCTCGGTCAAAAAGGCCGTTTTATCCCACTGCGCCGTGGATGAACGCTTTGGTCCGCGGATCCTGAGGGTTGTCAAAGATCGTCTGAGTTGGGCCAATTTCGACCAACTCGCCCAAATGAAAGTAGCCGACCTCATCGGAAATGCGGCGCGCCTGCATCATCGAGTGCGTGATGATTACAATCGCATGGTCCTTTGCCAGTTCCAAGATGAGTTCTTCGATCTGCTGAGTGGCCACTGGATCAATGGATCCTGTGGGCTCGTCCATCAAAAGCACACGAGGACGTGTTGACAAAGCGCGAGCGATACAAAGGCGTTGCTGTTGCCCGACCGAAAGATCGACCCCATAGGTTTTGTGGAGGCGGTCTTTGACCTCATCCCATAAAAACGCGCGTTCAAGGCAGTTTTGAACATGTTCTTCCAGCTCGCCTTGATCACAGACACTGTGGATACGCGGACCATAGGCAACGTTTTCCCAGACCGTCATAGCAAATGGGTTTGGTCTTTGAGCGACCCAGCCAAACTGCTTTCGGAACTCTGGTGGATCGATATCTTCGTCCATGATGTCTTTGCCATCAAACTGCATGTTACCCGTAATTTTCACATCACGGATTTCATCATGCATGCGGTTCAGACACTTCAACATCGTTGTCTTGCCGCAGCCCGAAGGACCGATGAAGGCTAGGATCCCCGTTTCTGGTATCTCGAGCGAGACATCAATGAGTGCCTGCTTCTCACCGTACCAAAGGTTCACCTTGTCGGCCGTCATAACAGGCGGTCTATTATCGGTGCGTCGGTGACGTATGGTGTCGCCGTCCTGGTAAGTTCCGTCAAACACGGGCTACTCCCCCCCTCCAAGTGCATGAACATAAACCGAAACGGCTCTGATATCCGCCTCGGGTAGTCGTTGCCCCCAAGCCGGCATTACACCGAAGCGAGAGTAAGTTATTGTTTCGACCAGGCTCTCACGATCGCCACCGTAAAGCCAAATCGCGTCTGTCAGGTTTGGCGAACCAAGCTCTGTCATCCCCATACCGTTTTCGCCGTGGCATGATGTGCAGTTCTCAGCAAATATCGTTGAGCCAAGGCTTAACATTGCAGCGTCATGCTCTTGGTTGGATATCGAAAGCACATATTCCACCACCGATGCGATCTCTTCATCGGACAGGTAGTCTTCGCCAAAGACAGGCATCTCGGAATATCGCGCATCGAAGTCAGTGTCGTTCCGAATGCCGTGGTTTACGGTGTAGAAGATATTGTCGATGTCCCCACCCCATAGCCATGCGTCATCCAAAAGGTTTGGATACCCAACAGCACCTTGCGCACCTGATCCGTGGCATTGCGAACAATGAGCGCCAAATACCGCTGCGCCGCGTTGTGTTGCGTACCGATGAAGGTCACCTCCGGGTTCAAGCGCAGCCAACTCGACCGCGTTCAGAGCATCAGCAAGAGGTGCGTTCTTTTCTTCATGCTCCGCAATGGCAACGGCAACATTCTCTCGCGTGCTCCAGCCCAGAACGCCTTCGGTGGCAGAATTTACGAGGGGCCAGGCAGGGTAAAGGATCGTGTAAATGATACCCCAAACGCAGGTCACATAAAAGGTGTAGAGCCACCATTTTGGCAGGGGCGTGTTCAACTCCTCAATGCCATCCCAAGTATGGCCAGTTGTGCCGAATTCTTCTTTTGGGTCTTTTTCGTTCTGGTCAGCCATTTGCGGTCTCCATCTCGAGTTTCGCAGCTAGTTTTTGGCAAGAACCGCCATTGCAGTTTTCACAAGCCGTGGGCGTGACGGGTTCGTCGTGGCGGAACGGTATCATGCTCGCATCTTGTCTTTCGGATGTTGACCAAGGCCAAAATGCCTTGATGCAAGCGCCGATGAAAAAGGCGAACATGAAGATCAGAAACCAGCTGTCAGCGAATTCCCTAAGTACTGAATACGTGTCCATTCGGGCCTCCTTTAGCGGCTTTCATCTGGTTCAAAGGTGGAAAAATCGACCAACGTGCCAAGCATCTGAAGATATGCGATCAGCGCATCCATCTCGGTGAGTTCGGGTTGACCGTCAAAATTCGCAACGACGGCACCCGGATACCGTTCGACCAGTGGGTCCCAGTCACCATCTGGATCTGCCTGCACTTCAAAGTCAGCCTCGGCGGCTGCAATCTGTTCCTCCGTGTAAGGAACGCCAACAAATCGGTGGGTCCGCATCAGATCGTCAATTCGTTCGCCATCAATCTCCCGGTCCAAAAGGAACGCATATTTCGGCATCACGCTTTCAGGCACCACTGACTGCGGATCGGTGAAGTGGTCGACATGCCACTCGTTTGAATAGCGGCCACCGACGCGGGCCAAATCTGGTCCCGTTCGCTTGGAGCCCCATTGGAAAGGATGGTCGTACATGCTCTCGGCCGCTAAGCTGTAGTGCCCGTACCGCTCGACCTCGTCGCGCATCGGCCGGATCATCTGACTGTGGCAAACATAACACCCTTCGCGGATATAGACGTCCCGACCAGCCAGTTCGAGCGGCGAGTAAGGGCGTACCCCTTCAACCTCTTCGATTGTGTTCTCCAACCAGAAGAGAGGTGCGATTTCGACGATGCCACCGATCGTGACCACCACAAGCGAGGCTGCAAACAAAAGGGTTGGGCTTCGCTCAAGTACTTTATGTCGATCAATAAAAGTTGCCATGGAACGCTCTCCTTTATTCCGCTGCAACGGCTGTTGGTTTCGGATCAGAGGCAGGTTCCGCCCCACGGATGGTCATCCACATGTTCCAGCACATGATCAGTGCACCTGCGAGGTAAAGCACCCCGCCCAGGCCGCGGACCACATACATTGGGAATTTTGCAGATACGGTGTCGGCAAAAGTGTTCACGAGGAACCCTTGGTCATCGACCTCGCGCCACATCAGGCCTTCCATGATGCCGGTGACCCACATCGAAGCAGCGTAAAGAACGATACCGATTGTCGCCAACCAGAAGTGCCAGTTGATCGCAGGCATTGAGTACATCTGCACCCGCCCCCAGAGCTTTGGTACCAGGAAGTAAACGGCGGCAAAGCTGATCATACCGTTCCAACCCAGCGCGCCGGAATGGACGTGACCGATAGTCCAGTCAGTGTAGTGCGACAGTGAATTGACCGCCCGGATCGACATCATTGGCCCTTCAAAGGTGGACATTCCATAGAAGCCAAGGCTGATGACAAACATCCGTATGATCGGGTCGGTACGCAACTTGTCCCATGCGCCCTGCAGCGTCATCAGACCGTTAATCATACCACCCCAGCTGGGCATCCACAGCACGACAGAGAATACCATGCCAAGCGTGGACGCCCAGTCAGGGAGCGCGGTGTAGTGCAAATGGTGCGGACCGGCCCAAATATAGAGGAAGATCAATGCCCAGAAGTGCACAATAGAAAGTTTGTAGGAGTATATTGGTCGTTCAGCCTGCTTCGGTATGAAATAGTACATCATGCCCAGGAAACCGGCGGTCAGGAAGAACCCCACAGCGTTATGGCCGTACCACCACTGTGTCATGGCGTCTTGCACACCTGCAAATAACTGAACTGATTTCGAGCCCCAGATACTGACCGGGATACTGATATTGTTCACCAGATGCAGCATGGCCACGGTGATGATGAAACTCAGCAGGAACCAATTTGCGACATAGATGTGCTTTTCTTTTCGGTTGAAGATCGTTCCTAAAAAGACCGCTAGGTAGACGACCCAGACAACAGTGAGGAAAATGTCCACATACCATTCAGGTTCGGCATACTCCTTGGATTGCGTGACGCCGAGAAGGTACCCAGTTGCCGCGAGTACGATGAACAACTGATAGCCCCAAAAGACGAACCAGGCTGCGTTACCACCCCAAAGGCGGGTGCCGCAGGTCCGCTGTACAATATAGAGGGATGAGGCGATCAAGGCGTTCCCTCCAAACGCAAAAATCACTGCCGAGGTGTGCAGTGGCCTCAACCGTCCAAAGTTGGTGTAAGGCTGCCCCCAGTCAAAGTTGAGAGCGGGAAACGCCAGCTGGAACGCGATCACGACGCCAACAAGGAAACCGGCGATCCCCCAGAAGGCGGTTGCGATCACCCCTGCCCTCACCGGACCGTCCATGTAGCCAGTTTCGACCACCGGCTCTTCTCCGAATGAACGCAGTTCGCGTACAAAGAAGATAAAGCTCACTACCAGTATGATGACGGCGTGAATTTGATAGGCCGGGTCTAACCCTTGGTCCGCTGCATAGGCTGTCAGCCCCATCACTACGAGCCAGCCTAAAAGCTTGAGAATTTGCATCTTACACCTCGAACGTTGGGTTCCCTCTTCACGGAACCGTGTAGTGTTCGATTAGAAAGATGCGGTGTCTCCCTCTTTGATCTGCGTCAAGTTTTCGAAAAACTCGGCCTTTAGAAAATCATCCCCCCGTCAGCGTCATCACCTGATGATGCGTGAAGGGCTTGATAATCGAGCACCTCGAAGTGGCGTCGATCCAAGAACCGGATAATCCCCTTTGATTTGAGGCGGCTAAGTTGGCGGCTGACTGTTTCCAGTGTGAGACCCAAATAGTTTGCGATGCTCTCTCGTGTGAGCGGAAGAACCAGCTTAATGGGTTGGTCATCTGTATTTTCGATGTGAGATCGGCGTGCTATCATTTCAATAAAGCTTGCAACACGTTCCTCGGCGGTTTTTCGACCCAATAACAGCATCCAATCCCGGGCTGCATCTAGTTCATCCAAAGCCATTTCGATAAGACGCGATGATATATTGGGGGTCGATCCCACCAAATCCTCAAAAGGACCGCGCTCGAAACAACACAATGTCACATCAGTTGATGCCGTGACATCATAGTCTAGAGTGCTTCGTCCGGGACGTCCCAGAAAATCCGAAGGCAGAAGAAGGCCGACCGTTTGCGTCCGGCCATCTTCCATTGTTTTTTCCAAAGTCGCGACGCCTTTGACAACGGAGCCCACAAAACCAAGGCTGTCCCCGCGATATCCAATAGGAGAACCAGCCGTGAAGCTCTTGTAATATTTGACTTTTTCCAACGTATCGAGCTCCGTCTCGTCACAAGATGAGCAGATCGCACGATGGCGGATAGGGCAGTCATTACACTTTATGCGTTCAGTCAGCACTACGTTCATTGTTGATACAGATCAAAGTCTCTCCTCTTTGATATTGTAAACCTACCAATATGGATCTTGTTGCACAACTAAATCAGTACGGCTTTTTCGATGCGCGGGTTCCGCGTTACACAAGTTATCCGCCTGCGAACCGCTTCATGAATGCAGTTGGCCAAGACAACCAGAAAAACTGGCTGCAATCTGTACCTAATGGAAGCGTGACCTCCCTTTACCTCCACATTCCATTCTGTCGTAGATTGTGCTGGTTTTGCGCATGCCGGACGCAGGGAACCCAATCCTTGCGTCCGGTGGAATCCTACATTCAAACCCTGATCCAAGAAATTGATCGCGTGGCCGATACACTTCCGCCGGACGTAAGGGTGGATCGGGTGCATATTGGTGGCGGCACGCCCACTCTTTTGTCGCCGGCATTGATGGACCAGCTGTTACTTCGTCTCTTTGCGCGGTTTGAAACCACGACGGACTGCGACTTTTCTGTCGAAGTTGATCCAACAGATTGCGCAGAAGAATTGGTTTCCGTTCTGGCAGATTATGGAATGTCCCGAGCGAGCATAGGTGTTCAGGACTTTGACCCTAAAGTTCAACGGGCGATCGGACGGCAACAATCGGTTCTCCAAACAGAACAGTCGATCGAATGGTTGCGCAGCGCTGGAATTCACAGCCTGAACATAGACTTGTTGTATGGCCTGCCTTTTCAAACTGCCGAGAGTTTTGAAAGAACGCTTCGGCAAACAATGGAAATGAAGCCAGATCGGATAGCGCTTTTTGGTTATGCCCATGTTCCCAAAATGTCGAAGCGGCAGGTGCTGATCGCGGAACACACGCTTCCATCGGGTCAGGAGAGATATGCCCTATCTTTGGACGCTCAGCGCGTTTTCACAATGCATGGTCTTAAATCTATTGGGATCGACCATTTCGCGCGCCCGGCCGATACCTTAGCGCTCGCGGCACAAAACGGAACATTGCGTCGAAACTTTCAGGGCTATACCGACGATACCAGCCCCTATTTGATCGGCCTTGGTGCTTCATCGATTTCAAAAGTTCCGCAAGGGTACATCCAAAACGCCGTTGCAACCGGGGCATATCAAGAGCGCATTCAGTCGGGCAGCCTAGCCGGTCAAAAAGGATACGCGTTCGAGGGTCATGATCCCTTCTTCTCGGACCTTATTGAACAGCTCATGTGTCGGTTTGAGATTGATATGGGCGCATTGCTTGCGGCCTTCCCGAATGCTGAGGACGAGTTGGCTTGGGTCCGGGTCCAAATTAGACAGAAATTCCCGGATGTTTTCGCGGCATCCGGAGACAAATTGACAATGAAACGAGGGTTGGAGCCTTTGGTCCGCATCATTTGCGCTGCGCTTGATCCGGCTCATGCTCGGGAATTTGGTAGCCATTCTATGGCGTCTTAAATTTATTCCTTGCCACTTGTGGCTTTGTTCAGGCTGCGCATGGCATCCATTCCACTTTGACCAAGATCCACCACGGCAAAGGGCCCACCGACATAGAACTGTGCAGGGTCCTTAGGATCCCCTTTCGGAGCGCCTTCCAAAATTTCTTTTGCAAACTGCTCTGCGTTATCCTTGGGCGCGTATCCCAAATGCCGAGCCTTGTCGTTGTTGACCGGCGCACGATCATTGTCAGACACCCCGTAAATGACGCTAAACCCTGTCACCTGAGTTTGGATGGCAGACACCACCAACCGAACCATGTCGTCATAAGATAGCCATGTGCCAAGCGCGCGCGCATTCTTTACAGGTGCGCAGGATAGTATTCGCAAATGCACACTCTCTAATCCACGTTTGTCCCAATACATTCGCCCCAAGTCTTCGGTAAAACATTTCGCCAAGCCATAGAACGTATCCGGTGCATGTGGGGCGTCGATCCCGATGTTCGCGTTCACCGGTTGCATTCCCACAGCATGGATTGAGCTCGCATAAATCACTCGTCTTGCGCCGGTGCGAAAGGCTGCCTCCCAGACGTTATACGATCCGATGAAATTTGGACCGAGCAACTCTTCAAAAGGTTTTTCGTCTACAATGGCCCCAAAATGCACAACCATTTCGGCCCCGTCGATAAGGGCAGCTATTGCATCAAAATCCGACAAGTCAGCTTGCACGAATGTCTCGTTTGGCAAGGTGTCTGCGACCACTTCAACATCGGTGGTAACAAGTGTCTCGCACATTTTTGATAGCGGCTTTCGCAAACGACTGCCCAATGCGCCAGCTGCGCCAGTCAAAACCAGTTTGCCAATCATGACTTCTCCCCTTTTGTCTCATGAAGAACAGCGTCTAGGCCACGGGCAAGGACACCCATATCAGTGCTGACCGCCACGAAACTCATGCCTTTGCTAAATAGCTCGCGGGCACGGGACGGTGATCCAACCAGCGTGCCCGATGGCTTTCCCCATGATCGAACCTCGGCTGCGCACTCTTCGATCACTTGCCAGACCTCTGGCCGCGTTGCCCCCCCTAAAAAGCCCATATCGGTTGCTAGATCCGCTGGCCCAAAGAAAATCCCATCGACCCCATCGGTTTTTGCAATCTCTTCAAGGTTTTCAACTGCTGCTTTTGATTCAACCTGTACGATGACGCCGGTTTGATCTTCGACGTTATCTAAGTAATCGGAGATACGTCCAAAACGCGCGCCGCGATGAAAGCCTGCCATGCCCCGGATGCCACGTGGTGGGTAACGCATCGATGCGACGGCCGCTGCGGTTTCTTCGCCACTGTTCACCATTGGAAAGAGAAGGTTCGGCGCCCCGATATCCATCAAGCGCTTTGTCACAACGGGTTCGGTGCTCGGTGGACGAACAACAGGGGCGGTATCGTAAGCTGCAAAGGCCTGAAGTTGCGTCATTGCCCTTTCGACTTCATTTGGAGCGTGTTCCATGTCGATCACGGCCCAATCAAAACCCGTGCTTGCAACAACCTCTGCGACCATCGGGAAATTGATGGCGTTCCATGTTCCTATTTGGGGTTCAAAGTTTTTAATCGCGCTTAAAAAGCGGTTGGTAGGGTATTTCACAGTGTCTCTCCCAAATCGATCGACGCATCTAGCGCAATGATGCGTTTACCAGGTGTTCCGTTTAGTGCCGCCAAGACTTGCATCGCTGCCAATCGACCCGTCTCAAATCGATTGGCGTTGGTGGTCGTGATACGCTTCGGAAGCCCATCCAAAAGCTCTAGTCCATTAAACCCGGCGAGGCCGAGATCATCAGGCACGGCGATATCTTTTTCGAGGCAATGCAAGAGGCCACCAGCGGCAAGCATGTCAGTAGAATAATAGATACTGTCGATGTCGGATTTTTTCGCCAAAAGCGCGGCCGTCATGTCGCGGCCCCGTTTGAGGGTCGATCCCCCATCATGGAATTCCGTTTCAGAAATCGCAAGACCCGCCTCTGAAAGCGCCTGTTCAAACCCTTGCAGCCGCTTCTGCGCTCTAAAGTCCGCGGGCATCTTACTGCCGACAAAACCAATTTTGGTGTAGCCGCGATCTATAAAAAGACCTCCCATCTGATGGCCCGCCTGTAGATGTGAGATCCCGACATTCATGTCGGTGGGGTGTCCATCTGTATCCATGATTTCAACGATGGGTATATCGGCTGCAGCCATGGCACGGGTTGCATCTGGGGTATGTTCCAGCCCGGCTACGATAAGACCCGAGGGGCGCCAGGACAGCATTTCCCGAATAACATTCTCTTCGGTTTCTTGGTCGTAGTGGCTGACCCCGAAAACGGGCTGCAATTCAGAATTCTCAAGTCCTTTAGTCACCCCCATGACCACTTCGGAAAAAATCATATTTGACAAAGACGGGACGACGAGACCTACAAGGTTGACCCGCTGAGAAGAGAGTGCGCCTGCAATACGGTTAGGAACATAGCCCACGTCTTTTGCCGCTTTGAGGACGCGCTCGCGCGTGGCTGGCGTGGTATCGCCTTTGTTTCGCAATACCCGCGACACGGTCATCTCGGACACATTCGCGAGTTGAGCTACATCCTTAAGCGTCGGTTGGCGGGCCATCCGTTAGCGCTATCAGGAAAATAGATCGTGGCACAACTCTAATGCGTCGATCAATGCGTCGACTTCTTCTGTGGTGTTGTACATGCCAAACGACGCTCGTGCAGTCGCGCTGACACCAAGGTGTTCCATCAACGGTTGGGCACAATGGTGCCCGGCCCGAACGGCGATACCCTTCTGATCCAAGATGGTTGAAATATCGTGTGCATGTGCGACGCCATCCATCGACAGCGAAAAGATCGGAGCTTTGCCTTCGGCCTGTCCGTGGACTGTAAGCCAATTTAGACCCGACAAACGCTGATCTGCGTATGCGCGTAAATCGGCCTCATGTTGTGCAATATTTTCGATCCCGATCTCGGACATGTAATCAATGGCAACGCCCAATCCGATCATTTGAACGATGGCCGGCGTTCCCGCTTCGAACTTATGCGGCGGGTCGTTGTAGGTCACTTCGTCCTTTGCAACAGTTCTGATCATGTCACCGCCGCCCAGAAACGGTCCTATCTCATCGAAGCGATCTGAGTTGATATACAGCGCCCCGGAGGCCGATGGACCATAGAGTTTGTGGCCTGTGATTGCATAAAAATCGCAGCCAAGATCAGTTACATTAACCGGCATATGAACGGCCGCCTGTGAGCCATCAATCACGGTCACAATGTCACGTGACCTCGCCATGTCGATGATCGGCTTCAGATCAACAACCGTGCCGAGTACGTTGGACAAATGCGTTAGACCGATTACCCGAGTACGATCAGTTACTGCATTTAGGACGCGATCGATGGGTAAGTTTCCGATTGTATCGGTGTCGACCCAGACGATTTTGATCCCCAACTCCTCACGAAGAAAATGCCATGGCACGATATTGGCGTGGTGTTCCATAACACTCAGGACGACTTCATCGCCCGCCTTTAAGTTGCGGCGTCCCCAGGCGGTCGCAATCAGGTTCATGGCCATCGTCGTGCCCGTCGTGAAAATGATTTCTTCGGGTTTCTGAGCGCCTAAGAAACGTTGAAGTTTTCCACGAACCGCCTCAAACTTTTCAGTTGCAAGATTGCTGAGGTAGTGAAGGCCGCGATGCACATTTGCGTACTCCTCGGCATAGCCCTTGGTCACCGCATCAATGACAACCTGTGGTTTTTGAGCCGATGCGCCATTATCAAGGTACACCAGAGGCTTGCCATTCACCTCTCGCGACAGGATTGGGAAATCAGCACGTATTTTTTGCACATCATACATTTGTCAGACCTGTAAACTCTATTCCAAGCAGGAGAATGACAGGTGTCAGCAGCAGCGCCGCCACCAACCCCACAAGAACTAGACCGCCTAAAACAGATAAAGGTTGCTCGAATTTGTGTACTGCCATCACTCCACATACGAGATAGTAAGGCTGAGCGAAGAGTGCGAGCATCACAGCAAGAAGTGCGCCAATAGGTGGCAAAACCAATGAAATCGGAACCAAAACGATTTGCGCCGCGATAAGCAACAGTTGAAACCAACCATACATCACCGCAACATCCATGAATTTGGTGTCTCTGCCATTCACAGTGCCCATGGTCCAAATGCCAAGGATCAGAAACAAACTCAGGGCGGCCATAAACCCAGCGTCGGCAAAGGGTCCGGGGCTCACCAGCAGGGGTTCAACAGGCGTTTCGCGCATCGCGTTAACAGCCATTAATACCAGTTGCTGAGACAAGACAGACACTGCCACGACCAAAATATTCAGGTTTAACGCAGACTGTGGCGTCCAGGGTAGCCGGCGCAAAGTTTCGACCCCGGAAACAGGCGTTGTGATCGTCTCTTTAACGAGCGCGAGCAAACGATTTTCTGTGCTCATCAGGCGAAAGATTCGAGATTGAGCAGGATCAAAGCCGTGATAATTCCAAAGACCACAATCGAGAGAACGACAAACAATACAATCGATTGCGTGAACCGGTGAGCCTCAGATACGCCGGCCGAAATGTACCAAACAAATGGCAACATCGCGATCACGAACGGGATCAGCACCGCCAGTTCGCTCGAGATCAGTGTACCTTCAACTTGGAGGAGCAGAACTGTCACAATCGCAGCGGCGAAACCGTAAGGCGCAGAAACAAGTGATCCCCAGAACATGCCCGCCTTGGTATCGCGCCAATTTCCATCACCGCCTACACCGCGGCACATTACCCATACAACCACGGAGGCCAGATAGAACATTGCTGTCCGAACGAGCAAAGCAAGGATCAACACAAGAACCAGACGTAGACCCGGATCCTCTGGCAACGGCCCATCCGTTTCTTGTGTCACCGGAACGACGACCGTTTTGAACGTCCAGGATAAAAAGAAGATAAGGTCCGACATGACCAAGTAGAAAATCAACCGACCTTCGCTTGGAGCTTCATCCAAAAGTTTGCGGGTCACAGCACGCATGTTCAGCCACGAATGGCGCATACGCGTCCAAACGCCCTCTGGCACATCGGAATATTGGCCCTTGAGCCCGGAAAACTCTGGATCAGCGCT
>JBCBON010000044.1:0-20567 GCA_039821195.1 Pseudomonadota bacterium
CAGTTGGTGGACCACTTTCAGGGGGCTACTCCAACTATTTGCCTTTCTTCGGTAATTGTCAGCAAACTCATAGGCCGTTTCGATTGCTTCTAGACGAGATTCTTCTTTTGTTGATCTAACGACGTATTTCGGAGTCATTGGATCTCTGAAGCGGATGTACCAAAACGGACTTCGGCCAGTTTTGTAAACTGCTAATCCTTTACGAAGCGATTGCTTCTGAATGATCACATCAATAGATTGTACCGATTTCTAGAATCCGCCGCCAAAACAGCCTCAAATAAGTGTGTAACTGCGTATAACTTTTTCAAACATCTAACAAAGTCTGAAAATAAGGACAAAGTATAACAAATTCAGAGGTTTAGTGGTAGCGGAGGAGGGACTTGAACCCCCGACACGCGGATTATGATTCCGCTGCTCTAACCACCTGAGCTACTCCGCCACGAGAGCCGCCGCTTAGGTAAATTTAAGAATTGGGTCAAGGTGGATTCAACTGGGCGGATAAAGTTCCTGAACCTCTCGGTGGCGAAAACACCCTACCAGATGGTCGTTCACAAGACCGCAGGCCTGCATCCAAGCATAAACGATCGTGGGGCCGCAAAATTTGAACCCTTTGGCTTTGAGGTCTTTTGACAGTTGCGCCGAAAGCGGCGTTGAGCCGGGCACATCCGAAAGGCTTTCCCACGCATTCACGTGAGGCCTGCCGCCCACAAAGTCCCATATGAGACGGGAAAACCCCTCCGCCTCTTCGATTTCTAAAAAGCGCTGCGCACCTATTATCGTGGCTTCGATCTTGCCGCGGTGGCGCACGATGCCCGGATTGGCCAGCAAACGGTCGATATCGCGGTCTGTGAAACGGGCTATGACCTCGGGATCAAAACCTGCGAAAGCGTCGCGAAACGCGTCGCGCTTGCGTAAAATAGTGATCCAGCTGAGCCCGGCTTGAAAGCCGTCCAGCACAAGCTTTTCCCACAGTGCGCGGCTGTCATACTCCGGAACGCCCCATTCCATGTCGTGATAGGCGACATATTTGGGATCGTCGCCGTGCCATCCACATCTTTGCAAGTCGTTACACATATCGGACCAATAGAACAAATTAGAAACATTTACGAATTAAAAAGATTCGCAGGGCTAAGGTTGCGAGACACCAAGGAAAGTTGCGATGACCAACATGCCGGGTTCGCCCACAGATCCATTTGATTATGTTCTGCGCCGTCGGAACAAATCCGTCCTTGAGCAGGTCAGAATTGCTCTGGAAACTGACTCCGTCGGTTTAGCATTTCAGCCGGTTGTTTACGTTGAAAATACAGATCGTCCCGCGTTTCACGAAGGACTTGTGCGTCTGATCGACACCAACGGAGAGGTGATCCCGGCGCGTGACTTCATCGAAGAGGTCGAGATGCTGGAGCTTGGACGCCAGATCGACACGGCCGCGCTTCAGGCAGGTATAGATGCATTGATTGCCCATCCGGCACTGCGCCTTTCAATAAATATGTCCGCCCGGTCCATTGGATATCCCGAATGGATGGCGACGCTGAACCGGGGACTTCAGAAAGAACCGACTGTGGCCGAACGATTGATCCTAGAGATCACCGAAAGCTCGGCAATCTCGATGCCTGAGATTGTGGGATATTTTATGTCCGACCTGCATTCCCGTGGCATTTCGTTTGCTTTGGACGATTTTGGTGCCGGATACACCGCTTTCAGGTTCTTTCGTGAGTTTCAGTTCGACATCGTGAAAATCGATGGTCAGTTCTCGCGCAACATCGCTGAAAACTCGGACAATCAGGTTCTGATGGGGGCTCTGATCGCCATTGCGGAACAGTTCGATATGTTCACCGTAGCCGAAGAGGTCGAGCGCCAAGAGGATCTCGATTACCTTCGCAAGTCAGGCATTAAATGCGTCCAAGGCTATATCATTGGCACGCCAGATATGGCCCCAGTTTGGTACAAGGGTATCAGTGAGCGAAAAAATTTCGCTTAGTTGAACTTGCACAAGTCCACCAAGCTGCGTTTAACACTTCCAAGCTAATTTGGAGGTCCCATGACCGATGTTGTGATTGCATCTGCGGCGCGAACGGCCGTCGGAAAGTTTCTGGGCGGATTTGCCAATGTGCCCGCTCACGACTTGGGGAAGGCAGCGATACAGGCAGCGGTCGAACGCGCCGGAGTTGAAAAGGCGGACGTCCAAGAGGTGATCATGGGGCAGGTGCTGACCGCGGCCCAGGGTCAAAACCCAGCCCGGCAAGCCAGTGTAAATGCAGGCCTACCGATAGAGACGCCCGGGTGGATCGTGAACCAGCTATGCGGATCAGGGTTGCGAGCCGTATCACTTGCCGCGCAACAGATCACAACCGGAGCCGCGGATATCATGATTGCAGGGGGCCAAGAAAGCATGAGCATGGCCCCCCATGCTGCCAATCTTCGCCAAGGTCAGAAGATGGGCGACTTGGCTTACACCGACACGATGATCAAAGACGGGCTTTGGGATGCATTCAACGGATACCACATGGGCAACACGGCGGAAAACGTCGCTGAAAAATGGCAGATTGACCGCTTGACCCAAGATGAGTTCGCAGTCGCCTCTCAGAATAAAGCCGAGGCAGCCCAAGCAGCAGGTCGCTTGACCGATGAAATTACTCCAGTCGTCCTGCAAAGCCGAAAGGGTGACATTACAATCGAAAGGGATGAGCATATCCGGCACGGGGCCACGTTGGAGGCGGTTGCCGGTATGAAACCTGCTTTTGCCAAAGATGGCACAGTGACCGCCGCAAATGCGTCGGGGCTCAATGACGGGGCGGCAGCCCTTGTTGTGATGTCGGCAAAGACCGCCCAAGAGCGCGGTATCAAACCGCTCGCGCGCATAGTCGCCCACACCAATGTCGCCCTCGATCCATCCATCATGGGTGCGGGCCCGATTTACGCCAGCCGCAAAGTTCTCGATATGGCAGGTTGGAAGATCGAGGACCTTGATCTGATCGAAGCGAACGAGGCCTTCGCCGCCCAAGCCTGCGCTGTGAACAAAGACCTTGGCTGGGACGCAAGCAAGGTGAATGTAAATGGTGGTGCCATCGCAATCGGACATCCAATTGGCGCGTCCGGCGCGCGCATCTTAACAACCCTGCTTTATGAAATGGAACGCCGCGACGCCAAGAAGGGCCTTGCAACCTTGTGCGTTGGCGGAGGCATGGGTGTCGCCATGTGTGTGGAGCGTGACTAGCCCTGAAGTTTGGTGATCTCTTCTTTGATCTTCAGCTTTTCACGCTTCATTTCTGAGATCTTCGCCCCATCTGAGGATGGGTGTTTTTCTGCCTCGGCCAAGGCGTCCTCTAATGCTTTATGCTTGCGCTGTAATTCGCTCAGACGACCTTCTATGCTCATGTCTATCTCTCCCTATATCATTTGACATGGGACCACAGCCGATGCGGTTTGTCTATTGGGCTTGCAACGGAATTGCGGCGCCGTCGCGCAGAACCGCGCGCGCTTCGTCCGAATAATCATCGCCATCTCGAAGATGCACCGCCCCGTCATGCATGACAAAGGGGGGCAACAGGACGCTTCCCGTTTTGGCCGATTTGCGCGCCGTCACAATCACCCTTTGCGCAGCTCGCCCTTGGCGCGCCACAATCGGCAAAATTGTTACCTCCCCGAATCCCACCATCGCCTGCACAAGTTCGGCCAGTCGTTCCGCGCGATGAATAAGTGTAAGCACCCCACGGGGCTGTAGCCGACGTCGCGCCACATCCACCCAAGCCGCAATGGGCGTATCTTCCTGATGAGCTGGCGACTTCAAGGCGTTCGCACCGGCCATTCCATGGTCGAAGAAGGGCGGGTTCATCATGACATAATCGAAACTTTGCGCGCGTAGGGCCTCGGGTAATGCGGCGACGTTAGCTTCGATCAGGGTCACATCCAAACCTTCGAAGTTACGACGCGCGAGGTGAATGAAGGCAGGCTCGCGCTCAACGCAGGTCATTGATACGCTTGGCACACGCCACAAAAGACACCGTGCCGCTACACCAACTCCAGAACCAAGCTCCAACACGCTTTGCCCGTCTTTGGCCGGGACCGCAGCCGCAAGCATAACCGTATCAACACCTGCGCGGTACCCTTTGCTGGGCTGCCACGCTTGGACGCGCCCATCCAAAAACGCATCTCTTTGCGCCTCAATCTCCACTCAGGGATAATCCATTGTCGCGCAAAATCGCGCGGGCCATGAAGAAATCGGCATCCACTACCATGAGCCGCCGCGGCATTACGCCTATCGATCCTTCGAGGATGCTCATATGGACGTCCAGATCGAAGCACTCTATATCCTCCGCCGATAGTAACGCCTTGGCGAAGGCGATTTCGGTAGGGTCCGTCGTGCGCATCAATTCTTTCATGACCAGCTCTTACCCTGACGTTTTTCAGTTTGTCGAGAAAGGCTGACCCATGTTGACGGATGCAAACCCACAAGAGCGTCTCGCAGCGGCCTTGGCCGACGACATGGAAGCGGTAAATACATTGATACAGGCGCGTATGGCCTCAGAGCATGCGCCGCGCATTCCACAGGTATCAGCGCATCTGATCAATGCAGGTGGGAAACGATTGCGCCCGCTTGTGACCTGCGGCGCTGCGCGTATGTGCGGATATGAAGGGCCTTATCATATTCACCTCGCGGCTACTGTGGAATTTATCCATACGGCCACGCTTTTGCATGACGATGTGGTTGATGAAAGCGAGCAGCGCCGCGGTCGACCAACGGCCAACCTGCTTTGGGATAACCCATCCTCGGTTCTCGTCGGCGATTATCTGTTTTCCCGATCCTTCCAACTTATGGTGGAAACAGGCAGTTTGCGGATTTTGGATATTCTCGCAAACGCGTCGGCCACAATCGCCGAAGGCGAAGTGCTTCAGCTGAGTGCAGCCCACGATCTGACCACCAGCGAAGACATCTATTTTCAGGTCATTCGCGGGAAAACGGCCGCCTTGTTTGCAGCCGCCTGCGAGGTCGGCGGCGTGATCGCGGATGCCGGTGATGCCAAGACAGAGGCGCTGAGGTCTTATGGCGACAGCTTGGGCATCGCTTTTCAAATCGTGGATGATCTGCTGGACTATGGCGGCGCGTCTGCAGCGCTTGGTAAGAACACCGGGGATGATTTCCGCGAGGGGAAACTAACCCTGCCTGTGATCCGAACCTTGGCACAGGCCACTGATGACGAGCACGCGTTTTGGCAGTCCGCTTTGGTGGATCGGAAAACGGATGATATCGCTTTGACCAAAGCGGTGGAAATGATGCAGCGCTATGGTGGTTTGGCATCCACGCGGGATACCGCCTTGCACTATGCCAAAACCGCTAAGGCGGCTTTGGCCGATCTGCCGCCATCCGATTTGCGTGACATGTTTGAGGATCTCGCTGACTTTGTTGTTGCGCGTATAAACTAAGACAGGATCGTGGGCTGGACCCACCAGTTTGGGTTCTTTGCAGATATTTCAGTCGCGGCATGAGCGGCCTGTTCGCCGTTGGAAAACAATCCAAAACACGTCGCGCCCGATCCTGACATTCGAGACAAACCCGCACCGGCGGATGTTAGCGCATTAAGGACACGTTCGATGTCTGGGAAAATGCGAAGGGCCGGAGCTTCCAGGTCGTTGCGCATGTTGCCGAGGCCATCGATAGACAGATCCATCTCCGCCGGCATTGGAAAATTGGATTTCTCGTCCAGCGCGGCAAAAACCTCTTCTGTAGAAACGGCTACTCCGGGGTTCACCAAAACGGCGTGCCAGGGCTGCGCTAATGCCAGAGGTGTTATCACGTCCCCAATCCCGGCCATGCGGCAGGCCTGATTAAAGAGGCACACCGGCACATCAGCGCCAAGCCGTGCGACCGCGTCGCCACTTGGTTGTGATAAGTCAAAAAGCTTGCATAGGCCGCGGATCGTTGCGGCGGCATCCGCCGACCCTCCGCCAATCCCCGAGGCGACGGGAAGGTTTTTGACCAGTCGGATAGTGACATAAGGCGCCGACATCATTTCCGCTGCCCGCAGGACAAGGTTTTCAGGACCTGCATCCAAGGTCGCCGCAAAAGGGCCTTCCAGCGTCAGGCTTGGCGTATCTGCCCGCTCTATGAACAGCTCGTCCCCAATATCGGCGAAAGCAACAAGCGAGTCTAATACGTGATAGCCGTTTTCCGTGACACCCGTGACGTGAAGCGCCAGATTAATCTTGGCGCGGGCAAGTTCCATGACCGGCTCAATCAGTTGCTCGATACGTCCTCGGCTTCTGCGTGTTCTTCTAAAAAGCGGTCGAGGCCGATCTCCAGCTTGCGCTTGATCTTCGGTATCTCCTCGGCCTCAGGTTCAAACGACAAGGCGCGCCGCCATTGGAAACGTGCTTCGCGTTCACGGCCCACTTTCCAGTACACATCGCCCAAGTGATCATTGATAACAGGATCAGTGGCAACGAGGGCAGCGGCCCGTTCCATAGGCTCCACCGCTTTGTCAAACTCGCCGAGGCGGTAGTAGGCCCAGCCAAGACTGTCGGTGATATAACCATCATCCGGGCGGGCCGCGACGGCGGTTTTGATCATCTCCAGCGCTTCTTCCAGGTTGCGCTTTTGCTCTACCAAGGAATAGCCGAGGTAATTCAGAACAAGCGGCTGATCGGGTTCAAGTTCCAAGGCTTTCCTAAAGTCGGCTTCGGCCAAATCCCATTGATCCGTGCGTTCCCGCGTGATCCCACGGGAGTAATAAACCTGCCATTCCCGGTTGGAACCTTCAGGAAGTTTCTGCAGCGCCCGGGTATAGACGGGTTCCGCTGCTGCGAATTGTTCATCAAAGCGAAGGATATTACCCAGGCTGATCGGGACTTCAGCCTCGTCCGGTGCAGAGCGCTCCAAACCTTGGAGCACAGCGACGGCTGCATCAACCGACTCGGCATCTGACAAAGCGTCAGCCCGAGAAAGTTCTGCCATGACAAAGTACGGGCTATCCGTTGGGACCTTGGAAAACTCCTCAGTGGCAAGCACATACTGGCCTTGGCGGCGCAATACCTCACCAATCAGAAGGTCCAAGTCGGGTTGATTGGGTTTCAAGAATTGTGCGAACCGGCCATAGATCATGGCCGCCTCCGGGTTTTCCTCTCCAATCAGAAGCTCTGAAAAAGAACGGAACACCTCGGCTGCGCCATCCGCAGCAGACGCAATCATCGTAAACGCCGGGGCCTCGCCGCCTTCTAGAGTTGCGCTCAACCCATTCAGCAACGGATCACTCCCCGTTGGGTCCGTGTCTTGAATGATAGAGATCGCTCCGGGAATATCTCCGGCTTGTGCCGTGACAATCGCATGGACCCCAATCGAGCGTGCATCCAAATGTAATGGGCCGCTGTCGCCGCCTCGCAAAATACTACGCGCCTCTTCGTTACGGCCAAGAGCAGCCAGCATCAACGCTTTGTGGTATGCACCGAACACACCCAAACCGGGCTCTTCGGTGAGGGTATCGAACTGCGATATCGCCGCGTCGACATTGCCCTCGCCATAATGCGTCCAACCGGTAATCAGGCCGGCTATGATGGGTGTCATCGCGGCGCTGTCGGCAGCCAAGAACGTTTGAGTTTCGTCGTAAAAACCGGACCGCAGACTGTTGGCTAACGTGAGCAGGCGAGGCACGCGACCCAGCGTTTCGCGGGGTTCAATCCAGTCCACCCAATCAAGTGCCGTCTCGAAATCGCCACGCAACACAAAGGCAACAATGGCATCATTCAATAGCTGTGCGCTGGTCACGTCGAAGCGCAGCGCGCGATCGTAATTCTGAGCGGCGGCGATGTGATCGTTTTGGCTGCTCGCGTAGCGGCCAGCCAAATAGGCGCCTGCAAAACTATCTGCAGATACGACCGGTGCAGACAGCCCCGCCACAACCAAAGACACTACCGATAGAAAACCCGTACGCATTCCACATCCTTCTTGGCCACCTTAGCAGCCTATCAGCTGCTGAAGGTGATGCAATTCAAGTTTCGGAACTGGGACAATATTTACATATTTGGGTAATTTGGCCCTTCGCCGCCCTGCGGAGTGACCCAAGTGATGTTTTGACTTGGATCTTTGATATCACAGGTTTTGCAGTGCACACAGTTTTGTCCGTTGATGACAAAGCGGGGGTTCGACCCATCATCATCCCGAACGACTTCGTACACACCCGCCGGACAATAGCGCTGCGCGGGTTCCGCATAGGTCGGCAGGTTGACCGAGATCGGGATATGTTTGTCAGACAGGACCAAATGGGTCGGCTGTTCTTCGGCATGGTTCGTTGCAGAAAAACTAACATTGGTCAGGCGATCAAAGCTCAGTTTGCCGTCGGGACGCGGATAGTCGATGGCGATGTAATCGGTGGCTTTTCCTGTCGCCTCAGCGTCGGTTTTACCGTGAGACCATGTGCCCAACGGGTTCCAGCCCGTCAGGTTTGCAACCCACATGTCGAAACCGCCAAGCATGAGTGATGGCCAGAGGCCCAGCTTGGACCAAATCGGTTTCACGTTGCGAACGCGCTTGAGGTCTTTGGCGATCGCGCCCGATCGCAAGTCAGCCTCATAAGCTGTCAGTTCATCGGATGATCTGCCTTCTGCAATAGCTGCCGCTGCAGCTTCGGCCGCTGCAATCCCCGAAAGCATCGCATTGTGATTGCCCTTGATCCGAGGCACGTTAACAAGCCCAGCTGAACATCCCAACAGGGCACCACCGGGGAACGCCACTTTCGGGATGGACTGCCAACCACCCTCGGAGATGGCCCGCGCGCCATAGGCCACGCGCTTACCCCCTTCGAGGAGTTCCGCAATTTTTGGATGATGCTTGAACCGTTGGAATTCCATATAAGGGAACAAGTGGGGGTTCTCGTAATTCAGGTGAACAACGAAGCCAACATACACCTGATTGTTGTCGATGTGATAGATGAAGGATCCTCCGCCCGCGTTTGATCCAAGCGGCCATCCCATCGTGTGGGTCACAGTGCCCTCTTTGTGTTTCGCCGGATCGATTTCCCAGATCTCTTTCATTCCGATGCCGTATTTCGGAACATCGCAATCAGCATCTAGATTGAACTTCGCGATCACCTCTTTTGAGAGAGACCCTCGTACACCTTCAGAAAAGAAAACGTACTTGCCGTGTAATTCCATACCTGGCTCGTAGGACGGACCGGGCGTACCGTCCTTTTGTTTGCCAAACTCGCCAGCAACAACGCCCTTCACCTCACCATTCTCGCTGTAGACAACTTCGGAACATGCCATTCCGGGGAAGATTTCGACGCCCATGCCTTCGGCTTGTTCACCCAGCCAACGGCATACATTCGCCATGGATACGATGTAATTGCCGTGATTGTTCATTAACGGCGGCATCGGCCAGTTTGGGATTTTTGCGCTTCCAGTCTCTGAAAGAACAAGGAAGTTGTCTTCCTTCACTTCCACTTCAATTGGCGCGCCTTTTTCCTTCCAGTCCGGGATCAGTGCGTTGATCCCGATTGGGTCCAAAACGGCGCCGGACAGGATATGGGCACCGACCTCGGACCCTTTTTCAAGGACCACAACTTCCAAATCCGCGTTGATCTGTTTCAGCCTTATCGCAGCGGACAGGCCGGCAGGCCCGGCCCCTACAATAACAACGTCATACTCCATGGACTCGCGTTCGATCTCAGACATGGAAGCCCTCCACTTCTCTTCACTTAGAAGTTTACGTAATGGTAAACCTACCCCGCATGCAAGCGGCTGAAGCGTCGCATGAAAGTGCCGCTGCGGCAAAAACCATTTAACACTGCGTCGTGACTTAGAAGTTCGTCGTCAGCTTGAGACCAATCGCATAATCTGTCGCAGCATCTGCATCATGCCCGGGCTCGAACATCGCAGCCGCACCAACTTGTAAGTTTGCAGCGTCGGAAAGCGGCGTCTGATAGGCGAACTCAAGGTTTTTCTGAGTGCCAGACGGTTTTAAAGATACGCTATCTTGGCCACCTGTTTCACTTTCGAACTCAACACCCGCCGAGCCTGAAACAAGTCGCGTTGGCATACCCATGCTGAAACCAAACCGATCACCCTCTGTCCAGATATTGGATTTGGCGGCCGAGAAAGACAGCGCCGAGATCGCAATATCGTTGATAGATGAGAACAGCGAAGCGCCATCAACATCCACGTCAGAACGGCCATGCATGTAACTCGCATAGTAATCCGTTTGACCAAGCGACCATCCCAAACCAACGGTCATCTGAAGGGTGTCCGCTGAATAGCTTTCTTCCGCTCCACCGGTGCCTTCAGACCCAAGGAAGGAGTTTTCCTCGCTCAAGTAGTCAAACTGAACAACAGCATAAGAGCGCTGCGCAAAATTGTGCTTTAATCCGGACGACAACTCGACACTTTCCGAGGTATCCAGATAGCTCATCGACACTTTGAACTCCGTTTTACCCTTCTGCCAGCCCAGACCCGAGCGCAATGCAGACGATGAATCCACAAGGCTTTGCGATGAATATGTGTCTGTGAGGTTCAAAGTAGCCATGGCAATTGAGCCTGGATCCGTCTGGAAATCGCTTCCGCTGGTTGAGAACCCAAGATACCACGTCGGCTTATCCGTTTCTTGGCGTGTCACCACAAAATCAAGTGCCTCTTGGTCGGTTGCCAAAGCCTCGTTGGTCACACTCGTGAAAGAAGCTTTAAAGTTAAAGGCACCAACCGACGCGTCTGCCTCCGCTGTGACAGGCGATGAAATGTCGTGGAAAGCATTCGTATTTGCTTCCGCCGAGACGCTCTCGAGCCGCTTCGTCAGATCAAAGACATATTTGCGATCGAACATATCAAACAAGACGGCATCATCAAAAACATCGCTGTTCTGCAAAGCATCTCCAAAGGGTTGTGAGAAGCTGACGCCAGCCGTTCCAACCTCTTCGGTTGCATCAACGGACAAGGTGATCGGCCCAACTGGCGCTAACGCATCGGTCAGGTTCAAAATACCATTGCCGTAGAGGTCGTCAGTAAATTCCTCTGACGGCGTTGCACTCATGGCAGGTGCAGTTGGATCTTCAGCAGTCATCAGGATAATTTGAATAGCATCTGCAGCACTTAATGTAGGATCGGCACTCATCAGCAATGCGATAGCACCCGATACATACGGTGCTGAAAAAGATGTGCCACTAACCGTTACTGTACTACCGTCCGGCCCCGACGTTTGGATATTTTCACCAGGCGCAACGAGACAATACTCTTGGTCGAAGCTGCTAAAGTTCGAAGTACAACTGTTTGAGAAGCTTGAAACGTTTTCCCCCGGGCCGATCGACCCCACCGCGAGTACCAGGCCGTTCATATCTGGATCGCCCGCTAAGGCTGCGTCTGTACCAACGAAAAACCCGTTGCCGTCGTTCCCGGCTGAAATCACGATCGCCACACCTTGATCGGTTGCATATTCCATTGCGGCTTCAACATCTGGGCTAATCGGACAATTGCCATTGCCAGCCGCCGCTTGGGAACACCCAAGGCTCATGTTAATTACGTTGGCACCATTATCCGCCGCAAACCGTATTCCACGTGCGATATCGATATCTAAATAAGATTGAAACTCGCTGGTATAAGTGTCAATAGCCATCACTTCGGCCTCTGGCGCTATGCCTTGCCACCCATCTTCCGGGTGGTACCCGGCAACAACCCCGGCAACCCAAGTTCCGTGGCCATCGTCATCCGACTTCCCGTTTGCGTTATCTGTGCCAGTACAACTGTTCACTTCTGTTTGAAATGTAGGGCCATCGGAGCGGCAACCGGAAACAACGCGTGATTCTGCACCGCTACCGCCTAGCGCATAAACTTCTGCAACCCCTGTATCGAGAATGGCAACAGTCACACCTCCACCGGCGGTAGAACCGTAAAATCCGTAAGGATCAATAATGTCCAAACCGTATGTTTGATAAACTGTGGTAAACGGCTGGACTGTTTGGTTTCCACCGCCGCCACCGCCGCCGCTACCGCTGCCACCGCAGCCAGCCAAACCACACGCGGCAAGAGCGAAAAAAAGCTTAGTAAATGTACTTTTCATAATGGCACCAGGTCTAAAGTTGCGTCTTTTCACGTTGGACCATACACATTCGTTTTAACGAGTAAACTATCGGATGACAGACGACATGGACAAAATTCCCTTGACTCAAAGCGGGTACGACAATCTCAACTCTGAATTGAAAACGCTTAAGTCTGTTGATCGTCCGAACATCATCAAAGCGATCGCGGAAGCCCGCGAACATGGCGATCTCTCAGAAAATGCAGAGTATCATTCCGCGCGCGAGCAGCAGAGCCACATCGAAGGTCGAATCAAGGAATTAGAAGGTATCATCGGGTTGGCTGACGTCATCGATGTCACCAAGCTTTCCGGAAGTGTTAAGTTTGGTGCGACCGTGAACTTGGTCGATGAGGACACAGATGAAGAGCGCACTTACCAGATTGTTGGTGAAGCAGAAGCGGATATCGATGCCGGTCGTCTGAACATAAATTCGCCCATTGCTCGGGCGCTGATCGGCAAAGAGGTCGGCGATAGCGTGGAGGTGCGCACCCCGGGTGGTGAGAAATACTACGAAATCCTGTCCATCGATTTTGTCTAAAACTGTAAAATGACAGACGCGCCCGAAACAGACGAAACAGACCTGCCCAAGAACGAAGGGCTACGGTCAAAGGTTTCGCCCGTTCAGGCCGCTGCCGCGCTGACAATTCTCTGGGCGCTTGCGTTTTTCATTCCGATCTTGTCGCAGCGGATCTCGTTTGAAAACGCGGCACCGCCATTCTTTACCATCCTCACTTTGGTGTTGCCTATTTTGTTCATTTGGCTTGTAGCGATCACGACCATGGCGATGCGCCGGTTGCGTGCCGAGACCCGGGACCTGCAACGCACGATCAAAGAGATGCACAAGACAATTGAAGGGGAATTGGCCGCCCAGGCGGAAGAGCGAGAGAACTGGACTTTTCTTCAGCAAGAGCAACTGACGAAAATCAGGGATATCACGCCCGGCATCACGGTGGATCAAGAACCCCAAGTCAGGCGACCTTTTGCACCCTTTGAGCCGCGGCCCGATCCCGAAGACGTCGCGCAGTACGGGCTACCGCTTGCGCATCCCACGCCCATCGAAACAGTGCCGCTGACAACAACCGAAACAGTGCAAGCCCTGAATTTTCCCAACAATTCCGACGATAAAGAGGGGTTGCGACTGATGCGGCGTGCTTCTGAGGATCGGAACTTAGCGTTGTTGATGAAAACCGCGCGTCAGGCGCTGACATCGCTTTCACAAGATGGCGTGTTCATGGATGATCTTGTGCCCGATGCTCCACAACCCCAAGTCTGGCGTCGATTTGCAAAAGGGGTCCGCGGGCCCGCGATTGCGGCCCTTGGCGGGATCCGTGACAGATCGGCCGTTGCGCTGACCAAAGGGCGGTTAAAGGGTGACATAGAATTTCGTGAAACCGCCCATAACTTATTGCGGGAGTTTGATCGCTTTGTTCTCGAGTTTGAGAAAATCGCCAGTGACGATGACTTACTCGCGCTTGGGCAGACACGGTCTGGCCGATTGTTCATGCTGTTGGGTCGGTGCACAGGCACGTTTGAACGCACCGCAGCCGCCTAGGCGCGCACCTAGTCGAAGCTGGTGAAGGGGATGTAGTGCACAAGGTCCCCTTCTGCGATGTCCATCCCTTGATGCGGAAGCTCCACCAGACCATCCGCCCACTCCAACCCCGAGACACGACCAGAGCCTTCGGACCTGAACAGCTCGACCTTACCGGCGCCCGTAACCCGCGCGCGGGGATATTCGCTGCGCCCATGTTTCTTTGATTTGGAAAACCCTGCAGGCAGGTCAAACCCTTGCGGTGCTCTAACCGTCAAACCTTGCAGAATGCGCAGTGCCGGTCTCGCAAAAATCAGCGTGCAGACATAGGCGGCGATGGGATTTCCCGGCAGCCCGAAAATTGGTACGCCATCCCAATTCGCCAACGCAAGCGGTCGACCGGGTTTCACCGCAATCCGCCAGGTGTGCCGATCGGCGAACTGACCCAAAACAGACGAGATATGGTCCTCGTCTCCGGCAGAGGCACCGCCCGATGTCAGTATCGCATCGCAGGTTTGGATGGCATCGCGCAGGAGCGCCTCGACATGATTGGCATCGTCGCTGACCTGTCCAAGATCCCTTACCGTATAGCCCCAACGCTGCAACACTGCGCGAAGCATGGGTCGGTTGGCATCAAAAACCTGATAGTCTTCGGTAGACGATCCTGTCATTGCCAACTCATCGCCGGTGGACAGCACCCCAACTGTGAGCGGTTTAAAGCAGGCAACACGTGCCACACCTGTGCTGATCGCGAGCGCCTGACCTCGTTCAGACAAGCGTGTCCCTTTGGACAAAACGACGTCTCCCGCCAAAGTATCCTCGCCGATCGAACGGATATTCGCTCCTTGCTTGGCAGGAGCATCAATCGAAACAACGCGGTCGGCCTCCTTGGCCTCTTCTTGCAAAATAACTGCGTCCGTGCCTTCCGGCACCTTGGCACCCGTAAAAATCCGCACCGCGGAACCGGTTTGCAAGTCACCCTCAAATGGACGGCCAGCAGCAGCCACACCGTCGAGCAAATCAAACCGTCGCGCATCGTCCTCAAAAGCAACGGCATAGCCGTCCACCGCGGAGTTCCGGTGGGCAGGATGCGAGCGAAGTGCCACGACGTTTTCCGCGAGCACGCGGCCCAATGCGTCTAGAATCGGTACGGTCTCGACCTGCGCCACAGTGTCCAAGGCTTTGGTCAAACGATCCAGCGCCTCATTCACAGGCGTCCAATCGACACCCGGCGGCAATGCGAAACAATCGTTGCGGAGGGTCCCGCTCATCGTAGGTCCAAATAATAGTCGATGAAGTCTGCAATGCGTTCGATGTCATTCAGATCGAAATTGGGCACATCAAGGCCATCAATGGCCACATCACTTGCGACGGCAACGGCATCGATCCCTTGCATATCTAAAGGACCAGCTTCGGACCTGTGGCAAAAGATTTTGGGGTGCTTGCCTCTTTTGTAGCCCTCGACCAGCACCAAATCGACACGCTCCATTTTGGCGAGCATCTCGTCAAACCCGGGTTCATCTTCACCCTGCAACTCATGGATCATCGCCCAACGGTTTGCCGATACGATAGCGACTTCCTTCGCCCCGGCAGTGCGGTGGCGGAAACTGTCGCGCCCCTCGTGATCGATTTCAAACTCATGATGCGCGTGCTTGAGCGTTGATAAGGTTATTCCTTTGGCCGAGAATTCGGTGACCAACCGTTCCACCAAGCCTGTCTTGCCGGAGTTTTTCCAACCTACGATCCCAAATACTTTCACGAGCCAACCAACCTTTCTTCGGCTCGGGCCAAATCATCGGGCGTGTTGATGTTAAAAAACGGATCATTACGGCCGTCAAATTCCACGAGAACACACCCGACAGGCTCACTCCAATGGAGGACCTTTCGCGTTCCAGCCTCCAGCGCCGAGCGTAGCCCATCGCAGAGCGAGGTGGACCAAAGACCGAAAACAGAATGAGAGAACAAGCGCCCGTTTTCGGAGGTGGCCGCCATCGCCGCAGGCGCATCACCGCGACCCGCTTCGAGGCGTGCAATCAAATCCACTGGAAAAAACGGTGTGTCACCCGCCAAAGTTATCACATCGCGCGCACCTTGGGCCGCGGCCCAATCCAAAGCCGCTAGAATTCCGGCCAAAGGTCCAGGACGATCGGCAAAACTATCCGCAATGACCGTCATGCCGAACGATGAAAAATCCCCTTCATTTGCGTTGATCGCGACGATGTCTGTCTGACCATCAAGGCGCTGGACAACATGTTCAATCATCGGTCGACCTGCCAGCGACAAAAGCGGCTTTACGCCCCCACCCATCCGGCGCGATGCACCCCCTGCAAGGATCACTGCTGGCGTCATTGGACATCGCGGATCAAACGATCCGCCCCCGAAAGGCAAACATATCGCTCACCGCGCATTCGGCCAATCAAAGTTAGTCCAACCTCTTGTGCGATCTCTACACCCCACGCCGTAAAGCCGGAGCGGGATACTAAGATCGGGATGCCCATCTTTGCGGTCTTAATCACCATCTCGGAGGTCAATCGCCCCGTAGTATAGAGGATTTTGTCGGCGGGGTTTACGCGCTCGGACTTCATCCAACCGGCAACTTTGTCCACCGCGTTGTGACGGCCTACATCCTCCATGAACACGAGCGGCTGATCTTTTTTGCACAGCACCGTGCCATGGATCGCCCCGGCCTCTAGATAAAGGGAGGGTGTCGTGTTGATCTGTTTTGCGAGCGCAAAAAGCCAGCTATCACGCACTTCAGCTGTCGGTAGGGTCAGCTCGGCCAAGCCCTCCATCATATCCCCAAAAACAGTGCCGACAGCACAACCACTCGTCCGCGTCTTCTTTTGCAATTTGGATTCAAAATCGGTGACAATTTGCGTCCGCACGACCACTGCTGCGACCTCTTCGTCAAAGTCGACCGCCGTGACCTGGGACATGTCCGACAACATCCCCTGATTGAAGAGGAAACCAAGCGCCAAATACTCGGGGTAGTCTCCGATCGTCATGGCGGTGACGATTTCCTGACTATTTAGGTAAATCGTCAGCGGACGCTCTTCGACCACAGAAATTACAGTCGTTTCGCCTTTCTGATCGATGCCTTCAATAGCACGGGTGAGGCCCGCACGACCCGGATCAGGCGCAATCGTCATGGCATTGTGTTTCGTCAATGGACAGTTCCAATCCCGCGTTCTAAGGCTGTAGACCTAGCGGTTTTTTTGACCTGCTCCAAGCAAAACAGGTAGAGTATGGAACGGTCCGCAAAGACGGTTTTTTGGAACGGGTTCCGCGATGCGATCCCCTTTATTCTGGTCATTGTCCCATTTGGCACACTGTTCGGTGTCGTCGGAACTGAGGCGGGATGGAACGTGGCGCAAGTCATGGCCGCGACGTTCCTCGTGATCGCGGGTGCTTCGCAATTCACGGCTGTGGCCCTCTGGGCAGACAACACACCACTGTTTTTCATTTTGCTCACGTCCCTTGCAGTGAACCTTCGAATGGCGATGTATTCGGCTGCTTTGGTACCCCATTTTGGAAAGGCGCCTCTTGGGCTGCGCGCGTTGCTGGCCTATGCGATTGTGGACCAGAATTTCGCAATGGGGACCAAGAAATACGAGGAAGAACCGGACCTGACTTGGCAGGAAAAGGTTGCCTATTTCATCGGGATGTTCGTCTTCATCGCGCCGTTTTGGTATACTTGCACCTATCTTGGCGCTGTGTTTGGCGCGGCCATTCCCGAGAGCTTTGCGCTTGATTTTGCAACGCCCATTTTGTTCATCGCGCTGATTGCGCCATTGCTGCGGACATTGCCCAATCTGGTTGCTGCGCTGTGCTCTATAGTTTTCGCGCTTGCGCTCAACGAGGTGCCTTACTCGCTCGGTCTCATTATTGCCGCTGTGATTGCGATGGTGGCTGGTGCGCAGACGGAATTATGGCTGGACCGCCGGAGTATGGCTTCCAATGGATGACATTTGGATCATCATCCTAGTGCTGGCGATTGGAACCTATCTGATCCGGTTTTCGTTCTTAGGCATCATTGGCGATCGCCCTTTACCGGGCTGGCTGACGCTTCATTTGCGATATGTCGCGGTCGCCGTGCTACCCGGCCTTGTCGCGCCGCTTGTGCTGTGGCCCGCCGCAAATAATGGCGAGCCAGAGCCTGCCCGGCTTTTGGCAGCGGGTGCAGCCTTTGCCGTTGGAATGGCGTTCAAATCCGTCTTAGGCTCGGTCATTGCTGGGCTTGTGACGTTATTCGTAGCACTAGCCCTGCTCTATTAATTACTTTTTCAGGGCGTCCCGAATTTCCATCAAGAGCTCGATTTCCGTTGGTCCCGCAGGCTCATCTGGCTTTTCTTCCTCTTTTTTCTTCATGGCGTTCACGCCTTTCACAAGCAGAAAGACGACGAGGGCAATGATAAGGAAATTGATCACGGCCATGATGAAGCGGCCATAGGCAAAGACCGATGCGCCTGCCTCTTCGGCCGCTGATAGGGACGCAAAATCACCGTCACCCAGCACGACGAACAATCCAGAAAAATCCAAGCCGCCTGTGAACAGGCTTATGACAGGGTTCAGCAAATCCCCAACCAAAGATGTGACGATTGCCGTAAAGGCAGCACCGACGATGATACCAACGGCCATGTCCATAACATTGCCTTTGGCGATAAAAGTTTTGAATTCGTTGAGCATTCGGCTCCCCTCCGAGTTTTTCTTGTCGCTTCCACGAACAGTCTGTTGGCATCAATCCAGTTGCAGCCGCGCCGCTGAAGTCTACGTTCAAGCCATAACCTTAGTTGAAAGGTCATCTCCAGATGAAACTTACCGATTTTCCAATCACGCAAAAATGGGCCCCTACGCGGCCCGACGTGATACAGCTCTATGCGTTTCCCACACCGAACGGCGTCAAAGCGTCTATCATGCTGGAGGAAACGGGTTTGGAGTATGAACCGCATTTGATCACTCTGGCCGATGCGGATGTCAAAAGCCCTGAATTCCTGAGCCTGAACCCAAACAATAAAATCCCTGCGATCATCGACCCAAACGGCCCGGATGGCGACGCAATGGGTTTGTTCGAGTCAGGTGCCATCCTGATTTACCTCGCGGACAAATCCGGCATGCTGCTGCCGAAGGATGGGGCGAAAAGGTACGAGACCATCCAATGGTTGATGTTTCAAATGGGCGGTGTCGGCCCAATGTTTGGACAGCTTGGCTTCTTTTACAAATTCGCCGGCAAAGAGATTGAAGACCCGCGTCCCCGTGACCGCTATATCGCAGAGGCAACGCGGCTTTTGAACGTTATTGAAGGCCAGCTTGAGGGCCGCGTTTGGCTTACGGGAGACTATTCGATTGCCGACATTGCAACTGCGCCATGGTTGCGGGCTTTGCGTGACTTTTACCAAGCCGGGGACGTTACCGGTTTGGACAATCTGACAAATGTGCAAGCCTATATTGATCGGTTCGTCGCGCGTCCTGCCGTGCAAGTTGGATTGAATACACCAGCAAGGCCGTCCTGATCTTAGGTGCGAGGGCTCTGCCCTCGTGCTCCCGGGATATTTTGAAAAAGAAGAAGCCCTAGCTGCGAAGCGACCCACCCGTAGCGCCTGTGACCTTGTCGATCACTTTGGCGGCTACAGCGTCGATCTCTTCATCGGTCAGCGTTTTATCCTTTGGCTGCAGACGCACAGAGATGGCCACAGACTTCTTGCCTGCGCCCATTGCGGCGGCAGCCTTTTCCCCGTCGAACACATCGAAAACAGATGCGTCTGCAATGAGGGCCTTATCCGCACCCCGCGCTGCGTTCAAAATGTCAGAGATGAGCACGCGCTCATCCACCACGAAGGCGAAGTCTCGCTCCACCGCCTGAAGGTCAGAGATGTCCAGCGCCGGGCGCGTTGCCGATTTCGATTTCGGGAACGGCACTCGCGCCATATGGATGGCAAAGCCCACAGTCGGCCCTTTGACATCAAGCGCGGAGAGCACTTTGGGATGAATTTCCCCAAAGGCGCACAGGATCGTTTTTGGCCCGAGGCTGAAGCGGCCCGAGCGTCCGGGATGCCACCAGGCCTTGGCCCCTTCTTGGATCATCATCTTGGCGGGCGCCCCAATGGCCGCAAGCACAGCCTCGGCATCCGCTTTAGCATCATAGACATCCACGGGTCGGCGTGTTCCATAGGCATCTCGCGGTCCCGAATGCCCCACGAGCACCCCCGTTGCGAGCAGTTCTTGATCCTCCGGCTCTCCGCCATGAAAGACCGGGCCAAGCTCAAACAGGGCCAGGTCATTAGAACCCCGCGCCTGATTGCGCGCAGCCGCTTGCAGAAGACCCGGTAAGAGAGATGGGCGCATATGGCTCATATCTTGGGAGATGGGGTTGCCCAGCATGGAGTTTTCCTCCCCCCCATTGAAGAGCGCCGCCGCCTTTTGATCGATGAAACTATAGGTCACGCATTCATTGTAGCCCAATGCCGCCAGAGCTCGCCGCGCCGCCGTTTCGCGCTTTTGCAGCGGTGTCAAAACGGGCTTTGCCACGCCGTCGATGGGCTTCGGCAAGGGCACACCTTTGAGTTTGGTAAGCGATGCAATCCGAGCGACCTCTTCGACCAAGTCGGCCTCGCCCAAGACATCGGGCCGCCAGCTTGGAACATGCGCTTGATCGCCCTCCACCACAAAGCCCAACGCTTCGAGCGACTTGATCTGCTCGTCCGCAGGCAGGGTCATGCCGACAAGCGATTCAATGCGTGCAGTGTCCAGTTTATAGCTGCGGGATGTGTCCGGGATTGCCCCGGCCACAACCACCTCGGACGCTTCGCCGCCTGCGTGATCAAGGATCATCTTGGTTGCGTGGTCCAAACCAATCGGCGTCCATTCCGGGTCGATACCCCGCTCAAACCGGTAGCGCGCATCCGAATTGATCTTCAGCGCGCGGCCGGTGTAGGCAGTCCGCACCGTGTCAAAATACGCCGCCTCGATGAATACAGTCGTGGTGTC
>JBCBON010000045.1:0-20164 GCA_039821195.1 Pseudomonadota bacterium
GTTTGACATAGAGGTTTTTGATCCGCTTCAGGATCTGGCTGCCAAATCCTCAGGCGTTCTTTACTGGCATTATCCGCCGACATTTGTAGCGCTGATTTACCCGCTTGGCCATTTGTCCCCCGGTGCCGCATTGGCGTGGTTCACGGTGCTCACGGTTCTGGTCTGGGGCGTGACAGTTTACGTCATGATAGATACAAAGAGCTGGATAGAGCGTTTGCCGGTTTTACTGTGTCCGGCAGTTTATATGACCATCATCGGTGGACAGAACGGCGCGTTCACCGCAGCCCTTTTGTGTCTGTTTATTCTGGGAGTTGTGCGAAACCGCGATTGGATGATCGTTGTGGCGTGCACGCTGTTACTGGCCAAACCCCATTTCGGAGTATTGATGCCGGTTGTATTGATTGCTCTGCAAAGATACCGCGCTTTCGCACTCTCGGCTCTCTTCGGCAGCGCTTTTCTGGGTTGGTCCGTCTGGATGACGGGCATCGAATATGTGGAGGCCTTTTTTGCGAATGCCGCTTCGATTGAAGGGAAGATCTCGGCCAGCACATTGATCGACAAACAGCATACCTTGTTTTCTTTCTTGTCCAGCCTGAACGTGCCGCAGGGTATTGCCCTTGGTCTTCAGAGCCTTTTGGCCCTGGGTATCATTGGATTAACTTGGGTGACGTTTCGATCCGAGCGGCTCAGCCAAGACCTTAAGGTTGCTTACTTCCTGATCGGCAGTGTTATGATCTCCCCTTATGCATTTATTTACGACGGGGCCGCGGCAGTCATTGGAATGTGGTATCTGCACAGGGGCACCCGAGAGGCCCCGATCCCCGGACAGAACCTGATTATCGCGCTGGCGTGGCTGATGCCCTATGTAAACCGATGGGTGCATGAGCGCGTGGATGTGTCTTGGGCAGGCCTGTCCATGTTGTTTTTACTCGCTATCCTGATTGTACATGTCCGACGTGAGATGGTTGCAAAACCCACCTAAACCTTTATCTATAACTGGCTCGCAAGAGCTATGGACATAAACGCGCTCGTAATACACGGATCGGACCCGGGGGCGGTACCCGGCGGCTCCACCACAAGCGCACAGGGATCTGGCATCAGGTCATGTGCTTTTCTGATGGGGCCGAAATAGGATCGACGGACGTCTAAAGGGGTTAGCTTTGTTTCGGCAGGTCGCCACCGTTACCGGCACAAAATGTACAATTGCAAATGACAATCGTGCTCCAGTAGCTTTGGCAGCGTAAGCAGCTAAAAATACTGAAAACTTAAGTCCTAGCGCCTTGCAGCACTAGGCGGGGTTCGCAGGCGCCTGGCAACAGAAGCCTGCACTTTTAACGACATAAATACGTAAAAAAGAACGGCTGCTTTGAGCCCAACTCTGACGTTGTGAGTTCACTAAGGGTTAGTATTTTCCGAACCATCACCAGGCCAGTGTAATGGTGCATCATCACCCTCACGCTTCGTGTAAACCGGCAGTGCGTCTTTTTCGACTAGGGGGCTGAATGTACCGGGATCGCGGGCATACAATCCCACCATCAGTTCTAAGTTGCTTTGCTGCGTTGCAAGCATGCAATTCACCATGTCAATTCCGCTTTCCGTCCGACGATAGAAAGACTCAGACCCATTTGGCCAATGGACTTTGAAACCGCACAAGAGCCCATCACGATTGGCCAGTACCTCCATCATACCCTTGTAATGTATATCATAAGGAATTGCCCTCCCGGCCTGCCCACCCCAAACTCGGCGAGCGCTGTTTTCGATACTAAAGAACGCGGCAATAAACGCTTTTGCCGAAAGCAAAATCTGTTCAAGTTCTTCGAATGATATTTCAAATCCTTTAGTTCCGCTAATTCCACCACGGCACCGGAAGCCATTTTCGGTCAAAACATAGTCAGAGTGGCTTATCGCATTTCGTAGCCGGTTGTTGTAAAAGTCGTCAAAAATTGCTCCTACCGGAAGACTGGCCTTATCGCTTAGCATCTTTATGATTTTGATCTTCCGGCCAGTTGATATCCCCCGTTTCCTGAACATTTTTTGTTCGTTTTTGGAGAGATAGTCGAAATATGGATTAGGGCTATATCCGTCGCCAATCTTAAATCTCAATAAATTCAAAATCACTTCATACGGAGCATCCATCTCAACAATATGTGTGTATATCAACAGCCCCAAACGCCATTGCGTCTCATCAGGTTCGCTGAACCATCTTTTGGGTAATTCGAGCCTGAAGAACCCATTGAGGTCATTGAGAATTGCGCGAGACTCGGCATACGGATCCCATCCTTTGTCTTCCATGCCGAGCACTCGGAGGATCGATGCAAAATACATGATAATGTCATTGCTAATCGGGTCTTCCGGCAAAAAAATTGGTTCCAGTAAGTCGATGTAACCGTCGCGCTTTACGTAAAATGGAAGTCGAATATATCGCCCTCTATCAACTCGTTGAAACAGCTCAAAATTGCCGCTATCTTTCCCTTGGGCGTGCCTAGACAGGTACTGACGACACTGAGTTAACGTGAATTGTGGGCAAGCAGTTTGTACGTCAGCAGCGCCAAAGGGTTCCTGTAGTTCGTCATCACAGATAGCGGCGTCTATCAACCTATAGAACTGCTTGTATCTCGCCATATTTAACTAGTCCTGTGACAGCATCATTTAGCATCCAGCCTAGCTTATGCTGATTGTGCAGCAACAGTTCTTATAAGTCTGCTTCGTCCGCATTGCGGACGCTGAGACCATGCATGCGTTCCGCGTTCCGACGCTCTCAGCAGTGCTGCGCAACGCTTGCCGCGTCCAACGTGTATGCTGCGCATGCACTTGGGCAGCAGCCCCTTAGACTGCAACATCTTGGCTACGAAATGTCGTCTATCAGTGGCTCAGGGTTGGCCATCCTGTCCAACTGAAACCGATAAAGTCGTCTCGCGGCAAGTGCGTGGCTTTTGCCGTGACGCGAAAGTGTTCCTTGCCGCGTGATGCGCCAGATACTAACCCGACTGCGGGCCAAAGGGGACACCGATGCAAAATTTGAACTTCGGATGGGAAGAGTGGATTGCCTTGCCCGATCTTGGCCTGCCTGCTGTGCGCGCAAAGGTCGACACGGGCGCGCGGACCTCTGCGCTTCATGCTGTGGAAATCGAGCCGTTCGGACGCAGCACCAATCCCAAGGTCCGGTTTCTGGTCCACCCCATTCCCGAAAATATGGACCTGATGATCCCATGCTCGGCCAAGGTCTTGGACCAACGTGAAGTGACCTCGTCCAATGGCGAAAGCGAGTTGCGCTATGTGATCGAGACCGACCTGAAGGTGGGGGATGCGACTTGGCCCATTGAACTGACGCTGACCAATCGCTTGGGCATGTCGGTGCATATGTTGTTGGGTCGTCAGGCGCTGCATGAAGGGGTTCAGGTGAATGCCACGGAACGGTTTTGTCAGCCGGTTCTGGACTATGACATCTACAAATCGGTCAAAAGCTATCGGGCGGCGGCGGTTCAACGCCCCTTGCGCATCGGGATCATGACGCGGGAAGACAATTTTACAACGCGCCGTATGATCGCCGAAGGAGAGGCACGAGGCCACACGGTAGAGCCGATTGATACCGCGCGATGCTATATGCTGATCAACACCAAAGCGCCGGAGGTTCATTATGACGGGCAGCGCCTGCCGCACTATGATGCGATCATTCCGCGGATCGGGGCGTCGATGACGGCCTATGGCACCGCGGTGCTGCGCCAGTTCGAGACGATCGGGACGTATTGTGTGAACGGCTCCAGCGGAATAACCGCGAGCCGTGACAAGTTGCATGCCCATCAGTTGATGGCACGGCATAAGATCGGGATGCCTAACACGGCCTTTGCCAATTCCCCCAAAGACACGCGCAGCCTGATCTCTCTGGTGGGGACGGCACCGGTGATCCTGAAACTGATGGAAAGCACGCAAGGGCGCGGTGTGGTGCTGGCCGAAACGTCCAAAGCGGCCGAGTCCGTGATCTCGGCCTTTCGGGGGCTTAAAGCGAACTTTCTGGTGCAGGATTTCGTAAAGGAGGCGAATGGCGAGGATATCCGCTGTTTGGTCATTGCGGGCAAAGTGGTGGCTGCAATGAAACGCAAAGCGGCGGCGGGCGATTTCCGTTCGAACCTTCATCAAGGGGGCAGCTCGGAAAAGGTGCGCATTACAAAAACGGAACGAGAAGTGGCTTTGCAGGCGGCCAAGGCCTTTGACCTTGGTGTCGCTGGTGTGGACATTCTGCGCTCCGATGATGGACCGAAAGTGTTGGAGGTGAACTCATCTCCGGGCTTTGAAGGGATCGAGACGGTTTCGGACAAAAACCTGGTTGGTTTGGTGTTTGATCATATCGAAACGGTCGTGCAACGCACCAAACTGACAACAAGGCGGGTGTTGAAAAAGTAGGGTGCAAAGGCCCAAAGCCTGCCCCTAGGCGGGCGTCAGCGGCGATCGGAACTTGGACCAGAGGAATTCGAGACATGGGTCAAGCGCCACGGGGTGGGGTTTGAAAGCGAGACGTAAGCGAAAGACAACATACCACCCAAGAAAGCAAGATTTCCAAGCGGTCAAAGGGCAGCTTCGCCCGCCTAGCCCTCACTTGGCGCGTATCACGCAGGTTAAAAAACACGGATTGAGACAGTCGGACACGGTCATTTCCTTTTTGGAAAAACAGTTTTGTCAACTTGTCGCAATGTCGGTCGAGGCTAGCTGGATACCATAAACCTCTTAAAGGAAATCCAGATGACAATTACCCCTAAAATCACACGCCGTGGTTTCGTTGCAACCGCTGCGGCCACGGCAGTCGCTGGCGCAACACAGGCCGCATCCCCCATGCTTGGTGCGAGCCAAGCAATGTATTCCCGCTTTGTGTTGGGCGAATTTGAGGTCACGACGCTGCTCGCGGGCAGCGGTGTGCGCGACGAGCCGCAGGGTACCTTCGCGATGAATGTAGATCCGGCCGAGTTCGCAGCCGTGAACGAAGAAAACTTCCTTTCGTCAGACTCCTTCGCGCTGGGCTTTGCGCCGACGCTGGTCAACACAGGCGCCGAGCTTGTTCTGTTCGATACAGGTCTTGGTGGCGATACGGGCCCAACCGTGCTGCCGGCTTTGGAAGCCGCCGGATATACCACCGATCAGGTCGATGTCGTTGTCATCACCCATATGCATCCCGACCATATCGGCGGCATTATGAATGGTGGGGCACCCACGTTTCCAAACGCCCGTTATGTCACCGGACAGATGGAATTTGATTTCTGGAACGGGATGGATGCGGGAAATCGAGTGGGCGATATGGTGTCCAGCATGGTCACCCCTTTGGCCGAGAACATGAGCTTCCTCGCCCCGGGCGACAGCCCGATGTCGGGCATCACAGCCATGGATCAGTTCGGCCACACACCGGGCCATATGGGCTATATGATCGAAAGCGGCGGCAAGTCCGTCTATCTGGCCGCCGATTTGGCAAATCACTATGTCTGGTCGCTGGCTTATCCCGATTGGGAAGTGCGATTTGACATGGACAAAGCCGGAGCGGCGGCGGCGCGCCGTCGGGTCTTGGGCATGTTGGCCGCAGATCAAACTCCCATCATCGGTTATCACCTGCCCTTTCCGGCGGTTGGATATGTGTCCACCCGTGATGGCGGATTTGAATACACCGCAGCAAGCTACCAGTTCGCGTTGTAATCACCTTTGGGCACATCGCGTTGGCGGTGTGCCCCTTTCGGGGTTTCCCTCCCGGATCGTTCGGCCCATAAAGCATGCATGAGTGACCGGATTGATTATGGGGAACGCATGCATGAAGCCATGAAGGGCCTCATGAAAGATGTTCTCGACCAGATAGCGGTGTCCGGGCTTCCGGGTGAACATCATTTCTATATCAGTTTTTTTACGCAAACACCGGGCGTCGTGCTGGCGGATTGGTTGCAGGACAAATATCCTGAAGAAATGACAATCGTTCTGCAGAATTGGTTCGACAACCTAATTGTCATGCCGGATCGTTTTTCAGTCACACTGAACTTTGGGGACGCCGCCGAAGATATCGTTATCCCCTTCACCGCTGTTACAAGTTTTGTCGATCCATCGGTCGATTTCGGGTTGAGCTTTAAGCCGACAGACGAAGACACAGAGGTCGAGGCCCCGATGGCCGAAGATGTGGACCCCGCGCCTGAGGAAGAAACGGGAGAGGCCGAAGTCGTCTCGCTCGATCAGTTCAGGAACCGCGACCGCTAGCGTATCGCTCATTGGCAATTCCGGGATCGGCGCGTATGACATCGCCAAATGGAGGAGAGCCCATGACAACCCGCACAGAAACCGACAGTTTTGGTCCCCTAGAGGTCCCCGCCGATAAGTATTGGGGAGCGCAAACTCAACGCAGCATCATGAATTTCCCAATTGGTTGGGAAAAACAACCGGTTGCCATCGTGCGCGCTTTGGGCGTGATCAAGCAGGCCTGTGCTGAAGCGAACAAAGCCAATGGGAAGCTGCCCGGCGAGCTGGCCGATGCCATGGTCGAGGCCGCCTCAGAGGTCGTTGCGGGAAAGTTGGATGACCACTTCCCTTTGGTTGTGTGGCAGACCGGATCCGGAACTCAGTCAAATATGAACGCAAATGAGGTTATCTCGAACCGCGCGATTGAGATTTTGGGCGGTGAAATGGGTTCTAAAAGTCCGGTTCACCCAAATGATCACTGCAATATGGGTCAATCGTCAAACGATACATTCCCAACTGCGATGCATATTGCCGTGGCGATGACGGCACGAGATGTCACCCTGCCCGGCTTGCGCAAACTGCATGCGGCAATCGCAGCCAAGGCCGAGGCTTTTGCCGATATTATCAAGATTGGCCGCACGCATACTCAAGACGCGACGCCGCTAACACTAGGTCAGGAATTTGGCGGATATGCCTATCAGGTGGAACAGGGCATCCGACGCGTCGAAGCGGCCTTGCCGAACATTTACGCGCTGGCGCAAGGCGGGACCGCCGTGGGTACCGGCCTGAACACGCCCATCGGTTGGGGGGTTACGGTGGCCGCCAATATGGCGCGGATCACCGATCTGCCTTTTGTCACAGCCCCGAATAAGTTCGAGGCGCTCGCAGCCCATGATGCATTGGTTGAAATGTCTGGCGCGCTGAAAACGGTTGCGGCCAGCCTTTTCAAAATTGCGAATGATATCAGGCTCTTAGGATCCGGACCTCGATGCGGCCTTGGGGAGTTGATGCTGCCCGAGAATGAACCGGGATCATCCATTATGCCCGGCAAAGTAAACCCGACCCAGTGTGAGGCACTGACCCAAGTCTGCGCGCATGTCATGGGTAACGACGCCGCGGTCGGTTTCGCCGGATCACAAGGTCATTTTGAATTGAACGTCTATAAACCCATGATGGCCTACAACGTGCTGCAAAGCATGCAACTGATAGGTGATGCGTCTGTGGTATTTACCGATAATTGTGTGGCAGGTATCGAGGCAGACAAAGATCGGATTTCCAAACTGATGTGGGAGAGCCTGATGCTGGTCACAGCGCTGGCGCCTGAAATTGGCTATGACAACGCCACTACGGTCGCAAAAACCGCGCATAAAAACCGCACCACGCTGAAAGAAGAGGCCGTCAAACTGGGATTTGTGAGCGAAGAGCGGTTTGACGAAGTGGTTCAGCCCAAAGATATGATTGGTCCCAAGTAAACCAGTGCTGCGCGGGACCGCGCTAGCAGGAGCCTCCGGCGGGGATATTTCGAAAAAGAAGAAACATGGGTGACGCGCGTCCCAAGAAACACTCGCTGACGTTGAAAGGGCATCGCACCTCGGTGTCGTTGGAAGACGCATTTTGGCACGCCTTTCAGGATATCGCCAAGGAAAAAGGTATTGGAATCAATGCCTTGGCCAATGTTATTGATGCCGAACGCGGCGTGGATGCAGGGCTTGCAAGCGCGATCCGAGTGTATGTTTTGCACCACTATCGCGGTCGAAATCTGAGGTAAATTCCGTCTTCGGACCGCAGTGTCAAATGCGCCACGGGTTGTGGGATCTGCCCTTCAACCGGGAGCACTTCGAAGGTTTTGAGGATACAAAACAGCATCGCAACGCCTTCGACCATGGCAAAACTGGCGCCCGAACAGACGCGCGGCCCTTTTGAGAAGGGCAAATAGGCGGTGCGCAGCGCTTCTTTTTGCGTAGGATCCTGCCAGCGACCGGGATCAAAGACATCTGCATCCTTCCATATGCGGTCATGACGTTGAATGTGAAATGGCGAAATGACGATTTGCGCGCCGCGCCGCACAGGGCGTTTGCGAAACCGATCCCGTTCTTTGGTCTCACGAACCATCATAGGGACCGGTGGATACAATCGAAGCGTTTCTCTGAAAACATCTCGGGTGAAAGGCAGCTTTGAGAGATCACGAAATTTTAGATGAGGTATGCTCGGTAATTTATTGATTTCATTATATACTCTTTTCTGCACCTCTGAATCACAAGCTATTAGATACAAGGCCCATGACAGCGCAGAAGCCGATGTTTCATGCCCTGCCAGAAAGAAGATTGCGACCTGATCGACCATCTCATCGGTGGAAAGTGTGCCGCCGCCCAATGGATCTTCGGTGGTCATGATCCGGGTCGCAAGATCGTCAGGCGCTGTGCCCGCTTTTATCGCTGTCGCGCGCTCTTCGGTCAGTTTGGTTAGCAGCGCACGCAACTCTGCCCCATGGCGCTTGGTATCTGCATGTTGTGTCATTCGGATGAGCCAAGGCAGGCGAAGGAAACTGCCCAGCGTCATCAGGGGTTGTGTGCGCTGGTAGGCCCGAAATGCATGATATGTGCGGGTCGCGATGTCATCGGTGATGGGGATGGAAAACAAGGTCCGGAAAATGATATCGGCGGCAAGGCGTGAAGCTTTTTGTTCTATTTCAATAGGTTGCTCGCCCTTTTGAAGAACTAATTCATCCACGGCAGCACGACCGGCCGCCATCATCGCATCAAAACTGCGGTGCACGCGCCCCCCTTCAAAACTGGGATCAATAATGCGGCGCTGACGCTTCCATGTGGGGCCATTGGTGACAAAAACCGAATTCCCTAACAGCGCATGGAGTGCACCGCCGATAATTCGGGATTTTGGGAAACGGTCGGGGTGCTGCACCAATACCCGGTCCACGAGAGAGGGTTGGTTGATGAAATAACTACGGAAGAAGGGGAGCCGGAACTCGGCCATCCACGCGTGGTAAAGGCGTTCGGGCTGACTGGCGAAAAGGTCTCGACGGAAGCGGCGAATGTGGTCACTCTTTGAGATACCCTCGGGCCGCGTGCGCGGCTTGGGTGGAGTGAATCGGTCAGACATCGCAAAACCCGGAGTAGATTTTCGTTATTTTTGAGGGGCTTTCGCGGAATTTCTGAACTGAGGTGTGGAACGGAACCGGCCCGGATGTTAGTTGGAAATAGTCGTATTGATCGGGGTGATCGAAGGCACACAGGTATTGGAAATGCTTTTTGAAAAACCGGAACCGGAGCGCCCGTTTTTGGGCGTCGCTGAGGGTTTTTGAGAAGGCGGCCGACACAATTTTGGGGTGGCGTTGACGGGTCGTTGCCACGCCAGATATCGCCACCGGGTCGGTCAAGGGGTAGCACGCGCCGTCACCTGGCGCTGACACATCGAGCCAGCTGATGTTTTGCGCCTCCGAGAGCGTGAGGAGGGCGCGACGCACCTCTTGTGCGGCTGGCAGGAAACTGAGCATCGGGATGGATTGACCAAGGGTCAGTAACCCGAGTTTGCCATCCAGTACCGCGCCTTTTTCCAGAAGCCGTGACGTGGCAGCCACGGCGATCAGAGCGCCCGAAGAATGTCCAATCACCAGGACCTCGTCGCAGTCACTTTGGAGGGCTTCGTCCACCTGATCCGCAAATGTATCTATTCGCGCGGATATATCTTTCGGCAGGCCTCCCCTTGCCTGCCCGAAATAAGCATAATCAAGCATGAGGTAATGTGCGAAAAACCACCGGTCTAGCCATCGCATGAAGTGTAGCCACAGCCAAAAAAACGCAACAGCGGACATAAGCGCGGCTACGACGGGCAACACGGAGCTCGCGACCTCAAAAAACGCGCGCGCAAGCACGACGCCTGCCAGAACTTGGATGGCAGTCATGATGGGCGGATAAAGCGCGGCAATCGTGGGGCCAATGGCAATTTTGTTCATCCGGAAAAGAGCGCCACTTGTGATAAAAACACCGTAATACCAAAAGGATCGGGCGAAAATGTTCCAAAGCGTAGGCCGCATCGCCGATTTGACGATGTCGGACCAGACCAAGGATTTGAATGTGGTGAAGGCTTGTTCCTCCCCCTGTTCAAAGGTGACGTCCCAGCTTGCGATATCGCCATCTGATGCGCGGTTTTGACGAACGGTGTAGCCGCTGATCTTTGCTTGTTTTGCGCTTTCCCGGCGATACAATTCCCGGTAGCGCCGCGGAGGCATCGGGTCAAAACCGGGCACATAAAACACGGTGCGGCGGTACGCTTGGGATCGGGACGGTGGCATAAAACAGCAGGTACAGGCCAAAGGTTAAGATGGATAAACATGACGAGGCTATCACCTCCATTCCGGTAACGACAGAGCTAGATGCGCTTGGCCTACTCTGCCCACTGCCTGTTTTGAAACTGAGGAAACGGATGGAGCCGCTGATGTCAGGTGAAAAAATCCGGGTGACGGCCGATGATCCTGCCGCCGTGTTGGACATTCCCCATTTTTGTAACGAGCAGGGACACGCCATCGACGCCCAAGATGTGTCCGATCAGCGTTGCATTTTTGTCATAATGAAAGGATAGTTCCCTGAGTTGAATGCATAGCTTCAGTGTATTTCGTGGGGAGAGATTCGGATGGACTGGGACAAGCTTAGGATTTTTCATGCCGTAGCGGATGCCGGCAGCCTGACCCATGCGGGTGACAAACTCCATCTGTCGCAATCGGCGGTCTCTCGTCAAATTCGAGCCTTGGAAGAAACGCTCAATGTCGCTCTTTTCCATCGCCATGCGCGTGGATTGATCCTGACCGAACAGGGCGAGACCCTGTTCAATGCAACTGCCGATATGTCCAGCAAACTAGAGGCAGCCGAAGCGCGCATTCGAGACTCGGAGAACGAGGTTTTTGGGGAGCTTCGCGTCACGACGACGACAGGGTTTGGAACCTTGTGGCTTGCGCCGCGGATTGGGCGATTATTCGAAAAGTATCCTGAGTTGAAAATCGATCTGATCTTGGAAGAGCGCGTCTTGGATCTGCCAATGCGCGAGGCGGATCTTGCAATCCGAATGAAAGAACCCAGCCAAGTTGATCTGGTGCGCCGTCGTTTGATGAAGGTGAACATGCGCCTCTATGCAACCCAATCCTATCTGGATGAGAAAGGCACGCCTGAGCGTCTTGAGGATATAGCGCAGCATCGGTTGATTTCGCAAAGCCTGATGGCGCGTCAAGTGAATGAAAGTGTGGCCTGGTTGAAACCCCTGCTCTCAGCGGATCACGCAACGCATCTAACGGTGAACAACTATTTTGGCGTACTTCAGGCGACGCGGCATGGGGTTGGGATTGGGGTTTTACCTGATTACGTCTCGGTTGAGATACCCGAACTGGTGCGTGTCCTGCCAGACGAGCAAAGCCGCGAAATCCCTGTTTTCCTCGCCTTCCCCGAGGAACTTCGGCATTCGAAACGCGTGCAAGCGTTCCGCGATTTCGTCTTGGACGAGATCCGCCTCTATCGGAGTGGCCTTGCGCCTGACTTTTGAGCAACTGCTTACGAATGCATCAAGCGGTTAACGGGTATGACCAAATTGCATATACATTTGGCTTGTTTGACGCTGGTCCCCTGTCTAGGTGGCCCTCGACGAAGAAACCTGCGCGAAAGCGCAATCTTCATCACCTCCCTGTTGACTTGTGGCCGGGCATGTCCCGGCCCTTTTTTTGGCTTTTCCCTCTGATCCACGGTTTGTAAGAGGCTGCGAAAAAGGCGGACCCCCATGCAAGAGCCGAGCATTACACCAGACCTGATCGCGGCCCATGGCCTGAACGAAGACGAGTATCAGCAGATCATTCGCCTTCTGAACCGGGAGCCTAATTTTACTGAACTCGGCATTTTCTCGGCCATGTGGAACGAGCATTGTTCCTACAAATCGTCGAAGAAATGGCTGCGCACCTTGCCGACCGATGGGCCCCAGGTGATTTGTGGCCCCGGGGAGAATGCGGGTGTCGTCGATATCGGCGATGGTCAGGCGATCGTGTTCAAAATGGAGAGCCATAACCACCCTTCCTATATCGAACCCTATCAAGGGGCTGCGACCGGTGTTGGTGGCATCCTGCGTGATGTGTTCACGATGGGGGCACGGCCCATCGCGGCGATGAACGCGCTTTCTTTTGGAGAGGTGGAGCATCCAAAAACGCGCTCACTGGTGAACGGCGTTGTGGCGGGCATCGGCGGGTATGGCAACTGTTTTGGTGTGCCGACCGTGGGTGGCGAGTTGCGGTTTCACCGCGCCTATAACGGCAATTGTTTGGTGAATGCCTTCGCCGCTGGTCTGGCCGATGCCGACAAGATTTTTTACTCGGCGGCATCTGGCGTGGGGATGCCAGTGGTGTATCTTGGCGCAAAAACGGGCCGCGACGGTGTTGGTGGGGCCACAATGGCGTCCGCTGAGTTCGATGACACGATTGAGGAAAAGCGCCCAACGGTGCAGGTCGGCGATCCATTTACGGAAAAACGTTTAATGGAGGCCTGCCTTGAGCTGATGGAAACCGGCGCCGTGATCTCGATTCAGGATATGGGGGCAGCGGGCCTGACCTGTTCGGCCGTGGAGATGGGCGACAAAGGCGGCCTTGGCGTCCGGCTTGATCTGGAGAATGTACCCGTCCGCGAGGACCAAATGACGGCCTATGAGATGATGCTCTCGGAATCGCAGGAGCGGATGTTGATGGTGTTGCGTCCCGAGAAAGAAGACGAGGCGAAGGCGGTTTTTGACAAATGGGATTTGGATTTCGCCATCGTGGGCGAAACGATTGCCGAAGATCGGTTCCTAATCACACTGAATGGCGACACGAAGGCCGATCTGCCGTTGAAGGCCTTGTCGGGAACAGCACCGGAATATGACCGCCCTTGGGTGCCGGCAGAGTCCCGCGCTGCGCTTGCGGATGTACCGCAGATGGACCCGGCAGAGGCGCTGTTGAAACTGGTTGGGTCGCCAAATTACGGCAATCGGGCCTGGGTGTACGAGCAATACGATACCACGGTGATGGCGGACACCTTGACCCGGCCTGGATCGGACGCGGGCGTCGTGCGCGTTCATGGGACGGGTAAATCGGTGGCTTTCACCTCTGACGTGACGCCGCGCTATTGCCGGGCGAACCCTATTGAGGGCGGCAAACAGGCCGTCGCCGAGGCGTATCGCAATCTGTCTGCCACGGGCGCCCTGCCCCTGGCGGCGACGGATAACCTGAATTTCGGCAATCCCGAAAAGCCAGAGATTATGGGAGAGTTTGTCGGATGCATCAAAGGCATCGGAGAGGCGTGTGCTGCACTAGATATGCCCATCGTGTCGGGCAATGTCAGCCTGTATAACGAGACGGATGGGCGTGCGATCCTGCCGACACCGACCATCGGTGGTCTTGGACTGCTGGAGGATGGCGTTGCGCCCTTGCCCATGGTGGGGGGCGCCAATGATACGCTGTTCCTTTTGGGGGGCTTTGGCACGCGTTTGGGTCAATCTGCGTATCTGAAAGAGTGCTTTGACAGCGAAGACGGCGATGCGCCACATGTGGACCTCGCCACCGAGCGGAAGCATGGGACGTTCGTGCGCGATGCGCACCGGGCGGGCCTTTTGAGCGGGGCGCATGATTTGGGCGATGGCGGTCTGGCGCTGGCACTGGCTGAGATGGCTTTGGCCGCCGGTGCCGGTGTGAGCGTGGAGACCGACGATCTCGCCACCCTCTTTGGGGAAGATCAGGCGCGCTATGTGCTGTCAGTGGCAGAAGGTCACTCTGCGGCGCTTCTTCAGCTTGCTGACAGAGAGGGTGTAGAAATGCACCCGCTGGGTCGTCTTTCAGGCGAACGGATCACCTTTGGCGAAAGCGGTGTGGACCTGGCTGAGCTTCGGGCGGTCCATGATGCCGCCCTGCCCGATTTGTTTAACTAGATCAGCTTCCTTCGTTCAGCGCTGATGTGATGGTTGTCGCGTTATAGCGCAGCATGTCTACATAGGTGCCCGCTGGTTCATCAGGCTGCGATAGAGCATCTGAATAGAGGGTGCCGCCCATAGTGGCCCCGGTTTCCGAAGCAATCTGTTCGATCAGCCGATCATCTGTGATGTTCTCCACAAAGATGGCGGGCACGCCGAAACCGCGAATTTGTTCAATCAATTCAGCGACTTCACCTGCGCTTGGTTGAGATTCCATTGCGCCGGAAATCGGTGCAGCGATCTCGAACCCATACGCATTTCCGAAATATCCAAACGCGTCATGGGATGTGATCAGCACGCGGTGCTCTGGCTTGATGCTGTCGACCATGGCCGTGATTTCAGCGTCTAGAGCAGTCAACTCTGCGATGTAAGCGGCGGCGTTCGCCTCATAGCTTGCGGCGTTCGCAGGATCAGCGGCCACCAGACCTTCGACGATCTCTTCTACATAAAACACGGCATTGCCGGCATCCTGCCAAGCATGTGGGTCAAGCTCCCCGTGATCATGGCCCGCGTGGTCATCATGGCCTGCATGATCCTCGTGTCCGTGATCATGATCCTTTTCCGCGACTTCCTCGCCGTGGACATGGTCGTGATCTTTCTCGGCCACCTCTTCTTCGTGGTCATGATCATGCTCGGCACTCGCTTCTTCGGTGTGACCGTGATCGTCATGGTCATCATGCGCAGCCTCTTCCGCATCGTTATGATCATCATGATCGCCCTCTTCGTAGGCAATCGGCGTGATGCCATGGGCGGCCTCAATCACCTCGCCTGAATAACCCGATGCCTCAATCATGCGCTCGAGCCAGCCTTCGAACTCAAGTCCATTCACGATGACCAAATCCGCACCCGCGATTGCGCGCGCATCAGCAGGTGTCGGTTGAAAGGAATGCGTGTCGCCGTCTGGGCCAACAAGTGCGGTTACTGTCACATGCTCTCCGCCGACGTGTTCGACCATATCGGCCAGAATAGAAAAACTCGCCACGACATTGACCTCGGCCCAGGCCGATGTCGCCGCCAAGGACGCCGTTGTTGCAAGTAAAATACGCTTCATGATGTCACCCCGATGGATTTGATTGAAAAGGACCCCAGAACTGGGGCGATAAGCAGGCTTACCCCGTAAATCCCGCCCGCGATCAGGATGATCAGCGGACCGGTTTCAATGGCGAAGTGGAACGAGACAATAAGCCCGGCGATGCTGGAAAGCGCGCCGATCGCGACAGCGACGATGATCATGAAAGATACGTCGCGCACCCAAAGGCGGGCCGCGGCGGCCGGTACAATCATCATGCCAACAGCCATCAAAGTGCCGAGCGCTTGGAAGGCGCCAACAAGATTGAGGACCACAAGCGCCAAGAAGGCATAATGCGTGACTGCACTTAACCCACTGACACTGCGCAAGAAATTTGGATCAACGCACTCCAAAACGAGGGGGCGATAGAGGGCCGCAAGTGTCACCAAAGTGAGCGTCGCAACCGTACACAACAAGGTCAGTGCCGCGTCGTTCAACGCGAGTACAGAGCCGAAGAGCACGTGAAACAGATCCACAGCAGACCCGCTGCTAGAGATAATCACAACGCCCAGGGCCAACGCGACCAAATGGAAAGCCGCCAGCGTAGCGTCTTCTTTCAAAACCGTTACACGAGAGATGGCGCCGGAGCCCAAAACCACCAACAGACCAGCAGCAATGCCACCGATGGTCATCGCGACAAGCGAAAGGCCCGAAATTAAATAGCCGATGGCCACTCCGGGCAGTACTGCATGCGCCATGGCGTCGCCCATCAAGCTCATACGTCGGAGGAGAAGGAAAACACCAATAGGTGCGGTGCCAATCGCAATGGCCAAGCTGCCGATGAGGGCCCGGCGCATGAAACTGAACTCAATGAAAGGCGCAATCAGCGCGTCATATATCATGCTGCGTTTGGTATTTTATGGTCACAAGCTGCGGGAGGATGGTCGCACGCCTCGCACATGCGGCGCGCCGCAAAAAGATTTTCTGAGGTCATGACGTCGGCTGTTTTTCCGTGGCTGACCAAATCTCGGGCCACCATCAGGGTCTCTGGGAAATGGGTGCGGACCATGTCGTGGTCGTGTAGAACCGCGATCACAGTCCGCCCCTCCCCCTGCCATGCTTTCACCAAAGCCATGAGATCCGCAGTTGTCTTTGCATCAATGGCGGTGAAAGGCTCATCCAAAAGAACAAGTTTGGCGTCTTGTAACAGAAGGCGGGCGAACAACACCCGTTGCATTTGTCCACCTGACAGAGCGCTGATGGCGCGATCTTCAAACCCGCGAAGGTCCACCGCATCAATCGCGTCCATCAAGCGCTGTGTGTGTTTTCTTCCGATAGCACCGAAAGGCCCGACGCTGTGCCAAAACCCCATGGCGACGAAGTCGAGCACAGTGATTGGAAAGCTGCGATCAATTTCGGTTTGTTGAGGAAGATAGGCAATGTCGGCCGCGCGTGCGTTTGTCCGCGTGATTTGACCCGACATGGGCGATAATTCCCCGCTGATGCCGCGCAGCAATGTTGACTTTCCAGCACCGTTCGGTCCGACAATCGCGGTCAAACTGCCTTCTTTGATTTCGGCTGAAAGATCGCGAATGGCCAGAACTTTGTCGTATCCGAGCGAGAGTTCATTACAAACAAGCGCCGTCATCACAGACCCCCAACAGGTGCCGTGGCCCAAGCATAGCCAAACCAAATGATCACGATCAGAACTGAGGCAACGGCAAGACGGGTTCCGAGACTGGACAGCAAAAGGTGTTTCATGACGTTACCTCCGCGCTGACGCAATCTGAACAAACACCATAAATTTCAATAACTTGGCGCTTGGTCTTGAAGCCCGTTTGTTTCGCAGCAGTTCGCAGCACTTTTGACAGGCTGTCATCCACCCGCTCTTCCACGCCGCCGCAATCTTCGCAGATCGATAAGAGCGCGGCCGCGTCATGATCGCCATGGCAACATGCCACGAACGCATTTACTCCTTCTACCCGGTGGATCAGCCCCTGATCGGTGAGAGCAGACAGCGCGCGATAAATCGTAGGGGGCGCAAGCTTTGCGTTGTCTGTTTTGAGTTCGGCAAGAATGTCATAAGCCGTCATCGGCTTGGGTGACTGTTTCAACAGCTCCAAAACATCCTGCTGTGTTTGTTTTCCTTGACCGCGCACGGACGACCTCATGTTTGTCAATGTTACTATATAACATAACACAACCAGAAACCAAGGGGGTTTTGAACGCCGTCAGGAAATTCGTCGATTGTTTTTCAAATCGATCGGGGCGTTCTTGCGGTAGCTTTCGGCGTCGACTTTGGTTGTCACACCCTCGTGGCGGAACAATTCAGGCAAGGTGAAAAAATCCGGAGACAGGAAATCAACCATCTTTTGGGGATGATCGGTCTTGATGTCGTAAACAATCAAGCGACCCGGCTTGTTCTTGAAATAGCTTTGTACCTCTTCGTGGTGTTGGTCCCATTGATCGGACCAATACGAGAGGACAGACGTCTCATCGGGCAAGCCAAGGGCAACGCGGTACCGGTTGATGTAGTTTCCTGCGCCATGGGCCTTGCGACTGGCAAGCCAGCCGTCTTTGTCGCGTGTGTTCAGAATGAAGTATGAGTTTGGGTAGTATTCAAAAAACTGGCGATAGTAGGTCGCAGCCTCAATCGCACCATGAAATGTTATCCGCTGAAGATCGGTATAGCCGACAAAGGCGTTGATCTTGCGGCCAAAGAGCGGTTTGCGCCCGCCATCAATGTTTTCTTGTATTCTTTGAGCGAGCATACCGCGGTTGAAATGTGCGGAATGGATCCCGTTGCGTTGGAGAAAGCGATAGAGGCTTCGGGTGCCGCATTTGTTGAACCCGATTTGGAAGATGCGGGTGAGTTTCTCGCGGCGGTTCGTTAATGCCGCGACGGGCACGTGGCGGGTCAACTCTTCGCTGTCGATGGCGCCAAGTTTTGGGTCAAACGCATCCGCGTTCAGGTGATGGGGTGCAGGTGTGATCATTGGGCCTCTGACCGGGCCGCGCGCCGCTCTTGCCGGAGGGTCTGGAGGCGTGCGCGTGTCATCCGGCGCTCGTATGTGAACTTAGTGGCGTCAGACAATGTCTCGATTTCATCGGCAACAAGGTCTTCGGTCAAAGCCGGCCAGTCGGGTTTTGTGTCCAGCATGCCGACCTCATAAAGACGCTGGCCCAGCAATGGGAAATCCATTTGACCAATGGAAAAGCGGTCGGCACGACCGCGCCCCTCTAGGATCCAATCATATTCGATGGCGTTAATCACGGCGGGCTGTTTGCCGGTGATGCCATGGAGCTGATTGCGAATATTGAGCGCGACACCGGAGCTACGGCGCAAGATCATAGCTACATCGGTGGCAGCATCTATGCAAAACCCCGCAAGATGAAGCGCTGAGCCATCGAGCCCGATGATTTTCTGCGCTGCTTTGTAAAAACCGATCTGTTCGTCAAGCGGATGCGCCTGAGGATGAATAATCGTGTAGCCGTCTTGTTCTAGCAGTTTTTCCAAAAGCGTTTCGCCGATGGCGCCACCTTTGCGCGCCGGCAGCTGGGAACGTGACGCGTAAATCTTTTCGGGGCCATTCGCTGGAATGTTGGGCGCAAAATTTTCGCAAACGAACTGATTGTAGCGGTCGGTCCCGTAAGAAATGGCACCCAGACCAAAACCCTGCCCCGGAATAATCAGATGCTCAATCAATGTCGGCTCTTTGATCAAAGTAATGGGCAGGTCGATCCCGAGAAGTTTTAAGAACTCGATGTTGAAGTCACTTAACTCCCCGTTACGCTTGTGGACGAAAACCAGTCCGTCGACCTCGGACGCAAGATCGGGGTAAGCCCATAGGCGATTGAGGCTTTCGGTCAGGTAGTGGCCAAAATGGTTGAGCATGACGCCCCCCCAAATATGCCGTCCGCCCAAATAGGACTTGGCATCGAGGACAGGATTGGTTGGAACCATCAGCGGCTGCCCGCGCCAGAGAACAGCCTCGGGGATGAAATCTTTGTCTGACGTGTAGACGCCCGCCTCTTGAACAAGGCCCTGACCGCTGCCGGGAACAACGATGGCAGCATCGTAACGCGACACCTGTTCGGACCAGCCGCCTGCCGGACTGGGCTCTTTGAGCGGGTCGGGATTGGGTGCGCGACCGGATATGTGTTTGCTTGCTGCCATAATCACGTCTCCATATCCGATGCGAGTGCGTAAGCCACCCTTTCCAAGTCGGTCAGGTTGGTCCGACGCGTCGCCGTCCAGAGGCCTGCAAATTCATCCGCTTCACGCAATTCGGCAACGCGCGCGCGGTGCCAGGCGAGCCCCTCGTCATGGAGAAGGCGGAGATCAGGGTCGGACAGAAGGCTATCTTTGACGGCTTCCATGCGGGGGATGTGGCGTTGAATAGACAGGTCCGTTTGCGAATTCCAATCATGGCGGATCCAATAGTTGAGACCAATCGTCCGATCCGTATGAAGCGCCCGGCCGCGTTTGCGCTTGATCAGGTAAGAGCTGCGCGAGCGTAAAGCATAGTGATTTAATTGGATCGCATCGTACCCCAAAGTGCGCGGAGAGCTGCGCCATGTGCCAGGCTGAGCTGCCTCTGCCGTGATGTCTTTCAGGGAGCCGTTCAGCCATTTGGGCGGCTGCAAGGGTGAATCGACGGGTTGGTTGGGACGGTGACAGCTGAGTTTTTTATAGATGCCAAGATTGCGCGTCATCGTTTTGAAACCCCACATTGTATGAGGTTTTGGGACGTAGTTCGGCGCACAGGTTGTAAATGTCCTCAGCACATCAGCATTGCCGAGTTCGTCATGGCCACCATGACCATACACGCGCCATGTCATGGCAATGTTCGTCGCCGCCGGTCCGGCAGAACGCAAAAGCTCTTCCAAGGTGCCATCACCAAGCTTGATATTCATGAACTCATCGACATCAATATGGATCAGCCAACTCGCTTTCTTCACAAGCGG
>JBCBON010000046.1:0-20108 GCA_039821195.1 Pseudomonadota bacterium
TAACCATCGGGCAACGGCTGGCCTTAAAAAGTGCGCTATCGGCAAGTGCCCCTTCAAGTCAAAAACCTTTCTACTTTGTGGAACCTACTGGTTTTGGCTGGATTTTGGATCTACAGTTTTGTCAGACAGAACTTCACACCAGATAAAGATGTATAAGTAAACGGATTAGATACCCAAGCCGATATCGGTCCCTTTTTTCGATAGGGGTGTAGGGAATAACAAACGCGAAGCCGGGCCGAGAGGTTTGATAAAAAGTCAGAGTTTCAAATGATTTGTTTTACCACCTCGAGCCTAGAAATGGCGCTGCAAAAGTTTGATCGAATTACCAATGGCTCCAAAGACCACGCGCTTTTGGTTCAACTGGGTTATCATGTCCATACTGGCGAAGTCGTGGGAGCAGTAGATAGTGCTCTGATTGTGCACAGAGATCAGTTTATTTCTGTGCCAGGTGTTGATCGCCTATTTCTTTGGACCGGGGAGAAAAATTTTTTCACCGACAACGATGTGAGCTTCAAATTCGTAGATGTGTCTGATCCATCGGCAGGGTATGATTGGCTGGAGGTTGAAAAAGTTAACTGGTCGCCAAGCGAAACATATGTTTGTGTCTGACAGTGAGGATTTATGCCCTCACCCGATATAAGCAGCCGCCCCGCGCCCTGCGTTTCGCCCCGAAAACAGGCAGCCGCCGAGGAACGTCCCCTCTAACGAGCGATAGCCATGGAAGCCGCCGCCGCCAAAGCCCGCGACCTCTCCGGCGGCATAAAGCCCCTCAAAGACTTCTCCACCGCGTTTGCCCGGCACCGCCCGAAGGCAGCGACCCGCAAGATCGGTTTCAATCCCGCCCAACGTTTTGCGCGTCAGGATGTTCAGCTTCACCGCAATCAACGGCCCATGTTTAGGATCAAGGATTTTATGGGGCGGGGCGGTTCGGATCAGCTTGTCGCCCAGGTAATTGCGATAGGAGTGAATCGCCATGATCTGCGGGTCCTTGGCGAATTTATTTTCGAGCTGCCGGTCGCGATCCGTGATCTGTTTTTCGATTTCTTCCAACTGCAATTTGCCGTTGCCGACGATCTTATTCATGCCAGCAACCAAATCACCGAGGTTGTTTGCGACGACGAAGTCCTCTCCTTTTTCTTTAAAGGCCTCCACCGGCGGGGTGGCATTGCGGCCAAAGGCGCGCTGTAAAACCTGACCTATATTTTTGCCCGTGATGTCTGGGTTTTGCTCCGAGCCGGAGAGCGCGAATTCCTTGCGGATGATCGATTGGGTCGTGATGAACCATGTGTAATCAAAGCCGGATTTCGCGATATGTTCGAGCGTGCCCAAACTGTCATAGCCGGGATAGTTCGGCGCAGGCAGGCGCAGGCCCGCCCCATCAAACCACATCGAAGAGGGGCCGGGCAGAATGCGAATACCATGGGACGGCCAAATGGGATTCCAGTTGTTCACCCCTTCTGTGTAGTGCCACATGCGATCCTCGTTGATGAGGCTGGCACCTGCACCGCGCGTGATATCAAGCATGCGCCCATCCACATGCGCTGGCACGCCCTTGATCATCTTTTCGGGCACGGGGCCCATGCGTTTGGGCCAGTTTTTGCGCACCAAATCCAGATTGCCGCCAATCCCGCCCGAGGCCACGATGACCGCCGCGGCCTCATACGAAAAGTCGTCGACCACGTCGCGATTACTTTCTTCGCCGCGAGGTTTGGTGTCGTCAGCCAGTACTGATCCAGAGACGCCGGTGACGCGGTTGCCCGATGTCTCAACCTTGTCGACCTGATGGCGGAAGGCAAAGGTGATCTGACCCGTTTTCTCATGTTCCAAAGCACGTTTTTCAAAAGGCTCAACGACGCCGGGACCGGTGCCCCAAGTCATATGAAAGCGTGGCACCGAGTTTCCATGACCCGACGCTGTGCCGCCCCCGCGCTCGGCCCAGCCCACGACGGGAAAGCTGCGGTGGCCCATTTTGCGCAGCCATTCGCGTTTTTCGCCTGCGGCCCATTCGATATAGGCGGTCGCCCATTGGCGCGGCCAATAATCTTCGTCGCGGTCAAAGCCTGCGGACCCTTGCCAGTCCTGCATGGCCAGCTCCAAGCTGTCTTTGATGCCCATGCGGCGCTGCTCGGGTGTGTTGACCATGAAAAGACCGCCGAGTGACCAGAAAGCCTGACCGCCCAAATTGGCCCGGCTTTCCTGATCCAAAACCAGAACCGTTTTTCCTGCGTCTGCCAGTTCGCATGCGGCGACTAGTCCGGCCAGTCCGGCCCCGACGACGATGGCATCCTGTGACATGGTCGATATCCTCCCGTATAGCTGCATATCAGGGGCAAGATTGCCGCGAGGGTCAAGCGGGGAGGACGCGATGTCACAAAAGATCACACGTCACATCAAAGAGATGGTCGAGGACGCAAATACGCGGGTGAAAACGCTGAGCTTTGACGAGGCCCAAGCGGTGCTCAGCTCTGACACGCATGTATTTGTCGATATCCGTGACATCCGAGAGCTGCAGCGCTCTGGAAAAATACCTGGCGCCTTCCATGCCCCACGCGGGATGCTGGAGTTCTGGATCGACCCAGAGAGCCCGTATCATCGCGCAGTGTTCGATGAGGATAAGACTTACGTGTTTTACTGTGCCAGCGCCTGGCGGTCAGCGCTGGCTGCTGACATGGCGCAGTCTATGGGTTTATCGCCCGTGGTGCATTTAGAGGGCGGGTTCACCCATTGGGAGCGGTCAGGCGGCGCGGTTGATAAGGTCGATTAAGCCGCCAAAGCCTGCCCGTGATGCACGGCTCGGCCAAACGACTCGAAAAGGGGTTTTGACACCGGGTCTTCATCGGCTTTGTACTCAGGATGCCACTGCACCGCCAAAGCGTACCCTTTTGCGTTGAGGACACGAATAGCCTCTGGCGTCCCGTCGGGCGCGTAGCCTTCAATAGAGATCCGAGCGCCCGGTTCCTTGATCCCCTGACCATGGAGCGAGTTCGTACGCACAACAGGCGCGCCGAAAATATCACGAAAAACGCTGCCATCGATCAGGCTGATGTCATGGCGGAGCGCGAACTTTTCTTCGATCGTGCCATCTGGTGGCATCCGGTGGTTGTCACGGCCCGGCAGGTCCCGGATTTCGGGGTGGAGGCTGCCACCAAAGGCCACGTTAAATTCTTGGAAGCCACGGCAGATCCCTAGGATTGGCGTGCCTCTTTCAACGGCAGCTCTGATCAGCGGTAATACCACCCGATCGCGATCTCGGTCGAACTGGCCATGCGCCTCTGTGGGTTCTTCGCCGTATTCTTCGGGATGAACATTGGGACGGCCACCGGTGAAGACGAAGCCGCTGAAATGCGACAGCAATTCATCCGTGGTGTGAAACTCGGGGATCGAAGGCACAATCATTGGAATTGCGCCGGTCAGACGTGCCACAGCCTCTAGATTATGCATGCCCGCTGATTGGACTGGATAGCTGTCATCGATCGTATAAGCGTTGCCGATGATACCAATAAGCGGTCGAGCCATGTTATCCTCTAACTTAGAACTTTTCTAAAGTAGCATAGTGTTTTTGTCAGGAAAAGGGGTCAGCGTGCGCCTCATTTTCCAATGCTTAAGAAAACCGCACCGAGCAGCAAAAGCAAGTTTCGAGATAGCAACAGAGGTTTCCGATGACGATCGCCCATTTCCTTGTGGCTGGCCAAAGTAATGTGGATCAATGGTTCCACGCCGATAGCGGTAGCACGCTGACCGCTTTCAAAACCAAGTATATGGCGCTCAACCCCGGGGTCACGGATGTTATCCTATATGATGTGGCGCGCGGTGGCTCTGCGCTTCTGAAGTCATCCGCCTTTGGGTACGCAAATGACCAGTCAGCACCGGGTGAAAGCAATTATGACACCTATCTGAACAACTACTGGTGGGATGAAGACAATGACGTGATGGGATACACGTTCGACCTTTTCGATCATCGGATCACAGATTGGGTGAACGATGATGGCATCGTCTTTGATGGTATCCTCTGGGCGCAAGGCGAAGCGGACACCACCTATGTTGGTGCCGCAAACATCGCGACCTATCAGGCGACACTGGCCCGTGTGTTTGAAGAGCTTATGGCGCTGTCTAACTGCAACAGTGTTTATGTCCAAGCGCTTGGGGATCGGTCGGCCTATTCGCCTGTTTTGCACGCTGGGACCGAGTTGATCCGTCAGGCACAGTTTGCGGTGGCGGCGGCGGACGCACGCGTCACAGTTGCGAGCACAATTTTTGACTTGGACCTGCGGGACTCGGTTCACCTAACTGATGCGGCTTACCATATCGCCGCAGAGCGACTGGCGCTGGCGATTTCCACCGGAGAAAAGAGCCCGAACATCACAGCACAAGGGCGCGCTGCGGATCGGATCTTTTTACAATTTGGTTTGAATGTTGGTCAGAGTATGGCAACGGCACCCACGCCTGCGGGCTTTCGGGTGAGTGACGCTTCGGGTTCCGCGCAGGTGCAGTCAGTTGTGGTTGAAGCAAATGGTTTCGTGACCCTGACACTCAATCGACCTGTAGCAGACGCCACTGTGTCATACGGCCTCGCAGAGGTTTCATCAGACCTTGTGGCCGGTGATTACTTGACGGTCGATGGCGCTATGACGCTGCCTGTTCATCCGTTTTCCGTCACTGCACAGGCCGAAGCGCTGTTGCCCGAAGGGTTCGACGATGCAACCACCATTCGCGGCACGGCCTTCGCGGACGATCTGCAAGGTGACTTTGCAAACGAACGCCTTTTGGGTCTTGGCGGGAATGACCGGATTACCGGTGGAGCGGGCTCCGACCGGCTATACGGCGGTGCCGGTGCGGACACCTTTGTCTTTGCCGCCGGGTCTGGCGTTGAAGTGATTTACGACTTCAACATGGACGAAGACTGGATCGAGCTTCAGGGGATCGCAAAAACCGAGCTGACGGCAAAGCAAATTGGCGTGCGAGAATACGAATTCCGGTCGCCCTATGGGGACCGTTTGGTGGTTCGGAATGTTCCGTTGGAAGTTGTGTTTCGGATCAACGAGGGCAGCTAGGTCGCGCCATCACTCGGAGGGCGGGTTTGCACCGACCTCTTGGTCCTCTGGCAACTCGCCGGTAAATGGATTGCCCCCCAAAAGGAAAATGGCCCCGAAAAAGAGCGCAACCCCAATAATCCGCAACCACATAAAGAGCGTGGCGCCACGGGCCTCACGCTCTTTCCTTTGTTTCCAAGACGACATGAAAATCCCCTGTGTTTTCTAGCTTGTGTTTTTTTCGCGGGCCATACGTCCGCCACGACGACGCCCTTTGACTTGTCCAATACGGTTTTGCAGATCTCTTTTGACCGCAAGTCGCTCGTCGGTGTCCATAAAGGACCAACCCGCAATCTCTCTGCGGGTTCTATAACAGCCCATGCACAGCCCCGATGGTTCGTGAATCACGCAGACTTTCACGCAAGGGCTTTCGACCTCGTCTCGTTTCCAGACATCATCCATTTCCACACCTCTGAGAGACAGATATAACTTTGACGAGACGGTGCAATCGGGGAACTCCGACATTGTAGCGGCATTTTCGCCGGTCACTGCGCTGCGCCGCGTATTTGGCTGTTGTCGTTGGAGCTCTGTTGAAAATACACTTCCTACAGTGTGTTGAGGCAGTTTTGAAATCCGTCATCTTACATATAGGTCTGCACAAAACAGGCACCACCGCCATTCAACATGCCTTTTCTGGATATGATGACGGGACCACGATCTATGGGCGGTTTGGTGACCCCAATCATGGCAATGCCGTTATCGCTGCTTTGACGAAGCGTAAAACGGGCGACCCGAGATACGCAGGTGACCGAACAGAGATTGCAAGAAAACTAAATCGGTTCAAAATTTGGGTGCGCATGCAGTCGCATCTTTACCGACCTGATCGGGAGCGTTTGATCCTTTCGGGAGAGTCCATGTGCATGTTTGCCCCGGATGAAAAGCGCGACCTCGTTGACTATTTCCGAAACAAGGGGCTGCATGTTCAAGTTGTTTGCTACGTCCGCGAACCCCTTGGCCTAAGCGCGTCGCGCTTTCAGGAATTGGTGAAACAAGGTCGGGGTGAGGTGACGCCAGACGCGCTGTCGTTTCGAAAATTTATTTCACCTTTTGCCGAAGTTTTGCCGCAAGAAGACCTGATCGTTCGCGATTTCGGAGCCGAAGTTGCAGAACATGGGGACATCGTTGGATCATTTGCGAATGTGTTTGGACTGCAGCGGCCCAATTTTTCGCAAAACATCAACGTTTCGCTTTCAGCAGTATCGGTGAAATTGCTTTTTCGGTGCAATCAAATGCGAACGCGTGCGCTCCACCTGCACGTCAGGGCGTTAGACAAGATAAAGCGCGAACTCCGACAGGTCTTTCCTTCCGGAGAATTCCCCTCACTCGACAAACACGCCATGGCGCAACGTTTGGATGCGAGCCTTGACGAAAATTTAGAGTATCTGCGGGCTGAGTTTGGAATCGATTATCCGAGTGTTGATCGGGTCTATGACCTGTCTGCAGTCAACGCTTATTTGTCAGATTTTGAGCATAACCCGCTACCTGCGCTGCGTGCGATCGCCCAGAAATGGGGCGTTGAGGTTTCTAAGGATGACGGTTGGGAGAGTCTGTTAGAGCGGCTTTATCAGACGGCCTTACGGCGGTAGGGCTCTCTTCCTAAGTGTTAGCGTTTTGGATATGCTTGATCCGATCCAGCGCACCTTGCAAAATGTAGCTTGCTGCTACGTGATCAATGGCCTCGGCCCGTTTTGCTCGGGACATGTCGGCCTCCAGCATGGCCCGTTCAGCAGCCACCGTGCTCAGACGTTCATCCCAAAACCCAATCGGCAGTTCCAATCGACCAGAAAGGTTCCGCGCAAAGGCGCGTGATTTCTGGCAGCGAGGCCCTTCGCTGGCATCCATGTTCAGGGGCAATCCAATGATCAGACCCATAGCAGAGGTTTCCGCAATGATGCGGTCAAGTTGATCCGCATCCAGCCCGAACTTTTTACGCTTGATCGTCTCGCGGGGTGTTGCCACCGTCCGCAACCCGTCCGACACGGCCACGCCGATTGTCTTCTCGCCGAAGTCTAGTCCGAGCAAGACGCCTGCGGGGCAGGCGGCGGCGAAGTCATCGAAAGGGTCAAATACGGCCATATCTGCGTGTTCCTCAATTTCGCAGATGTCGCAAGAGCGGGGCGTCGTGTCGCTGGTTTTCCCTCGCTTATTCGGTTGAGCGCTAAGAGGGTCCATCCTAGGATACCTTGGGTTGGGAAGAGGGCCGCTCATGAAACGCTATTCCGCTTTTGCCATCGCGAGAGAGGCTGCACGCCACCACACCGGGTGGGAGCGGGCCTGGCGCTCGCCCGAGCCGAAAAAGGAATATGACGCCATTATTGTGGGGGCAGGCGGGCATGGTCTTGCCACGGCCTATTACCTTGGAAAGAACCATGGGATCACGAATGTTGCGATCATTGAAAAAGGCTGGCTGGGTGGCGGTAACACGGGCCGCAACACGACGATTATCCGGTCGAATTATCTGCAGGACCCTTCTGCTGCGATCTATGAAAAGGCACGGTCGCTGTATGAGACGCTTAGCCAGGATCTCAACTATAATATCATGTTCTCGCCGCGGGGTGTGATGATGCTCGCCCAGACCGAGCATGAAATCCGCGGCTATAAACGCACAGCCTATGCCAACAACCTACAAGGCGTGCAGACCGAGTTCATCGGTCCCGAGCGGGTGAAGTCACTGTGCCCGATTATCGAACTGAAAGGCCCACGCTTTCCGGTGCTGGGCGCGCTTTGGCAGCCGCGTGGCGGGACGGCGCGGCATGATGCGGTGGCTTGGGGCTATGCGCGGGCCTGTTCGGATATGGGCATGGATGTGATCCAGCAATGCGAGGTCACGGCAATCACACAATCGCGCGGCAAAGTCACAGGCGTTGAGACCACGAAGGGCAAGATCAAGTGTAAGAAATTGGGCATCGTGGTCGCGGGGCATTCCGGCAAGCTGGCCGAAATGGGTGGCTTCCGCCTGCCAGTTGAATCTGTGGCGCTGCAGGCGCTGGTGTCAGAGCCGATCAAACCTTGCATGGATGTGGTCGTGATGGCGAACACGGTGCATGGCTATATGAGCCAGTCCGACAAAGGGGAGATGGTTATCGGCGGCGGCGCGGACGGGTTCAACAATTACACACAGCGCGGGTCTTTCCACCATGTCGAGGAAACCGTGCGCGCCCTGATTGAGACTTTCCCGATCATCTCACGGCTGAAGATGCTGCGCTGGTGGGGCGGGATCGTGGATATGACGGGCGATCGCTCTCCGATTATTTCCAAAACCCCTTTGGGAAATTGCTTCATCAATTGTGGCTGGGGCACGGGTGGATTTAAGGCCATTCCGGGTTCGGGCTGGGCCATGGCCGAACTGATGGCCGATGGTGAGCCCCGTGCGCTGGCCGCGCCGTTTGGATTGGATCGTTTCAAAGAGGGCCGCTTCATCGATGAAAGCGTGGCCGCAGGGGTGGCGCATTGATGGTAGATGAAAGAAACTCAGCGGCTACCTTGGTAGTTCCCTTTGGTTTGCGCAATTTTGACTTGGTCAATTTCAACTTTCGGTGGGTGAGGCGCATGTCGTTGAAGTCTTTCTTGTTTGATACGGGTTCTCCAACGCCAAATAATCATCCATGTGGTTCCAGCCAGAACGCATGCGGTAACAGTAAGGGTAACAATCCATCCAATATCCATTCAGGATATCTGGTGGGTGCGGTGTTGATTTTCAACTTTTTAAGCGCCACAATTTCGTCTGCCCAAGTTGTGCCGTTCGATGACACAGACACTTACGAAGTCGCCAAGATCGCGAATAAAGGCGTGTGTTTTGCCGCCACCAAAGTGCTCAGCGAGAACAAGCGCCCGATGGTTTACACATACTATCACACCGTGAATGATCAGCGCTGGCATGTTCTGGGCTATGAGATCAACGATACCATCTCGACGCCAACCGTAACCTTGGCGGTTGATGTGGACGGTGAAACGACGCTGTTGCGCGAAACGATCACCCAGAACAGCGATTTCATGCTGCCTTTCGAGAACCTGGATGAAATCTCGCACCATGAGGCATTGTCTGCAACCGGTGCGGGTATGAATGTCTCGATAGTGGAAACCGATGACCGCGTTACGATTGATCTTGTGACCTACCGGACAGCGCTTGAATTGATGCAAGACTGCCTGACCTCTTTCAGCGAGGAAAACTGATGCTGATCCTTCATTGCCCTAACTGCAACACGGATAAATGCGAGACGGAATTGACGCCTGGCGGTCAGGCGCATCTGACCCGCTTTGGCCCCGGCTCCTCTGATGATGAGTTTGAGAACTATCTCTTCAATCGCCCCAACCCAAAAGGCGTCCATTTCGAACGCTGGCGCTGTTCCTATGGTTGCGGGAAGTGGTTCCATGCTGCGCGCTGCACCGCAACGCTAGAGGTGTTTGGGACGTATTCGGCCCAGACAACGGAACCTCCCAAAGCGCTGATCACCAAGATCAAAAAGAAACGCCCCGACTTCGAAGGCTTCACGAAATGAGCACACGTCTCGCCTCAGGTGGTCGGTTTATCGATCGCAGCAAGAAACAAGACTTCACCTTTGACGGCAAACGCTTGTCGGGTTTTGCGGGCGACACGCTGGCCTCGGCCTTGTTGGCCAATGACCAAATGCTGGTCGGGCGATCCTTTAAGTATCACCGCCCGCGCGGGATTGTGGCAAGCGGTCCGGAAGAGCCCAATGCTTTGGTCGGCACCGGGCAGGGCGGGCGGTTTGAGCCGAACAACCGCGCAACCACCACTGAGCTTTATTCTGGGCTAAAAGCCGTTTCGCAAAACCGTTGGCCAAGCCTTGAATTTGATGTGGGATCGGTGAACACAGCGTTGGCGCCGTTCTTTCCAGCGGGTTTTTACTACAAAACCTTCATTCATCCCCGCGCCTTCTGGAAACATCTGTTCGAGCCGGTCATCCGGTGGGCCGCGGGGCTTGGCAATGCACCCAAAGAACCGGACGCAGACAGGTATGAATATGCGTATGCACATTTCGATGTCGTTGTAGCGGGCGGCGGGATAGCAGGGCTTGCAGCGGCCCTTCAAGCGGCGAGTGCTGGCGCCAGCGTTTTGATCGCAGAGCAGTCCCCAAATTGGGGCGGTCGCGCGCCGGTGGACGGCGATGAGATAGATGGAAAACCTGCGGGTGCTTGGGTCGATGCGACAGTCGCAAAGCTCCGCACCATGCAGAACGTCCAAATGCGCAGCCGGGCCATGGTGGCTGGGATTTACGACCATGGGTATACGCTGGTGTATGAGCGGCTTCAGGATCACGCCCCACAAGTGAACGGGCCGCGCCACCGGCTCTGGAGGGTGCGTGCGGGGCGTGTGATCGCTGCGACAGGTGCCATAGAGCGACCCTTGTCCTTTGCCGGAAATGATATCCCGGGCGTGATGCTGGCCTCCGCCGTGCGTGACTATGTGGTGAATTATGGTGTTTCTGTCGGTGATCGTGTGGTGATTGCCACAAACAATGACGATGCCTACCGCACAGCCATCACGTTGACCGAGGCGGGCTTGTCCGTGCCCGTGATCGTTGAGGCGCGCGCCGATGCAGAAGGCGACTTGGTAAAGAAGGCCGAGGCGCTGGGCATTCGTGTGGCCAAAGGTATGGCCATCTCGAAGGTCAAAGGCCGCAAGCGCGTCGAGGCGGTTCAGCTCTGTTCCCAAGCGGGCGAGGGCGCGGCGCTGGAAACCGTGAAATGCGATGCGGTCGCCATGTCTGGTGGCTGGTCGCCGGTTGTACATCTTTGGTCCCATTGTGGCGGCAAACTGAATTGGGATGACGCTCATGCATGGTTCGCCCCAGACCCGTCACGTGGTCCGACCAATCAGGACGGTTTGGTCAATGTGATCGCGGCAGGCATTGCATCCGGTGCAAAAGACACAAGTTCGGTTTTGGCCGATGCGCTCAAAGCGGGCGCAACTGCGGCAAAAGAAACCGGCTATAAACCCGCTGCGATCAAAGCTCCCAAAGTGGATGCGCCAGCAGAGGCGCCGATGCTGCCGGTTTGGTCCATGCCGCAGGGCGCCAGCTATGAGCTACGGTCCAAGACATGGCTCGATTATCAAAACGATGTGAAAGTGACCGATGTGCAATTGGCCGCGCGCGAGGGTTTTGAAAGCGTCGAACACACAAAACGTTACACCACGCTCGGCATGGCCACCGATCAGGGCAAGCTGTCCAACATCAACGGTCTGGCCGTTCTGGCCGACAGCCTGAACAAAGACATACCACAGGTTGGCACCACGACTTTCCGCCCGCCTTATCATCCGATCTCGATGGGCTCCATTGCGGGCGATGCGCGGGGCGAGCTGTTCAAGCCGATCCGCAAATCGCCCATGCATGACTGGATGGATGCCAATGGCGGCTTCTGGGAGCCGGTGGCGGATTGGCGCCGTCCTTACTGTTATCAAAAAGATGGTGAGAGCGTGGAAGAGGCCGTGCATCGCGAGATCATGGCGACTCGGACCTCTGTTGGGCTGCTCGATGCCTCGACCTTGGGCAAGATCATCGTCAAAGGGCCTGATGCGGCCAAATTCCTCGATCTGATGTACACCAATATGATGTCCACGTTGAAGGTCGGGCGTTGCCGCTATGGTCTGATGTGTACTGAGAACGGGTTCCTAGCCGATGACGGTGTCGTGGCGCGCCTGTCCGAAGATACATTCCTCTGCCATACCACGTCGGGCGGATCGGATCGCATTCATGCACATCTGGAGGAATGGCTTCAGACCGAATGGTGGGACCTCAAAGTCCACACCGTGAATGTCACTGAACAATACGCGCAGATCGCCGTGGTGGGACCGAACGCGCGCAAGGTTTTGGAAAAACTGGGCGGCATGGATGTGAGCGCCGAAGCGCTGCCGTTCATGGCCTTTGCAGACGGCGAATTGGGCGGGATCAAAGTGCGGCCCTATCGTATCTCTTTCTCGGGCGAGTTGTCTTATGAGATTGCGGTTCCTGCGGCCCAAGGTCAGGCCTTTTGGGACAAATGCCTTGAGGCCGGGGCCGAGTTTGGCATTACGCCTTATGGGACCGAGGCGCTCCATGTGATGCGGGCCGAAAAGGGCTTTATCATGATCGGGGACGAAACCGACGGCACGGTCATTCCGCAGGACCTTGGCCTCAACTGGGCAATTTCGAAAAAGAAAGACGATTTCCTGGGCAAGCGCGCAATGGAGCGCACGCATATGACCGACCCGGATCGTTGGAAACTGGTGGGCTTGGAGACCTTAGACCCAGAAACGGTTCTGCCGGACGGAGCCTATGCCGTGGATGGCAGCGTCGATGCCTATGGCAACAAGGCCACGGTTGGGCGGGTAACCTCGACCTATCGTTCGCCAACCTTGGGCCGGTCAATTGCGATGGGACTTGTTAAATACGGGCCGGACCGGATGGGCGATGTCATCGATTTCCCGGAATTGAACGGAAACATCATCAAAGCACGGATCGTCGATCCGGTCTTCTATGACAATGATGGGGAGAAGCAAAATGTCTGACGCTGTGTCCGTTCTGAATGGGGCGTCGAGCGAAGGCCTTAACAAGGTTTCTGATGCTGGCCTCAAGGGTATGATTACCTTGAAAGGGGATCTGACCTCAGAGCCGATGTCGAAGGCCGTGAAATCCGCGGTCGGGTTGGCGATGCCCGCATCTGGTGAGTGCAAGACCGGGGCGAAGGGCGCTGTGGCTTGGATGGCCAAAGACGAGCTAATGCTGTTTTGCGATTATGCGGACGCCGACAAAATGGTCGAGAAACTGGAAAAAGCCCTGAAAGGGGAGCATTTCCTTGCGGTAAATGTGTCAGACGCGCGGGCGCTCTTCAAAATTGAAGGGGACCATATTCTCGATATCTTGGCGAAAGGAACGCCAACGCCTTTGGATGGGGTTGTTGCAGGACAGTTTCGCAGATCCCGTATTGGGCAAATCGCGGCGGCCTTCTGGATGGTCTCATACTCAGAGGCCTATATCGTGTGTTTCCGGTCCGTGGGCGAGCATATGTTTGCATGGCTCAAAACCGCAAATAACGCGGAAGCCGCGTTGGATCTATTTTCGTCCTAGAACACAGGCAAAGCCGGTTTAAAGCGACTGATGCATAGGCAATTTAGTTCCGATTAATCGGGGCAATTGCATTTCCCGCATGGCGGGTTTTGCAGTGCAGCAATTCTCGTATCCCTCAACCCATCCTAACCTATCCACAAGACATAAACCTCGTGGAGAAGTAAGTTGACACATCCTGACTTTGACTACGCAGACATCGAAGCGCGGGCGCGGAAACTGCGCGCAGAGGCTGCGGCCTATGGTTGGTCACAACTAAAACGGGCTATCAAAGCGTCTGTTGCCAAATGGGTAGTGCCGGGAAACCTTGGCGCAAGACGGCCAGCGTAACTTCAAGGCTGTAAGAGAGGCCCCCGCTTGACGGGGGTCTTTTTCTTTTGATGGTGGCGCGATATGCGCGGCAGATGACCATCCGTCCAACCATTAAATTACGTCCCAAAGTGAATGCGCAAAAACTGCGTTTTGGGTTTCCTTGGATTTATCAAGATCAGCTGGTTCTAGATCGTCGTAGTCGGGCGATCCCAGCGGGTTCTTTGGTGACCGTTGTCGATGGTGAGGGAAACACCCTCGGCGTCTGGGCCTATAACGCGGACTCAAAAATCACATGTCGCAAGTTAAAACTGGATGACAGCGAAGACGCAGATCAAGCTTGGTTGGCCAAGCAGTTGCAAATGGCAGCAGGCCACCGTGATCGGTTGTTTGATGCGCCCTATTACCGCCTGATCCATGCCGAGGCGGATGGATGCCCAGGGCTTATTGTCGATCGGTTCGGCGATGTTTTTGTCGTTCAGCCGAATGCAGCTTGGGTGGAAGCGCGGTTTGAAGACTTGGTTTCAGCTTTGATTGCGGTTTTCAGTCCTCGTGCGATTATCAAAAACGCGCAAGGTCGAGCTCGAAAATTGGAGGGCCTCGACGAAGGTCTTGATGTGGTTCACGGTTACGTAAGCGGTATCATCGATGTTCCAATGAATGGTGCGATCTATAAGGCGGATGTTTTGGGGGGGCAGAAAACGGGTCTCTTTTTCGATCAACGCCCAAATCATGCTCTGTTTCAGAGAGTGTCCAAAGATGCGCACGTTTTGGATGTCTTCAGTCATGTCGGCGGGTTTTCCCTCGCGGCTTTGGCAGGCGGTGCAAAACATGCACTCGCAGTCGATGGATCGGAAGCGGCGCTGAAACTTGCCACGGAGGGCGCCACGGCGATGGGAGCAGCAGAGCGCTTTCAAACACGTCCGGGCGATGCCTTTGACTCAATGGCGGCCTTGAAAGCGGAGGGGCATGTCTACGAGGCTGTTGTGTGCGACCCGCCCGCCTTTGCCCCGCAGAAACCCGCACTGGAGGCTGGCTTGCGCGCTTATGAACGGGTGGCCCGTTTGGGTGCAGGCCTTGTCGGCCCGGGCGGATATCTCTGCCTGTGTTCGTGTTCTCATGCGGCCGATCTGGCGAGGTTTCGCGAGGCAAGTTTACGCGGCATCGGCAAGGCGGGGCGCTCTGGGCAGATCATTGCAACCGGCGGGGCCGGTCCCGATCACCCCGTGCACTCCTATCTTGCGGAAAGCGCGTATCTGAAATCGATTTTCTTGCGGTTGGATTGATGCGGGCATTCTTGGATGCCTGCGTTTTGGTGCCGACGGCTCTGCGCGGCATCTTGCTGCGCATGGCCGAGGCGGGCGCATTTGAACCCGTTTGGTCAGAACGCGTTTTTGAAGAGTGGAAACGTGCGGACCTCCGACTTCATCCTGACGCAGGTGGGGCATTGGCGGTTGAACAAGCTTTGCTTCGAGATCGTTGGCGCACGTCGATGGTTCACGGTGATGCAACCTTGGAGGCGCAGATCGACTTGCCAGATGAAAATGACATTCATGTCCTTGCGGCAGCCGTCACAGCGCGGGCAGATTTTCTGGTGACGGCCAATACGCGGGACTTCCCGCAATCGGCGATGACCCGGTTTGGCGTGGGTTTGCGGCATCCCGATGCGTTTTTGCTGCAGTTGTTTGATGGCCGGGCCGATGATGTTGCGCAGGCGGCAGCGATGGAACACGATCTTGCCAAACAAGCGACCGGAGAAGAGTTCACAAAGCGAGCTTTCCTAAAGCGTATCGGGCTGCCCCGCGTGGCCAAAGCACTTACGTAAGCGCGGTTTTCCATTTCGCTTCGAGCGCTTCAATGGCCTTCACGCGATCTTCGGTCTTGGGATGGCTCATCAACCAAGCGGGCTGCGCGCCCCGCTGACCAATCACCTGGTCCAGTTTGTTGAAAAGGGATTTCTGTGGCTCGGTCCCAATACCCGCTTTCGTAAGCAAAGCAGCTGCGTAAGCGTCTGCTTCATACTCGTCCTTCCGGGATAGGCCCGCCACAAAAAGGCCGGAGAGGAAGTTGGCGACAATGACACCGATGCCGGGCAAAAAACGGTTCAGCACCATAGCGACGCCAACTCGCATCGCGTTTTGGAGTGAAAAATCAACCATTCTCCGGCGCGCATGCCCAAGTGCGACATGACCCAATTCATGGGCGATGACGCCAGCCAATTCTGGGCCGGTCACTTGGCCTTTCCGGTACTTATTTAAGAACCCGCGCGTGATGAAGATGCGCCCATCTGGTGCTGCCAGTCCGTTCACCGGCTCCACATTGTAGACGTGCACTTTGATTTCAGGCAGGTCGATACTGTCGGCCATTTGTTGCGTCAGTGACAGCAGGATCGGATCGTCGAGCGGTTGCGAATTCTGATTGAGCTCGGACTTGAGCCGCCACGCGGAAAACACGTACATGCCGAGACCGTAGATAACGGCAAGAAGAATAGGACCGATTTTCAACATGAGATTAATATGGGGTCGGGGTCATCCCAAGGCAATCCATCCGGCAATCACGACGTACACGACCGACAGGATTGTGAAGATGAGGCCTGTGACTGCGGCAGAGTGTAGCTGGTCATAGAGCACGCGCTTGCGCAGGAAGGCCACGAGCCACCCCAAACTAAAGCCGACAAGACCGGAGATTACAAAAAACATAAGACCTGCCTTTAAGACGTTTTTTGGTATTTAATGAAGGGTGTGAGATCGGCAACACGGTCATAGAGTTTGCGCGCTACGACGTTTTCATGCGCCGTTGTCCAATAGAGTTGGGCAGCACCCGCAGCTTTCGATTCCTGAAAAACATAGTTGATCAACGCCTCGCCGACACCTTTGCCGCGCGCCGCAGGTGAAACGATCAGGTCATTGAGATAGCAGCGTTTTTCGACGTCCCAGAAACTGTCATGATACAAGTAATTGGCTAAACCGATTGCCGTGCCATCCTGCCAGGCCAGTACGGATTGCATCGCGGTGTCTGGGTCCAAGATGCGCGACCAATTCGCATCGTATACCGCATCGGGCTTCTCGGTTTTGTAGAATGTCAGATAGTCGCGAAAAAGCCGTGCCCATTCGGTTTCATCATTGGGCGTTGGTTTACGCAATTGAAATTCCATAGTTTATCCCCGCAATTCACTTTTTCTTTTTTGTGCATTCATCACAGCCGGTAGCTAGTGACAAGCCGCCGAGTTCGCGATAATGGCGGCGCAATATGAGTGTTATCCACAACTCCCGTGGCCAAAGTGAGCAGAACATGAAAGCCGAAGTTGTCCTAAAGTCTGACTATCGTCCAGCAGAGGATGAACCGTTCATGAACGAACGTCAGCTCGAGTATTTCCGTCGCAAACTATTGGCTTGGAAAGCGGAGATCTTGAACGAGACACGCGAAACAATCGAAGGCATGCAAGATAGTACCCGCAACATCCCCGATCAGGCGGACCGTGCATCCGAAGAGACGGATCGTGCGCTGGAGCTTCGGACACGTGATCGCGAGCGCAAATTGGTCTCTAAGATCGACGCGGCCCTGCGCCGTATAGAAGACGGCTCTTACGGATATTGCGAAGCAACTGGTGAGCCGATTTCGTTGAAGCGTTTGGATGCTCGCCCGATCGCTACTCTGTCGCTAGAGGCGCAAGAACGCCACGAGCGCAAAGAGCGTGTCCACAGGGACGACTGATCTTTCTGGACTGAGGGTCCAGGTGATTGGGGCTGGTGTGGCCGGCCTTTCTGCCGCGATTGCACTGGCCCAAATTGGCGCAAACGTGTCAATCCAAGAACAGGCGACAGCTTTCGAAGATGTCGGTGCCGGACTTCAACTCTCTCCAAATGCGATGCGTGCACTTACTGCCTTGGGTGTCACGCCGCGTGTCACCGGGCTGAGCCAACTGAGCATGTATGACGGGCTAAGTGGCGCCTGGCTTGGGCAGTTTCGTCTCTCCCACAAAGACATGCCATACTGCGTCGCCCATCGTGCCGACTTGATCGATGCGCTGGTTGTGCGGGCAGGGGTGTTGTCGATTCCAATTGAAATGGGGGCTGAGGCGACGCCGAATCCAACGGTTGATTTGGTTGTTGGCGCCGATGGCGTACGCTCGACGGTGCGCGATCTCATTAGCCCGGCAACACCGCGCTTTACTGGTAAACAGGCGTGGCGTGCCCTGATCCCGGCAAACGATCTTGATGCGAGTTGGGTTCAGAATGGTCTGCAAGTTTTCTTGGGACCCAAAGCGCATCTGGTCACCTATCCCATGCGGGATGATAAAGTCGTGAATGTTGTTGCAATCACCAATGCAGAGCGTGGTGTCGAAGAAAGATGGCGCCAGAAAGGGGATGGTGCGCTGATGCGGGCCGGCTTTGCCGGTTGGTCTGCCCCTGTGTGGTCCCTTCTTGAACAGATAGATGAGCCTTTGATGTGGGGTCTTTTTGACCATGCGACGCTCAAGTCGTGGCATGATGATCGGCATGTTCTTGTGGGGGATGCAGCGCATCCGATGGTGCCGTTTTTTGCCCAAGGTGCGGCGATGGCACTTGAAGATGCCGTTATGCTTGCTCGGTGTTTGCGGCAAGGTCCCCAAGCCAAGGCGCTGGAAAGGTTTCAGGCAATGCGCAAGCCGCGGACATCTGCCGTGTCGCGTGCCGCAGGGGCGAATTCCCGGCTGTTCCATTTTTCCCATCCGTTTTTGCGGCTGGGCCGGCGCGCCGTCATGCCAGTGGCGTCCACGCTTGCGCCATTTGTATTTTCTCGACGCTATAACTGGGTCTATGGCTATGACGCCAAAACCGCTCGGTAGCCGACGTCGCTAGAGCGCGATGTCCACCCAGATCGGGACATGGTCGGATGGTTTTTCGCGGTTCCGGCAATCCCGGTCGATCTGACAATCTGTAAGCCAGTCCGCGACAGCGGGCGACAACAGAAAATGGTCAATGCGGATGCCATGGTTCTTGTTCCAAGCGCCGGCTTGATAATCCCAGAATGTATAGATCATCGGTGCAGCGTCCCGTGCGCGCAAAGCATCCGTCAATCCAAGTGCACAGAGTTTGCGAAACGCCTCGCGTGACTGAGGAAGGTAAAGCGCGTCTTTTTCCCAGGCTTTGGGATCATAGCAATCCTCGGGCTGAGGGATCACGTTGAAATCCCCTGTCATCAAGAACGGTTCTTCTGAGGCCATTAGGTCCTCGGCCCGCTGTTGAAGCCGGGCCATCCATGCGAGCTTGTAATCGTATTTTGGGCCCGGTGCCGGATTGCCATTTGGCAGGTAAAAGCCACAAAATCGAAGGGCCCCGTTGTCGCCGATGACGGTCGCTTCCATGTAGCGCGCCTGTTCATCCTCGTCGCCGCCGGGCAGACCCCGCGTCACATCCTCCAAGGGCGCTTTCGACAGCAAAGCCACGCCATTGAAGCTCTTTTGGCCATGGGTTTCGACATGGTACCCGAGGTCTTCAATCGGTTCCTTGGGGAAGGTTTCATCGGTCGACTTGATCTCTTGGAGGACAACGACGTCTGGATCGCGTTCTTTGAGCCAATCGAGCAAAGCAGGCAGGCGGGCTTTGATCCCGTTGATGTTAAAGGAGGCGAGGATCACGCGGCGCGCTCAGATCGAAAAACTGGTGCCGCAGCCACAGCTTGCGGTGGCGTTGGGGTTATTGATCGCAAAACGTGCACCGATCAGTTCTTCGGTGAAGTCGATGACGGCGTCTGCCAAAAACGGCAACGACACGGGATCAATGACAACGCGCTGCCCGTCCTTTTCCAAAACAAGATCATCGTCGGCCACCGCCCCCGCCAAATTGATATCGTATTGAAAGCCGGAGCATCCGCCCCCTTCGACCGCCACGCGCAGGGCTTGGGGCGCATCAGCCCCCTCATTGATTTCGGCCAGCCGGGCAAAGGCGCGATCCGTTACTTTTGGTGGAACAGTGAAGTCCATGTTTACCATCGCAAATTTTGAGTTGCTTGATAAATAAGCCGCAATGCCCAGAGGATCAAGAAAGGCCGACCGGTGAGACTAGCAACCTTTGCCTGCCATCCCGAGGAAACGCGGGGTCGTCTGATCCCCGAAGAGGCATCGCAACACCGCTCTGAGTTTCAAAGAGATCGGGATCGTATCATTCATGCGACCGCCTTTCGTCGCTTGAAACATAAAACTCAGGTTTTTGTGGAACATGAGGGCGATCATTTTCGCACCCGTTTGACACATTCGATAGAGGTCGCACAGCTTGGGCGTACAATGGCCAAAGCGCTGAAGGTGAATGAAGAGCTGACAGAGGCGGTTGCTCTTGCCCATGACCTTGGACACACGCCGTTTGGACATGTCGGAGAGGACGTACTGGCCGAGTGTTTGGCCGATGTGGGTGGCTATGATCATAACGCGCAAGCGATTAAAATTGTGACGTATCTAGAACGAAAATACGCACAGTTTTATGGGCTGAACCTGACTTGGGAAGCGCTGGAAGGGATCGCGAAACACAATGGCCCTGTAGAAGGCGCAGTTCCGCCCGAGCTTGCTCTGTACAACGCGCGCCACGATCTAGAGTTGCACACTTACGCCAGCGTCGAAGCACAGATTGCAGCACTGTCTGATGATATCGCTTACAATGTTCACGAC
>JBCBON010000047.1:0-19239 GCA_039821195.1 Pseudomonadota bacterium
CTGCGACGTCCGGGTTCAGTGATCAGGCCTTTGTGAACTCTTCATCTTCGGCCGCCAAGACCGAGCGGATGTTCTCGGTCACGCCAAATCGGGAGGCGGAGTTCACAAAGGCCTGATCACTGAACCCGGACGTCGCAGAGCCGCCCAGCGCCTGAGCAATCTGCTCTTGGGGATTGATGTCTGCCCGGCTGTCGCCGCCCGGCGTTGGCAGTTCGGCCGTTTGTAGATTTTCGGGAATTTCGAGAGGTTTGTTTGTTGTCACCGCGAATTCGTCTGGACCGTCGCTGCGCAGGTTGAACAGATCGCGCGGCTCGTCACGGGATCCACACGCGGTGACCGCCAGCAAAATCGTTACAAGCAAAACTGAACGCATTGACCCCTCCGAGTTTTCGCCCTGTTAGCACAGCCGTTCCGGCGCGTCAGGTTTTTCGTATTTCCAGCACGTAAATCAGACCAAAAACGCCTGCAAAGATAAACACATCCGCCAAGTTGAAAACATACGGGTTTTGAATACCGCAGCAGGACATGTTGAGGAAATCGCGCACAGCGCCAAACTGAAACCGATCCCATGCATTGCCAAGGGCGCCGCCTGCCAAAAGGCCCGCAGACGTCGCGCCAAACCAACCTGTGCCACTGAGCATCACCCAAACCATCGCGCCGAGACTGATCGCGATTGCCACAAAAATCAAAATAGTGCGAAAAATTTTAGGCGCTTCTGAAAAGAGGCCAAAATTGATGCCTTCGTTCCAGCCCATGCGGAAGTTAATCAGAGGCGGAAAGACATCGACGGCCCGAAGTGTCAGCAGGTCCATCACTGTGATGATGTAATATTTGCTGCCCAGGTCGATGGCCAACGCCAAGACAAGTGCCAGCAACGCGATCCCGAAACGACGCATCAGTGACGGAAGTGGCGCATGCCGGTAAAGACCATGGCAAGACCCAGCTCGTCTGCAGCGGCGATCACCTCATCATCGCGCATGGCACCGCCGGGTTGAATGACCGCGGTCGCGCCTGCTTCGGCTGCGGCGCGAAGGCCATCTTGAAACGGGAAGAACGCATCAGAAGCAACGACCGAGCCTTGGGTTTGTGGTGCGGGAAGGCCCATTTCCTGAGCGGCATCTTTTGCCTTCCAAGCGGCGATCCGTGTGCTGTCGATCCGGCTCATCTGACCGGCCCCAATCCCAACGGTTTTACCATCTTTGACATAGATGATTGCATTCGATTTGACATGTTTGGCCACCGTCCATGCAAACATCAAGTCTGCCATCTCTGTTTCTGAAGGTCCGCGTTTGGTCACAACCTGCAGAGCGGCCGGATCCAGCGGTTTGGTGTCTGCATCCTGTATAAGGAACCCACCCCCGACTTGGCGCCAATGGCGGTTTGCCAGCGCCGGATCAGCCAAACCGTCGGTCAGCAAAAGCCGCAGGTTTTTCTTGTTCGCAAAAATGGTTTTTGCCTCGTCGCTTGCACCGGGCGCGATCACAACTTCGGTAAAAATCTCGGTGATTTTTTCGGCCGTTTCGGCATCCAGAGCATGATTAAGCGCGACTATACCGCCAAAGGCCGATGTCCGGTCGCAATCAAAAGCATGGCTATACGCTTCGACTAAGCTGGGCCCTTTGGCGACACCACACGGATTGGCATGTTTGATGATGGCGCAAGCGGCACCATCGCCAGGGTCAAATTCCGAGATCAATGCAAAGGCTGCATCGGTGTCATTGATATTGTTATACGAAAGCTCTTTGCCCTGAAGCTGCATTGCCGTTGCGATGCCAGGACCCGCGCCATGTGTCACGTAAAACGCCGCGGATTGATGCGGGTTCTCGCCATAGCGCAGGGTTTGGCGCAATCTGCCGCCCGTCGCGGCAATGGCGGGCGCGTCAATTTCGAGGGCGGACGCCAGCCACGTAGAGATGGCCGCATCATAGGCAGCGGTATGGGCGTAAGCCTTTTGGGCCAGACGCTTGGCAGTCGCTGCCTGTATACCACTGTAGGTTTTGAGTTCTTCCAATATGCTCTGGTAGTCTTCGGGATCTGTCACCACCGCCACGGATGCGTGGTTCTTCGCTGCGGCCCGCACCATCGCAGGGCCACCAATGTCGATATTTTCAATCGCTTCGTCATAAGACGCGCCACGGGCAATTGTCGCTTCGAACGGGTATAAATTCACCACAAGCAAATCAATCATCCCGATTTCGTGGTTGACCGCAGCTTTCATATGATCGGCCACATCCCGGCGCGCCAAAAGCCCCCCATGGATTTTGGGATGCAGTGTTTTCACCCGACCATCCATCATTTCGGGAAATCCGGTGACGTCTTCTACGGTGCGCACGTCCAGACCCGCGTTGGTCAGGGCCTTGTGCGTGCCACCGGTTGATACAAGGTCAACGCCTGCATCGCGCAGGCCAAGACCTAAATCCTCCAAACCGGATTTGTCGGAAACAGAAAGCATTGCACGTTTGATCGGGAGTATTTCGGTCACAGAAAATTGCCTATTCAAGTCGTTCGAGAAGCCAAGAGAATTCGATACCCCCGGCGGTGATGTCACCAGAAATCTGGATTTGCTGCGTCGCTAACGGACGAAGACGATTGGGGGTCATAAGGACACTGGGTTTCAGGGTCAACTTACCGCCCGCTTGGCGAAAACCCCACACCTGACCGTTGGGCAACGCCAATGACAGGATTGTGCCGCCAAGATTGATTTGGGCGGCGACTTCTGGCGAGAGGTGAAAATGCACGGTTGTGGGAAGATGCGGAATAGTCGCCCCCCGTGCTGCAGCCGCAAACGTTTTTTCGCTGTCTGCCGGGATCAAAAATCGCTCGGTCCCGCCCAGCGCCTGCCCATCCGCGGTAAGCGTCAAGCTGCGCTCAATGGCAATACCGTGCGTGCTGAGGTAACCGGTATGGCCTAATCGTAATGACTGACTGCCTTGATCCTGAGTTCGAGCGATTTCCACGCCATCTTGCAAAAGAACCGGATCGGCGCGGTCCACTACGGCCATCGTATGGGCCGAACTCCGGCGGCCCATGTCATAGTACCTGGGGCCGTAGATATCCAAAGCACCCATGTTCACAAAAATCGGATGCCGACCCACAGCGAACTCAATAGCCGTTGGCGTAGGCAAAACGGATGGCCCGGCATCCGCGATCAGAACGGATCTTGACGCCGCCATGCGCACAAACCCCATCGCGCCCTCTGGGTAGGCAGGAAAGCGGACGCGCCCGTCGGCCAGCGCCTGATCAAGGCGTCCCAACATGCCCGGCCCACCACCATTGAACACGGCCAGATTGCCATTCGCGAAGCGCAAACTACGCAGACAGGGTGCGATCCGCTCGAGCGCCTTTAGAATTGACTTGTTCTGCGGGTAGTCCAGCGCCTCCAGCACGCGCGAAGCCCAAGATAGCAGGGAAAAAACCTGCATCAACTCTTCGGGATTGCGCCCTGCGATGCTGCCATCATCACCGATCATGGTATCACAGGTTAGACCCAAATCTTCGAGATGGGTTTCAAACTCTTTGCCTGTGGCATCCATCGCGTAGGAGGCAAACAACATCGCAACCAAGGCGCTGATACGGCTGAGGTCAGCTGCGGTGCGGGTCCATGTGAAGGTCAGAAACCGGTAATGTTGAGAGACGGTCCGAAAGAACGCTTTCTGATCTGCTTCGGTGCGACCGGCCAGAAAAATCGGCCCATGGTTCACCATCCGGATCAAGCGTGCGGCGACCAAGTCTGGGACCCAGACCTCTCCTCTTATGCGTTCATGATTGGCGAGCCATTCGTCAAACCAGTCCCGGATCAGCTGAGACGCGGCGCGGGTGCCACATGCCGCAAGATCATCAACCCATTCGAAGGACAGTGCTGCGCGACGGCTGGACGGGGCATCTGCTCCGATGTTCCAGATGGATTGGCCCGGAGCCTCAATCACATCCCCTTCGACGACAAAATTGCCGGACGTGTACTGTATTCCCCGTGCAGGAAGGCCCCGTGGGCGTGGTTCGGGAAACGACACGTAGGTGCTGGGGATGCGGTAGAACCCTGCGCGCAAGAGAGCGGCGCGCTGCCACAGTCCCATTGCTTCGCCCATTCAGCCCACCTTGTTTGCCTGCACATCGGCGGTCATAGCTTTGGGGGTCTCGTTTGTCACCGGATTTCGGCCCGGTAGAGCGCAAAGAAGAAACCGTCCATTCCGCCTTGGTCGGCGCGCATATCGGGGCGAAGGCGCACCTGATTTGGCGTGTCGATGACAATGGTATCATCGACGGGTTGTAACGGGTCAGGCCGCAAACCCGGAAGCGTCTCTTCGGTCCATTTGGCAAGACCTTCGCCCTCTTTGGGTAACAGAGAACAGGTGATCACCAGCAGGCGACCGCCGGGGCTGACACAATGTGCCGCGCGCGCGGTCAATGCTCTTTGCAATTCCATCAGGCTTACCAGGTCTGCGTTGCCCTTGTGGTATGGCAAATCGGGATGTCGGCGAATTGTGCCCGTTGCAGAACAGGGCGCGTCAAGCACGACGAGATCGTACTGGGCATCGGGTTCCCATGTCAAAGCGTCGGCAACAATGACATCAGCCGTTAATTTTGTGCGATCGAGGTTTTCGCGCAGACGCGTCATACGGTGTTCAGAGATATCAAGCGCGGTAACATTTGCACCACCCGCCGCCAATTGCATCGTCTTTCCACCGGGTGCTGCGCAGAGGTCTAGAACCGACAATCCCTCGACAGGGCCGAGCGCGCGGATCGGCATTTGCGCGGCAAAATCCTGAACCCAGAATGCGCCATCCGAATATCCCGGAAGCTTGGACACCTGCATGTCCGATTTCAAACGAAGGTGACCGGGCGCAAAACTCTGCCCATCGGAAATTTCAGGCAGAGGTGAACCCGATTTGAAACAAAGGTCCAATGGCGCACCCTTCGTATGTGCCGCCTCGATGCGTTCCACCACGGGCTGCGTGTATGCGCCAATCATCGGACCCCTCAAAGGTTTGGGGAGTTTCGGCGGCTTCATCGTAGACAATGTTTGCGGAGGTAGTTCCGCCAGCTGGCGGGCAACGGCATTCACGAACCCCGAAAACTTACCTTTGGTTGCCGGATCGGATTTTGCCAGTTCAACGGCCGAATGCACGCTTGCGAAATCTTGCGTTTTGAAAAGCTGGGTTTCGACCAACAAAAGGTACAAGATTTGACGGACCGATGGTGGCGCGGGTTTGTTCGCGTAGCGCTGAATAAGCGTGTCGAGGTTTGACCGGTGGCGCAAAACCGCAATCGCCAGCCGTTTTGCCTCGGACCGTTCAGATGCCGACAAACGACCTTGTGGATCGATCACCATGCCCGGGTCGCCATGTCCCCGCAAAACGATATTGGTGTAGGAAAGTGCGGCTTTGCGCGCGGCAAGAGGCTGGGCCAGATTGGACATATCCCGCTCGCTAGTTACATAGATGAGAAGGTGCAAGCGCCGAGCGTGGACCACACAAGGAGAGATGATGGCGAAGGACGCGGAAAAAGAACAGCGCATCAAAGATGCAGCGGAACGGGCACTTGCCGAAGCCGAGGAACGGCGCGCGAAAGAGGTGCGCAAGCGACGACCTGTTGAACTGGGCGGTCGCGAAGGTCCGGATCCAACCCGCTATGGAGATTGGGAAAAGAAGGGCGTTGCCATCGACTTTTCTTAAAAGTTGAGCGGTCCACGCAGCTGCTTTTAATGCAACGGAAAGACGACTCGTGCAAATCGCTCGCATGTGCCGTGCTTTGTTTTTCTCGTCTTTCCTTTTTGTTTTTGGTGCCGCTGTACCCTCGCTTGCAGAGTCTGAGAACTGGGTCTGGGCCTTGTGGGAAAACCGTCAGGTGGATCGCGGCTTGTGCGAAGAAGACATCTATTGTGAGCCGGTGACGACGTTTGTTCCAGTGTTGATCGATCAGCCAAGCACCGAAGATGCCGAGAAACTTTTTGGTTCTCTCAGCGTGACGGCGCGGCGCCGCGATGATTTAGATCATGAACGGAAACTTCCCCGGATTTGTAGGCAAGTGGATGCAGCGGCCATTCTGGGGTTTGATCCCGAAGCGTGGGAATTATCCGATCGTGCGCTGGCGCTGCGGGGACTGCCGGGTGTGTATGTCAAAACCGAGAACGTGCGTGGACCCGAGGCCTATGGCCCAAGTTTCAATGATGACCTCTATAACGAGGTTTTTGAGCGCTTTCGCCGCGTCGGGCTGCAACTGCTGAACGAAGAGGAAATGCTAGCCACCCCGGGCCAGCCCGAGATGAACATCTATTTTGCCAATACTGATCCTGACACGGGATGTCAGTTCCGCTTTTTCGCGGGTTTGTCGCAGACAATGCTGCTGACGCGAAACCACACAGTCAAAATGAAGGCGGGATCATGGGGCGCCACGGGTGGATGGGACGGCGCGAGCCCAGAAATCGATGAAATGGCCTCGATCCTGATTGCCATAGATCAATTCGTTGAAGACTGGGTTGAGGCGAATGCGTCGCCGTTACAGGCCGATCACATCGAGCATAGTGAAGTGACCGAATGACTTCCCTTGCGCCCAAAGCGCGGCCTTGATCGCGCCGCGGGCAAAAATGGCCCGGTCCGTTGCGATATGACGCAGAACAATCCGCTCTCCGTCGGCCGCGAAAGTAACATCATGCTCCCCAACGATGTCGCCACCCCGAACAGCGTGAAAACCAATATTACCTTTGGTCCGCTCTCCGGTGATGCCGTCGCGCGCATGATCTGACACATCAGATAGCGCGACACCCCGCCCCTCGGCGGCAGCCTCTCCCAGCATCAACGCGGTGCCGGACGGTGCGTCCACTTTGTAACGGTGATGGGACTCCACAATTTCGATATCGAAATCTTCATCCAAAGCCTGTGCGACCTTGCGTGTCAGTTGCGTCAACAGGTTAACACCCAAGCTCATGTTTCCGGCCCGCACCATCGTGATATCACGACTGAACGTTTCTAAGTCTTCAAGTTCGCGTTCGGAGAACCCCGTGGTGCCAACAACCAAAGCGGCACCCGCAGCTTTGGCCGCGTCACAATGGACCAAAGTGGCTTGAGGCGCGGTGAAGTCTATCACTGCATCTGCCCCTGCGAAGGCAGTAACGGGATTATCACTGACGGTGACGCCTTTAGGCGCGCCGGGAATAACATCCTGAAGCGCTTTACCAATCCAGTCATGCCCGGGCCGCTCGGTCACGCCAAAAAGCTCCGCCCCTGGCATTTTACCCAGCGTTTCCACAAGCATCTGACCCATACGGCCCGAGACGCCTGTGATCACCACTTTGATTGGATTGCTCATAGCCTTGTCACCCTGTTGGTGCTCGCGATTAGCCCGCTTGTGGCGCTCGCGCAACTCACCTACATCATGGGCTATGGCAAAAAGACAAGACATGGAGGGCAGCGGCCCAACCCAACGGCAGTTGCGCGTCGCAGAATTGATCCGCCGCACGCTGAGCGAAGTGCTGCAACGGGGTGATATCCACGACCCGGATCTGGCGCATGTGTCGATCACCGTGGGTGAAGTTCGGACCAGTCCGGATCTAAAAATCGCCAAAGTCTATGTTCTGCCGCTTGGGGGCGAAAACGTTCCGACCGTGATTAAGGCGCTTGCCCGAAACAAAGGCGAATTGCGTCGGGCCGTGAACAAACGTTTGGCCTTGAAGTTTTCCCCGGATCTTCAGTTTCTTGCGGATACGACCTTCGATCAGTATGACGAAACGCGCCGTTTGCTGAACCAAGACAGCGTGCGCCAAGACCTAGAGGATTGATGGCACGCAAACGCAAGGGCATGCCTGTCCATGGTTGGTTGATCGTGGACAAACCGGGCGGCGTCACTTCCAGCACTGTGGTGAACAAGTTGCGTTGGCTTTTGAACGCACAAAAGGCGGGGCATGCGGGGACGTTGGACCCTGATGCGACAGGGTTGCTCGCGGTGGCGTTTGGCGAGGCGACAAAAACCATCCCCTATTTAACTGACGCACCCAAAACCTATGCGTTCACGGTCGTGTTCGGCGCTGCAACCAATAGCGATGACGCCTCGGGCGAGGTGATCGCACGATGTGCGCATCGCCCGACAGAGCGGGACATCATAGATGCCCTCCCGCAGTTTCGCGGCGCTATTCGGCAAGTTCCGCCCCAAGTCTCGGCGGTCAAGGTGGAGGGGGCTCGCGCCTATGATCTAGCCCGCGAAGGCGAGGTTGTAGAGCTGGCTGCGCGTGATCTTTTTGTATCAGAGTTGGCGCTTGAAGCATGGGATGGGGCGGTTGCAACGCTCCGAATGACATGTGGCAAAGGTGGCTATGTCAGGTCGATTGCGCGCGACTTGGGAGAGGTGCTTGGAACGCACGCCCATGTTGGCTGGTTGCGGCGAACGGCGTCCGGTCCTTTCGATGTTGCAGACGCGATAAAGTTTTCAGATTGGGCGGAGGCCGAGCGCGATGCAGCCACCGGATTGCTTGCAAAGTTGTTGCCCGCGCATGCCGCCTTATCGGACTTTCCGGAGACGATCCTTGGCGATCAGGGTGCCAGCCGCGTCAGCCATGGAAACCATGCGCAGGCGGACCAGACAAGTGCAGCGGATGGGGATATCACATGCGCGTTTCACAATGGCAGGTTGCTTGCGATCGGCGAGTACCATGCTGGGATATTCACACCGACGCGGGTGCTTCATCAGTGATCACCCGCGAGCATATCAAAGGTGATGCGCCTTCTGTGGCTGTGTATTCCGATTGCGAGGCTTATAGATACACTCTGACGCGAGTATGGGAACCGCTAGGGCAGAAGGCCCTGTTTGTGATGTTAAACCCGTCGACAGCAACAGAGGTGCAAAACGACCCCACCGTTGAGCGTTGTGAAAGGCGCGCCCGTGCGCTTGGCTTTGGATCTTTTCGCGTCACAAACATCTTTGCGTTTCGGGCAACCGATCCCAAGATTATGCGCGCCGCTGCAGATCCTGTTGGCCCCGAAAACGATGCGGCGATCCGCGAGGGGGCGGATTGGGCAGACCAAGTCGTCTGCGCTTGGGGCACGCACGGGGCCCATTTGGGCCGCGGACCGGTAGTAGAAGCTCTGCTTCGGCGGTCCGGGGCATCCCTCTATCATCTTGGCCTTTCCAAAGACGGCCATCCAAAACACCCACTTTACATCGGCTACGAAACCCAGCCACAGCTGTGGTATGAGTGACCAAGCAAAAGGCCTGTTGATCACCCTGATCGGGGTGCTGGCGATCGTGCCAGACAGCCTTTTTGTGCGACTGATCGATGCCCCCACCTTCACTATTGTATTCTGGCGCGCACTGACACAGGGCTTGGTTTTGCTGGTCATCTTGTTGTTCATCTTCGGCAGGCGGCTGCCATCCAAGGTAAGGGCAGTCGGGCTTACCGCGATCCCGTTTGGCCTTTTGGTGACGGGTAGCGGTGTGATGTTTGTGGCCTCTGTTCAATACACAACCATCGCAAACACCGTTCTGATCATCGCCACAGTGCCGGTATTTGCAGCACTTGCCAGTTGGATTTGGCTGGGAGAGCGGATTTCCCGCCGCATGATGTGGACCATGGTCTTTGCTATCTTCGGTGTCGCGGTCATCGCTTATGGGTCGGCCGATCCCGAAAGCAAGGCGACCTTGTTTGGCGATGCCCTCGCGCTTGCGGCGGCGCTGATGTTTGCATTGGCGATCACATGCGCGCGAAGCGTCCGACCCGTCAGCATCACACCGATTGTGCCGATTTCGTTCATCATCCTCGCGGTCGCACTTTTTCCCTTTGTGGACCCTTGGGATGTGGACCCGGGCGATTGGGTTTACGTCGCGCTGCATGGCGGGGTCTTTGTCGCGCTCAGCTCGGCGATGTTATCGACCGGGCCGCAATACATCACCTCGGCCGAGGTGGCCCTGCTGATCCTTTTGGAAAGTCTACTTGCGCCTGTTTTGGCCTGGATCGTTGTGGGCGAGGTTCCCGGCGTCTGGAGCCTGTGGGGTGGAGGCATTGTTCTGGTCACGCTGGTTGTGTCCAATGTGATCGCGCTGCGCCGCCAGAAATAGCCCCTTTTCATCGCAAGACATTGGTCCTATACGCGCGACTTCCAAGAGCGCGGCTGGACGACATCCTGGCCGTCGCTGTCACAGCAACCCGATAGGAGGTCCGGATGTCGATTACTGTAGAGCTGAAAGAACAGCTGATAAAAGACTATGCGCTGAAAGAGGGCGACACAGGGTCCCCCGAAGTTCAGGTCGCCATCCTGACATCTCGGATCACAACGCTGACTGAGCATTTTAAGACACATAAGAAAGACAACCACTCGCGCCGCGGTCTGCTGAAGATGGTTGCCCAGCGTCGTAAGCTGCTGGACTATGTGAAGGGCAAAGACGAAGCCCGGTATCAGGACCTGATCAAGCGTCTGGGCATCCGCCGTTAATTTGCTGCGCGACAAGCGCGCAAAACAAAGATTTCAAAGCGCCTGTTGGGATATCCAGCGGGCGTTTTTGTTTGTGATTTGGTAAGTAGACGAATGGCGGGTTTGCGGGACGAAGCGGCCTTTCGCGAAGCCTAGACTAACGGCTGCTTTGCTTGTCTAGGCCATCTCCAAAGCCATCCTTCATCAAAGCGTCTAACATGGGACACGCCGCAGTTCCATCGTCGCAATTCTTGGAAAGGCTGAAAAGCGCTTCTCTTAGGCGCATTAAATTCTCAATCTTGGCGGCTACCTCACCCAGATGGTTCTCAGCCATTGCCTTCACCTCACCACAGGGTCGGTCGCTTTGTGCAGTGAGCGAGAGAAACGTCTGTATGATCGAGATCGGAAAACCTAGATCGCGACACCGGCGCACGAACCTGAGTTTGGCGATTTCATCTGACGAGTATAGCCGACGCCCGCCTGCGGAGCGCCCCGGCTTCGGAACAACACCCTCACGTTCATAGTAACGGATCGTTTCGATGTTTACGCCGCTTTGTTCTGACGCTTTGCCGATGGTGAACATTTCGCTTGCTCCTGTAGTGGCTACAGGAAGTAGAAAAGCAAAATGGACATGAATGCAAATCAACAACCCTTGACGGACACCGGCATCGCTGCCCGCCTAGTGATGCCCTTCGCTGCGCTTTTGGCGCTGTTATCGGCTTCGTGTTGTGTTTTGCCTATCGGCCTTTCGATACTCGGCCTAGGCGGTGCATGGCTCACCATGCTTGGCCCATTCATCGCTTACCGCGGGTTCATTCTTATCGCTGTCGCGATTGCTCTCGGTTGGGCGTGGTATCGGGTGCTGCGTCGCAAGCCATGCGCAACGCGCAGACGATCTGCAATTATCTGGACGTCACTTGCATCCATCGCCTTTTTGATCGCGCTGTCGTCGCCACTCTGGGAGGCATCAGCGCAGCGATTTATGTGGGATTTGTGGAGATCGACACTATGAAAAACAAACTACTGGCGCTCGGTGTTGGAGGTACGATTTTAGCGATACTCTGTTGCTTTACGCCGCTCTTGCCGGTCGTGCTAACAGCGCTTGGTCTGACAGGCTTACTTGGTGTCGTTTACAACGATGCTGTTTTACTGCCGATATTGGCAGGCTTTCTAATACTGACGGTGTACGCGATATGGCGACAGAAGAAACAAAAGTAACCTTGCAATCCACGCTCACTTGTCCGTCTTGTGGTCACGTCGAGATCGAAACAATGCCAACTGACGCTTGCCAGTGGTTCTATGAATGCAAGTCATGTCAGAAAGTGTTGAAACCGCTAGATGGGGATTGCTGCGTATACTGTTCGTACGCAACGGTTCCATGCCCACCAATTCAAGAAGGCAACTCCTGCTGTTCATAGCAGACATTCGTGAGTTCTGCGGCATCAGTCATTATGGGCTCCAAGCGGACAATCAAGGGGGATGTAAAGCCCGCCCAAAAAAAGCCCTCCCCGAAGGGAGGGCAGGTCAGGCATGTCCCTAGCAGGCGGCGCTGGGGACATGATCTCTTAGCTTTGCATCTCCGAGCGGATCTGCTGGCGCAGCAGATCAATCGGGATCGCTTTGCCGTCGCGTTTAAAATGCCAATAGGTCCAGCCGTTGCAGCTTGGTGCACCTTCCAGAGCAGCGCCGACCTGGTGAATTGACCCCTTCACGTCATGGGCAATCAGCGTCCCATCCGCGCGAATTTTTGCAGCCTTGCCCGATGGTCCCACCAGTGTTTCCCCGGGTTGCAACATGCCGCGCTCTACCAGTTGACCAAAAGGCACTCGGGGTGCTGCGCGCTTTGATTGTGAAACCTCAAGGCTTTCACGATCCCATTTGCGGATCTTGGCCAGCCGTCTTTCTGCTAGCGCGACGTATTCCACCTCGCGCTCAATACCGATGAAATGGCGGCCAAGTTTTTTGGCCACAGCACCCGTGGTTCCGGTTCCAAAAAACGGATCGAGAACAATCTCACCAGGATTGGTAGAGCCCACCAGAACGCGGTGCAGCAAGCTCTCTGGTTTTTGCGTGGGATGCGCTTTGTCGCCATTGGCGTCCTTCAGGCGCTCGTGTCCTGTGCAAAGCGGCAGCAGCCAATCGCTGCGCATTTGGATGCCATCATTGAGGGATTTCAGCGCCTCGTAATTGAACGTGGGTTTCGATCCTTCTGATTTCGCGGCCCAGACGAGTGTCTCGTGAGCGTTGGTCAGGCGCGCGCCGCGGAAGTTCGGCATGGGATTTGACTTGCGCCAGATCACGTCATTTAAGATCCAAAACCCTGCATCCTGCAATGCGGAGCCCACCCGGAAAATATTGTGATAACTGCCGATAACCCAAATTGCGCCATTGGGTTTCAAAACGCGATGCGCCTCTTTCAACCATTGAGTCGTAAAGCGATCATAGGATCGGAAACTGTCAAACTGATCCCAATGGTCATTAACCGCGTCGACCTTCGAATTGTCGGGACGGTGCAGGTCGCCTTTGAGCTGTAGGTTGTAAGGGGGGTCTGCAAAAACTAGGTCGATTGACGCGTCCGGCAGCTTTGCCAGTTCTTCGCGGCTATCGCCTTGCACAACAGTATCCAATGGCAGCTTCGCCGCCTTGGGTGTCGATTGTTTCATTTTCTGCCTCAGTCGCGCATATTTGCGTCGTTGATCTCGGTATGAGTCAAAGCTGATTCGCAGTCAAATTCTTTTTTGATTCCAATGGTTTATGCTGAATTAGCTCGCGCCATCGCCATACAAGATATTGTGGATTGGTTTAAACGAACGTCTATGATGTGGGGTTACCCCAAGATTTTGAAGTGCAGATTGATGCATTTTTGTTCCATAGCCCGCATTCGTTTCCCAGCCATATCCCGGGAAGTCGTCTGCCAAATCGGCCATCAATTCGTCGCGATAGACCTTTGCGATGATCGAAGCAGCAGCGATCGAGGCGGATTTGCTGTCGCCTTTGATTACGGCCTCGGCGGGACAGGGCAGGTCGGTTGGAATTTTATTACCGTCAATCAGGGCAAAATCAGCGGCGAGGGTCTGGGCCACTTGCCGCATCCCAAGCAGCGAAGCCGCCAGAATGTTCATTTGATCAATTACTTCCACGGGCACTTCGACGATCTTGGTGGTTGCCGACGCCAAAATCTGCGTGCGCAGTAATTCGCGCTTGGACGCGCTCAGCGTTTTTGAATCCGCTAAACCATCTGGGATGTCCGCCGGGTTCAAGATCACGCCTGCGACCACTACGGGCCCTGCCCATGGACCGCGACCGACCTCGTCGATGCCAACAATACGGTGATACCCAAGCGCACGAAGCGCGTCCTCGCGTGCTGTGTCAGCCACCATAGCCAAGTACCGTGATCCATGTATCGCCGTAACGCCGCGCATCATGAAGCGTGAAACCGGCGGGCGGCGTTTGCGCCTCGTGCTCTTCCCAGATTACCAAAGCATCCTGGGCTAGCCAGCCACCTTCGGCGGCCGAAGAAAGCGCGGATGCGCCCAGATCTTTGCCGTATGGCGGATCAAGAAAAATCAGGTCAAATGGCTTACCTTTGGCGGGGCCAAGCGCGGTTGCATCGCGGCGGAATAGCTTGGTCGGACCAATCGCACGCACCAAATCGATATTCTTCCGGATCAATGCGCGCGCGGTTTCACCTGTGTCCACGAACAGAACGAAAGCGGCCCCCCGGGACAAAGCCTCCAGCCCCAAGGCACCTGTGCCGGCAAAAAGATCCAGAACGCGCGCATCGGTGACGCGGTCGCCATAGCCGCCATTGAGCAGTAGGTTGAAAACACTCTCTCTCACGCGATCGGAGGTTGGACGCAGATGCGCGTTGATATCGCCCTCTCCAATCGACGTCAGTTTTGAACCACGGAAACGTCCGCCCACAATCCTCATGCGAGAAGAGATTTCAGGTCTGTCGCGGGATCGGAAATCGGGGCAGGATCGGGTGTCTGTCCGTTTTCAATCATGCGTTTGCCAATCATATAACCGCGGGCGTCATTGGCCGCGTCCACGGCAATCAACTGCCCGTCACGATAATACCAAAATGATGCGGTCGCCCCGTCGCCAATGCGGGAGACAACTTGGTCATAGCCCGTGTTCAGCCCAGCAATCTGTAGCTTCACGTCATATTGGTCAGACCAGAACCATGGCTTGGCAACATAGTCCTTGTTTGCACCCATTATATTTTCTGCAACACATTCCGCCTGTTCAATGGCATTTGGTACGCTCTCAAGTCGAATGCGTTGCCCTTGATAAGGAAAGCTCGCGCAATCGCCTGCCGCCCAGATGTTTTGATCAGAGGTCCGCCCCTGTGCATCGGTTTTGATGCCGTTTTCGATCTGCAAGCCAGCCGCTTCGGCCAGCGATGTCGCTGGCTTGATACCGATGCCCACGATGACAAAGTCGACATCAATGATTGTGTCATCAGAGAGAACAGCTTGAGCGACGCGACCCTCCCCTTGAAGCGACGCGAGCCCAAGCCCTTCTTTGATCTCAACGCCGTGGCCTTCGTGGAGCGCTCGGAAGTAGTCCGATGTCTGAGGAGAGGCGACACGCTGTAAAATGCGCTCGGACATTTCTACGACGATCACTTTCAAGCCTTTTGCTGCTGCCACCGCCGCCGCCTCCAGTCCGATATATCCACCACCAACGATCAAGACGCGCGCACCCGCTTTGAACTCGGGCGCCATAGCATCCACGTCATTGAGGTCCCGCACAGTAAAGACACCTGCCAAGTCCCCACCGATCGCAGAGGGCAAGCGGTTGGGAAAAGACCCGGTTGTGAGCACAAGATCGGTGTAGTTGAGGGCGTCATTACCCAAAAATACTTGCTTGGATGACGCATCGATTTTCGACACTTCGGTTCTGGTGCGCAGTGTAATCTTCTCTGCCGCGTACAAATCCTGCGGTCGCAAATAAAGACGCTCGAGCTCCATTTCGCCCAAGAGGTACTTCTTTGACAAAGGAGGGCGCTGATACGGTGGCGCGTCCTCGGCCCCGATCAGGGTGATCTCTCCGGTGAAGCCAAGATTGCGCAGTTTGAACGCACAGGACGATCCTGCCTGCCCAGCGCCCACTATGATCACATGCTCCATCGACTTCCTCTCTGGCGGTGTTTTCCGCGAAGCCTATATGTCTGCAAAGGCGACACGCAACTGCGAAAGGATAGGCGATGGCGATTTCAGTGGGAGAGGCGCTTCCGGCGGGAGAGTTTTTACGAGTTGGCGAGAATGGACCCGAAAGTGTTTCCATCGCAGCGCTGACCGCAGGCAAGACGGTTGTGATGTTTGGTTTGCCGGGGGCATACACACGCACCTGCACGGCGGCGCATCTGCCAAGCTTTATCCGCACGGCACCTGCGCTGCGGGAAAAAGGCGTTGATGAGATCATTTGTTTTTCGGTGAACGATCCTTTTGTGATGTCCGCTTGGGCTGATGACACGAGCGCCGGCGCAGCAGGTATTCATATGCTGGCCGATGGGTCTGGTGCGTTTACGAAAGCTATTGGAATGGATTTCACCGCAGAGCCGGTTGGCTTCTACGGACGTTCGAAACGCCACGCGATGGTTGTGAAAGACGGTACCGTTACGATCTTGAACGTGGATGAGAACCCAGGTGAGTGTAACTTGTCCGCTGGCGAAACAATTCTGGACGCGTTGTCCTAACCTGACGCAGGGGGCCGTTGGCCCGGCTCGTACCTTACCTCTTCGGGGCCCGGTTGTCCCGGCGGGTTGCCCGTTTGACTAGGCAGCGGCATCCATGGCTTGGGCGAGTTGTTCGTCCAATTCTGACAGACCGTTTGTGTCATGGGTCGTCAGCGTCACAGACACTTTGGAATAGACATTGAACCACTCGGGATGGTGGTTCATCTTTTCGGCAACGATGGCCATGCGCGTCATCCAACCAAATGCCTCTACAAAGTTTTTGAACTTATAGTCCTTGGTCAGCGCGTCGCGATCGGTATCGTGGCTCCAACCGGCTGCGATCAGGGCGGCGCGTGCTGCGTCAGTCATTTTCTCGGGCATAGTCATCCTCGCTCGGTTTTTTGAAGGGTCCATAGGACGTGAGTATTTCGATCTCGTCATCCACCGCGGCGCGTTCCCGTTCAAGGTATTCCGAAATGGCGCGTTCGAAATTCGGGTCCGCAATCCAATGAAGCGAGTATGTAGGTTTGGGCAGATACCCGCGGGCCAGTTTATGTTCCCCTTGGGCCCCGGCCTCGACCCGTTTCAGGCCGTTAGCGATGGCGTAGTCAATCGCCTGATAATAACAGAGTTCAAAATGCAGGCAGTTGTGATGTTCGCTACAGCCCCAGTAGCGCCCAAAAAGAGCCTCTCGTCCAATGAAATTTAGCGCACCTGCCACGAACGCACCGTCGCGTTCTGCCAGCACCAACAGCATATCATCGCGCATCGTTTCTTGTGCGTGATCAAAGAAACTGCGTGTCAGATAAGGTCGACCCCATTTGCGCATGCCAGTATTCTGATAGAATTCCCAAAACGCATCCCAGTGTTGAGGCTCGATCGCATCGCCCGTCAGCGCATGGATCGTGCCCCCAAAGCTCTGAGCCGTTTGTCGTTCTTTGCGGATGTTCTTGCGCTTGCGTGACGAGAGATCAGCCAAGAAAGCGTCGAAATCGACATAGTCCTGATTTTCCCAATGAAACTGTTGCCCTGTGCGTTGCAGCAAAGGAACCTTAGGTGCGAAGTCAAACTCACCCTCCGTGCAAAAGGTCAGATGCAAACTGGAAAGGCCGTTTTGTGCAGCCAGACTGACCGCGCCTTGGATCAGCGCGGCCCGCAGGACATCATCGTCGTTGCGTACCAAAAGGCGTCGTCCCGTGGCCGGCGTGAAAGGGGCGGCAACCTGTAGTTTCGGATAATAGCTTCCGCCGGCATTTTCATAGGCATGGGCCCATGAATGATCGAAAATATATTCGCCCTGGCTATGCGTCTTTGCGTAACAGGGCATGACGCCAAGCACCTGCGCACCGCGCTCTACTTTCACGTACCTTGGGTACCAACCTGTTCCTTCACCGACGGACCCGCTATCCTCCAAGGCTTTGAGAAACCGATAGGTTGTGAACGGATCTTCGGGCACACCGCCACCCGGGTTCGCACACGCATCCCATTCCGTTGGGTCAATTTCGGCTAAGCTTTGAAATACTGAAAGCGTGAGGCTGTCTTCCATGGAGTGGAGGTGGTCCCCCAAGCAACCGCGTCAAGCGTTGGGGAGATAGTTTTCGAAGGTTATGTTTTGAACGATGCGCCGCGCCTCTAGTTCTTGGTGCTCCGATGTAATCGTCCAAGCGAAAACGGGAATGTCACGGTCGCGAAGTGTTTTAACCAGCGGGCTGTCGAGATCGCTGCGTTTGTGATTGACAAAACTGACGTCAACCTCGTTGATAAATGCCCCCGACGATAGCTGCTCTCTGCGACCAAATGGGACCAAAACCCATTCATCACTTATAAAGCTTTCGGTGACCAAACCTCGCGGGATGTTGGGCGCAATGCGGCGCATTTCTATCACTTGGTCGGGATTAAAGGACATCACCGCCACCGGCCCCACATAGCTGCTGAGGGCTTTGACAATGACGCTCTCTAGTCGACCAGTAGTGCCGGTTAGTAACCCGCTTTGATCTTTGAGTTCGATCAGGATCGGCACCTGACCGGCCACAAGAGAAAGCACATCTGTCAGGTTAGGTGGCGCCTCTCCCGAGCCCAAAATACGCGCGCTGGAAAGATCGGTAAAATCGGTTGCCTGAATAGCTCCGGATCGGCTGAGCAACCGTTGCAGATTGTAATCGTGGAAAACCGCTGCAACACCGTCGCGCGTCAGCTGCACGTCGAGTTCAATCGCAAAGCCAAACATGGCTGCCGCTTCGAACGCAGCCATCGAGTTTTCCGGCCGCGACCGGGATCCAGTATGCAGCCCGCGATGGGCGATAGGCAGGCTTAGAAAACGAGGGTCGAGCGTCATTCCACCTCGAAAATACCGTCAACTTCTACGGCAACCCCAAGTGGCAACGAAGAGGAACCTACAGCGGCGCGGGCGTGGCGCCCGATGTCACCAAACACATCGACCATCAGGTCGGAAGCACCGTTCACCACGGCAGGCTGATCAGTGAAGTCGGCTGTGCAGTTCACAAAACCACCAAGGCGGATCACCCGTTTAACCCGAGAAAGATCGCCGTTACATGCGGATTTCAGTTGCGCAATCAGGTTGATCGCACATAGCCGCGCTGCGGCTTGGCCGTCTTCAACCGTGAAAGTGTCGCCAAGCTTGCCTTTGACCAAGCCATCTGGGCCGACACTGATCTGACCAGAGATAAATACGGTCGAACCGTTTATCACGTAAGGTACATAGTTCGCAGCAGGCGCTGGAGCATCGGGTAAAGTTATACCGAGCTCGGCCAGGCGGCTCTCAAAATTTGACATGTCTCACTCCCAACAGCGGCCTTCAAAACCGTGCACGTTGCCTAATGCCTTTGTCTAGGTTTGTCTAATCAATCGGCGGTTTGCGGCGCTGGGCTTTGATCTCACCTCTGCGAGCTTTTTCATCAAGGCGCTTGCGCATGGCGGTTTTGCTGGGTCTGGTTTTGAGGCGTGGCTTGGGCCGCTCCAGTGCCTTGGTCAGCAGCGCTTTCAATCGCTTTCGCGCCTCTTCACGGTTGCGGGCCTGGCTCCGATGGGTGTCGACCTGAAGCACAATCGCGCCGTCATTCGTCCACTTTTGGCCCGCCAATCGTTTCAACCTCGCTTTGGCGGAGTGTGGAAAATTGGGGGAACGGTCCGCTTCAAAGC
>JBCBON010000048.1:0-19042 GCA_039821195.1 Pseudomonadota bacterium
ACTTCGGGCACTCTCAGATTAAGTGTCATAACTGTCCGCCTGTTTCATATGCCTCTTTTGGGCAAGATTATTACCTTGTTTGGAGTTGGCGGTGCGGGCGGAAATGCCGTGAACAACATGATCGAGCAAAAGCTTGATGGTGTGGAGTTTGTGGTCGCAAACACAGATGCTCAGGCGCTTCAGCACAGTAAAGCCCCCAACAAAATTCAACTTGGGTCCAAGGTCACCGAGGGTTTGGGCGCTGGCGCCAAGCCTGTTGTCGGGGCGGAAGCCGCTGAGGAAAGCATCGAAACCATCGTAGATGCATTGGTCGGCAGTCACATGTGTTTCATCACAGCCGGAATGGGTGGTGGCACCGGAACAGGTGCGGGGCCAATCATTGCGCAAGCCGCGCGCGAATTGGGTGTGCTGACGGTCGGCGTTGTTACCAAGCCTTTCCAGTTTGAAGGTGCCAAACGGATGCGCCAAGCCGAAGAAGGGTTGGAAGCCCTTCAAAAGGTCGTAGATACGTTGATCATCATTCCGAACCAGAACCTATTTCGGATCGCGAATGAGAAAACAACGTTTACTCAGGCCTTCGCACTCGCAGACGATGTTTTGTACCAAGGCGTCAAAGGCGTGACTGATCTGATGGTCCGCCCAGGCGAAATTAATCTCGACTTTGCGGACATCAAGGCCGTTATGGACGAGATGGGCAAAGCGATGATGGGTACGGGTGAGGCCAATGGTGAAGATCGTGCGCGTCAAGCTGCAGAGAAAGCAATTAACAATCCGCTGCTGGACGAAATTTCCCTCGAGGGGGCACGCGGCGTTTTGATTAACATCACAGGTGGTCACGATCTGACCCTGTTCGAAGTGGACGAAGCTGCAAACTTTATCCGCGAGAAGGTAGATCCAGAAGCCAACATTATCGTTGGTTCCACGTTGGATGAGGGCATGGACGGTGACATGCGTGTTTCTGTCGTTGCAACTGGTATTGATGCATTCGGGTCCATGGACACAGTTGAGCCTGCGAAACCGCTACCCCGTCGGGAGCCGCTGCGTCTGGACGATGATGTTGCACCGGCAAAACCGGAAGCAAATGAGCCAACATCAGAGGCGTTTTCGGATAACTTCTTTGCAAAGGTTGATCGCCTGGCAGATCGTGAAGAGGAACTCCCTCCGCCAGCGTATCAACCAGAAACAGAAGAAGACGCGGCGCCTATGCGGCTTGAAGTCGAAGACGACGAATTCATTGCGCCTCAGCCTAGAAAACTCGGAGAGACGTCACCGGACGCACTTTCTCGTTTACAGAGGGCTGCCACACGGTCTTCCAGCGCCGAGAAAGCCGAAGCTGCTCTGCGCCTACAGCCTGAACAAGAGGTTGAAAACTCTCGTAAAGGTCTTGGTTTGAACGGTTTGATCAATCGTATGGCAGGCGGCGAGAACGAAACGCAAGCCACACGCAAGCAACCGCCTTTGGTTGCAGATGAGGACAACGCCGAGACGGATAAACCGGCGAAAGCTTCCGATCAAGACATCGAAATTCCAGCGTTTTTGCGTCGGCAAGCGAATTAATTCCGAAATCGGCGCCTCGAGCGCCGGTTTACTTCACAGCTGTCATAATCCGTGAATTGAGGCGTAAGGGGTCAAGATTTACCTCTTAGTTAACACACGCGGTGCGATTATGCAGACTACACTGGCTAATAAAATCACCTTCAACGGCGTCGGCCTTCATGGCGGTAAAACAGCTCTAATGGAACTGTATCCCACGGTTGCAGGTAACGGTATCACATTTGAACGATTGGACCTGTCGCATCAAAACGTGACCAAGGCCCTATATGACAATGTGACTGACACGAAGTTGTGCACGAAACTTGGCCGCGGTGCCGAAGCTGTTGGAACCATCGAACATATTATGGCTGCTCTGGCTGGATGCGGGGTCCATAACGTGCATATCCGCTTGTTCGGTCCGGAAGTGCCAATAATGGATGGCAGCTCCGTCGAGTTTATCAAGCGGATTACGGAGACAGGCATCGTCACTTTGGATGCCGATCTGCAGGCCGTCAGAATTAAACAATCGATCCGCGTCGAAGAAGGCGCTGCATTCGCAGAGCTTCGCCCGGCAGATGTGATGTCGATCTCTTTCTCGATTGACTTCGATGTTCCGGTGATTGGGCAGCAATCGAAGTCACTTTGCATGGCCAATGGCGCATTCATCCGGGAGCTCTGCGATAGCAGGACATTCTGCAAAAAAGCAGAGGTTGATTGGCTGCAGCAAAATGGTCTGGGGTTGGGCGGTAGCCTCGACAATGCGATTGTTGTCGACGAAAACACCGTTTTGAACCCTGGCGGATTTAGATATGCTGACGAGTGCGTCAGGCATAAAATGCTGGACGCATTGGGTGACCTCTACCTGGCTGGTGCACCGATTATTGGTCATTATGTGGGTCACCGGGCAGGTCATCGCATGACCAATAACGTACTTCGGAAATTGTTTGCGCATCCGGATCATTTCGAATGGGTCACCGTTACGCCAGCAATGGCAGCACTTTTGCCCGGCTCTGATCTGAAAGAGAGTGATCTCGCCCTGATCGCCTGATCGGATACCTCCGTTCTTGAACTTGCTTGAAAACTTGTAGAAACGTCATCCGTGAGCGCGGTGTAGGAGGGGGCGTTTATGAGAACGTTGCATAAAGTCTTGGCTTTGGTCCTGTGCGTCGCGCTAATCACTGGCTGTGGCAATCGCGAAGGTAGTGGCCTGTTCGGGGACCGCGCGCCGGAGGCTGAAGCGCTGACCGACGAGCAAATCTTTGAACGCGGTCAAGGGCAGCTTCGGGATGGCAATGCAGAGGACGCGGCTCAAACATTTGCGGCTCTGGAGCGGTTGTACCCGTTCAGTGATCTAGCAAGCCAAGCCGTACTTCGACAGGCGATTGCGTATCGCGCCGCTGGCGATTTCGATCAATCCCGTGCAGCGGCGCAACGTTTTTTGGACTTTTATCCTGCCGATCCGAACGCCGCCGAAGCCCAATACCTGATTGCGATGAGCTTTTTCGATCAGATGGAACGGGTCAGCCGCGATCAAGGGGTGACCTTTCAGGCGTTACAGGCGCTGCGTGTGACGATCGAAAGATACCCAGACAGCGAGTACACAACTTCGGCCTTGTTGAAGTTTGACCTCGCGCTGGATCAACTGGCTGGTAAGGAAATGGACGTAGGACGTTTCTACCTCAAGCGGGGCCATCCGGGTGCTGCGATCAACAGATTCCGGGTTGTGGTTGAGGATTTCCAAACGACGTCCCATACGCCCGAAGCGCTGCATCGCTTGGCAGAGGCCTATCTGACATTGGGCTTGGATGAAGAGGCCCGGATTGCAGGGGCCATTCTTGGTTTCAACTATCAGGGATCCGTTTGGTACGAAGATACCTTCCAGCTTCTTCAATCAAGTGGGTTGGACCCCAATAATGCCGCAACCAGCAGCGATAGTTGGCTTGCGCGGATTTACCGTCAGGTCATCCGAGGCGAGTGGATTTGATCAAAGGACGGTCGGATGCTGCGTGACCTTGAGGTCCATGATATCCTGCTTATCGATCACCTCGGTTTGGCGTTTCAACCGGGTCTGAACGTTCTTACCGGTGAAACTGGCGCGGGTAAGTCGATCCTTCTTGATGCACTTGGTTTTGTGTTAGGTTGGCGGGGTCGGGCCGAACTGGTGCGCAAAGGGGCAGAGCAGGGCGAAGTGATCGCCGTGTTTGAATTGTCCGGCGATCATCCTGCGCAGCAAGTCCTACGCGATGCCGGCTGGGACCCCGTTGAAGAGCTTGTTCTGCGTCGCATCAATTCTGTCGATGGCCGCAAGACGGCATTTGTAAATGACAAGCGATGCTCGGGAGAGTTACTGCGCGCTTTGTCCGCCACTTTGGTGGAGCTTCACGGTCAACATGATGATCGCGGTTTACTTAATCGCTCGGCCCATCTTGCCTTGCTTGATACATTCGCTGGTCATGATCTTTCACGGCTGTCTACCGCATGGAGCAATTTTTCGAAGGCGCGCAAAGCCGTCGAGGATTTGCGCGCGCGGTTGTCAAAAGCCACCGAAGAAGAAGAGTTTCTTGCCCATGCCGTAACTGAATTGGATCGGCTCGCGCCGCAAGTCGGCGAAGAGGAAGCGTTGGATACCAAGCGCCGTCTCATGCAGGCCTCGGGTAAAATTCGCGACGATATTGCAAAGGCCGCACAGGCATTGGGGGCCGAGGGTGCGGACGGCATGATGTTGGATGCAAGCCGCTGGTTGGAAGGTGTGGCCGAACAAGCGGAAGGCCGGCTGGACGAGGCGATGGCGGCCTTGCAACGTGCGGTCGAAGAATTGGGATCAGCGCAAGTCGGTATTGAAGACTGTTTGGCGCATCTCGACTTCAACCCGATGGAGTTGGAACAGCTCGAAGATCGTTTGTTCGCGATCCGCGATTTGGCGCGCAAACACAATGTTCAGCCCGATGACCTTCCAGACCTGACAGAGCGTTTGCGGGCCGACCTTGACCAGATCGAAGCCGGTGATGCGGAAATGGATCGCCTCAAGTCTGAACTTTCGGCCGCCGAAAGCGCTTATCTTGCTCTTGCCGCTGAAATCAGTGTTTCACGGAAAGAGGCCGCCGAGCGTTTAGAAGCGGCCATGAAAGGCGAACTCGCCCCTCTCAAAATGGAGCGCGCAGATTTCCGCGTTGTTTTCAGTGATGGAACGCCCGGCCCGCGCGGTACGGATGAGGTCGCTTTTGAAGTCGCCACTAATCCTGGTGCACCATCGGGCCCGATTGAGAAGGTCGCCTCTGGTGGCGAGCTGTCGCGCTTTCTTTTGGCGCTGAAAGTCTGCCTGACGACTGATGCGAAAGGGCTGACCCTGATCTTTGATGAAATTGATCGTGGTGTGGGCGGTGCCACAGCAGATGCGGTGGGGCGCAGGTTGCAAACTCTTGCCTATGGCGGGCAGGTTTTGGTTGTGACGCATTCCCCGCAAGTGGCTGCTTTGGGTCGCGCTCAATGGCAAGTCGCCAAACATATCGAAAATGAGCAGACCTTCTCGCGCGTCCAACGTCTGACCCATCTTGAACGCGTCTATGAGATTGCGCGCATGATGTCCGGCGATGAGATTACCGAAGAGGCCAAAGCGGCTGCTGAAGTGCTTCTGAACAAGGCGTAACCTCTGGTCGGCAAGGGAGCTTGGCCTATCTCACCGATCATGAGAAGTTCAGCAAAATCAGTATCTATTCCGAAGTCCCGTCTGGCGCGATCCGCTGCATTGGGTGGAACCGCGACCCGTATTTTTGGCAATGCAGCGGTCAATTCGGTGTCGCAATGGGCGCGGGGGGAGCGCCCTAACTTTCAGTCGTTGTTGGTGACACCCGCAAACATGCAGCGCTTGACTGCGCAACTCGCTCGTATGCGGGGTGCTGCGATGAAACTGGGTCAACTGATGTCGATGGATGCCGGGGATATGCTTCCGGCCGAGATCACCGAAATCATGACGCGCCTCCGAGCGGACGCAGACTTCATGCCCCCCAAACAATTGAAAACGGTTCTGAACGCAGAATGGGGCGATGGTTGGCTCCAAAAATTTGCCGAGTTTAACGTCCGGCCCGTGGCAGCGGCCTCAATCGGGCAAGTGCACCGAGCGCGAACCAAAGATGGGCGCGATCTTGCGCTGAAGGTTCAATATCCCGGTGTCCGAAAAAGCATTGACAGCGATGTGACCAATGTTGGGTCGTTGATCCGCGTCTCGGGTCTGTTCCCGGCGGCGTTTGACCTTGATCCATTGCTGGAACAGGCCAAATCGCAACTGCGCGATGAGGCAGACTATGCCAGAGAGGCCAGCCATCTTCAGCGCTATTCAGAGCGGCTCAAAGGCGATGAGCGTTTCATCGTTCCGACCTTCGAGCCAGAATTTTCGACCGACAGCATCCTTGCGATGTCTTACATACCCGGAGTTGCGATCGAGCGCGCGGAAGCATTCGACCAAGCGGGGAGAGATCAACTTATGGCAACCCTCCTCGATCTCACGTTGAGAGAGGTATTTGACTGGCAGCATATGCAGACGGATCCGAATTTCGCCAACTACAGATTGAGAGAAGAGGCTGGTCGGATCATCCTGTTAGATTTCGGGGCGGCCGTGGATATTCCAGATTGGATTTCAGTGGGTTTTCGAGATCTTCTGACGGCTGCGATGAATAACGATCAGGACGGTATTCGCGCGCATAGTCTAGCACTCGGGTTCTGGAGCGAGGACGCCCCGCAAAGAGACAGCGAGATGATCCTTGATATGATCTCTTATTCATGCGGTCAGCTCACGTCGGACCGGTTGTTCGATTTCTCTGACACTGGACCCGCTCAGGTGATGCGCGAAAAGGCAGAGATCATGTCGCGAGACATGACACATGTTCATGTACCTCCGGTGGAGACGCTTTTAGTTCAACGTAAACTGGCGGGCATGTATTTGCTGGCGCGCAAATTCGGCGCGCGCGTGAACCTTCACGAGATTATCAATCGATATCTTTAGCGTCAGTTGATTTGGACAATTTTGCCCGGGTTCAGAAGGTTGTCCGGATCAAGGGCACGCTTTATCGATGCCATTACCGAAACCCCTTCGCCGTGTTCCTGCTTCAGCAGGTCCATTTTGCCCATGCCAATGCCATGTTCGCCCGTTACCGTTCCGCCAAGGGATATGGCGTGTTCTGCCATGCGTCGCGCAATGGCTTTGGCCGTGTCCAATTCGCTTGGGTCCTTGGGATCTGACAACAGCAATACATGGTAATTGCCATCGCCAACATGGCCCACGATGGGCCCCGGCAGGTTATGCGCCTCGACATCTGCGCGGGCCGCAGCAATTGCCTCGGACAGTTTGGAAATGGGCACGCAAACATCGGTCGACATGCCGTGGCGACCGGGCCACATGGCTTTGATCGCCCAATAAGCCGTATGCCGGGCTGCCCATAGTTTTGAGCGCTCTTCGGTCCGGGTGGTCCATTGAAACCCCCTCCCGCCATGCTCTGCCGCGAGGGCCTCTAGCGTTTCAGACTGTTCTGCCACGCCAGCCTCTGAGCCATGAAATTCCATGAAGAGGTGCGGTTCCTCAGGGTAGTTTGTGTTTGAATACGCATTAATGCACCGCATCGATAACGCATCCACAAGTTCCATCCTTGCAACCGGGATCCCAAGTTGGACAGCTTGGATCGTTGTATCCACCGCAGCATCCACCGACGGAAACGCGCAAACCGCTGCTGCGATTGCTTCGGGTTGGCCGTGAAGCTTCAGCGTGAGTTCGGTGATGACCCCTAAGGTTCCTTCCGAACCAACTATCAATGCTGTCAGATCGTATCCGGCAGAGCTTTTCTTGGCACGCGTACCGGTTTTGATAACGCGGCCGTCGGCCATCACTACGGTCATCGCCAGCACATTGTCGCGTAATGTTCCATAGCGCACTGCAGTTGTGCCAGACGCGCGCGTAGCCGCCATTCCGCCGAGAGTTGCATTTGCACCCGGATCAATCGGGAAAAAGAGCCCGGTCGCCCGCAGCTCTTCGTTCAACGCCTCTCGAGTGACACCGGGCTCAACGCGCGCAACCAAGTCGGATTGAGAGACGTCTAACACGCGCGCCATCCGCTCAAAGCTGAGGGTCACGCCGCCGCGCACTGGAAGGGCATGCCCTTCCAGCGATGTGCCAACACCCCAGGGTACTATCGGGCACGTGTGCTGCGCACAGATTTTGACGGCGGTGACCACATCTTCGGTGCATTCGGGAAACACCACAGCGTCGGGTGGCATAGCCGCAAAGTATGTCTCATTTTGACCATGATGCGTGCGGACTGTGTCCGAGGTCGAAACCTTCTCACCAAGCTGAGCGGAAAGCGCCTCAATGGCGGCCGCGATATTGCCCATGGTAATTCCTCCCTAGCCGAGTAACTTAGCAAAACCGCAGAGAAGGGGAAGGGCCGCGTGCTGTCCGGGCTGAGAGAATTTTGGACCTATCAGGTTAAACCCTTCACAGCGTTCTGGTTGCTTTCTCTCTTGGTTGGCGCGGTGGCGGGGGCCGCAACACTGGGCTTTCGCCTTGCGATCAGCGCACTGCAATCATTTTTTTACGGTGCCGATGATGTCATGCTGGCGTCTGTAGCAGAGACGCTGCCTTGGTATCTTGTCCTTGTATTGCCTATTGCAGGCGGATTGGTAGTTGGGTTGATCCTCCACCACTACACTGCGGATGGGCGTGCCCGGGGTGTGGCGGATGTTATTGATGCCGTAACCCAAGGTGACGGACGTGTAGAGCATCGCGAGGGTGTCGCCTCTGCCTTTGCCTCGCTCATCACACTGTCTACGGGTGGATCGACCGGGCGAGAGGGGCCTGTGGTGCATCTCGGCGCGGTCCTCTCGAGTAAAATTGCCAAGATCACAAAAGTGCCGGACGTAACCGCCCGCGATCTTTTGGGCTGCGCCGTGGCAGCGGCGGTTTCGGCGTCGTTTAACGCGCCTATCGCGGGGGCGATCTTTGCCGCCGAGGTGATCTTACGCCAGTACAGCCTGCGCACATTTGCGCCCATCGTGATAGCATCCGTCTCGGGCACGGTGATCTCCCGTTTGCATTTCGGTGATATCACAGAATTCACAGTTCCCGCCGCCAATGTCCGTTTCTTCGAAGAAATCCCGGCCTTTGTATTGCTGGGTTTGACATGTGGTGTGGTGGCTGTGCTGTTGGTGCGGGCGATTTTCTGGACCGAAGATGCAGCGTCCAAATTACAGGCTCGGGTTGGGCTACCCCGTTACCTGCGACCCGCTTGCGCCGGAGTCTTGCTTGGACTGATTGCGATTGAGTTCCCGCATATAATAGGCGTCGGATATGAAACAACAGCGCGCGCGTTGGAGGGCAATATCGGCCTTCAAACAGCGGTCATTTTCGCAGTTGTGAAAGCCCTTGCCGTGGTCATCACATTCTCCGGCCGGATGGGCGGAGGCGTATTCTCACCCGCCTTGATGATGGGCGCGCTCACAGGGCTGGCCTTTGGTCATATCGCGACACCGCTTTTCCCGGAGCTCTCGGGGAACCTTTCTCTTTATGCTTTGGCGGGGATGGGCGCCGTCGCTGCTGCGGTTCTCGGGGCGCCGGTTTCCACAACACTCATCGCGTTTGAATTAACGGGCCTTTGGCAAGTCGGCTTGGCCGTTATTTTGGCGGTGTCAATTTCTAACACGTTCGCGAACCGATTTGTCTATGGCTCGTTTTTCCTCATGCAACTTGTGCGCCGTGGCCGTCCTGTGGCCCGCATGGAAGGCGCGGATTTCAACGTCAGTCGTTTGGTAGGCGAGGTCATGCGGCCATTTAATCCAGATCAGCCACGCAAGTCCGCCATGCTTTGGCGTATGGCCGGAGAGGGAACATATCTAAAGGAAAGCGATCACTTGGCCGAGGCGATGCGCCTCTTTGAGCATGGCGATGACGTGATCCCTGTGATTGAGATCGATGGAAAATCACAATCTGTTCGCGTGGTAGGTGCCCTCCATAAATCTGATGCCATCACGGTTCTTCAGGATGAAATGGTGACCGCCCGTTCCCACTAAAGGCTGGCGCAGGCGTTCTTCAGCCAGTTTTGAGTGGCCGCCGGTACGATGGGTCCAATATGGCTTAGAACGGATTGATGATACACATTTAGCCACGCGCGCTCTTGATCGGAGAGCATGTCGACTTCAATCAATGCTCTATCAATCGGAGCGAGCGTCAAAGTTTCAAATGCCAAAATGCGATCACCTGTCAGACTTGTTTCTTGCGTGTCGATCACATGGATTAGGTTTTCAATACGGATGCCAAACTCGCCCTCCAGGTAGAATCCTGGCTCGTTGGAGAGGATCATACCGGGCTGCAAGGAAACGTCAGATGTTTTCGAAATCCGTTGGGGGCCTTCATGCACGGACAGAAAAGATCCAACGCCATGGCCAGTACCGTGGGCGTAATCGAGCCCGAGGTTCCAGACGCCAGCGCGTGCAATCGCATCCAACTGACCACCACTGACCCCTTCCGGAAAACGCTGCTGCGAAAGTGCGATCATACCTTTCAGTACCGCGGTGTTTGCAAGACGTTGCGCCTCGGTCGTGTCGCCAAGGGCTATAGTGCGCGTGATGTCCGTGGTCCCATCCCGATACTGAGCGCCAGAGTCGATCAACAGTAAGTCTGACAGCTTCAACTTGCGGTTGGACGGCTCACTGACCCGGTAATGGATAATGGCCCCATTTGGCCCACTGCCTGAAATTGTATCGAATGAGATCGAGTGGAAGTGCTCGTTCTCGGCGCGGAACGCCTCTAGTTGTTTTACAATATCAATCTCGGTTAAATCGGTAACGGTCTGACCGTCCAGCCAGTGCAGAAACTTCACAACCGCTGCGCCATCCCGGATATGTGCCGCAATCGCGCCGGACAACTCGATATGATTTTTACAGGCGCGAGGAAAGATTGTTGGGTCGTCGCCAAGTTTTATGTTTCCCTCTTCGCGGGACTGCAGCGCTGACCAGACTGCATAAGGTACCGTCTTGGGGTCAATCAGAACGGTGCCGTCCAGCGCGGCGACAGTGCGCTCGAACAGGTTTAGGGGTTTGATTTTCGTGTTGGAGCCCAGATGATCTTTGATCGCATCACTAACCTTTGCGGGATCCACGAAAAGCTGAAGCGCACCATCCGAATAGAGGATCGCAAAAGAAATCGCGACTGGCATATGCGTCAGATCTTGGCCACGTGTGTTGGTCAGCCAAGCAACACTGTCCAGCGTAGTGAGCACTGCCGCATCAGCGCCATCCGTTTTCAGTTTTTCCGCAAGCCGTGTCCGCTTCATCCCCTGTTTTTCACCCGCAAATTCCAGGGGTTGGATTGTCAAAGGCGCATCGGGATCATCCGGCTGATCTTCCCATATGCGGTCGATCAGGTTGTCCGTCTCGACCAACTCGATGTCATGCGAGAGCAGTGCTTTGCGGAGTTTTTCGATCTCTCCATAGGTGTGGAGCCACGGATCAAAACCAACACGGTCCTCTTCGCAAAGATGCTCGATCAACCAGTCCGCGAGTTTTGTCTCGGGCCAATCAATTGGGGTAAAGACACTCTGCGTTTCGTTTTTGACCTGAATGCGATAACGGCCATCAACGAAAATTCCAGCCTCACGGCGCAACACGGCGCAAAAACCTGCAGAGCCTGAAAAACCGGTCAGCCAAGCTAAACGATTGTTTCGGGCCGTGACCTCTTCGCCCTGATGCGCATCCGCCCGAGGAACAAGAAACCCGTCTAAATCTGTTTGGGCCATTTGTGCACGCAACTGACCCAAGCGCGCTGGGCCGTCTTTGCCATCAAAGGGCGATATGAATTTTTGTATCACGCGATTTTTTTCAACCTGGCTTTGCCTTGGGAGGCACCATCAAAAAGAGCTGCAAGCTGTTCAGTGATGGCTCCCGCTAACTGCTCTGCATCTGTGATGGTTACCGCCCGATTGTAATACCGTGTGACGTCATGACCGATGCCGATCGCGATAAGCTCCACGGCTTGTCGGCGTTCAATCATGGCAATCACATCGCGCAAATGCTTTTCTAGGTAATTGGCGGAATTCACTGACAAGGTGGAGTCGTCCACCGGGGCACCATCAGAAATCACCATGAGAATCCGTCTGGCCTCTGGCCGCGCCAACATCCGACGATGTGCCCATTCAAGCGCTTCGCCGTCGATGTTTTCTTTCAGTAAGCCTTCTTTCATCATCAGACCAAGATTCGGTCGAGCACGTCGCCACGGTGCATCCGCCGATTTGTAAATGATGTGGCGCAGGTCGTTAAGGCGGCCCGGCCCAACGGGCCGACCCGCCGCAAGCCAATCTTCCCGCGATTTACCACCTTTCCAGGCGCGCGTCGTAAAGCCAAGGATCTCGCACTTCACTTGGCACCGCTCCAAGGTGCGGGCCAAGACATCCGCACAAATGGCGGCGATCGAAATCGGCCGGCCCCGCATAGATCCCGAATTGTCCAAAAGCAGCGTCACGACAGTGTCGCGAAACTCTGTGTCATTCTCGACCTTGAAGGACAAAGGGGTCGTTGGATTGGCGACGACCCGTGCAAGGCGTCCAGCATCCAGCAAACCTTCTTCCATATCGAACTGCCAGGATCGATTTTGCTGCGCTTGAAGCCGCCGCTGTAGCTTGTTTGCCAAACGCGAGACAGCGCCCTTCAAGGGGTCCAACTGTTGGTCCAGATATGAGCGTAGCCGCTCCAGCTCGGCCATATCTGAAAGATCCTCTGCCATGACCTCTTCATCATGGGCAACTGTGTATACCTCATAATTCGGGTCTGCATCCGAGACAGGCATAACCGTTTGGTCCATGGGCGGAATGCCGTCAGGATTGTCGATCTCTTCGACGGCGTCAGACTGCTCGGTTTCTTCCGTTGAAAACTGCGCAACCTGCTGTTCGGCACTTTGGCTTTCGTCTTGCTCGGCGCTGTCTCCGTCTTCTTCCACGTCGCCTTCGTCACCTTGATCTGTATCCGGTGTATCCTCTTCGCCGTGGTCCTGTTCGACCTCGTCTTCACCATCAAGATCGTCGATATCCGGATCATCACCAAGCTGATCGCCATAGCCCAAATCGTCGATCAGCTGTCGGGCGAATTTCGAAAAAGCGGTCTGATCATCAAGTAGTGTCTGGGCGTCACCCAAAGCATCCGCTGTTTTTTCCGAGATGAACTCGCGCCACTGATCGGCCGCCACCTTCACCGCTGGCGGTAATTCTCTACCAGTTGCAGCTTCACGCAAGAGATAGGCCGCTGACGTGGCCAATGGCACGGCATTCGGGTCATTAACCTGATCATAACCAAGGCGGCATGCATCGCTTTGAAGCTTGGCATCGATGTTTCCCGCCGTGCCGGGCATTGTGCGTGCGCCCATCGCTTCACAGCGCGCAGTCTCCAGCGCATCATAAAGGTCACGGGCCATTTGTCCTTCCGGGCTGTAGTGATTGTGTGTCCCAGTATCGTGGAAGCGATGCTTGAGCGCCATCGCGTCCGCTGTACCCCGCGCAAGAACCACCTCTTCGCGGGTCATCCGCCGAGACACTTGCGGCAGACGGATCGCATCATTTGTCGCGCCTGGCGGGTCGACGCTGTAAGAAACGGCAAGCTCTCCATCGCGGGCAAGGGCCTTGGTGGCGTCGGATAGAGCTTTCTTGAAGGGTTCGGCAGGATTGTCTGAGTCGCTCAAATCAGTCTCATTCGTCTCTCGCCCGGCGGTTGAAACGGCATTATAGCACCGCAACCATGCCGGGTATTGTGTTTGAATTGGCCGCAACTCAGATGCCACACGAATCCGTGGTAAAATTGCACCGCTTTGTGCAATTCAGTCATAAATCTGAGGCTTTGGCCAGATTGTTTATATTCTCCAAATAGGGCGTCACTAAGCTGTTACAAATGAAGACAGCAAGGAAGTGGTCACTTATTTTGACCGTCGTGGTGTCATCGCTTGCATCCAGCACGATGGCATCGGACACATCATCACTGGACGGAATTCACCTCCCGATTGCCTACCAGGTGAATAAAACCTGCCGTTATTTTGAAAACATTGCCTACGTGGACCGGGTCCACGGAGATGGCGAATACTCACCTTACATTGCGACTGCGCGGAACTGTATTTCAGCTCGGGATATTCGAAGAACCATGCCAAATGGATCGGACGCACAGAACCTTGCGTCGGACTACCTGCAAAGCCTTGTGGCTTTTCGGAACCATTTAATCGCGATCAACAGTCAGAAGTTTTGGCGTGCCCGTCGCGGCGAGAGTTTTGTGGGCTCGGTTGGTAAGCTCAATAAATCCAGCTTCTATCTTATCGCCCGAAGTCATGATGTTTTTAACAAGCACGCCCAGCTTACGCGGGCCTTCCAACTGGCATCGGCAAAAGCTAATGCAAATGTCAGCGATCAACTTCAGTAAGTGTATAGGTCAGCCTAGGCTTAGGCTGGCCGCACTTTCGGGAAGCTCTTCGTCAAAACACTTCTGATAGAACTCGGCCACGGTTTCACGTTCGAGTTCATCACATTTGTTGAGGAAGGTTAGCCGGAAGGCAAATCCGATATCTCCAAAGATGTTCGCGTTTTGCGCCCAAGCGATGACAGTCCGCGGCGACATAACGGTTGAGATGTCACCATTCATGAAGGCCGAACGGGTCAGGTCCGCAACGGTAACCATTTGTGCGATTGTCTTGCGTTTCATGCCCGGGATTTTCGCAGCTACAATGTCGGTTTCGGCGTCATGGTCGAGATAGTTCAGCGTGGCAACCAATGACCAACGGTCCATCTGGCCTTGGTTGATCTGCTGGGTTCCGTGATACAGTCCCGTTGTGTCGCCCAACCCCACTGTGTTCGCTGTCGCAAACAGGCGGAAAGAAGGATGCGGATGGATCACTTCGTTTTGGTCAAGTAAGGTCAGTTTCCCATCAACTTCCAAAACCCGCTGGATCACAAACATCACATCCGCTCGACCTGCGTCGTATTCATCGAAAACAATCGCAACCGGATTGCGAAGCGCCCACGGCAAAATCCCTTCTTGGAATTCTGTCACCTGTTTCCCGTCTTTGAGCTTAATCGCGTCCTTACCAATCAAGTCGATCCGGCTGATATGACTGTCGAGGTTTACCCTAACACATGGCCAGTTTAGCCTCGCTGCCACTTGCTCAATATGTGTGGACTTACCGGTACCGTGATATCCTTGGATCATCACCCGGCGATTGTACTGAAACCCAGCAAGGATGGCTAAGGTCGTGTCAAGATCAAACTTGTACGTTGGGTCGATATCAGGAACGCGATCGGACGGGGTGTCGAAGCCTTTGATCGTCATGTTGCTGTCGATGCCAAACGTCTCGCGGACAGAAATGTCTTCTGTTGGTATATCCGTCATATCAATCGTTCCATCCGCCATAGTATTCCCTTTCAGCCGCTCGTTTGGGACATAACGCAAAGGCCTGCAAGGTCATGGACGACTATTCTTTGAAGTTCCTGCTGTCTTTTATTTGATCCCAGGCCCAAACAACCTGTTGAAGCCGCTCTTCCTCGCTGCGATCCCCACCATTCATATCGGGATGCAGCTCTTTGATCAGAGACTTGTACTGTTTGCGCAGCTCGGCCTTGGTCCAGTCTTCACGCGCCTCTAGGATATCAATGGCTTTGCGCTCGTCTGCCGGTAGTTTCCGACCGCCCCCCAAACCGTCTCCACGACCTGGGTTGCGGGTTGCATTCTGGCCAAGCACCTCGTGCGGGTCATTGATCCCAAGGCGGGCCCAAGCGCGCTCTTCGGCGCTTTGCTTGAATGGTTTTGTATCTCGCTCCCAAACCTTGTCGGCGGCGAATTGCTTTTCCAATTCCTCTTCGGACTGAGTATCAAAGAAATTCCACTTTTGATTGAACTCTCGAATATGCTGAAGGCAGAACCAACGAAATTCTTCTAAGTTGTCGGGATGACGTGGTGCTCGGTATTTACCGGCCTCCTCGCATCCCGGGTGTTCACATGTTTTAGTCGACGTTTCCGAAGCGCCGGACATCCCTCGCCGTGATTTCGCCCGTCTCTTTTTGTCGGCAGAGACAGAGATATCAAATTCAAAAAGAGGTTCCTCACTCATGAATACGCTCCTAACATGTGCCTCGACTCAGACAGGGTAGCTTAACCGTTTTGGGATTTAGGCCAAGCCCAAAACCTTTTAGGTAGAGGCCATGCGACAATCGATCGAAGACAAACTTAGGGCAGCTTTCAACCCTTCAGAGCTCCAGGTTTTGGACGAAAGCCATTTGCACGAGGGGCATGCAGGTCATCGACCCGGCGGCAATACGCATTTTCGCGTGACGATGGTTTCTGACGACTTTGCGGGCCTGTCACGTGTTGCGATGCAACGCAAGGTGATGACCTGCCTTTCAGAAGAGTTCGATGCAGGGTTGCACGCACTCGCGCTTCATCTTTCCGCAGGATCGTCTGGATCAACCTGAGTGGTCTTGGTTTCAGCCGCAGCAACACGTTGAATGCGGGGTTTCTCGTTTGCTGGCTTCAACGGAACCGCCGCTTCTGTAAGCGTTAGTTTTGGCGCAGTTTTCGGTTCCGGTTGCTTGGGCGGTGTGGCCAATGGCACATCTGCGACCGAAGTCCGGGGTGGGGGCGAGTTCATAATCTCGCGCCGGAACACAAGGACACCGTGGAAAGTTTCTACTTTGCGGCGCATGACGCCCTCACGTTCGTCTGCGCCCAGCGTCTCGGCCCTTACGAATTCCCATCCGTCGGCAGCCATTTCGTTCAGGGTGCTTTCGACTGCATATGCAAAACGACCAGCCGGGCCTTTCGTTGCTTTGCCGCGTTTTCCCCGTCGTGGGGCTGGAATGACCTTATATTCATGCGCCATAAGCTAGACTTCCCTCATGTTGACGTTGATTTGAAGCCAGAACGCGGGATGGTCAACCGCTGGTTCGGTGTTAGAGTAGGAGGTAGAGAGACTCGCCGATAGTTTGGAAGGAGCGACATGGCTGGGAATGACGACTTTCACAAACGCTTAGAGCGGATACAGCAAAGTCACCAGCATGGCAAAACCGTATCACGTCAAATGCCAACCGGTGTGCGTGGTAAAAAAATCGGTCTTGTTCGAGAAAAAGAAGAAGAGGCGCCAAAAAAAAAGGGTTCCGTTTTTGCCAAGATTTTGGTGCTGGGGGTGGTCGGCCTGTTTGGTGTTCGCGTGGCGCTTGCGGCTATGACGGGCATGTCACCACAAGCGCTTGATGCGCGGCAAGCGGAACTTTTTGCAGAAAACACCTCAGGGGGCACCGCCGGTGGTATTGCCTTAACTGTGCTTGGTGTCGCTGATCCATTTTTGACGCCAGTTTTCGATCGTCTCGGAATTGAAGATGTCGATCCTAGTGCTGTCGCTACCGCTGAGGAGGAGATTGTTGAACCCGACCTGTTTGCAGCGCCACGCAATGAATTGGCCATTCTGGGCGCAGGTTTTAATGCTGAAATCCAAGAGCCGCGGGCAGGCGTAGCCGGGTTGATTGAAGCGACAGAGGGGCTTTCTGATGGGTCAAATACGTCGGTCGATAGCGTTTTGCCGGCACGTCCACCGCGGGGATGGACAGTTCTGCGAGCATCCGATGTTTTGTTTGGGGGTGGCGGGTATTTTGATGTAAAATCCAGCTGGCAAGCCACAAACCCGACCGTGAGCTGGAATGAGATCCCTTACCTTGGTAGTTTTTTAAAGCTTGTTTCGGATAACGAAACAGCTCTGACAAATCAGAGCCGTTTTGCCTACTTGTTCTTTAACGAGGAAGGTCAGTCGGTTTTAATTGAATACATCCGGACCGCAGAAAACACGTTCGCGCCAGAGCTTGTTTTTGCCGGCGGTGATGAGATTTTCATCGGCACGGCAGAAGCAGGCTTCCGCTTTAGTTCCGACGGCGTTTTTCAACCGAATTCGCACAGAGTTTTTACCACCGCACTGAATGACAGAGTTTTGATGGGCACAGCTATCGCGAATGGCAACCTTATTGATCTGCAAGAATTCCTGAACGCATTTAACATTTCACAGATTGCAGATGCCGCTGACGAGTTGGCTGTTGAGCCTGTACAAGTGGCCGCGCCGACGGCTGCCGTGGACAGTGAACCGGCAGAAAATGAGTATAGCCTTTGGGCCATTGCAAGACGCATTTTCGATATGCGATCTGATCGCCCGGTTGTTCCGATAGAGCAACTGGTTCCTGCGCGCATCGATGGCTGGTATCAGATGACTGATGCTGATCTGGCCATTGAAAGTCAGGACCTGGCCTCAATTGTGACCGGTAATGGTGGCGTGTTGCCATCGTCGACGGCGGAGGTTCCACTTTACGACTTCTTTATTGGGCTCTCCGGGGCGTCTTCAGAGATGTCTGGCATGGTGCAGCTTCCTGTGACACTGTTTTTCAATGATCAGGGCCAGGCGTTCATTACGACTGTCTTTGTCGTGACAACGGGCCTCTTAACAGCCGAAGATTTTGCTGCGGCGATGGCCGAGCAGAACGCCGAATTTGCACAAACCGCACAATCACAAGTCCTTGTCAGTACGGCATCGGGGCAAACCTATGGGTTTTACAGCGACGACGCCTTCCAAGTCGGTGAAACCGGGATCTTCCGGGGCATGGTTGGCCCACATTTCACGTACGTGTTCTATAGCGAAGGCATGTCTATCAGCGATTTGGAAAGCGCTCTGTCTGGTTTCCCATTTGATGAAGTTGCGTTGAAACGCTTTTAACCCAGCTTTTTCGCTACCAATTCGTTGACGGCTTTTGGGTTGGCTTTGCCGCCCGTTGCCTTCATCACCTGACCGACAAACCAGCCCGCGAGTTTTGGGTTTTCTTTGGCCTTTTCGACTTGGGCTGGGTTGGCCGCAATAATTTCGTCCAAGGCGGCCTCAATCGCGCCGGTATCGGTGACCTGCTTCATGCCGCGGGCCTCGACAATCTGTGCCGGGTCGCCACCTTCAGTCCAAACAATCTCAAAGAGGTCTTTGGCAATTTTGCCGGAAATCGCATCTGAGGCCATCAAGTCTAAAATACCACCCAGCTGAGCGGCTGATACCGGGCTTTCCGTGATAGCTAGGTCTTCTTTGTTCAATCGCCCAAATAGCTCGTTAATGACCCAGTTTGCAGCTTGCTTGCCATCTCGGCCTTTGGCGACGTCTTCGAAGAAATCGGCGTCAATCACATCTGCCGTTAGCACGCCTGCGTCATATTCGGTCATGCCGTAATCGCTCACGAAACGCGCGCGCTTGGCATCGGGCAATTCTGGCAAACTGTCTTTGATCCCATCGACCCAATCCTGTTCAATTTCCAGCGGCAATAGATCAGGGCAGGGGAAATACCGGTAATCATGCGCCTCTTCCTTGGAGCGCATGGAGCGGGTCTCCTGCTTGTCCGGGTCAAAAAGCCGGGTCTCCTGATCGACCGCGCCGCCCGCCTCGACGATGGCGATCTGGCGGCGGGCCTCGACCTCGATGGCCTGCTGGATG
>JBCBON010000049.1:0-17550 GCA_039821195.1 Pseudomonadota bacterium
CATTCAGGATGCCGAGCGTTTGAAGACAGCGGATGGCGTGGATGTCATTCAAGGCATCGAAGCGCGCGTGATCATGTTGGGCTTTGGCCACGAATTAGACAGTCTGAAGTTTGGTGATATGGCCGGAGAGGCCAATCCATTCCGAGATGCGCGTGTGCGCGAGGCGGTGGCAAAGGCAGTTAACGTGCCTGCAATTTTGCAAACCATCATGCGTGGCAATGCCGAGCCAGCCTCTCAGCTTGTCAGTCCGGCGATGCGCGGGTTTTCGGCCGCAAATAACGAACGCCCCGAATATGATGTGGAGGCCGCCAAAGCCCTTTTGGCCGAGGCAGGTTATGCGGATGGGTTCAGTTTTGGTCTGAAATGCCCGAACAACCGGTACCTCAACGATGAGGCCGTGTGCCAAGCCGTTGTTGGCATGCTCGCCCAAATTGGTTTGACGGCTGAACTGGATGCAATGCCGGTCAACAATTACTGGCCTGAGTTGCGCGCCGATAATTACGACATGTATCTATTGGGTTGGTCGCCAGGCACATTCGATCATGAACATCCCGTCCGCTTTTTGGTGACCACACCTAATGAAGAAGCAAAATTGGGCAGCTGGAACTTTGGTGGATTTTCCGATGCTCGCGTCGATGAGCTGTTGCCGATGATCCAATCGGAAATCGATGAAGAGGCGCGCCAAGCGATGATTGATGAGGTCACAAGCATTTATCAGTCGCAGCACGCTTACGTTCCCATGTATGTTCAGCCCTTGGTCTGGGGCGTGCGAGATGGTGTGTCCCTGACGCAGCGCCCAGATAATTTCTTCATCTTGCGCTGGGTCACGATGGGTGGGTAAGCGCAGCGAATGCTAAAATATATCCTCCGCCGGGTCGGCCAATCTGTTGTTGTTCTTTTGGTCGTGGGCCTTGTTGCCTTTTCGATGTTTCGCTTTGTCGGTGATCCCGTGGACAACATGCTGGGCCAAGAGCGCACGGTGGAGGATATTGAGCGTTTGCGCGAGGCATTGGGGCTGAATGATCCCTTTGTCGTGCAGTACTGGAATTTCTTGCGAGATGCGGTGCAAGGCGATTTGGGTGTCAGCTTCCGTCAGGGTCGCTCGGTTGTTGAAATCCTGATAGAGCGGCTGCCGGCGACGCTTGAACTTGCCTTCGTCTCCGCGCTGTTTGCTGTGGTTTTTGGGGTTGGCCTTGGGGTTTACACCGCGATCCGACCCAAAGGGTGGCTTACGCAAGTCATCCTAACCATCTCTTTGGTTGGGGTCAGCCTGCCAACATTTCTGATTGGTATCCTGCTGATTTACATTTTTGCGGTCGAACTTGGCTGGCTGCCCAGTTTTGGCCGTGGCGAGACGGTTCAGATCGGTTGGTGGTCGACGGGGCTGCTGACGGCCAGTGGTTTGAAAGCGATCATTTTGCCTGCGATTACGTTGGGGCTTTATCAAATGACGCTGATTATGCGGCTCGTGAGGTCCGAGATGTCGGAAGTGCTGAACTCTGACTATATCCGATTTGCCCGCGCCCGTGGCCTGCCCGAACGGTCTGTGAACTTCCGCCACGCGATCAAGAATACGCTGATCCCGGTCATTACGATTACAGGTCTACAGTTGGGATCTATCATTGCCTTTGCGATCATTACAGAGACAGTGTTTCAGTGGCCGGGCGTTGGTTTGCTGTTTATCGACAGCGTAAATTTCGTCGATATACCTGTGATGGCGGCATATTTGATGTTCATCTCTGTCATGTTCGTCGGCATCAACCTGATCGTTGACATCCTTTATGTGATCATTGACCCGCGTTTGCGCAGCGAAGGGGCTGCGTGATGGAAAGCTGGCGCCGTTTTTTGGAAAGCGACTTCTTCTACTCATTCAAAAAATCGCCCGTTGCCATTGTCAGCTTCGTGGTTGCGATGGTCCTGATATTGAGCGCGGTATTGGCACCGTTGATCGCGCCATTCGATCCGTTTAACCCCGCCACGCTGAATCTGATGAACGGATTTACCCAACCGGGAGAGCCGAACGCCTTTACCGGGGAAAGCTTCTTTATGGGGACGGATGATCAAGGGCGCGATGTCTTTTCTACAATCCTCTACGGGATGCGCATTTCGCTTTTTGTGGGCTTCGCGGCGGTCTTTTTGGCTATGATTTTGGGTGTAGCGCTGGGATTGACGGCCGCTATGGCCGGTGGCCGTACGGACACGATCATCATGCGGATTGCAGATATTCAACTCAGCTTCCCAGCGATTCTGATTGCCATGCTGATTTTCGGGATCGCCAAGGGTATCACGCCACCCGATATGCGCAACCAAGTTGCGATTTGGGTTCTGATCCTGTCGATTGGACTGTCGGATTGGGTGCAGTTTGCCCGCGTCGTGCGCGGGGCCGCGATGGTGGAACGCAAAAAAGAATATGTCGAAGCGGCGACGCTGATTGGTCGGGGCCCGGTCATCATTGCGCTGCGCCATATTCTGCCAAATATCGTGGCAAGCGTTTTGGTGATCGCGACAATCTCTTTGGCGTTGGCGATCATTGCGGAGGCGACACTGTCATTCTTGGGCGTCGGAGCGCCGCCTACACAGCCGAGCCTTGGGACACTGATACGGATCGGGCAGGGTTTCTTATTTTCGGGCGAGTGGTGGATTTTGTTCTTCCCGTCGGTCACGTTGCTTCTGCTTGCGCTGTCGGTGAACCTTTTGGGGGATTGGCTGCGCAACACGCTGAACCCGAACATGGAGTAGGCGATGGCACTGTTGGACATCAAAAACCTGACCATCGAATACCCCGATCGCCATGGGACATTTACGGCCGTCAAAGATGTCAGCCTAAGTGTCGAACGCGGAGAGATTTTGGGCATCGTAGGCGAGTCTGGTGCCGGGAAATCGACTATTGGCAACGCTGTGATGGGGTTGTTGCAAGCGCCGGGGCGCATTGGCGGTGGCGAGGTTTACCTTGATGGAGAGCGGTTGGATACCAAGTCATATTCTGAGATGCGGCCTTTGCGTGGCAAACGTATTGGGATGATCTTCCAAGATCCCATGACTTCCCTCAATCCGCTCGAAACGGTCGAAAGCCAATTGGTCGAAACAATCGAGTTGCATTTGAAACTGGGTGATAAAAGTTCGAAGGCGCGCGCGGTGGAGCTTTTGGACCAAGTGGGCATCGCCAATGCAGCAGAGCGGATAAAGCAATACCCGCACGAGTTTTCGGGTGGGATGCGGCAGCGGGTTGTGATTGCGCTTGCGCTTTGTGCCGAGCCAGATTTGATCATCGCAGACGAGCCGACGACGGCGCTTGATGTCTCGATCCAGGCGCAAATTCTGGAACTGATCAAGTCGCTCTGCCGGGATCGCCAAGTCGGGATGATCCTGGTCACGCATGATATGGGCGTCATCGCAGAGACTGCAGATCGCGTGGCGGTGATGTATCGCGGCGATTTGGTAGAAGTCGGTACGACGGCGCAAATTACGCAAGCGCCGACACATGACTATACGAAGGTTCTGATCAGTGCCGTGCCGCCATCGAACCACCGGGTGGAGCGGTTCACCCGCGTGGATTACCAAGGCGACGGGGAGAGCCGGGTTAAAGACCTGGACTTGGAAACCCATTGGTTGGGAGAGGGCAATCGGCGCACGGCGGAAAGTGGCCCGATCCTGAGTATCAAAGACCTCAACAAAGTTTTCAAAAGTCGGACTGGATTTTTGGCCGCGATCGGTGCCTCGACCCATGCTGTGAAGGACGTGAGTTTCGACGTCCAAAGTGGAGAGACGTTTGGGATTGTGGGCGAAAGCGGTTCGGGGAAATCGACGATTGCGAGGCTTATTACCGGTATTCATCGGGCGACCAGTGGTTCGATGGTCTATGACGGGCAGGACCTTATGAAACCGGCCCGAGGTCGAGAGGCCATGCTGCACCGCAGGCAAATCCAGATGATTTTTCAGGACCCTTACTCGTCGCTTAATAGTCGGATGAAGGTTGGGCAAATTGTGGCAGAGCCGATTTTTGTCAACGGTTTGGCGGGATCACGCGGTGAAGCTTTAGAGATCGCAAAGGACCTGTTGGAGCTTGTGGAGCTTAGCCCGGATGCAGCGCGGCGCTATCCGCATGCGTTTTCCGGTGGGCAACGCCAGCGTATTTCGATTGCGCGGGCTTTGGCCTCTCGCCCACGGTTTTTGATTTGTGATGAGCCGACAAGCGCGCTTGATGTGTCGATACAGGCGCAAATTTTGAACCTTTTGAAGGATCTGCAAGCGCGGCTGGATTTAACGCTGCTGTTCATCAGCCATGATCTTCCGGTGATGCGGCAGATGTGTGATCGGATTGCCGTGATGAAACTGGGCGAAGTGGTGGAGCTGGCGGAAGCGGAGGCGATTTTTGAGGCGCCTCAGCACAACTATACTCAGCAGTTGATTAATCTGATGCCGAAGTTTGAAAAGATAGAAGCCGCTTAGGCGAGGCGGTCTTTCAACGCGTAGTATTTGTAAGCAAGCGGCAGGTAATGTCTGCGAACCGAGGGGAACGGAAATTTGCGGGGTGTCGCGCCGAAAAACGCAGGCGCAGGGGTGGTGGACGCGCCCGCGACGCGTGCCGCCAGATGACGCCCGGCCCAAGTGGCCAAGGCAACGCCGCTGCCATGATAGCCAAATCCAGCCCAAAGGTTTTGTGCGCCTGCAACTTTTCCCACAAAGGGCACAAGGTTAGCCGTTAGACACACAAGTCCGTTCCAGTGGTGGCTGGCGGACACGGTTTTGAAGGCTGGGAACATGTCGTCAAAATCCCGCCGAACATTTCTGGCCATCGTGTCTGCGTCGCGCGGGGTGATGTTGCTTGTGCCGCGCATCCCAAAAAGCATGCGATTGTCTGGCAGAAGGCGGAAATAATGCAGCAAGGTGCGCGTGTCATAGGCCAGCTGGTGGCTGGTCCAGCCTTGGTCTGCTCGCAAGCGATCGGAGATCGGCTCGGTCACCATAATATGGGAAACGACGGGCATGTACCGCCCCGCCATCCAGTCGGGCAGGTATTCTGAACTGTAGCCATTGGTGGCGATGATCAGGCGCTTGGCCTTGGTCTGTCCCTGTGGGGTTTGGAGTATCCATCCGTTTGAGCCATCGGGTTTCACAGACGTCACGGGCGTGTCTTCGCAGAGCGTGGCACCCGCCGCCTGCGCTTTGGCTGCAATGCCCAGAACATATTTGCGCGGGTGCAGGCCAAACGCTTTTGGGAAAACCATCGCCCCATGGGCGAGACCCGTATGCATGCCCAGCTGTTTCAGCGCCTCTTTGGAGTAGACTGGCGCTTCAAGACCTGTGAGCGTTTTGAACTGCGCCGCCTCTTCGTCGAAATCGGACGCGGCGCGCGGCGTGTGGGCCAGGCAAAATTCGCCCTCGGCTTGGGGATCGGCGTCAATACCGTCCTCTAACAGGCTGCGGACCAGATCGATCGCCTCTGACTGAACCGCATAGAAGCGGCGCAGGTTGTCTGCACCATAGCGGCGCGCGATCTGTGCATCAGAGAGCTTCGATCCGCCAAAGCCGCAAAACCCGCCATTGCGTCCCGAAGCGCCCCATCCGATGGGGGCGGCGTCGAACACGCAGGCCGCGACCCCGTGCTCTTTGGCAAGGTGATAAGCGGCGGACAGGCCGGTGAACCCGCCTCCGATGATCGCGGTATCGACGGATGCGGGCACGGATGAACCCTGCTCCGGAGCATCGGAGGTCGCCATCCAATGGCTCGGCACAGGGCGGGCCGTGTCATAAGCAAAGGGATCATATAGTCGGTTGAGATCGGCCATCCCGGCCAGATTACCTTTGCTGTGGGCAGGCGCAATTCAAAAGCCGGGGTCCCCTCGGTACAAACCGAACTCTGCGTTGACCCCCTTTGGCTGGCGGCCTAGACCACGCCGGAACGCGCGAGGTCCTATGGTCGACAAACCTAAATCCTTCCAAGAGATATTGTTGCGGCTTCAGCTGTATTGGAGCTCGAAAGGTTGCGCAGTTATGCAGCCCTATGACATGGAGGTCGGGGCAGGGACGTTTCACCCGGCGACGACCTTGCGGTCTTTAGGAGCAAAGCCATGGTCGGCGGCCTATGTGCAGCCCTCGCGGCGACCAACGGATGGGCGCTATGGTGAAAACCCAAACCGCCTCCAGCATTATTATCAGTTTCAGGTGCTGATCAAACCAAGCCCACCGGACCTACAGGAGCTTTATCTTGGATCGCTCGAAGCGATTGGTATTGATATGGAGCTGCACGATATTCGTTTTGTCGAAGACGACTGGGAAAGCCCGACCCTTGGGGCCTGGGGCCTTGGCTGGGAAGTGTGGTGCGATGGGATGGAAGTCAGCCAGTATACCTATTTTCAACAAGTGGGCGGCCATGATTGCAAGCCTGTCTCAGGTGAACTCACCTATGGGTTAGAGCGGTTGGCGATGTATGTACTGGGCATCGATCATGTGATGGATATGCCGTTTAACGATCCGCAAACCGAGATCGCTCTGAGTTACGCCGATGTCTTCCGCCAGACAGAAGAAGAGTATTCGCGCTGGAATTTTGATGTCGCCGATACGGATAACCTGCTGAAACATTTCGAAGATGCCGAGGCGGAGTGCGCGCGTATCTTGGACGCCGAGGATGTTGATCCAAAAACGGGCAAAAAGATCATCATGGTTCATCCGGCCTATGATCAATGCATCAAGGCCTCGCATCTGTTCAACCTTTTGGACGCGAGGGGCGTGATTTCCGTGACCGAACGCCAGGCCTATATCGGTCGGGTGCGCGCCTTGGCAAAACTCTGTGCGGATGCATTTGTCAAAACAGACGCAGGCGGCGCAGCAGCATGAGCGGGCGTATTTTGATGATTGCGCTGATCGTCAGCGCCTTAACGATTGGTGGCGGCATTTGGTATTCGGCAACAATCGGCAGCTATGATGAAGTGCGCAATGTCGAACAAGTCCGTGTCGGAGAGACATCATGGGCCGTCACAAATTATCGTGGCATTGATGGTGATAGCTCGCCGTTGAAACTCCGAGGATGCTTTGATTTCGAGCTGCCTTATGCTGCCAGTACTGTGCATGCTGAGGAGGCGACACCACTGGTGACGCCTGGCTGGTTTGAGTGTTTTGATGCGGTCCAAATTGAGGCCGATATTCAGTCGGGCGCTGCGACAGTTTTGATTTCTCAAGAGAATGAGCCCTTTGGTTTTACGACATACATCGCCCATTACCCAGATGGCAGGGGTTATATTTGGCGGCAAATCAATGCATGCGGGTCGGCGCAGTTTGCAGGCGAGGCGCTACCTGTGGGATGTCCGGGCGCCGCCACGCCAGAGGATCAGATACGAGCGATGTCACTGGCAGGGCCGTTTGAAAACCTTTCACTCGTCGAAAACACCGTTCGGGGGAGCCGCGACTACGCTTGTTTCCAAACGGAATTGACGCTTGCCCTTATTACCGAGACCTTTGTGATCGTGGACACGGATCAATACGGGATCGTTGACCCGCCTGCGTGTTTCCCGCCCGAGCTTCCTGATGATATCGATCTGGGACAAGCCGTTCTTTTGGCGGGTGAAGATGCCAACCAGTTGATTGCGATATATGCCGATGGACGCGGGTATGCATGGGTGGTGGAAACCTAAAACAAAGAAATTTGTGTCAAAAAGGAAGGTCTATGTCCGAAGCCGAAAAGAAAATCGCAAAGTTAGCGCGCAAGCTCCGTCGCATAAATCCTTTTGCCAAAAATAAGCTTCGCGAGCTCAAAGCATCGGTGCCGCCAAAATATGAGAGCCACGATGGTTTTAAGCGTCAAATTTATCCGAGTTATGAGCGCTATGTCGAAATTCAAAAAGAGGCCAATCACTTAAAGCGAGATCGTCAATATGTCACTGAAGAGCATATACAACGACTATCTCATTACATAAACGAGCGTTTGGAAAACGTCTCTTTTGGTTTGTGTCACGGTACCAGACAAGGTCGAGAGCAAAAATGGTTTGCCAGTTTTCTCAACGGAGCGCCCAATGTAATTGGTACAGAGATATCCGAAAGTGCAGACCAATACCCAAACACGATTGAGTGGGATTTCAACCAACAAAATTCGGACTGGATAGGCTTGGCTGATTTTGTTTACTCGAATTCTTGGGACCATAGCTTCGATCCACAACAAACTTTCGGACTTTGGATAGAAACTCTTCGGCCAGGGGGACTTCTAATTCTCGATCACACCTCGGACTATGATACCTCCAGTGTCAACCTAGTTGATCCTGTCGGAATTGATCGGGACAAATTGATTGAGTTGTTAAACCAATGGTTCAAAAATGGTCGAGTTGTTGATTTATTGGATTACAGCGCACAGGACCCAAAGTATCCGGCTTCGGTCATAGTCTATCAATCCGAAAAAAGTTAAAACGTGAGATCTCACTTGGCTGATTTAACCCTTGAACTGTTTTCTGAAGAGATCCCGGCGCGCATGCAGGCCAAAGCCGCTGAAGACTTGCGCAAACTCGTCACCGAGGGCCTGGTCGAGCGGGGCATTACCTATCGCAGTGCAGGGGCTTTTGCGACGCCGCGCCGTCTGACGCTTGTCGTGGAAGATGTTCTCGAACGCTCTCCTGACGTGAAGGAAGAGCGTAAAGGTCCGCGCACAGACGCACCCGAAAAGGCGCTCGAAGGGTTTTTGCGCTCAACAGGTTTGGCTAAAGAGGCTCTGGAGGTGCGGGAGGACAAAAAGGGCGCTACGTATTTCGCAGTTTTGGACAAGCCCGGGCGGCCTGCAGCCGATGTTATTGCCGAGGTGGTGCCGGAAGTGGTGCTGAACTTCCCTTGGCCGAAATCCATGCGCTGGGGTTCAGGCGATTTGCGTTGGGTGCGTCCCTTGCGGTCGATCTTGTGTCTTTTGGAAACGGATGAAGGATCTAGCATTGTCGATTTTGAGGTCGCTGGCTTTCGTTCAGGTGACATCACCTATGGGCATCGCTTCCATGCGCCTGATGCCATCAAGATCCATGGGTTTGAGCAGTATCGCTCGGCACTAAGCCGCGCCTACGTGATGTTGGACGCAGAAGAGCGTTCGGACCTGATTTGGGGAGATGCCGTAAATCAGGCATTCGCCAAAGGTCTGGAGGTTGTGCAGGATCCAAAGCTTTTGTCTGAAATTGCGGGATTGGTGGAGCATCCGGTGGTTTTGATGGGTGCAATCGATGAGGCGTTTTTGAACCTGCCGCCCGAAGTTCTGCAAACATCTATGGCCGAGCATCAAAAGTTCCTATCGGTCAAAGATCCCAAAGATGACCGGATTGTCGGCTATGTCGTGGTAGCGAACCGCGAGACCAAGGATAATGGCGCGACGATTTTGGCGGGAAATCAGAAGGTTCTGAATGCCCGCCTGTCGGACGCTAAATTCTTTTGGGAAAACGATCTGCGCACGCCTTTAGAAGATATGGCGGGTCAACTGTCCAATGTGACGTTTCACAATAGGCTTGGCACGCAAAACGAGCGGATTGATCGGATCGCGATGTTGGCAGAGCGACTTGCACCCATTGTGGGGGCTGATGCCGAGAAAGCACGGCAAGCGGCCGAGATTGCCAAGGCGGACCTCAGCTCGGAAATGGTCTATGAGTTTCCGGAGCTTCAAGGGATTATGGGCCGGTATTATGCCGCCGCAGCTGGGTTGGATGAGGCCGTTTCCGCAGCCTGTGAAGAACACTACTCCCCCTTGGGCCCGACCGATGCGGTTCCATCATCGCCTGTGTCAGTGACGGTCGCCCTTGCGGATAAGCTCGATACACTTACCGGGTTTTGGGCCATTGATGAAAAACCGACGGGATCAAAAGATCCGTTTGCGCTTCGGCGTGCCGCGCTAGGTGTCATTCGATTGATCTTAGAGAATGACGTTCGCTTGGGTCTTATGGATTTTTTTGAAAAGAAGAACAGCGCAGACTGGGCGGCTAATCTACTGAGCTTTTTCCATGACCGTTTGAAGGTTTTCCTACGCGACCAAGGCATCTCGCATGATGTCATTGACGCGTGTCTGGCCATGCCAGGCAATGATGACATTGTGTTACTGGTGGCGCGCGCTCGCGCCCTGCAGGCCTTCCTCAAGACCAATGACGGTGAGAACCTGCTGCAAGGGTTTAAACGCGCGAACAACATCCTGTCGGCTGAAGAGGCGAAGGATGGCGTGTTCTATGAAATGGACCCTGATCCCAAATTTGCAGAGGACGAGAGTGAAAAGGCGCTGTTTGCAGCATTGGACACTGCCGCGCCAGATATCACGCAACAGGTTGAGAATGAGGCTTTTGAGCGTGCTATGGCGGCGATGGCGCAGTTGCGCGCGCCGATCGACGCGTTTTTTGAAGCCGTGCAGGTCAATACGGAGACCCAAGTGGTGCGCCGCAATCGCTTGTGCTTGCTGAACCGTATTCGGGTGACACTTGGTCAGATCGCGGATTTCACCAAACTGGAGGGATGAGCGTCACGCTTGATCTGTGCGCGCCTGCCTCGTAAGCCTGCGGGATGGACGGAAACACCAGAAGCTTTGACGATGTGATCGCGCTTGGGGATGATGCAGATGCCCCAGCCGCGGTTTACGGTGCGCGTGGTGAAACGCTTGCGGCACTGAAAGCTGCTGGTATTCCAGTTCCTTCGACTTGGTGTCTCTCGGCGGAGGCCGTTGCGTCGTTGGCGACAGATATTGTTCCCGATGCGGTCAAGTCATTGAACCCTTTTTCGACGGTCGACTTGATTGCCGTTCGGGCCAGCCCGATTGATCGGAATTGGGGCGGACCAGAAAGCCTGTTGAACATCGGGATGACCGAGGCGTTGCGCCAAAAAATTGCACCTCAACTGGGTCAAACGGCGGCGGATGCAATGTACTTCCGTTTCGTTCAGGATTTCAGTGTTCAGGTCGCGCGCCTTGATGCAGAGGATTTTACCGATATTCTGGCCGACGCCGATGATGATTACTCGGCAGCACTTCCCGAAGCGCTGGCCTTTTACCGCGCCGAGACGGACGAGGACTTCCCACAAGATCCCCAAAAGCAGCTGTTGATGACCTTGGGGTCGGTGGCGAAAGCGTGGAATGGCACGTCGGCCCGTCTGTTGCGCTCGGCCAAAGGGGCACCCGATGACGCGGCACTGGCGCTGATTGTTCAAGCGATGGCGCTGGGTGATGGGCATGGTGAAAACGGATCGGGCCTGGCCCAATTCCGATCCCCGGCCTCGGGCAAAGAGCAGGCCTATGGTCGGTATTACTCTAAGGATAAAGGGCTAGAGGTTCGTACCGCCGATGCCGCGCGGTATTTGTCAAAGGATCCACGTGGTCTGAGCCTCGAAGAGATTTGCCCCAATGGCTATGAGGCGTTGCGCGGTCATGTCGACGCTGCGCGGAAAACCTTTGGCGATGATATGTGGCTAGAGTTTACGCTGGAGGATGACGAGGTCTGGATCCTTGATGCGCGACCTGCAGAACGGTCCGGTCAGGCAGCCGTCCGAATGGTCGTTGATCAGGTGGCGGATGGCCTAAAGTCACGGGATGATGCGCTTTTGGCTATTGATCCGCGCATGTTGACGGAACTCTTGCACCCTCGGGTGAACCCCAAGGCTGATGTAACGCCAATTACTCACGGGATTGGGGCAAGTCCCGGTGCAGCCTCTGGCGTTATCGTGTTTTCCGCCTCAGCTGCGCAAACGGCTAAGGCTAAGGAACAAAACTGTATTCTGGTGCGGGTTGAAACCTCACCCGAGGATATTCGCGGCATCCATGCCGCCGACGGGATCGTGACAGAACGGGGCGGTTTGACCAGCCACGCCGCCGTTGTGGCCCGGGGACTGGGTGTGCCCTGTATTGTTGGCGCGACGAACATCACAATCAATGCTAAAGAGAAAACCATCACACTGACCGACGGGACGGTATTGACCGGTGGCGATATCATCACAATTGATGGCACATCAGGGGCGATCATCAGCGGAGCGCCCGGGTTGGTGGAACCCACACTCGATGGGGCCTTTCAAAGTTTCATGGAATGGGCTGACAGAGCGCGGGTCATGGGGGTCCGTGCAAATGCCGACACACCGGCAGATGCACGTGCGGCGCGGTTGTTTGGAGTGGATGGTATCGGGCTTTGTCGGACGGAACACATGTTCTTTGAGCCCGGCCGTCTGACGACGATGCGCGAGCTGATTTTCGCGGAAACGGACGAAGATCGGCAATCTGCGTTGGATCGATTGATGCCCATGCAGCGGACCGACTTTATCGAAATGTTCAGCCTGATGGGGGAGCTTCCGGTCTGTATCCGGCTGCTTGATCCACCTTTGCACGAGTTTCTGCCGCAATCACGGAGCGAATTGAAAGCGCTGGCAGAGGCGATGGATTTGTCTTTGTCACGCATCACAGAACGGGTGGAAGCCCTGCGAGAGTTCAACCCGATGTTGGGCACGCGCGGTGTGCGGCTGGGTATCGTTTTGCCCGAAATCTATGAGATGCAAACCCGAGCCATTTTTGAGGCCGCCGCCTTTGTTCAGGCGAGCGTCGGGCGCGTCATCTGCCCAGAGATTATGATCCCGCTGGTGTCTGCAAAACGGGAAGTCGATATCGTCAAGGCGCGCATCGAAGCCGTACGGATTGCGGTTGAAGCCGAAAGCCATGGTCAGTTGCGTTACAAACTGGGGGTCATGGTCGAGACACCGCGTGCCGCGCTGCGGGCAGGGGACATCGCGCAAAGTACCGAATTCTTCAGCTTTGGCACCAACGACCTGACGCAGATGACATATGGGCTCTCGCGGGACGATGCGGGCCGCTTCATGCGCGAGTATATAAATCAGTCTGTTTATGCCGAAGACCCGTTCAACACTTTGGATCGTGATGGTGTTGGCGAATTGATGGCCATCGCCGCAGAACGTGGACGCGGATCGCGGCCGGATTTGACCGTTGGATTGTGCGGCGAGCATGGCGGCGACCCCGAGTCTGTCGGTTTTTGCGCCGATATGGGCTTCGATTATGTGTCTTGTTCGCCCTTTAGGACCCCGATTGCCCGGCTTTGTGCGGCTCAGGCAGCCCTTTTATGCAAAAGATAAGCTCTCTTTCGGGAAATCCGAAACAATCCTTCAACTTTTCGTAAAGAATTGCAGAAAAAGGGTCGACAACTCATTTGAAGTTGGTACAAGGCGCGGCCCGTTAAGAGGACAAAAACACAATGGTATACAGGCGGACGCTGGTATCAGCACTCTTTGTTGCACTCTTTTTTTCGTCAAACGCATTTGCGTCTGGCTATGTGCAGATATTCCAAGGGGACTTGTTGAATGCGCTGCGGTCGGAAAAGGCCGAGCTTGAAAAGGTTGACCCTGCGCTGGCGCGCCGGATTACAAAACGACGCCCAGTGTCGCGCGATGCCGCAGAAGATGGCGAAGCGGCGACATATGCGTCATTGCCCAGCAAACAGGATCTTGCCGTTTTGCCACTGCCAACAACGGCAGAGGCAGAGTTTGTGTGTATGACTGAAGCGCTCTATTTTGAAGCGCGTGGTGAGAGCGTGAAAGGCATTTTTGCCGTCGCGGAAGTCATTATGAACCGTGCGAAGTCAACACAGTTTCCAAATTCTGTGTGCGGCGTCATCAACCAAGGCGCGCACCGCAAAAACGCCTGTCAGTTTTCGTACAAATGCGACGGGATTGCAGACCGCATTCATGAACGCGACGCGTTTGAACAGGTGAGTAAGATTGCCGAATTGGCCATGCAAGGCGCAGTTCCGAAAGTAACTGAAGGCGCGCTTTATTATCACACCAACGCCGTGCGTCCACGCTGGTCCCGCGTTTTCGAGCGCACCGCCTCGATCGGCGTACACTATTTCTACCGGCCCGGTTCCTGATCTTGCTACGCTTGCCAGTTAGTTGGCAAGCGTTTGAGACACGTAGAACAGACCGCAAGGGCGTTGGTCGGTGAAGGCCACGCCGACACCAGCGCCACTTTTATTGTAATAGCCGTTGAGCGAATTGCGTCTATGTGCAGGCGAATTGATCCAGTCGTTAACCGTAATCTCCCCAAGAGATGCGTAGGTGTGAACGGAAACCCGTTCACCGCCTTGGGTGAAGTAGCATTGGGACATGTCTTTGATCAAAAAGCGGGACCGCCCCGTTTGATATGCGAAATACTGTGAAATATTTTCAGAGTATCGCTTGCTCCGCCGGCTTGCCTTGTTCACCCGTTTTTTGATGGTTTGCGCACCGCGTGCAGGCGTTTCATGCGACAGAATCTGGTACCGCGCCATGTTTTTTGAATGCGTTGAAGCAGCCCGTGTTAACGAGTCCACCCGTCTGACGGGTTGTTGCCCTGCTTTACAGCGATAGTAGTTGGTCCATTCAACTATAACGCGTGAGAACAATGCTTGATTGATACGATTTAGATTGATTGCTTCGTACGCGTTTGACGGTATGCGCGGGCCCTGACAGGCCAAAGCCACCCCACCGGACAAAGTTGCGACGCTCACGAATATGACAGTTACAAGACGAAACATGCCGATCCCATTTTTATTCATCCACAGAACCAGTTTAATTACCGCTCTGGTTGAATTATACAACTTTTCTGTGACCAGGAGGGGGCAATGAAGCGAAAATTTTTTGGAACGGATGGTATCCGGGGCCGAGCAAATCAGCACCCAATGACGGCAGAATTGGCGCAAAAACTTGGCGCTGCGGCTGGGAGACACTTCCGGAAAGACCAAAAAGCGCACCGCGTTGTCATCGGAAAGGATACGCGGCGGTCCAGCTATATGTTCGAAAATGCATTGACCGCAGGGTTTTTGTCGACTGGTATGGATGTCCTGTTGCTGGGGCCGGTGCCCACGCCAGCGGTCGGTATGCTGACGCGGTCGATGCGGGCCGATGTTGGCGTCATGATCTCTGCCTCACACAATCCCCACACCGACAATGGCATTAAATTCTTTGGCCCCGATGGTTTCAAGCTGTCTGATCAAGCGGAGTTGGAGATTGAGGCATTGCTTGAAACCGGGGTCGCACTTTCCGATGCGGAAAACATCGGATACGCAAAACGCATTGATGACGGCCTTGGCCGCTATGTTGAGTTTGCAAAGACGGCGTTTGCGGCGAAGTCACAGTTGGATGGCCTGAAGATTGTCGTCGATTGCGCAAATGGTGCAGCGTATAAATCAGCGCCGACGATCCTTTGGGAACTGGGCGCGCATGTCATTTCTATCGGAGATGAGCCGAATGGATTTAACATCAATGCAGGTTGCGGCAGCACCCAGCCTGAGGCGGCCGCAGCTCGTGTTCTTTCAGAAGGGGCTGATCTTGGGATTTGTCTAGATGGTGATGCCGATCGGGTCATTCTGATCAATGAAATGGGCCAAGTGGTGAACGGCGACCAGATCATGGGGCGGATCGCTTTGCTTTGGAAAGATGCCGGGCGCTTGGCTAAGGACACATTGGTGGCGACGGTCATGTCGAATATGGGGTTGGAGCGGACCTTGAGTGGTCATGGTATCGATCTCAAGCGCACAGGCGTTGGTGATCGGTATGTTGTTGAAGAGATGCGCCGATCCGGCTTCAACCTTGGCGGGGAGCAGTCGGGCCATATTGTTATGACCGATTACGTGACAACGGGAGATGGCCTAATCGCCGCGTTGCAATTCGTCTCGGCGATGGTGGAAACGGGCAAGCCAGCTTCGGAGCTCGCGTATGTTTTCGATGCGTTTCCGCAAGTGTTGCAGAACGTGCGTTATGCCGATGGCGACCCGCTTGAGGATCAGACGGTCAAAGCGTCCATCGCAGCGGGTGAGGCGCGGCTTAATGGCCAAGGTCGGTTGTTGATCCGCAAATCAGGCACCGAGCCCCTGATCCGGGTGATGGGAGAGTGTGAGGACGAACATCTTTTGTCTGAAGTGGTCGGCGATGTGTCTGCCGCGGTGGAGGCAGCGGCCTCGTAGTCAACGGATTATTAAGGCGTAGATCTTCATCATCTTGGCTGGATTTTCATCGCAAAGCTGCCCAGACGCGTCGTCATCACCGAAGCAAGGCACAAAATTGTGTATGGTTCATCAGCGATGAGCATGATGGAACCCTGGGAGGGAACAATATGAAAGGACCCGCCCCATGTGCATCACCACTCAGGCTCTGACTGTTTTCCTCAGCATTTTATCGCAAGACCTGATCGAACGATCGCCGGATCGGATTATTGTCCATGCAAGTGCGGAAGATACTGTTTGGGTGAAAGGTGAGGACGATCTTTGGTGTGTTGATCGCCCCCTTGGTTTTGACGAACCGGAAAAATCGTGATCAGGCCGAGGCAGTTTGGGTGCGTTTTCCTTTGCTGATCAGTAAGCCAACTAGAATAAGGCCCAGGGCCACGATGAATTGCCCTGGTAAAGCCTCGCTGAGGATCAATGTACCCAAAAAGACCGCAACGACCGGGACTTGGTAATTCACAAGGCTCAGGAATGAGGGACCTGCCGTCTTGATAGTCCAGACCAGCAGCAGGGTGGCAACGCCCGTCGACAAAAGCCCCAGATAGGCCGCTGCCGCCCAAGGCAGAAGTCCCGCCTGCGCCGGCAAGCCCTCGTAGATCAGCGCAAGCGGCACACCGATAAGCGATGCAACAAGCAAACCACCCGCACTGAAGGCGATCATCGACATAGCGGGCGCCCGTCGCGTGATAATTGATCCGACCGCATAGCAACACGCCGTCGCCACACAGGCAAGGCGACCCCATGGTTCTAGGCTGTCACCTGTGGAGGCAAACAATGTGCCGGGTCCGATAAGAACGACGGTTCCAACAAAGCCGATGAAAAAGCCGACCAGTTTACGGGGGGATAAGCTCTCTCCCGGGACAAAGGCATGGGCCAAGGGCAGCACCAGCAACGGGACCACCGACATAGAGATACCAGCGAAACTGGACGTGACATATTGCTGTCCCCAGTTCAGCAGATTGAACGGCAAGACATTCGTAATGACCCCCATAGCGATGATAAAGGCCCAAGGCAGACGGTTCGCAGGATCACGAGGGTCGGGCAGGCGGTGGCCGGTTCCATAGGCAACGCCGAGCAATAGGGCCGCTCCAATCACAAGACGAAGCGCCGTCAGTGTCGTTGGGCCAAAATCGGTCAGTGCGATCTTTGCAAACATGAAGGCCGACCCCCAGATCAGTGCGAGCGCACCCAAGACCAGCCAGTTGATTGCTGTCGGCTTCATGCCTTTGATTTTCCCTCTAAAGACAAAAAGGGCCGCGATTGCGGCCCTTTGTTTGGATATGGTCCGCGGTTAGTTCTTGGCCTGATCGACCAGTTTTCCTGCGGAAATCCAAGGCATCATGCCGCGCAGCTTCTCACCAATTTGTTCGATCTGGTGCTCGTCATTGATGCGGCGCGTCGCTTTGAAGAACGGTTGGCCGACAGAGTTTTCCTGCATGAAGTCCCGGACGAATTTACCGTTCTGGATGTCTGTTAGGATCGCCTTCATTCGTGCCTTCGTCTCATCGTATGGTAGAACGCGCGGTCCAGAGACATACTCGCCATACTCGGCCGTGTTGGAGATGGAGTAGTTCATGTTTGCGAT
>JBCBON010000004.1:0-69374 GCA_039821195.1 Pseudomonadota bacterium
TGTTAGGGGCCCCTTTCCGCTGGCTCGGGCATCGGGGTGATCCAGACAAACCACCGGTTCTTCGGGCGATTACGGCCCTTGGCCCTGCCTATATTAAGTTTGGCCAGCTGATGTCGACGCGCCCCGATGTTGTGGGCGGCGAGATGGCTCAAGAGCTGCGCGTTTTACAGGACAAGCTGCCACCGTTTTCGATGGAGGAGGCCAAGTCCATCATCGAATCCGAAATTGGGAGACCACTTGAAACGATCTTTTCAGACTTTGGAGAGCCGATCGCAGCGGCGTCGATTGCTCAGGTACACAAGGCCACTCTTGCCTCAACTGGAGAGGATGTCGCTGTCAAAGTGATCAGGCCGGGAATTGGCAGGGCCTTTCGCAAGGATATTGACGCATTCCATTTTGCGGCAAACCTTATTGAGGTTCTGTCCCCTTCCAGTCGGAGGCTGAAACCCACGGATGTGATCTCGCATTTTGATCAGACCACCATGGGGGAGCTGGATCTCCGGCTGGAGGCGGCGGGTGCGTCTGAATACCATGACAACACTTTGAAGGATGAGGGTTTTCGAGTTCCCAAGATTTATTGGAACACCTCATCGCGCAGCGTTTTGACGATGGAATGGGTGGATGGGATCGCCTTGGGGGATCGTCCGGCGCTGGAGGCCACGGGCCGCGACTTGGATGAGTTGGGTAAGCGGCTTTTGACCATGTTCCTACAGCACGCACTGCGGGACGGGTATTTTCACGCGGATTTGCATCAAGGCAATCTCAAGCTGGGACCGAATGGCGATTTGGTGGCACTGGATTTCGGAATTATGGGGCGCATCGATGAGTATACGCGCCGGGTCTATGCGGGCATCCTGATGGGCTTTGTGGAGCGGGACTACCGTCGCGTCGCCGAGTTGCACTTTGAGGCGGGTTATGTGCCGGCGGATCGCGATATCGATGCCTTTGCGCAAGCGCTTCGATCTGTGGGCGAACCAATTTTCGGTCAGGATGCGAGCCAGATTTCTATGGCCCGATTGCTGGCCCATCTTTTCGATGTGACCGAACGATTTGGTATGGAAACGCGGCTGGAGTTGATCTTGCTGCAACGCACGATGGTTGTTGTCGAAGGGGTCAGCCGGTATTTGAACCCTACGCTTAATATTTGGAATGTCGCGAAACCCGTGGTGGAGGATTACATCCGCACCTATCTAGGGCCCCGAGCCGTGGTTCAGGATTTGACGCGAACGTTGCAGGTTGTCAGCCGATTTGGTCCACGCTTGCCCGAGATCGCGGAAAACTTGCTGGAGTTGGGTCTGGAACGTCCCAAACCCCCTTCGCGCCGTCGTTTTGGCGTACGACGGGCGGTTGGTTGGACATTGGCCGGAGCGGTTATTGCCTCTGCTTTATGGGCGGGCGCAGTGTTCCTCTAGCGCTGCTGCGGTGTCATCCTTGGGTGTACGGCGACTGCGGAAGTAAGACGCGAAGGTTTGCCGGTAAGCCGGGCGTAGCTCTGAATACCGCGCTCGGACATCTTCGTTGCTATAGCCTCGCCAAAAATCGTGGACGTCTTCAGCAGTGAAAGGATGGTCCGAGTAAATTGAGTGCATCCCAGGCGAGAGGTAAATGGCTATGTCATCGCAAGGATCTCCAATCGCCGGACATTGCCAATCTACGGCGATCATCGGGTCAGAAGTGATGAAATTTGCGGGAACCGGATCACCGTGAAGGAAAACCGGATTTCGAATGGGCGGGGCCGATCCGTGGATAGGTCCATATGCTTCGCTGACGGATTTGGTCCACGGGAGCGGATGACGTCGCTTTGGCAGGAAATCTGGTGGTGGTAGGTGATGAAGGCGCGCGAGGTACTGTCCCACATCGTATGGATCCGGCCGCGTAGCTTTGCCTTCAACATAGCCTGTCACAATGAATTCCAGTGTGTCTGTTGCGCGAAAATGTATCGGTTCGCTTGCCATTCCAATAGGGTGCAGATGTGCCAGACAAGCCCATTCAAGATGGCTGTTGTTGTCGAAAATCTTGGACACATTTCCAGCGGAGAACTTTTTAATCACGACAGGCGGTTCCGTATTCGCGAACCAAGTCTCGTTCGACCGTCCCCCAGTGAGTTTTTTGAGATGAGTGGATTGTGTCAAAAGCCCGAATGTTACCAGTTCGGATTTCACGCTTTCATCGATATCATTCATAATTTGCCGAAGGGTTCGTCCCGTCGGACTATAACAACTTCAAATAGAGAAGAAGTTCAAAGCCAATCTGCTCGTTGTATCACTCTGGATTTTGAACTGCATCTGAGATCTGAGTTTCGACGCCGCTAGCTGCGCTTCTCAAGCCGGTACCGGCCGTTGCAACAACCATGAAACCCAAAAGGACCATAACAGCACACAGTACAATCCAATCGACTGTCACCGCGCCGCTTTCGTTTTTAAGAAGCTGTTTCAAATCTCTTCCCTGCGCCGTCTATTTTTCAAACGTCGCATATTTGGTAGTGGCAGAGTAAGTCTTTTTTGGGGCATTTGACGAAGCTTGCCTTTGAGACAGCTATCTCCCCAACTTTTCAGGGAAAAAAGAAAAAATGTTAATGATTTTATCGCCCGCGAAGGCTTTAGATTTCTCTCGTGAGCATCACAACCTTGAGGTAAGTCGCCCAGACTTCGACCAAGACGCCCAAAAACTTGTAGCGATTCTCAAGAAGAAGTCGGTTTCTGACCTTCAACAGATGATGAGTTTGTCAGAGGATTTGGCGCGTTTGAATGCGCTTCGGTACGAGGCATTTGCGTCCGATCAAAATAAGGATCATCGCAAACCTGCAGTGCTCGTGTTCAATGGCGATACATATCAAGGGTTGAATGCGGGTGATTTCGATTGCGAAGATCACAGCTTTGCCCAACAGCATCTTCGCATTTTGTCCGGGCTTTACGGCGTATTGCGTCCACTCGATGTGATTGAGCCTTACCGTTTGGAGATGGGGACGCGACTTAAGACGGATCGGGGCTATTCGCTGTATGACTATTGGGGTGAACGCGTGGCGCAGGCGTTAGAGGCGGCAGATGTTGGCGAGTGTGTTTTAAATTGCGCGTCTCAGGAGTATTTCCGGGTTGCTGGACCGCACCTTAAGGTTCCCGTGATCACGCCCCAGTTCAAAGAAGAGCGGGACGGGGATCTCAAAATGATCAGCTTCTTTGCCAAACGTGCACGGGGGGCGATGGCCCGATTTGTGATCAAGAACCGGATCAATTCGGTTGAGGAGATCAAAGAGTTTGATTTGGACGGGTATCGTTTCAACCTAGAGCTTTCGACTGAAACTGTACCTGTCTTCACGCGACCTCACCCGAATTCAGCCTAGCCAAACACGCCGTGACAGGACCACGCGTTGGGTTGTGTCTTAAACAGCCAAAGACGCGGTCCTTGCTCGGTTGTAACAACCCAATAGTCCCGCACGCCCGTGCGCCAGTTTGGGTCATCCAGCCACCATTCGGGTGCAATCCGCTCGGGGCCGATGGCATCAACGGCCCGGTATACACGCCTCCGCCATGTGAATTCGGATAGCGGGTCGTTGGGTCTTTGAATTTTGACCGGCTCTGGCATGAACAAAAGCGTAGGACGTGGCAATGTGGTTCCCTTCCACTCAGGCGGATTTTGAGCGTAAGCGACCGGACTTCTGGTTTCTGTCTTTTCCGGGATTGTACTGTCTGCGGGATGAAGTTGCGTAATGGCCTCTAGTCCTATGCGCGCGCCCAACCGTCCGATTAGGTCGGCTTCGGCCATGTCACCATTGCGTCGCGAATGGGCCGCGGCCAGCGCATCCATCGGACCCGAATGTTGCTGCGGCGATAACGGCTCGACCACAATCGCCTGCAAGCGCATCACATCGATGCCATGACCGGGTTCAATTTTCGGAAGTTGCAACGTCAAAAGCGGTGTGATGCGGTCGGCATCATGGCTTGCGCGGGCCAATCCTGCTTCGATGATTTGATGCGTGCTGTCGCTGCGCATCAGGGTGAGTTGAACTTTGCGGCATCCCATCGCCTCGGATTTGAGTTTTTCACAAAGCGGTACGATCAGGCGCTGGATGCCCGCCTCTATGTCTTCGGGCAGGCCAATCGGATCTGGAAAAGACAAACGGGTTGCGAAATGGCTTGGCGGTTTTGAAGGGGAAACGGGTTCGGGTGATGCGCCGATCGCTTGATCCAGCCGGGTCAGCACGTCTGCGCCAAAACGACGTGCAAGGGCCTTTCGGGGTAAATCCAGCAGGTCCTGAATGCGCCGCAGCCCAACCCGTGCCAGAGCGGTTGCAGTGCCAGGTTGAAGGCGCAGCGCATTTACCGGTAACTGGGCGATGGCCGCGATTGTCTGTCCTGACGGCGCAATGTGGCCATTCTCACCTGATGTTATAGCGACCTCAGGCCGTGCACCGCCGCGCTCCCAGTTGCGGCGCTTGAAGGCCTTGGAACGCGTCGCTCGCGCCTCTTGTTCAATCGCGTCACCGGTAAGGTTGCTTTCGAGGGCTTGGTTCGAAAACCGCGCCAAGGCCCAAGCCGCCCCGACCGTATCGGCAATCCCAATATGCGCTGTCAGTTCCAAATTTTCGGTCTGTTCGGTCACCTTGCGGGCCATTGCCTCTTCCCCGCCAAAGAGATGGGCGCATCCCGATATATCCAGACACAGTCCGTTATCCCCCTGTCGCGACACCCAAGGAGAGAATTGTGTGGTCCAACGTTGGAGTGCTGCCATAAAACTTTCGTCGGAAATGGGATCATGTAAGGCCGTCAAAAGATCGGGGCAGAGCGCGCGGGCATCAGAGAGGCTTTGCCCAACCGAAAGACCTTTTTCCTTTGCAAGCCGAGACAGAGAATGCAGCGTCAACAGTTGCCCCGCCTCGGATACAACCGCAAAGGGATGCAGGATGCTGCCGCGATGTACACGCAAAACACGTTCCGCACCCAGATGGGGAAACCAAATCGACATGACGCGGCGATGACGCATTGGGGGTCCTTTTGTTCCCCTAATGTTCTAGCCTCAATTCCAGAGAATCCGAGTCAAAAAGTGGCACAGGTTGTCGCAATTTACGCTTCGAATTCAGCAAGGCTCTCGCGAAGGGCCTGAATCGATGGGATGACAATGCTGCGCTTTTCGCGATCCAGCAGGCCCATTTTGCGCAAGCGTCCCATCTCGCGCGCCACACCTTCGCGGCTTGCAAAAATAAACGAGGCCAATTCCGTTTGTGTTGGCGGCCGTTCAACCTTGGCGATGTCTCTGCCTTTGGCATGCTTCTCGGCAAGGGCAATCAGGGCCTCTCGCAGCCTGTGATCAGCGGACTTGGCGTTGAAGTCGACAACCCGTTTTGAAAGCGAGCGCAGATTGGCCACCATCAGTACCATCATCTGAAACGAGATGTCTGGATAGGTTTTGACGATGTCGCGAAACTCTTCAGGGGCCAAACGGGCCGCAAGACATTCACCCACTGCAACTACGGATGCAGACCGCGGCGCGTCATCAATGGCCGAGAACTCTCCAAAAATGGTTCCGATTGTCAGATCCACGAAGGACACTTCCCGACCCGTAGGCGTATAAATTGTGGCCTTAGCGGCCCCCCTTAGAACAAAGAACACGTCTTTGTTCTGGCTATCTGCGGAAATTAAAAATTGACCCGACTTGAACGCTTTGGTCGTCCACCGACGCGATAGCAAAGCCCAGCTGTCATCCGAAATTTCATGCAGGAACGTTCCTTTTGGAAATGTAAGTTCGTTCCGTATCATACAATCAGTCCACTCATACCCTGCCTTATTTATGCCACAAAATTTTTTGCTTTCAACATGAGATACCTAAAATGAAAATTCTTGCAAATTTCCACTGCTGTGAAAATGTAGATTAAATTTTCACGAGGGAAAGGTGAGTCTCGAACCCAACATCACGGGAAGTATCGGCGCCGATTTGCGGAGTTTGCGTAAATCTCGTGGTATGACGCTTGCCGATCTGGCCGAACAAGTTGGCAAATCCGTGGGATGGGTGTCACAGGTCGAGCGGGATATCTCGCATCCCAGTATTGATGACTTGAGGCAACTCGCCGATGCAGTATCGGTACCGATTTCCATTTTCTTTGGTCAAAGTCCTGCCCGTGCAGATGAGTTTGGTCGGATTGTCCGGGCAGGCATGCGTCGCTCTATCGGTGGCGGCGAGATTGGGTTGCGCGAAGAGCTTTTGTCGCCAGACCTTACGGATGATTTTGAAATGGTTCGATCGGTTTTTGAACCTGGCGCATCATTGCCCAAAGCGGTGACACGGGCCACACAGGAGGTCGGCTATCTGGTTTCAGGGAAACTGACCTTGTGGATCTCGGGTGATAAGTTTGACCTTGAAGCGGGCGACAGCTTTCGCATCCGTGGAGAGCCATTCCGCTGGGAGAACCCGTATAACAATGCGGCCGTCGCGATCTGGGTTATCGCCCCGCCGGTGTATTAGGGGTCGATATGCAAACCGGACGATGCGAATGCGGTGCAGTACAGTATCAGGTGTCGGGGGGGCTTCGTCCATCGGTTGCCTGTCATTGTGGGCAATGCCGTCGAACCAGCGGGCATTATTGGTCGGCGACGCAAATAGATGATGAGCACCTCACGGTTACAAAGGATGAAGGGCTTGTTTGGTACCGTTCCAGTGATGTCGCGAAGCGGGGGTTTTGTTCGATTTGTGGATCAAGCCTGTTTTGGCGGATGGACAGTGAGGGAAAAACATCAATTGGGTCCGGCACCTTGGATGGACCAACCGGGATCAAAACGGCCAAACACATCTTTGTTGATGACAAAGGCGACTATTACCAGATCGAGGATGGTCTGCCAAAGATTGGACAATACTGATGTTTGAAACGCTGCTGAACATGGATGTCTGGGTATTGGTCGCTTTCATGGGTGCGGCTTTTATCCTCTATATTACGCCCGGGGCGGATATGATGTTCACGCTGGCCAGCGGGATCAGTGGTGGACCCAAGGCGGGTGTTGCAGCAGCAGCCGGAATTTCTGCGGGTGTATTGGTCCACACGATTTTAGCAGCAGCAGGTTTGGCAGTCTTGCTTGCCACCAGCGAGGTGGCCTTCCAAGCCGTGAAATATGCAGGTGCCGCGTATTTGCTGTTCTTGGCGTGGCAAAACTGGCGTGACGATGGCGAGGTCAGCATGGGAGAGGGCACAAGCTCTACCACGCGTGCGTTCCGCCGCGGCTTCGTGACAAATATCCTTAATCCGAAAGTGGCCCTGTTCGTTCTGGCGTTTCTGCCGCAATTTACCAACCCCGAATGGGGCCCGATCTGGCACCAGATTATCTGGTTGGGTTTGCTGCTTGCGTTTGGTGGGATCATCACCGACGGCGCTTACGGGTTTTTTGCGGGCCTGATGGCCGACAAACTCCGCGCATCAGCGCGGCTTATGAATAAAGTTTCTGCAATCGTATTTGGTGGCCTTGCTGCCAGACTCATCTTCGAAGGAGGGAAGTAATGTCCGATTTTCCAACAAAGGCCCGCGTGGTCATCATCGGTGGCGGTGCGGTCGGCGCCTCGTCCTTGTATCATTTGGCCAAGAAAGGCTGGACCGACTGTGTCCTTCTGGAAAAGAACGAGCTGACGGCCGGGTCTACATGGCATGCCGCGGGCAACGTTCCGACATTTTCGACCTCTTGGGCAATCATGAACATGCAGCGCTATTCGACCGAGCTATATGCGCGCTTGGGCGAGGAAGTTGATTATCCGATGAACTATCATCAGACTGGATCAATTCGCATTGCGCATAGCAAAGAGCGGATGCAGGAATTCAAGCGGGCCTGTTCCATGGGCCGCTATCAGGGCATCGACATGAAGATCATGACGCCCGACGAAGCAAAGGCAAAGTACCCTTTCCTAGAGACGCACGATATGGAAGGCGCGCTTTGGGATCCGACAGATGGGGATATTGATCCGGCCCAGCTGACCCAAGCGCTTGCAAAAGGTGCCCGCGATATGGGTGCAAAAATTGTACGCTTTTGTCCGGTCACGGGTGTGACGCAGCAAGATGACGGCACTTGGATCGTGCATTCCGAGAAGGGCGACATTCACTGTGATTATGTTGTGAATGCCGCGGGCTATTACGCCCAGCAAGTCGGTGAATGGTTCAAACCATATGGCGGTCGCACTGTTCCGATGATGGTGATGGAACACCAGTATGTTCTTACCAGCCAAGTGCCAGAGGTCGAGGCTTGGTCAAAAGAACATGGCGGGAAGCTGCCCTTGGTGCGCGATGTCGACGTGTCCTATTACCTGCGTCAGGAAAAGCATGGGTTTAACATCGGCCCATACGAGCCGAACTGTAAGGCGCATTGGATCACGGATGACAATCTAATGCCCGATGATTTCAGTTTCCAGCTGTATCAAGATGATCTCGACCGGATCGAAGACATTGTGGCCGATGCGATGGAGCGTGTGCCCTTGGCGGGTAGCGCCGGGATTGAACGGATCATCAATGGTCCCATTCCGTATGCGCCAGATGGCCTGCCTTTGATCGGGCCGATGCCGGGCGTCGAAAACGCGTTTGAGGCTTGTGTCTTTACCTTCGGGATTGCCCAAGGGGGCGGCGCGGGTAAAGTTTTGTCCGAATGGATCGTCGATGGTCAGACCGATTGGGATATGTGGGCCGTCGATCCACGCCGCTATACCGATTACACGGATCAGGACTACTGCAACAAAAAAGGTATGGAAGTTTATGGCAACGAATACGCCATGCACTTCCCTTATCACGAATGGCCCGCGGCGCGGGATAAAAAGCTGTCCCCTGTCCATGATAAGATCATCGCGGCGGGTGGTCAGATGGGTGCCTATAACGGTTGGGAACGTGCGAATTGGTTCGCTCAACAAGGCGATGATACCTCTGAAGAAGCCACCCATACTTGGAGCCGCAAGGGACCTTGGGAGCAACGCATCAAAGAAGAGTGCGAGGCGGTTCGCGATGCGGTCGGTGTGCTGGATTTGCCCGGATTCTCCCGGTTTAATTTGTCAGGTGACGGCGCTGCGGAATGGCTTCGGGGCATGATCGCGGGTGGTTTGCCGAAAATCGGTCGCATGAACCTTGCGTATTTTTCGGACAATCGTGGCCGGATCCTGACAGAAATGTCTGTGATGCGTCACGGAGAGGATGCGTTCACCCTGATCACCGCTGCCGGAGCGCAGTGGCACGATTGGGAAATCCTGAAGTACAACCTTGCCGATGGATTGAGCCTCACAGATCATACAACCGAGTATGACACGTTGATTGTTTGCGGGCCGAAATCTCGAGACTTGTTTGCAGGCATCGCGGAGGCGGATCTTCAATTGCCGTGGCTTTCGCTGCAAACTGCGACAGTTGCAGGGATGGAGTGTGCCATGGCGCGTGTTTCATTCGCGGGTGAACTCGGTTGGGAAGTGCACGCCCCAAATGCAAATATGCCCGCGATCTTTGATGCGGTCATTGCGGCTGGTGCGAAACCGTTTGGTATGTATGCGCTGAATAGCTTGCGGATCGAAAAGGGATACCGTGCGTGGAAGGGTGATCTGTCCACCGATTACACGCTTTTGGAAGGCGGGTTGGAGCGTTTCGTCAAACTCGACAAGCCGCAAGATTTCCCTGGTAAGGTGTCGATCCTCAATGAAAAGCAGCAGGGCCGAAAGAAAGCCTTTGTCACAATGACGGTTCAGGCCAATGGTCATGATGCGCCGTACATGTCTACAGTTTGGAGCGGCGATGATATCATTGGCGAAACGACGTCGGGCGCTTGGGGCTACCGCGTGAACAAGTCCATAGCGCTGGGCATGATCAAACCGGAGTTTGCTGTGCCGGGAACGGAACTTGAAATCGACATCTACGGCGAGAAGGTCAAAGCGCGCGTTGAGGCGGATCAACCGCTTTGGGATCCAGCAAACGAAAGGCTGCGTGCGTGAGCATCACAATCCTAGATGGATCTATTGGACAGGAATTGGTCAAACGGCTGGGTGACACGCCCACGCCGCTTTGGTCCGTGAGCGTAATGCTTGAGGCGCCCGATTTGGTGACCGAGGTTCATCAAAGGTATTTTGAAGCAGGCGCAGAGATTGCGACACTGAACACCTATAATGTGTTGCGGGATCGCCTGCGTGCCAATGGGATAGAAGACAAGTTTGAGACCCTTCTCAAGGCAGCACAAGATCACGCGATAAAGGCGCGCGATGTCTTTGGCGGTGGCAAAATCGCGTCATCCATAGGGCCATTAGGGGCGAGCTACCGACCAGATCTGTTGCCAGACTCGGATGAGGCGGTTGCCGCCTATACGGAGATCTTTGCCTTCCATGATGATGTGGTGGACATGCATCTCGTTGAAACTGTGGTTAGCTTACGTCATGTCGAAGTGGTTCTAAAGGCGGCAGAAGGGGCGAATAAGCCGATCTGGTTGGCCGTGTCTTTGGATGATGACAATCCCTCGACTTTGAGGTCGGGTGAGGCATTGGCCGATGTGCAGTCTTTGATTGAGGCATACAAGCCCGATGCCGCTTTGGTAAATTGTTCGACGCCAGAAGCGGTCACAGCAGGCCTGCCGATTGTGGCGTCTTGGGGCGTGCCGTTCGGGGCTTACGCTAATGGGTTCACCAAAATCTCTGACGGGTTTTTGACGGACAGCCCAACGGTGGATGCGCTTTCGGCGCGGACTGATTTGGACCCGAATGCCTATGCTGATTTTGTGCAAAAATGGGTGGACATGGGCGCGACGATTATCGGTGGCTGTTGCGAGGTTGGTCCAGATCATATCGCCGAATTGAAGCGGAGGTTCGGGTGACTTCACGCGTGAAAACGAATACGCGACGGCGTAGCGAATGCGAAGCTTATCGCGCGTATTCGAGCGCCCGCCCGACCGAAGGGGCGGGGAGCAGCGCGCCTGTTAACCGCCCTCGGACGGCCGCTCTATTTCGGAGGCAGCCATGCTGAATGCGTTTGCAATCAAAACGGTTGAGAATGTGCGCTTAGGTTTTGTGGCCACAGTGACCCCCGGCGGGCGACCAAGTGTGTCGCCTAAAGGGACGTTTCTTGTCCTGGACAATGAAACGATTGCTTTTGCGGAAATACGATCACCTCAAACAGTGACCAACCTGACACAAAACCCAGAATTGGAAGTCAATTTTGTCGATCAGTTCACACGCAAGGGCGTGCGCATTCGCGGCAAGGCCGAGTTTGTGCGGCCCGATGCGGCGGGCTGGTCTGATGTCCTCCCGAAGTTCGAGGCGATGTGGCCCACGCTAACCGAACGCATGAACCTAATTGTGAAAATCCCCGTGGACGAGGTGAAGCCCCTCTCCACGCCCCCTTATGATGACGGCGCGACCGAAGAAGAAATGATCGCGCTGTACAAAGCTAAATTTGCGGAGATGTATCCATGAGCCTTCCTGACAAAGCACGTGTGGTAATTATTGGTGGTGGTGTGATTGGTTGTTCTGTGGCCTATCATTTGGCCAAACTGGGCTGGGAAGACGTTGTCCTGTTGGAACGCAAGCAACTGACTTGCGGGACGACATGGCATGCGGCAGGTTTGATTGCGCAGCTGCGCGCGACGGCGAATATGACCAAGCTCGCAAAATACAGCCAAGAGCTCTATGGCAATTTGGAAGCAGAGACAGGCGTTGCGACGGGGTTTAAGCGCGTAGGTTCAATCACCGCTGCCCTGACCGAAGAGCGTAAAGAAGAGATTTTCCGCCAAGCGGCGATGGCACGCGCCTTTGGTGTTGAGGTCGAAGAGATCAGCCCGAAAGAAGTGAAAGAAAGCTATGAGCATCTGAATATTGAGGATGTAACCGCTGGCGTTTGGTTGCCTTTGGACGGGCAGGGTGATCCGGCCAATATCGCGCATGCCTTGGCGAAAGGCGCACGTCAAAACGGTGCGACTGTCAAAGAGCGGACCAAGGTAACGGGTGTCACCAAACAAGGTCAGCGCATCACGCATGTCCAATGGCAGAATGGAGAAGACGCAGGATCGATTGCAACGGATATGGTCGTGAATTGCGCGGGCATGTGGGGCCATGAAGTAGGCCGGATGTTGGGAGTGAACGTTCCGCTGCATGCTTGTGAACATTTCTACATCGTGACCGAAGCCATTGAGGGCCTATCCCAAATGCCAGTGCTGCGCGTTCCGGATGAATGTGCCTATTATAAAGAGGACGCGGGCAAGATGCTCTTGGGTGCGTTTGAACCAAACGCAAAGCCCTGGGCCGCGAATGGCATTCCGGAAGATTTCGAGTTCGATCAGTTGCCTGAAGACTTCGATCATTTTGAGCCGATCTTGGAGAACGCAGTGAACCGTATGCCCATGCTGGGTGAGGCGGGGATTCACACCTTCTTCAACGGGCCTGAGAGTTTCACGCCGGACGATGCCTATCATCTTGGTCTGGCCCCGGGGATGGACAATGTCTGGGTGGCAGCTGGATTTAACTCGATCGGCATTCAATCTGCCGGTGGCGCGGGCATGGCGCTGGCGCAGTGGATGAATGATGGCGAGAAGCCGTTCGATCTGGGCGATGTGGATGTGTCGCGGATGCAGCCCTTCCAAGGGAATAAGACGTATCTGTACGAGCGCTCGAAAGAGACATTGGGCCTGCTTTATGCAGATCACTTCCCGTATTTGCAGAAAAAGACGGCGCGCGGTGTGCGTCGCACACCATTCCATCAGCATTTGTTGAATCATGGCGCAGTTATGGGCGAGATTGCAGGTTGGGAACGTGCAAACTGGTTTGCGAATGAAAGCCAAGAACGAGAGTATCAATATACCTGGAAGCGTCAAAACTGGTTCGAAAATAATGCGGAGGAACACAAGGCGATCCGCGAAAATGTTGGCATGTATGATATGTCTTCCTTCGGCAAGCTGCGTGTTGAAGGCCGCGATGCCGAGGCATTTTTGAATTATGTCTGCGGGGCGGATATGTCCGTCCCGGTGGGCAAAATAGTCTATACACAATTCCTCAATCCAACGGGCGGGATCGAGGCCGATGTGACTGTCAGCCGATTGTCCGAGACGGCGTATATCGTTGTGACGCCAGCGGCGACGCGATTGGCGGATGAGACCTGGCTGCGGCGTCATCTGGGTGACCGGAATGTGGTGATCACCGATGTGACTGCGGCCGAAGGCGTCTTGGCCGTCATGGGTCCTAACGCGCGGGAGCTGATGCAAAAGGTCTCCCCCAACGATTTCAGCAATGAGGTAAACCCGTTCGGCACCGTGCAAGAGATCGAGTTGGGTATGGGCCTAGCTCGGGTGCACCGCGTGTCTTATGTCGGAGAGCTGGGTTGGGAGATTTATGTCTCTTCCGACATGGCGGGTCATGCGTTTGAGACGCTGATGGAAGCAGGCCAAGATGTAGGCTTGAAGCTGTGCGGGATGCACACGATGGACACGTGCCGGATTGAGAAAGCCTTCCGCCATTTTGGCCATGATATCACTTGTGAGGATCACGTTGTAGAGGCTGGACTTGGCTTTGCAGTGAGCAAGTCCAAAGAGGATTTCATTGGGAGAGATGCGGTTGCGCGAAAGCGTGAAGAGGGCCTGAAAGCACGGATGGTTCAGTTCAAACTGAAAGATCCAGAGCCGCTCTTATTCCACAATGAACCTGTAATCCGAGACGGGGAAATCGTGGGTTACTTGTCGTCTGGAAATTATGGCCACCATTTGGGCGGCGCGATTGGATTGGGTTATGTGCCGTGTCCAGGTGAAAAGCCTGCAGATCTGCTTGCCTCAAAATACGAGATCGATGTTGCGGGAACGATTGTTGCGGCCGAAGCGAGCCTCAAGCCGATGTACGACCCTACGGGAGAGCGAACCAAAGTGTGAGGGAAAGCGCTTTCCCAAAACTTACCAACTATGCCCCGCCAAAGGGCCCCTTGAAGGTGCTGCGCGAGGGCGCAGCATTCCTGTGTGTCGAGAAGCCGTCGGGGCTTCTCTCCGTACCGGGTAAGGATCCGGAGCATGCCGATTGTATGGAAGCGCGGGTTCAGGACGCGTTGCCAGAAGCGCGGCTCGTGCACCGATTGGACATGGACACCTCTGGTGTGATGATCTTTGCCCGCAGTGCCGAAGCTCAACGCCATCTGGGCCTTCAGTTTGAAAGGCGGGTGGTGTCCAAGCGCTATCTTGCACTTGTGCAAGGCGCGGTGGTTTTGGATCGGGGGCGAATTGATTTACCGCTCACGACAGACTGGCCGAACCGTCCATTGCAGATGGTCTGCTATGATACAGGTCGCCGTGCAATCACGAGATTTGTAACGCTCAGACGCGATGAGCAAAGCTGCCTCGCGCTTTATCCCCGCACGGGCCGCAGCCATCAGCTTCGTGTGCATATGAAAGAGTTGGGGCACCCCATATTGGGCGATCGTTTTTATGGTCAGGCCGAAACCGCCGAGCGCCTGATGCTCCATGCAGAGCGGCTGCGCTTTCGGGATCCAAATGGCGGCGCTTGGATAACGGTGATCTCCCATCCCGACTTTTAATTTTTCTGCGACGGAAGCCAAAGACTGTTTCGTAACATCCTCGTGCAAGGATGGGGTGAGACATGCGCATTGCCTTCATAGCAGGAGCGGCAGTTCTATCGGTGGCGTTGGTCGTCGCGACATTTGCTTCGGACAATCAGGTTCAAGTCACCACGAAGGGTGGTGAGACCTGTGTCGTTTCAAACGGCATTCCAGATCATTCTGTTCGCTCTAGCGGCGTCCACCAAGCCCGCGCGATCACGCAGAATTATTGCTTTCCTTCGAACCCGGTGAAGAGGGACCAAGCCACGGATCGGGCGCAAGTTGTCGGTGTTTTGTTGAACGGAATTCCTCTCCGACCGGAAACGGCGGAATTCTACGATGCAACCGCAGATCGCGGGTTTTCCCGTGATCGAAGTTCGGGTTGGCGGCTGTCAGCACTGGGCAATGACGACTTCTTTCGCCTCGACGAAAACAATGGCCATTCAGACCGACGTGGGGTCTACCATTACCATGCCATGCCTGCTGCCCTGATTCCTACAGGTGCTGACACGTTGATTGGATATGCTGCTGACGGTCACGAGATTCACTATCTCGGCAGTAAAGCGCAGTCCTCATACCGCCTTAAGTCTGGGTCGCGGGCCACATTGCCCGGCGGGACGCATGATGGGACCTATGAGCAAGACTGGGAATACGTCGAGGGCATAGGGAACCTAGACGAATGCAATGGTGCAATGGTGAACGGTACATATTTCTATTTTGCTACAGATACTTATCCCTATTTTCAACGCTGCCACTTTGGCGACGTGAGCGGGGATTTTGTACAACAAGGACCCCAACGAGGTGGAACGCCCACACGGGGCGTCGTTGATCGGCGCCCACCACCTCCGGGCCGCGGCTGAGCTTGAACCCCACAGAGCCAGTCGCTATGCCGTGGGGGAAATGACTTCCCCCACGGCTTCTAACCCTATCGACCTAACCGCGCAGCTTGTCAGATGCCCTTCGGTGACACCGAAAGAGGCGGGGGCAATCGCGTTACTTGAAACCTACCTAGGGTCTGTCGGGTTTGAATGTACCCGAATTTCACGCGGTGGTATCGAGAACCTCTTTGCGCGTTGGGGTAAGGGCGCAAATGGCCGAACCTTTGGGTATAACGGACACATCGATGTTGTGCCGGTCGGTGACGCCGCCGCATGGAGCCACGATCCATTTGGTGCGGTTCAAGAGGATGGCTTCCTTTATGGTCGGGGATCTGTGGATATGAAATCCTCCGTCGCAGCTTTCGCGGCCGCGGCGGCTAGGTTTGTGACCGAAACACCGCCCGATGGATCGGTCGTTCTGGCCATCACCGGAGATGAAGAAGGTGATGCGACAGACGGCACTCAGGCCATTCTTGACTGGATGGATGAGCAGGGCGAACGCATGGATCATTGCTTGGTCGGGGAGCCGACATCGCCAAACACAATGGGCGAGATGATGAAGATCGGTCGTCGCGGTTCCTTAACGGCGTTCTTAACGGCAACCGGGGTTCAAGGTCACTCGGCCTATCCGCATCTTGCGGTTAATCCAGTTCCAGTTTTAGCGCAGTTGATGGCCGATATGTCTGCAACGGTGCTTGATGAAGGGTCCGATCATTTTGACCCCAGCAATCTGGAAGTCGTCACTTTTGATACGGGCAATCCTGCGAACAACGTTATTCCGGCCACATGCCGCGCGACGGTCAACATCCGTTTCAACGACCTGCACAGTTCTGCAAGCCTGATTGAATGGGTGGAGGGTTTGGTCCAGGAAGCCTCGGCCAAGGTGAAGATAGATGTAAAGTTTCGGATCACCGGGGATAGTTTTGTGACGCCCCCCGGAGAGCTTTCGGAATTGGTGACGAACGCGGTTCAAACCGAACTCGGGATGACCCCAAAACCATCGACAACGGGTGGGACATCGGATGCACGCATGATCAAGAACCATTGCCCAGTGATTGAGTTCGGTCTGGTTGGCCAAAGGATGCATGCCGTGGATGAACGGGTCCCTGTGGCTGATATCATCACCTTGTCGAATATTTATCATCTTATTCTGACTGCCTATTTTGCATGAGGCGGATGCTGTTCATTATGGTCAAAGAGCCACGTCCGGGACGGGTGAAAACACGTCTTGGCCGGGACATCGGAATGGTATCAGCGGCGTGGTGGTTTCGCCATCAAACACAGCGTTTGATCCGAAGACTGTCTGCTGATCCACGCTGGGACACAGTGATCTGTGTCAGTCCGGATGTTGAGGGTGCGCGCAGTCGCGTGTGGCCCGCCCATTTGGCCATCTGGCTTCAAGGACGTGGTGACCTTGGCGATCGCATGGGGCGGATCTTTCGCGAGGCACCAGGCGGGCCGGCCATCATTATCGGTGCGGACATACCCGGGATCACGCGCCAAGACATTTGGGTGGGATTTCAAGCCTTAGGCGAAAATGGTGCGGTTATCGGTCCGGCGCCGGACGGTGGCTATTGGTTGATCGGAATGAAGCGTGGTTCTGCGCCGGTGCCGCGCGGCCTGTTTAATGATGTGCGTTGGTCAACCGAAGATGCTCGGGATGATACAATCGCCTCCCTTAGGAACGTATCCGTCGCAACTTTGCGCGAGCTTAGAGATGTGGATCGGGCCGAGGATTTGAAACGGGTCTAAGCGGCCAGCGCTTTGGCTTGCTCCACCCACTTGTCGCGGGTCACTCGGCCCTTGAACCCCTCTAGGTTTTCGTCGACCCAAGCGATTTCAGCATCCGTCCAGTTTGCGATCTGGTCGTAATGATAAAAGCCAAGGTCGTTGCACAGTTTTTCCAACTCCGGCCCGATACCTTTGATGATTTTCAAATCATCAGGACCGGATTTGCGCGCTTGCTTGAGCGTGTGGGGTTTGGACGGTGTAACAGCAACAGCGGGTTGGGGCGCCGAAGCACCAGCAGCATTTGCGCGTTCCAACTCGACCTTCAGTGATGCAATGGTTGCGCGAAGTTGTTCGGTATCGTTTCCGTCTGGAGAAGCCGTAGACACTTTTGACTGACGGAATACGATCCAGCCCGCGATGAAGCCGACCAAAAGGGCGATGACAATCAACGACCAAATCTCAGCGATTAAAAAGCCCCATCCTTCAAACATCCGCTCTTACTCCGTGATCCATGTAAATGTTGTGCGCCGGTTTGCGGCGCGGCCCTCTGCGGTATCGTTGCTGGCCACCGGTTGCGTGTCGCCAAGCCCTTTTGCCGTGATCCGCGTTGCTTCAATGCCGCGAGACAGAAGCTCTTCGCGGACTGCTGCTGCGCGCGCCTCGCTCAGGACAAGATTGGTACCAGGATCCCCTTGGTTATCAGTATGCCCACCAAGTTCGACCGATGCCGTGCTGTTTTCCATGCAAGGACCCAAAATGGCCGTGAGGTCATCGAGGACCGTTTCAGATGCGGGATCAATCACACTGGACCCGGTTTCGAACAGGATCGTGGTGTCTTGAAGCAATGCACCAATGCGTGTCTCACAGCTGCTGATCAGTTCGGCTTCCGATGCGAAAGGCTGCCATTGTCGATTGCGAAACACCTCGAGAAGTCCGGTCAATTCGTTTGTCCGAACGGTCCCCTCGACAACATCAAGCGGCGTTTCTTGCAGTTCAATCTCGGCCTCTTCTCCGAAGATAGCAATCAAGTCGTCGGTCAGGGCGGCCACGTCCCGGCGCGGTTGGGCAACACCACTGATTTTCGTTTCCGTTTCCGAGAAGGTGATGTTGAGCAGCTTGTAATTGCGGAGTTGTGAAGACAGCGCCTGCAGCCGCTCAAGGTAAAACGCCTCGCCGGATAGGACCGACGCGCGAGGCTCTCCGATAATCTCTTCGACGCGCAATGCTGCTGCGGCCCTTTCGACGGTAAAACCTTCGGGTGCTTTTCCGGTCAGGGAAACGGGCTGACCTGTTTCAAAGGCAAGCGCTAGGAAGCTTGGTTGGCCATCATCCTCCAAGGCAAGATCAAACTGCGCGCCATACCCTGCGGGTAGGTCGTCGAGCGCGTTTTCAATCGCCGATGCCATGACGGGATTTGCAGCGACGCCTGTGACTTGCATTGTCCGCCCTTCAATGCGCAGCGTGCCAGCCTCCAGCGCGCCAAGTGCAGCGACCCCCTCTTTGACAAAGTCCGGCCAGAATCCATCAGGCATCCCGGCGCGACGTTCCAGCCGATCGGCAGCTTCATCGCCAATGAAGGTCGCAAACTCTGCCCGAAGGATAGCGCTGGGGATGTACCCTTCGTAGACAATACCCTCGGGTGATTTGCGCCCGATGAACAAATACGGAATGGCCGGCGGGACCGAGATCGATACCTGTTGAAGTGTGTACTCCTCTGGCAGGGTCGCCAATGCCGCCTCAATCTCGTCCTGAACCTCAAGTGTTGGCGCGTCAGCCTCTAAGAACACGCTAAAATCTTGAATGCGCGCTTGGGCATTGTCCGTCAGCGCAACGGCGGAAGCCACGGCCAACACGGCATCGGCCCAATTCTCGTCTGGTGCACCAAAGGCGGGAGTGATGTCACCTGTCCAATCAGGCAGAAGCGCGTCAGTAATCCGGGCTTCTGTTTCCCGTATTGGAGAGTTTAGGCGAAAGTTTTTTGCGTCCCCGATCTTGAAGGCTTCAAAAAGATACGGACTAGTTTGCGGAACACTCAGTTCGGCTGCAGGATTGAAACCCTCCGGCAGGCTTTCCAGCAAAACACGAATATCTTCGACGACATATGGGTCGCCGGCCTGACCAGTGATGGCCACCTCTTTGTCGATAACGTTCAAAGAGCCGGTTTCTAATATGCTGAGCGCGGATTGCCCAATGCGCAACGCCGCTAACCAGTCGCCTTCGGGTGCGCCTGCAGCCAAAGTAAGCCCGAGTGCAGACCCACCGAAAATTTCTTCGATTTCGCCGCGCATGGCCTCTCGGGGGACAAAGCCACTTAAGGCCGTCCCGGTCTCCGTTTTGGCCGCTTCGAAAATGTAGGGGGAAACAATATCCAATACCGTTAGGCCGTCTGTCACCACGCGTCTGCCGTAAATTGCATCCGCAGCACCCAACAGGGCTTCGCGCTCCGCTCCATCTTGGGCAAGTCCGGTGATCGTGATGTCCCGGCCAGAGACGGTGATACCGGTATTGTGGATACTCGCCGGGATTTCGGTTGCAGCGGCCTCTGTCAGTTTTGCTTCAATCTCTGGGGCTGTGACGAAGAAACTCCATCCACCCAAAGCGATGGCTGCACCAGCCACCAAATAGCCCGCAATTTTGTTGCGCATCTCGCTCCCCGACCTCCCGTCGCCCTTGCCAGCTAAGCCATTCCCAAATGCATTTCCAGTAGTACCTTGGTCCAAGGGTTGATACGCACGGCCATGGTGAAGATTCCGTCCAAAGCCGCGATCCTTGAATGGATCGACGACAATCCCTCTCAGTCCAGCAAACGCGACATCGCCAAAGCCTTTGGGATTAAAGGCACAGACCGAATTGAGCTAAAGCGCATTCTCAAGGAACTGGCCTCGGAGGGGCGTCTTACCAAGCAAAAGCGGACTTACACTGCGCCGGGAGAATTGCCACCCGTTGCCGTTTTGCGTGTGAACGGACCAGATGCCAACGGTGATCTTTGGCTGCGCCCAGCCGAGGCGGGACACGAAACCGAATTACCGATCTACTATGTGGCAAAAGAAGGAGACCCCGCGCTGGGCATGGGCGAGCGTGGATTGTTCCGGTTGCAAAAGCTCGATGATTTAGGTCGCTATGACGCTCGGCTGATCCGGAAACTCACGGAGACCGCAGCGAAAGTTGTGGGGCTATACCGTAAAGGCTCGCAAGGTGGCCGTATTGTTCCGGTCGATAAGAAAGACAACAAAGACTATGTTGTCGGCTCTGATGACGTGAACGGTGCGCGGGATGGCGATCTTGTGGAAGGTCAACGCGTCGGTGGCCGCAATTCGATGGGCCTCCCCAGAGCGCGCATCACCGAGGTTATCGGCGACCCGATGGCGCCTAAAGCGATTTCGTTAATTGCGATCCACGAGCATGGCATACCCGATGCTTTTTCTGAGGCGGCCATCCAAGAGGCGGAAGCTGCGCGCCCGGTCGCTTTAGGAGATCGCACTGACCTGCGAGAGTTCCCTTTGTTCACCATTGATCCGAGCGATGCGCGCGATCATGATGATGCGATCTGCGCCTTTCCAGACGAAGACCCCAAGAATGAAGGCGGCTTCGTTGTTTGGGTCGCGATTGCCGATGTCGCGCATTATGTGCGACCCGAGTCGGCGCTTGATGCCGAAGCGCGTCTGCGGGGCAATTCGACTTACTTCACCGACCGTGTTGTTCCGATGCTGCCCGATGCGCTGTCTGGCGATTTGTGTTCGCTGCACGAAGGGGTCGACCGCGCTTGTATCGCCTGCCGCATTGTTTTGGACAGCAAAGGAGAAAAGCTGCGCCATGACTTTCACCGTGGTCTCATGCGGTCCCCGGCAAGTCTGTCTTACGAACAGGCCCAAGCCGCAGATGAAGGCAAATACGACGAAGATACTGAGCCGTTGCGCGATCCACTTGCAGACCTTTTTGCCGCTTACCGTGCCATCGAAAAGGCAATCCGGCGTCGCGCGCCTCTTGCCCTTGAGCTGCCTGAACGTCAGATCGTTTTAAATGACGAAGGGCGTGTGGTTTCGGTGGCCTTCAAAGCGCGGTTTGATGCCCACAAACTGGTCGAGGCGTTCATGGTTCAGGCCAATGTCTGTGCTGCCGAAACCCTAGAGGCGAAACGCCAACCGCTGCTATACCGTGTCCATGAAGAGCCGCCGCCAGAGAAACTGGAAGCGCTGCGAGAGGTGGTCGAGGCCGCTGGCCTGACGCTTGCGAAGGGTCAGGTGTTGCAGACCCAACACCTCAACAAGCTTTTGGATGCAGCGAATGCAGGAGAGGACGGAGCGACGATTTCGATGACGGTCCTTCGGGCGATGATGCAGGCTTATTATGCCCCGGTAAATTACGGGCATTTCGGGTTGGCTCTGAAACGTTATGCCCATTTTACATCGCCAATTCGGCGCTATGCGGACCTGATCGTGCACCGCGCGTTGATCACAGCCCATGGGTGGGGTGATGACGGTCTGACCAAAGAGGATGTGGACGGCCTAACCCGAACGGGCGAGCTGATCTCAAATACCGAGCGGCGGTCCATGATGGCCGAGCGGGATACCAATGATCGCTATCTTGCTGCGTTTTTGTCGGATCGCGTTGGGGCAGAGTTTGCTGGGCGGGTATCTGGCATCGCAAAATTTGGACTGTTCATCAAGCTGGAAGAGACGGGTGCCGATGGGCTTGTGCCGTTGTCGTATCTTGGGCGCGAGTATTGGCGGTTTAATCCTCGGGATAATACCCTGAAGGGTGAAGATAGCGGACGGATTATTGCCGTTGGGATGCCGGCAGAAGTGAGATTGGCAGATGCTGTGCCTATAACTGGTGGGCTCACGCTGGAAGTGCTGACGATTGATGGCAAGCCGCTTGCTAAAGGGGCCGCCACGGGGCGCAAGCTGAAAGCGAAGCCGAAGCGGACCCTTAAATCCCGCCGCCGAAAGGTGCGGGGGTGACGCAGGCCCTGTTGGCGGATGTCGGCGGAACGTATTGCCGGCTGGCAGTTTGGGACGGTTCCAGACCAGCGCAGATTTTAAAGGTGCCTACGGACCCTGATCTGCTTACAAAGATCGTGGGGTTCGCGTCGAAACGCTGTCCAGCACCGACGAAATTGGTTCTCGCTGTTGCAGGGTTACAGACAGGCATGCATGTGAAGCTGACGAATGCAGAAGTGTCCCTCGATTTGTCAGCGCTGGCTGCGGCCTTCCCCGCAGCGGATATCTCACTGCTCAATGATTTTGAGGCTGCTGCGGCGGCGCTAGAGCGCCCGCCCGCCGTAGAACTCTCGTTTCTGCAGGCAGATCAGTTGTCATCCGGCGCCCGGTTGATCGTGGGCGTGGGAACTGGCCTTGGCGTTGGCTTGTGGACAGGACAGCACGCCTTAAAAACTGAAGGCGGGCATGTAGCCGCAACACCCATGAGCCCTGCCGAAAGAGAGATGTTCAGGTCGCTCCGGACCCGCTGGCCCAACGTGTTTATGGGGGAAGCAGACATGGTGGAGGTCGAAGCTCTGGTCAGTGGCATTGGACTGCCCAAGGTTTATCATGCTTACAGCGATGTCGAAGGTGGCAACGCCAAAGCAGACGACGCAGGTGCCGTTATGCTGCTTGCCCAAGATGGCGACAGCGTGGCTTTACAGGCGGTTGCAACATTGTCCTGGCATTTGGGCCGCTTGGTTGGTGATTTGTTTGTGGCGAGTTGGGCCACAGGCGGTGTGATCCTGACAGGTGGTGTTTTGACCAAAAACATGTGGCTTTTGAATCATGGGTTTTGGTCTAAATTACACGCAGGTGGACGCTATGCCGGGCATCGGCGATCTGTGCCGATTGCCCTTTGGGATAGTGATGATATTGGTTTGCTGGGCGCTGGACTTAGTCTTTCGCACTGATCGTTTGGATCGGAGAAAAACCTTCAAATTGTGGAGAGCCTTGATGCAGTTTCATCGTGGAACCGGCATCCTTGTGCGCCGCCCGGAACTGGTCGCTTTTGGTCCAAGCAACGAAATCCTCCTGTGACGCCCAAACCGTATGGGAGGCATAAAGGATGACCCCATCAGCCTCTGGCCCCTTCAACATGTGAAACTCCACAAAACCGGCCGTTTCCTTCAGATGCGACTCGCGACCAAGCCAAAGGGCTTCGAAATCTGCGGCGTTTTCGATGGGAACCTGAAATCTGTTCATCGCAAGAAACATCTGCATCTCCATTTTGATCCGTCATGCCCGATGCCGTGGCAACGGCCAATACTAATCCAGCTCTTCTGGTAAAATAAAGGGGCGAGGAGGTGGTGAGCTGGCAGGGGTTCGAACCCTGGACCTACTGATTAAAAGTCAGTTGCTCTACCAACTGAGCTACCAGCTCTCCGAGAACCGCCAACTAGACTCGCGGGCCGCATGGGTCAAGTCGGAATGCCGCGGCGTTTTTGCGGCATCTGGTATGATCGGGCGAAGCGGCCTATATGGCCGAAATGACCCAAGGCGAAATGAAATTCAGCAAGATGCATGGCGCAGGCAATGACTTTGTTATTGTGGATGCACGCGGGCCCGGCGTGAAAGTAACGCCAGGTCTGGCACGGGCCTTAGGGGATCGTCACAAGGGCGTCGGGTTTGACCAGCTTGCAGTTCTCCACGCGTCTGATGAGGCCAATATTGAGATACAGTTTTTCAATTCTGATGGGTCAGAGGCGGGTGCTTGCGGCAATGCCAGCCGCTGTGTGGCCAAAATACTCTTTGATGAGACGGGCGCAGACGATGTGCTCTTGAAGACAGAGCGTGGATTGTTGCCGGCCAGGCTGCGTAACGGACAGATTTCTGTGAATATGGGCGCGCCGCAATTTGACTGGCGCGACATTCCTTTGGCCGAAGAGGTGCCAGACCATCGATATCTGCCATTGACCGAACATCCCCACGCGGTGGGTATGGGGAACCCGCATTGCGTCTATTTCTTTGCTGACGTGGAAAAGGTGTCCTTGCAATTGCTCGGTCCCAAGGCAGAAACGGTATGGCTTTACCCCGAGCGGACGAATGTTGAATTTGTGCAAGTGATTGATCGCAAGACCATTCGGATGCGCGTTTGGGAGCGGGGCGGAATGATCACTTTGGCCTGTGGCTCTGGCGCATGCGCAAGCGTGGTCGCCGCGGTGGAGCGTGGCCTGACTGAGCGTTCGGTGACTGTGATTGCAGATGGTGGCGAGCTTCATATTGATTGGCGCGAGGATGGCGTTTGGATGACGGGCCCAACGGCCCATGTGTTCGACGGGGTCGTCTCCGCGCAGATTATGGCGCTTGCATGAGCAAGGCTCCGGTTTTTGAAACGCTCGGCTGTCGCTTGAACGCCTATGAGACGGCGGCCATGACCGAATTGGCAGGCGCTGCGGGCCTCAGCGATATCGTAGTGGTCAACACCTGTGCGGTCACGGCCGAGGCGGTGCGCACATCAAAACAGCGCATTCGAAAGCTGCATCGCGACAATCCCGACGCGAAAGTGATTGTGACGGGCTGTGCCGCGCAAACCGACCCGGACAGCTTTGCCAAAATGCCAGAGGTGGCAAAGGTCGTCGGGAATATAGAGAAAATGCAGGCCGAGACTTGGGCTGCGATGGCGCCAGACTTTTTAGGCCAGACCGAGGCGGTCCAAGTCGACGACATCATGTCGGTGACCGAAACTGCGGGCCATTTGATCGATGGGTTTGGCACGCGCAGCCGTGCCTATGTTCAGGTTCAAAACGGCTGCGATCATCGGTGTACGTTTTGCATTATACCTTACGGCCGTGGCAATTCACGCTCGGTGCCCGCAGGTGTTGTGGTTGAGCAAATTCAACGGCTGGTGGATCGCGGTTTTAACGAGGTGGTGTTGACTGGCGTCGATATCACCTCGTGGGGTGCGGACCTGCCTGGCGCGCCGCCTTTTGGCGATTTGGTTCAACGGATTTTAAAACTGGTACCGGACTTGCCGCGCTTACGCATCAGCAGCATCGACTCGGTCGAAGTGGATGCGGCCCTGGTGGATGCGGTGGCAGGGGATGCGCGGCTGATGCCGCATTTGCACCTCTCATTGCAGGCCGGTGATGACCTGATCTTAAAGCGGATGAAGCGGCGGCACTTGCGCGACGATGCGATCCGGTTCTGTGAGCATATGCGCCGTGTCCGGCCAGAGATCGTGTTTGGCGCGGATATCATCGCGGGGTTCCCGACAGAGACCGAAGCGATGTTTCAACGCTCGCTGGATATGGTTGAAGAGTGCGACCTGACTTGGTTGCACGTGTTTCCGTATTCGCCACGCGAGGGCACACCGGCTGCCCGCATGCCGCAACTCCATCGCGGGGAGATCAAAGCGAGGGCAGCGCGATTGCGCGAGGCCGGCGAGGCGGCGGTTGCCCGGCATTTAAAAGCTCAGGTTGGTCGGACGCATTGGGTGTTGACCGAAAATCCGAACATGGGTCGTACCGAAGGCTTTACCGAGGTTGCTTTCACATCGGCCCAACCCGTTGGAGAGATCATAGAAACGGGTATCGCTGCGGCTGCCGAAAGCAAGCTCGTAGCAGCTTAGAGTTTGAATTTGAGGGCCAATGTGATTACTTCCTGATAAACTAGGAGGATATATGGCTTTACCTTTGGTTCCCATTGCAGTGGCTGCAGGCGCGGTCGCGCTCGCGTCACAGATTAAGGTTCAGCCTGTGATCCAAGACGTCGAGGACGCCCTCGACACTGTGGAAGAGGGAACAAGCCTGCGGCGGGATCCCGAGGGTGGCCAAGTCAATGGGGCGCATCGTTTTAAACGCGTGATCCGGTTTGGCGCAACAGGACCGGGCCTAGAGGTGGATGCCACCGTTTTGGCGCGGATAAAGCTTCGCCGAGTCTAGCCAGTCCTAAGGTTTTGGTGGGTTAGATCCGTCATTTTTTGGAGCGAACATACGCGTTCTTAATCGAGACCACGTGTCGGACACCCAAGATTTAACCCGGGGCATGACGTTATGCTCATTCATCCAAGCACGTAACCTTTTCAGAGGCCCGGGCGTTTTGCGAAAGAGGCGATCAGTCAGCCAGCCCAGAAACATACCCGCCAGCACCTGCCACATATCATGCTTGTTCGCTTCGATCCGAGAACCGCCGACAAAGGCCGCAGATATCAAGACAGCGCCTTGCACCCAGTGGTTCTTCTGTACGCACATGTAAATCAGGTTTGATGCGCCGAAGGCGGCGGCCGAGGTATGCCCGCTTGGAAAACCTTCATCCCCGCCATTCGGACGCATGTTGATCTCGGCATATCCGAGACCTTGCTTCGAGCCGTGAATGAATACGTTGAGCGTCAGGAACCGTACAAAGTAATCGGCGCCCTGACCATTGATGATGGAACAGCCCCAGCCCAGCAAAGGCAGTGCAATCTGCAGGTTATCACCAATCTTCTCGACACCGCGCGGGGCGGACAGCACCGCAGTCAAAGCAAGCGTCACCGTCACGACGATCAGCTTAAAGCGCATGCGGTAAATAAATTCAGGAAGCATAGGGCCCTCATTTGAGCGCTATGTAGATCGCTTGCCTTTGGATGGAAAGCGTCGGGGGTATCCGGCCCTGCTCCGTCGGCGGGAATGGGGTTACGTCTTACGCATACCATCCATGAAGCGGGACATTTTACCCATCAAGGCCGACGCGCCGCCCAGATACCAGCCGCCATCAACCGGCAGGACAACACCGTTAATGTACGACCCGGCATCAGAGGCCAAAAGGCCAGCAGCATTCGCAATATCTTCCACTTCGCCCATACGGCCAAGGGGTACGGACTTGGTGACCGCGTCTTTGATCTCCGGTGTTGGGGCAAGACGTTCCATCCCTTCGGTTTTGTCGATGGGCCCAGGCGAGATAGAGTTGATCCGGATTTTATCCTCGGCCCATTCCAACGCGAGAGATTTGGTAACCATGTCGACGCCTGCTTTTGCCGCACAAACATGGGCTTGATAGCTCATGGGAAGGAAGGCTTGCGGGGCCGAGATGTTAATCACGCATGCACCGGGTTTTGTGAGATGCGGATGCGAGGCGCGCATGACATGGAACGTGCCCAGCAGGTCGATATCAACAACGGATTTCACCCCGTTTGGAGACATATCGGTGACGCGGGACGGGAAGTTGCCTGCAGCACCGGAGACCAAAATATCAATTGGGCCCCCGAAGTAGTCGACCGCGGCCTGCATGCCGGCTTCGACATCTTCGTAATTTCGTACGTCAAACGCTGTGCCAGATGCCTCTGCACCCAGTTCTTTGAGACCAGCGACGGCTGCGTCGACTTTGTCTTGTTTGCGGGAGGCGACATACATCTTGGCCCCCCAACGCGCGAACCCCTGAGCGATGCCAAAGTTGATCCCGCTTGTTCCGCCCACGACGAAAACATTCTTACCTGAAAAATCGAACATAGTGGTTCCTCCCATTCGTGGCCCTTTAGGCCATCAATTGCATCTTTTCGATCAATGGCCGATCCTCGGCCTCCATCACGGCTTTGACGTCATGATGGAATCGGCGCTTCAGCTCTCCATAGATGCCGCGCGACTTTTTCATTGTTCCTGCAAACTCAAGCGCCGTTTTATATGTGTCTTCTGCCGTGGGGCAGGCCGCCGAAACAATGTTCAGCGCAGCCAGCTCGTCTGCGGTCAGGCGGCGGCCTGTCAACACCATGTCATTCATCAAATGGCGTGGGATCTTCTTTTCGACGAAAGCAATCATACCAGGCAGGAGAGGGATCGACACATCCACTTCGGGGAAACAAAAATAGCCGCGATCGGCGCGCATGAAGCGGAAATCGCAGGCACAGGCCAGCATGGCCCCATTGCCAAACGCATGACCAGTCATAGCGGCAATCACCGGGATCGGCAGGGACAACAAACGATAGAAGACGTCGTTCATGCCCAACATAAAGGCTTGGACGTTGTCGTGATTGCCCTCATTCATTTGGGCCATCAACCAAGAGAGCTTTACACCGGTGGACCAGCTTTTCTCGTGGTTAGAGGTGACTATGACAGCCTTGACGGATTTGTCCGCTTCTGCCTCATCTAGGGCGGCCAGCATGGCCTTGGCAAAATCCAAGTCTTGCTGGTTCTCTCCATTGTTTAACGTGATGGTCGCGATTTTATCCGCGATTTCGCATGTAACAATCGACATGACGGCCGTCCTCCCTTGGCTACTGAAGTGCTGACATGCTGGGAGAGTCGGTTCAAGCCTTACGTTAACGTCAACGGAAACAACGTTGGGTCAGGGTCACAGACCGCTATCGGTGCGCAGGGTGAACCCGCTCTCTCGCAATGTGCCCACCAACTCTTTAACATGGAGTTGATCGCGGGCTTCTATGACAACTTCCAGTTCGGCCTTTTTTAGCGATACGCTCTGCATCATACGCTGGTGGATCACTTCAATGACATTCGCCCCGCTTTCCCCGATGATGCGGGAAATATCTGACAGCTGACCGGGTGTGTCGTCGATTTCGAAAGTCAATCTCGTGATGCGCCCGTCGCGCACCAGGCCGCGCAGAATGAGTGTCGAGAGCAGTCGCGAGTCGATATTCCCGCCGCAGATGACAAGCCCAACCTTCTTGCCTTTAAAGGCAGCAAGGTTGTTCTTGATGACGGCGAGGCCGGCACCCGGCGCGCCCTCCACCACAAGTTTTTCAAGTGACAACAGGTCGAACACGGCCTCCTCGATTTGCGTCTCATCAGCGCTGTTGATCCGGTCCACATAGGCCCGGATGACCTGCAGGTTGCTTGCAGCCGGAGACTTTACAGCGATCCCTTCCGCAAGGGATGACCCACCAAAATGCGTGTTTTCGCCGTAGTAATCCGCTTTGACAGCGTCAAAGAGCTCTGCTTGCGCACCAATCACCTCGACATCAGGTTTGACGGATTTTGCGGCCACTGCCATCCCGGCAATCAACCCACCGCCCCCGATGGGCACAACGATACTGTCGAGGTCCGGCTGCTGATCCAACATTTCCAGAGCGACCGTTCCCTGACCTGCGGCAACAATTGGATCATCGAAAGGGTGGATAAAGGTAAGGCCTTCGCGCGCGGCCATATCGAGCGTGAACTGAACACCGTCGTCAAATCCTTTGCCATGGATGATAACCTTGGCCCCGAAGTCTTCGGTCCGTTGGATTTTGTTAAAGGGCGTGCCCTCGGGCATGACGATCGTAGATGAAACGCCGAGCCTTGTGGCATGAAAGGCAACCCCCTGAGCATGGTTGCCGGCGGAACAGGCGATCACACCAGCGGCCCGTTCTGCGTCACTCAGGGACAAAAGTTTGGCGAGTGCACCCCGCGCCTTGAACGCATTCGTATGCTGAAGGTTTTCAAGCTTAAGAAAAAGATCAATGCCGAGTTGAAGCGAAAGCCGCGTGGCGCGCACAAGGGGTGTTCGAATTGTGGCTGGCTCTATGGCGTCATAGGTCGCGCGGACCAGATCGGATGTTAGGGGCATAGATATCACTTGTAAGGTGCATCTGTTTGCCCCTGTGGCTAAACGAAGTCAAACATGCCGCATTTGTCGCGCTGCCTCAGCCACCACTATCGCACCTGCTGTGGCCACGTTTAAACTGCGCGTGGCATCACTGATGGGGATGCGAATGCGGATGTCACAGGCCTCTGCCACGCTTTTGGGAACGCCCGCGCTTTCGCGCCCTAGGATCAGCTTATCTCCAATTTGAAAGTCAAACTCCCAAAGCCCGAGATCGCCCTGCGTGGTCAGCAGAACAGTCCGCCCTAACGGACCTTCTGAGAGGTAGGTGTCCCAACTCGACCACTTTGTGAGGTCTGCGACATCGGCATAATCCATGGCTGCACGTCGCAGCGCTTTGATCGAAAGCGGGAAGCCACAGGGTTCGATCACATCCAACGGGATATCGAAACACGCGCTCAAACGGATCAGAGCGCCCAAATTTTGCGCGATGTCGGGTTGGTAGCTCACTAAACGCATGGACGCCGCGTCAATAAGGCCGCCTGTATAGGCTGGACTGCTTTTAAATGCATGACTAAGTACCCCGCAATCGAGAGGGACGAATCTACCCTCTTATTGGTCATGGTTGAAGACCGAACGAGGAGAGACAATGGCGCAAGCTAGCAAAGACGAAGGTCGACGCGACTTTCTTTATGTTGCAACCGCAGCGACAGGCGCAGTAACAACGGGTGTTATTGTGTGGCCGCTGATAAATCAAATGAACCCTTCTGCGGATGTTCAAGCCTTGGCGACAATCGATGTTGATGTCAGCGGCGTTGAGCCGGGCACTCAGATCAAGGCGTTTTGGCTGGGCAAGCCGGTGTTTATTCGCCGCCGTACCGAGGACGAAATCGCAGAGGCGCGCGCCGTTGCCCTTGAAGACTTGCCAGATACAGAATCTCGGAATGACAATCTGGCGGATGCGGATGCGTCTGACGCAAACCGGACTTTGGACGAGGCCGGTGAATGGTTGGTCATGGTCGGGGTCTGTACGCACTTTGGCTGTGTGCCTGTCGGTGACGCCGGAGACTTCGGCGGTTGGTTCTGCCCATGCCATGGGTCTCACTATGACACAGCGGGTCGCATCCGTCGCGGACCAGCGCCTGAGAATATGCTGGTCCCAGTGGCGACATTTATTGACGAAACAACAATTAGACTAGGCTGAGGAGGCCAATAGACATGGGTGGTATTCCACACGACTCCTACAAGCCAAAGACGGCTGGCGAAAAGTGGCTGGACAAGCGCTTGCCAATCGTTGGCTTGATGTATGACACATTGATGATCCCCACACCAAAAAACCTGAACTGGATGTGGATTTGGGGCATCGTCCTAACATTCTGTCTGGTGTTGCAGATTATTACAGGCGTGGTGCTTGCCATGCACTATGTGCCGCATGTGGATTTTGCGTTCGCGTCCGTTGAACACATTATGCGGGATGTGAACTCGGGTCAGGCGATCCGGTATCTGCACATGAATGGTGCTTCGCTATTCTTTATTGCGGTGTACGCGCATATTTTTCGGGGTCTCTACTATGGTTCTTACAAAGCGCCACGTGAGATCACTTGGATCATTGGTATGATTATTTACCTCCTGATGATGGGGACGGCCTTCATGGGTTACGTTTTGCCATGGGGGCAAATGTCCTTCTGGGGTGCGACGGTGATCACCGGTCTGTTTGGCGCTATTCCCGGCATTGGGCCTTTGATCGAAACTTGGCTGCTTGGCGGCCCTGCGGTCGACAACGATACGTTGAACCGGTTTTTCTCGCTGCATTACCTCCTGCCGATGGTGATTGCTGGTTTGGTGATTGTTCACATTTGGGCCTTCCACACGACGGGTAACAACAACCCAACTGGGGTTGAAGTGCGCCGTACATCGAAAGCGGAAGCGAAAAAGGACACACTGCCCTTCTGGCCGTACTTTGTTATCAAAGACCTGTATGCGTTGGCGATCATCATGTTGGTGTTTGCCGCACTGGTCGGCTTCCACCCGAACTTTTTGGGTCACCCCGATAACTACATCGAGGCGGATGCTTTGGCGACACCTGCGCATATTGTTCCAGAATGGTACTTCTTGCCGTTCTACGCGATCTTGCGGGCGATCACTTTTGATATCCTGTTTCTAGAAGCGGCCTTCTTGGGCGTCGTGGCGATGTTTGGCGCAATTGCAGTGATGTTCTTTGCACCTTGGTTGGACACGTCGCCGGTACGGTCCGGTAAGTATCGCCCAATGTTCAAGTACTTCTTCTGGATCCTCGTCGTGGACTTCTTTGTTCTGATGTGGGCCGGTGGACAGTCAGCAACAACGCTGGTCGCGAACATCTCTTTGATCGGCACAGTCTATTGGTTTGCCTACTTCTTAGTGATCTTGCCTGTACTGGGATGGATCGAGAAACCGCTACCGGTGCCTGCAACCATTGAAGAAGACTTCAATGCGCGCCTTGGCAAAGGTGACGCAAAGACATCTGACGGAACGGCGCCTGGTGATGCAGGCATGGTTCCAGCGGAATAAGGAAAAGGCGAAATCGCTATGTTGAAACGACTTATCCTCGCGGCCGTTATGGTCGCAACTGCCGGCAGCGTTCATGCTGCTGGCAAAGCTGCCGAAGTTGAAAACATCCAATTCCCCTTCGATGGGATCTTTGGTCGGTTTGATCAAGCTCAGCTTCAGCGCGGTCTGCAAGTTTACACGGAGATCTGCTCTGGCTGTCACGGATTGCAGTATGTTGCATTTCGCACGCTGACGGACCCTCAGGGGCCTGGCCTGACAGAAGAGCAGCTTGGTGCATATCTCGAGAATTTCGAGATTTATGACGAGACAATCGAAGACTTCCGTCCGGCTGGTCCTGCGGACCATTACCCGCAGTCTTTGGTTGAAAACGCTCCCGACCTCAGCCTTATGGCCAAAGCACGCGGTGTGTACCATGACGGCCTGGGCTTCACAAAGCTCTATAATGGCATCGGAGGGCCGGAGTATATTGCGCAGCTGTTGCAGTCGTATACCGAAGAAATCCAAGAGCAGGGTGGCGCGGTATTCTATCAGAACAAAACCTACCCCGGTGAGTGGATTGCCATGGGACAGCCGTTGTGGGGCGATGATGTTCTCTACACCGATGGCACCGAGGCAACCATTCAGCAGCAGTCCGAAGATGTTGCGGCGTTCCTGATGTGGACGGCCGAGCCTGGGCTAATGGCGCGCAAACAATGGGGTTTGATATTTGTTGGTCTGCTCGGTTTGTTGTCTGTGTTGCTCTACTTGACGAACAAGAAAATCTGGCGTGACGTGAAATACGCGAAGTAACCACGTTGAAATTTGAGTTATAAAAGCGCGGGGCTGGTCCTCGCGCTTTTTGTTTCTGGGGTTGGTCGCTTGGCAAGCCGTGTCCACCATGGCATCACGCCGCGACGAAAAAGGTGCAGTACATGTCGAGCAATACATTCGGGCGATTGTTTCAGGTGACCACGTGGGGTGAAAGTCACGGTCCCGCACTGGGTGCGACGGTTGATGGGTGTCCGCCGAATGTTCCCATTGACGAAGGCCATATTCAAACCTGGCTCGATCGTCGCAAACCCGGCCAAAACAAGTATACCACGCAGCGCCGCGAAGCTGACGAAGTGGAAATTCTCTCCGGCGTGTTTGATGGGAAAACCACTGGGACGCCAATCCAATTGATGATCCGCAATACCGATCAACGATCGAAGGACTATTCCGAGATTATGAACACGTTCCGCCCGGGTCATGCGGACATCACCTATTATCAAAAATACGGAAATCGCGACTACCGGGGTGGCGGGCGTAGCTCGGCGCGGGAAACGGCGGCACGGGTTGCAGCAAGCGGGGTGGCTCGAGCGGCGCTTGGTCACTTGGCGCCTGAGATCGAAATCCAAGGTTACATGGTGCAAATGGGCCCCCATCACATTGATCGTACCAAGTTCGATGCAGACCAAATCGACCAAAATCCGTTTTGGGTGCCGGACACGGACGCGGCCAAGGATTGGGCCACCTATCTGGATGACCTGCGCAAAAGTGGTGAAAGCGTGGGAGCCTTGATTGAGGTTGTGGCGCGGCATGTACCACCCGGACTGGGAGCTCCGGTTTATGGAAAACTGGATACGGACCTGGCGGCGGCCATGATGTCCATCAATGCTGTAAAAGGTGTCGAGATCGGCGAAGGCATGGCGGCAGCGGCGTTGAAAGGCAAGGACAATGCCGACCAGATTTTCTTTGAGAACGGGAAGCCCGTTTACAGCTCGAACCATGCCGGGGGTGTGTTGGGCGGCATTTCAACAGGTCAAGACGTGGTTGTCCGGTTTGCGGTTAAACCGACCTCGTCCATCCTTACGCCGCGCAAATCTATCACCAAGTCAGGCGAACCAACTGAGCTGATCACCAAAGGGCGGCATGACCCATGTGTTGGTATTCGCGCGGTTCCGGTTGGGGAGGCGATGATGGCCTGCGTGATCCTTGACCATCTGTTGCTTCACCGCGGCCAGGTTGGCGAAAACCAAGGCTTGATCGGTTAAGATTTTAGAGTTTTCGCACGCTCCCGCTAGGGTCTTGGGAAAGGGTTTGCACCCATCCTGCCACTATCAAGTGGTAGGAGGGTCTATTGACCGACACAGCGCAACCTGGATTAAAGCGCCTTCTTTGGTTGGATGTGCTGCGCGTCATCGCAGGCCTGTCTGTTGTCTTTGTTCATGCGACGACCGATTTGCGTGGCAAGCCGTTCCCAGATGTAACCGAGTTGGAACGGCTCGGTCCAATGCTGATCCGGGCGGTCAGCTACATCGCGCGCACCGAACTCTTCTTGATCATTTCCATCCTGTTGTTGGTTCTGTCGCTTGATCGGCGACCCCGGGGATATTTTGAAACGCTGAAGGATTATGGACAAAGGTTGCTAATCCCGTTTGCGTTCTGGGTCGTGTTCTATGCTTTCTTCCGGTTGGTAAAGGCGTACGCGCTTGGCTATGAAGATGCGATTTGGGCGCAACTCTCTGATCCGGCGATTTGGGCGCAGTACTTTATCTTGGGCAAGGTTCAGTACCATATGCATTTCTTGCCCACGCTCTTCGCACTGATGTTGTTTTTTCCGTTGTTTCTGAAGGCGATCCATATGCCGATTTGCGGCTTAATGATCTTCCTGTGTTTGACCGCAAAAGAACATACCGACGTTTTGCTGTGGTCAGAGTTTCGGGATTGGGCCGGGTTTGAATATCTTCTGCGATTGGTCAAAGTTCTCACTTACACAGGGTATGGATTTGTCGCGGCAAGCTTTTATGGGCTACTGCGACGCGGCCTGACCGCGGAACAGTTTGGTGCGATTGCATCCATTGCGATTATGGGTTGTGTTTTGACCTTTGGGTTTAAGCTCGCCGATACCTACCACGTCGTCGTCGATGGCGAATGGAATTACGGCTATGGGCCTGGCTTCTGGGGCGATTTCCTGATGCCAGTTATGGTGGTCGGGTTGGTCCTAGGTTTCAGTCAGAGGGACTGGAACTCATGGTTCCTGAAGCTCGCCCCCTACAGCTTTGGGATGTACCTGATGCATCCTGCAATCATGGACCTCGTTGAGCTGGGTCTGATGGATATCGTCCTCAATCCAACACTCTTTGTTTTGGGCAAAGCGCTCGGCGCGCTGTTCATCACACTCGGGCTGTGCGCCGTCATGAACCGCGTCCCCCAACTCGCCTGGATGATCGGGACAGGTAAAATACCCAATCTTGCGGACACAAGTTTGCTGCGCCGCAGATCCACTTCGAAAAAGGAGACCCCATGAATATTACCAGTGCCAGCATGAATGATGCAGTCGTTGCGACTTTGAACGATCGACGTCTCGATGCCGCCATGGCCGTTCGATTCAAAGATGCGATGCGTCCCATCGCGGATGATGCGGAAGGCCGTGTGATCTTAGATATGTCGGCGGTTGAGTTTATGGACTCGTCCGGCCTCGGCGCGATCGTTGCTCTTATGAAGTATCTTGGTCCCGAACGGCCACTCGATCTCGCCTCACTGCAACCTGCGGTGGACAAAGTGTTCCGTCTGACGCGCATGGATGGTGTGTTCAAAATCTATCCAAATGTTGAGCGTGCAGTTGGGCCAACTGCGCAATCTGCATGATCGGTGGATTTCTAATGCCAGAGATCGAAATGGAAGTGGTTCCCAGCTTTGAAGGTGTCAGCGACGCCTTGGCGCGACTCAAGGCCTTCATTTCTGATCTTGGCTGCCCTCCTGATCGCGCATCGGAGGTGGAATTGGCCTGCGCGGAGGCCCTGAACAATGTTGTTGAGCACGGCAATCCCGCTTCGGGCAATTTGCGTTTGCACCTGAACGCGGTTGTGTCCGGCGACAAGCTTAGCGTGGATGTCTTCGACAATGGGACACCGTTTGATGCGCCAAATGCGGAGACTGCAAAGGCCAATCTCACATCTGCCAAAGACACCGTTGCCGAAGGCGGTTTTGGTTGGGGGCTCATTCACATGTTGGCAGACGCAGTGACTGTGACGCGTAAGAACAACACCAATCACCTCAATGTCTGTTTTTCTCTTCCAAACGCTCAATCATAGAAAGATTGCCCATGCCTCGAAGTAAGTTATTGATTGGATCCTTCTTGTTCGTTGGAGCTGCTTCGACGCTTTTTCTTGCCGTTGATCCGTTGAAAACGGGTCGTGACAATGGCGGCGCGGCTGCGCTTTTTTCTGCTTTGGATGTTGAAGGTGCACTTGAACGTGCGGATCGCATCGCCGCAACATCGGATATGGGCCAACCCATGAACGGTGCCGCGATGCGGAATACTCAAAACCTCCGCACCGATTGGACTCCTCAAACGCTTTCATCGTTCTCTGGCGATACTGTGCCAACCAAGCCACCACGGCTCTGTGAAATGGAAACACCGCTGACGGGGCCATGGCTCTATCCTGCGGTCGGTTATCGTAGCGACGATTCTTACGTGCGGCACTTCAAAGCGCGGAAAGGTTTTTTGACCGAGCGCGAAATGGAAGTTGCGCGGACAGCCTGGAAGTTTTTTGAAAAACACACGCAAGAAACAACCGGACTTGCCAATTCGGTGGGGACCTACCCGTCAACAACGATGTGGGATACCGCGTCATATATCAGCGGCATGGTCTCCGCCTATGAGCTTTGTATCATTGACAAAGCCGAGTTTGACCGACGCATTTTTCAATTGCTCACGACCATGCGCCGCCTGCCATTGTTCCGAGGTGAGCTGCCCAATAAAGCGTATCAGACGAAGACCGGCGAACGGGTGAACTATCAAAACGTGCCCGGCGAAATCGGATTTTCGTCCCTTGATCTTGGTCGGTTGCTGGTTTGGTTCCGCATTCTTTCAAACCGCTATCCGTATCTGTCCAACAGCATCGACAACATCCTTTTGCGTTGGGATTTTACCAATGTGGTTGGTGAAGACGGCTTACTTTACGGTGCCCGAATTGACGAGGAAACCGGCGAAACTGTGTACACGCAGGAAGGGCGACTTGGCTATGAAGAATATGCCGCCAAAGGCTTCGCCCTGTGGGGATTTGAACCCCACGAAGCCCATCGCGCAGAGCCGTTTCAAACCGTCCGGATTTATGACGTATCCGTGCCCTATGACAGTCGCGATCCGAGGATTTTTCACACGCGAAACTATGTGGTTACAGAAAGCTATCTGCTGGACGGCCTAGAGTTGAATTGGGACCTTCCGCATGACGATACTTCCCCGGATTGGGTGCATACGGACGGCTGGAGAGCGGACTTTGCGGACCGTGTTTACCACGTACAGGCCCAGCGGTTTCACCAGACGGGCTACCTGACTGCGCGGTCTGAGCATAACGTCAAAGGGCCCCCATATTTCGTCTATGATAGTATTTTTTCAGACGGCTTTGCCTGGAACACTATGACGCCGCGGGGTGAGTACGCGCCGGAGCATGCGGCGATCGCAACCAAGGCGGCTTTCGGCCTTTGGTCGCTGTGGGACACGGAGTATACTGATACGCTTTTTGACGCGGTTTCAAACCTGGCCGATCCCGAGCTGGGTTTCTACGAAGGCCTTTACGAAGAGGGTACCGGGTTTATTCCTCTACAAACGTCGAACAATAACGGGATCCTTTTGTCGGCGTTTCTTCATAAGGTTCAGGGGAAAATCCTTGTCCCAGACCCGACACCAAATGATCTTTGGTTCACCCGGTTCCGAGAAGGCGATCTGCGTGTCACCAAAGGCCTGCCCGATCCGCCGTCGGTTTACTCTTGGCTGGCAACTGCCCAATACCCCGAAACGACATTGCAGATTAAGCGCCAATGAAATCGCCTTTGTTCACGCGTCCCCCAAAAGCGTCAGCTGTGCCTTGGACAGCCTTCGCCATTTCGCTGGCTGATGCGGTCCTTGTTTTCGTCCCTTGGCTGGCACTGATCCTTGTCTCGGAGTTTGCGGGGCACGTGAATGGGGTCGCCGCACTGGCTATTCTGAGCGCATCGGCCCTTGCTGCCCGCTACTGGTTTGCGGGGGGCGACAACCCTGAGGGACGTAAATCCGCCGAGATTTTCAGTATCTCGGCTATGTTGCTGTTGGTCTTTGGCGCAGCTTGGCTCGCGTCTGTTCAGATGACGGCGCTTCTTTTTCTCTTCGCCTTTGCAACTTGGCTGGCTTTGTCGCTGCGATCTTACTGGAACGGGCTTTCGACTGCCATGGATGCTCATGGATTGACCTTGGACAACAAGATTTCTGGAACACTCGCCCGGTTTCTAAAGAGCGTTTCCCTCATTTCACCGGATCGCCCTTGGGTCCTCGCTCGGCATCGCGCACAAGAGCGCGTGCTCTTCGATGCAGCTTGTTTGATCCCCGCCTTCGGTGCGGTTTTGATATGGCCTCAAGCGCCCCATGTCCTGGCCGTTATTCTTTTTGCGCTCGCGGCATCGACGATTTGGGGGCAATTGGACAGATTGGCGAGCCTGTTTCAAGGAGAAGCGCTTACACGCGCTGCATCATCGGACAGCAATCTGGAATACTCCGCCGAAGCAAATGCAGACTTTACATCTGTATCTTTGACGGGTCTTTCGAACAAAACGGTCAGAGACTTTAATTCAGAGATTATGGGTGGTCTTTGCCTTGCCATGGTAGGCTCTGGCGGATCGGGGAAAACGCAGTTCTTGCGCGATCTGGCAAGCGGTCGCCTGTACGGGTCTTTGACATTCCGATCCACTAGCCCCGTTGCGCCAAAGACACTGGAGCAGCTTTTTGGCTATTGCGCACCGAATGCAGATTGGGTGGAAGGGTCCATTGCGTCGGTTCTTAGTCATGGCACCCATGATCATGGTAAAGCCTACCGCATTCTCGCGTCGTTGGACCCGTTCGGAGAGGTTTTCGCCGATATCGACGGCTTCAATCAAAATCTGACATCGGTGACGCCGTTGCAGAGTAAACTTTTGAGTCTGGCAAAATGTTTGTCATCCCACGCACCCATTTTGATTTTAAACGGCCCGGAGATGCATCTGGATCAGGTATCAAGAGCTGCATTTTTGGCCTGTGCCTTGAAGGCAAAGATCGATGGTAAAGTCCTGCTTGTTGCCACCGAAGACGACATGATCATGTCCATGTCAGATGAGCTTGTGATGTTGGATCGCGGGGAGATTGCAGATCGCGGGCCTATGTATGAGGTGCGCAAACGCCACCGGGATAAATTCCTGCGGGCATCATTCCTGCCGACAGTGGAAGATGCGTATAGGCTGGCTCTTTGGTTAGAGAATATCATGCCTTCTGATGTCGATCATATGCTTGCGCAAAGGGTCATTAAAACGGCAGAAGAATTGTTGTTGCAAACTCCAAGGGATGCGTTTGCGTCTCAGAATGCGATTATATTTGACACCAAGCTTGGCGCACATGAATGCTTTTTAACGATGTTGGATAGAGGCGATGTGCTTGGGCTGGACGCCACCGAAGCAGGTCAGGACGCCGAGCATGATTTTTATCTTCGGGTTTTGCCAAACACGCGACTACTGGCAGACTCTTTTGGCGAAACCCAACGCCATGGATACCGTCAAATCTCAATGGTGTTTCGTCGCCGTGATGAGGTGCGCGTTTCAGACGATGTGGGCCATGCGAATACTCCCCTATCGGCGACGGCATAATATGAAAAAGGCCAGCCCATGCTGTGCCGGGCCCGAGCTCTTAAGCCGACGCAAAATCTGCACTCGTTGAGCGCTCATTGTTTTGAGTGGGAAACTATGGTTGGTTTTCAGTGAAAGGCTGAGCCACCATGATCGACTTGATGAAAATCGAAGAGCCCACAGCGGCGGAGCGCCGTTTATTCGATGTTCAGAACTTCGGTCAACGTATATCGCTGGGTGATGGAGAGCTCCCTAAATCGCCGACACCAGATTGCGAGGTGAGGGCGACAACCCTCATGAAAATTCTGCGCAATCCGAAATTGGTCGAATTTGTTCAGAGCGGTGGCCTGCGGGTGAAAGGAGCTTTCATTTCTGGCACTCTGGACATGCAAGGGGGCGATCTGCCGTTTGATCTGTCCTTCTCAAACTGCTTTTTTGAACGCGACATCTCGTTTGTGAACGCGCGACTGCGTGGTGTCTATTTTTCTGGATGTCGGCTGATCGGCCTTGCGGCGGATCAGGCCCATTTCGAAGGCCCACTTTTCGTGCGGGGCCATACGGTGTTTCATGGCGAGCTGGCTTTGCCGAGCGCTACGATTCTGGGGGATCTGCAGATTTGCAATGTCCGTTTTGATGGTGACATGCCTGCATCAATTTTTGCAAATGGCCTTACGGTTCAAGGGTCGGTTTTCTTGGGCGACTTTCCCTACGCAGCCGCTGATGGCAATTTGATCGCCTCGGCGCCCATTTATATGATGTCTGCCAGAATTGGACGCGACTTTTATCTGAAAAATGCGAGCCTTCGTGCCCATGGCGACCTGCAGAAGAATTACCAGCCTGAGGATTCCGACCAAAGTGTTTCCTCTGCCTTTTCACTTGCGCGGAGTGCGATAGGTGGGTTGCTCTATGCCAAGTCGTTGCAAGTCTCGGGCGGGATTGTTAATTTTTCGGGCGTCACCGCCAAGCGCCTCAACGATGAGCCCAACGCAGAAGACGCGACCTATCGATTGCGGTTGGACGGGTTTGAATATCAGTCTTTTGCCCAACACACAGATGTATCGGTTAAGGCACGGCTGGCGTGGCTTGCGCGACGCCCATCCGATATCGGGTTCTCTGCGCAACCTTATGCCCATCTTGCGCGCCTGTACGATGAGCTTGGGCACCGAGACGATGCAGATCGGGTGCGCATTGCCAAAGAGGATCTTCAGCGAAGCGATGACATTCAAATCCTTTTGCAGAGGGGGGCATGGGGGCGCGCAGCGTTGTTGCGGGTTTTACAGGTCACGCTGAAATGGCTGATCGGTTATGGGTACCGGCCTGTTTACGCTTTCGCGTGGATGATCGCGTTGATCGTCATCACAGGTCTGTTTTTCCAGAAAACCTGGGACGTCGGAGATATGACGCCGAACTCTGCGCCAATCTTGGTGTCCAACGGATGGGCAGAAGCACTTGCTGCGGATGCACAACACCCGGGGCGGCACTGGTCCGATATCAATCGGCCCGGTCAAGACTATGAGACGTTCAATGCTTTTGCGTATTCGGCGGATCTTCTCATACCGATTGTTAATTTTGGCCAGGAAGACGCCTGGGCGCCCTCCACCAATCGCTCTTGGTGGGGTAAACAGGGCTGGTGGATACGCTGGGTCGCGAAATCAATTGGCTGGGTGTTTACCGCCTTGGGTGCGGCCGGAATCTCTGGCGTTATCAGGCGCTGATTTGAATTGCGGCCCAAACCAGCAAAGCGGCCAAAGTCAGTCGCCAAGCCTGCCAAAGTACGGTGATGCAGGTATCAACATCGGCTGGTGTAACGTCTTTTCGACCATGTTCATTTACATAGGAGTGTTCTTCTAGCACGCCGTGATAGGTCCGTGGTCCGGACAATGCGATGCCAAGTGCCCGCGACATGGCGGCCTCGGGCCAGCCCGCGTTGGGAGAGCGGTGTTTTCTTGCGTCAGTTTGAATCTCGGCAAGCTCGGGAACCGGGCGGCAGCACAGCGAGATCAAGCCAGCTGTGATACGCGCCGGCGCCCAATTTAACACATCATCAAGCCTGGCTGCAGCCCACCCAAAATCGCGATGCCGATCTGTGAGATATCCCACCATGCTGTCCGCGGTATTAATCGCTTTATACGCAATCAGACCCGGCAGCCCCGCCAGCGTGAACCAAAACACGGGCGCAATGACCCCGTCCGACAAGTTCTCTGCGGCGCTTTCAATGGCGGCCCGGGTAACGGCAGTTTCATTCATGTCTTTCGTGTCACGCCCAACGATCATCGAAACCGCGAGTTGGCCTTTCTCAATACTCTCCGCAAGCTGAGTTGCGACCTCTTTGACATGGGAAACAAGACTGCGCTGGGCGATTAGAATAGCACCCAGAGCGATCTCCAACACCCATCCATATGAAAAGAGATGCGGCCCAAACCCTATACCGATTGAACCAATCAGCAGCGCGACCACAAGCAAAACGCCATGCGCTCTGCGATTGGGGCCGCAGTTAAATCTGCGATCAACCCATCCGATCAAGCGCCCGATTAGCGTGATCGGGTGGGGGATTTTCGACCACAACCACTTTGGATCGCCGATCAAAGCGTCCAAAACCATGGCTGATGCAACGATCATAGACGGAACGCGTCCAACGCCAATTTGATACGGGCAAGCTCGCCATCGTTTTTTGGCATACCAAACCGAATGTCATGATCTCGACTCGGAAACACCCGCGTCAGAATGCGTGACTTTGCGAGATGCTCAAAAAGGCTATGCGCATCGTTCACGCTGTACAAGCGAAAGAGCCACGTGCCCTTTGGAGGGGCCGTTTGGAAAACATCAAAGGCGTCATCTAATTCGCCCGCCACCTTTTTTAACTGTTTACGCGTCGCACTGATCCAGTGAGGATCCGCAAGCGCTTCTGCGGCAACCGAAAGTGCCGGACCCGACACGGCCCATGGGCCAAGCCGGAGCTTCAATTGAGTGATCAAGTTTGGATCACCAATCACCGCACCAAAGCGCAGTCCTGCCAATCCCCAAAACTTGCCCAAACCCCGCAAGATCAAAGTATTTGCCCGCGTGCTCAAATGCATGAGGCTGCGCTTGGGGTCCTCATCGGCGAAGCTTTCATCAATGACCAACGTCCCTTGATCCACGACATCTTTTTCTCTCACCCAATCACCTGTGGGATTATTTGGATTGAGCGCAATCCGAACATGCCCTCCATCCTTCAATGTCCACCCAGCACCAACAAAGGCGTTCCGGAATTCGTTATAAGTAAAGTCCGGGATCGTGACCGTGTCCCCCGCTAGGATGTAAGGCAACTGTGCGATGGCCACAGACAGACCGGGCGTCAGCAAAAGGGCAGCATCATCTGGGATATTCCAAGCCGTGCGAGCCGCAAGTTCAGCCCTATGTAATGCAGTTGCGTCGGGCAGCGACGACCATGCAAAACCCTTCGGCTGAGAGAACGGATAAGGGTTGGGATTGATCCCCGTTGAAAGATCGAGCCAGTCTTCACGTCGTCCGCCATATTTGGTAATCACGGCATCTATGCCGCCGCCGTGATCCGTGCCAGTCAACGCAGCTTGCGTATCAGACATTGTCGGGCGGGATCCGGGCAACGAAGTGGCCTTTTACACCTTCAGGCCAAGTACGGTATGGAACTTGTCCTGTCTCGGATGCTTGGTAGAGACGTGCATATTCAACAATTGCAGTTGCCGCATCTTCGGTCGGATCAAACTTCCCCAAGACGTAAGACAGCTTGCCGGGTGCGCTCAATGCAATGTTGCAAGCGCGTTCACATCCCATCAGGCAAGATTGCTGCTCGACCCGTAGATCGCCCGCTATTTTTTTCACCTGTTCCGCCAGTTCTTCACCACAGGTTTTCCCATCCAACCGGGGTGCTTCGCGGTCTCTTTTGCATGTGTTACAAATGATCAGTCGCGCAGACATCGAGCTTCCATTTTTCTTAGAATTTTTATCATTCTATTAAGGTTTGTTAACGATTGTCCCAGCATGGAAAAACCTGCCGAGAGTTCTGCGTGAATACATTACTTGTGGACGATGTGAAGCCCAGGTTGGAATTGTGGGCACGACATCTGGAACGCAATGGCCTTTCCGTTGCCAAATCAGTTTCAGCGTCCGATGCATACCAAAAGCTAGCGATCGCTCCATTCGATGCGATGGTGTTGAATATGGCCATGCCGGGCGGTGAGGCATTATCTATTGCCGATTATGCTATTTTTCGCTTGCCGAAAATCAGCATTATCGCGGTCACATCTGACCGGTTCTTCTCCGATGGTTCACTGTTTCAGATTATTCCTAATTTACGATCCCACGTCTCCGAAACTGTTCCGGTAGAGGATTTAGGCGCAACACTCGCGCATTACGCCCAAACTCAGAAAGAACATCAGCCCCGACCGTGAAGACCCTCCCAGTCCAGTTCTGGATTGATGGGGATAATTCGGTTCGGATTAATGCTCTCGTGGCTGTAATGGTAATGCCGGACGATGTGATCGAAGACCACGGTTGGTGCCACGCCGGGCCATTGATAAAGCTCGCGCGCCCAGCCCCACAGATTTGGATAGTCTATGATGCGTTTGCGATTGCACTTGAAATGCTGATGATAAACGGCGTCAAAGCGGACGATTGTTGTGAACAATCGCCAATCAGCCTCGGTAATTTTGTCTCCTAACAGGTACCGGTTCTGGGACAAAATCCCTTCGACCCAATCCAAGCTGTCAAAGAGGGGATGGACGGCCGCGTCATACGCCTCTTGCGTGGTGGCAAAGCCTGACTTGTAGACACCGTTGTTGATTGTATCATAGACCCGCGAATTGATGGCTTCGATCTCGTCGCGCATGGTCTCTGGCCAATAGTCATCGGAATTGCCTGTGATGTCATCAAATGCAGAATTGAACATTCGGATAATTTCCGAGGACTCGTTCGACACAATCGTGTTCTGCTCTTTGTCCCACAGCACCGGAACAGTGACGCGACCCGTTACTTTTGGATCGGCCTTGATGTACATTTCTCGCATAAAACTGCTGTTGAACAGGCTGTCACCCGTCGCATGTTTGTCCTGCTCGAACGTCCATCCATGATCTAACATGTCGGGATGGACGGCATCCACCGAGATGTGATCTTCCAACCCTTTGAGATTGCGGAAAATAAGGGCGCGGTGCGCCCAAGGACACGCATATGAGACATAGAGGTGATATCGACCGCTTTCCGCTTTGAAGCTGCCAGCGCCGCTTGGCCCTGCAGAGCCGTCCGCGGTTATCCAATTGCGAAACTTAGCAGTGTCGCGCTTGAATTGGCCGCCGGTACTTTTGGTATCATACCATTGGTCTGACCAAACGCCGTCGATCAACAGTCCCATGTCAGTCTCCTTTACTGTTGGACCGAGACCTAATGAGAAGTGCCAGCAAGGCAACGTGACGCTGTGTTGGAGAATTCGAAACAACGGCGTCGCAACGCACCCAAGTGATGCCGCGATTTTGATTGAGGTCTAGCGGATTCCAAGCTACGCCGAGGGCCTTGGACGCGCCCAGATCGGGCCGGAGCGAAGGCGGTTGGAGGTCGACCCAAATCGGGGACCGAGAGACCACACGTCCCGGACCTTTCAAATGCGTTTGCAAACCGGGAGGCTTGGGATGACGACACCAAAAACAGGCGTAATGATTTGCGGCCATGGCTCCCGCAGCCAGGCGGCTGTGGATGAGTTTTCTGTGTTGGCGGAAAAACTGCCGGCCTATTTTCCCGAGGATTGGGAAGTCGAATATGGCTACCTTGAATTTGCGAACCCGGTCATTCGCGTGGGTTTGGACAAGTTGCGCAATGCAGGCTGTGAACGCATCTTGGCGGTACCCGGCATGCTCTTTGCTGCGATGCATTCCAAGAACGATATACCTACGGTTTTGAACTCCTACGCTGCCGAGCATGGCATCGACGTCAAATTTGGCCGCGAGTTGGGGGTGGACCCAAAGATGATCGCAGCCGCTGGCGGTCGCATTCGCGACGCCGTCGCCCAAGCCAATGCCGACTTGGGTGAGGTCGCTTTCGAGGACACCTGCTTGGTTGTGATCGGGCGCGGCGCCTCTGATCCCGATGCCAATGCCAATGTCGCGAAAATTGCACGCATGCTGCATGAAGGGATCGGCTTTGGTTGGTGTGAAGTGGGGTATTCCGGCGTGACTTTCCCCTTGGTGGAGCCTTGCCTGCGCCATGTCACCAAGCTGGGATATAAGCGCGTCGTTGTATTCCCCTATTTCCTGTTCACCGGTATTTTGATCGACCGGATTTATGGCTTCACCGATAAGGTTGCGGCAGATCACCCAGAGATGCAGTTCGTTAAAGCTGGGTATTTGAACGACCATGACAAAGTGCTGGAGACGTTTGCCGAACGCGTGACCGAGCAAATTGGCCCTGTGCCCATTCCAAATTGCGGAACATGCCCGTTCCGCGAACAGGTGCTGACCTTCCAAAAAGAAGGGCACGCCCATGTAAAGGCCGAGGACCGCGCTAAAGCCTTTGAAGCGGCGGTGGGGCACCCGGCGGTGGGTTCTATGCCGCCGCCGACTTGTGTTTTGTGTAAATACAGGGTGGAGGTTTTGGGCTTTGAGGCCGAGGTGGGCGCGGTTCAGGAAAGCCACCACCACCATGTTGAAGGGCAGGGGGCCTCTGCGCCAGGGTCAAACGTGGCGGATTGTAAGCTCTGCGATACATTCTGCACAGGCGAATGCCGCCTGCATTTGATGGACCATCAGCATCATCACCACCACGACCATGATCATGGGGACGGGCACCACCACCATCACCACGCGGAATACCCCCATGCCAAGCACCCGCATGGTCCGGAAAGCGCGCGCCGGAAATGAGCCTGTTTGACGCCTATATGATGGTGGACTGGTCAGCGCGGTCGAAACCTTCGCCCGCAAAGCCCGTGGGCGACGCAATATATGTCGCCTTTGGGTCAAAGTCCGAAGCGCCCAAAACGCGCTACTACCGCACCCGGGTGACAGCGGCGGCAGCGATGCAGACCCTCTTCAATCAATGCCATGACAGGGGCGAGCGCCTGTTGGCGGGATTTGATTTTCCCTTCGGCTATCCCAAGGGATTTGCGCGCGGGATCGGCGGGGCAGACAGCGTTTTTTCGGTGTGGAAAGAGCTGGCAACGCGGATCGAAGACAATGAGGAAAATGCGAATAACCGCTTTGACGTCGCAGCGGATTTGAACCGTATGTTCGATGGCGTTGGACCGTTTTGGGGCCGCCCAAATGACCCAGCGGTCCCCGATCTGCCCAGCAAGGGCACGGCGCGGCAGGGCACAAATCATCCGCCCGAGCGCCGCGTGGTGGAGACCCATGTGAAATCGGCACAACCCTGCTGGAAGCTCTACACCACAGGTTCCGTCGGGTCTCAGGCCTTGCTCGGCATCCCAATCCTTCAGGCGTTTCGGAAAGCGGGGCCGCATATCCGGGTCTGGCCCTTTGAAGATGTGAGCGCAGCACCCGTTGTCCTGGCCGAGATTTATCCGAGCCTTTTTGATGGCGCGGTGAAGCTGTTGCAAAAGCAGATGCCAGGTGTGGCCAAGGATGCGCTCCAAGTGGCGGCGGCCGTGCAGTATTACGCGGATGCCGACAAAGCGGGTATCCTCGAAAACATGTTGGCCGTGCCAGCGGCGCAACCTCAGGCGGATCAGATCACAAATGAAGAGGGTTGGATCCTTGGGGTGACTCCGTGATCCCTTATATCCGGGACCCCAAGAAAATTTACGCCGAAAGCTTTGCCACCGTTCGGCGGGAGGCGCGCTTGGATCGGTTTGATCCCGGCATGGCGGCTTTGGTGACGCGCGTCATCCATTCCTGTGGCATGGTGGAAATTGCAGATCGCCTGACCTTCTCCGAGAATGCTTACGAGGCGGGGCGATTGGCGCTGGCTTCTGGCGCACCTGTTCTCTGCGATTGCGAGGCGGTGGCCAGTGGTGTGATCCGGCGGTATCTGCCCGCAGGCAATGCCGTCAGATGCACGTTGAACGAGGTTCTTGTGCCGTCGCTTGCGGGCGAAATTGAAAACACGCGTTCCGCCGCTGCAGTGCGTTTGTGGCGCGAGCATCTTGATGGCGCTGTGGTCGCCATTGGCAATGCGCCCACGGCCTTGTTCCATTTGTTGGAACTGTTGGATGATGGATGGCCAAAGCCCGCGATTATTCTGGGCTTCCCTGTGGGGTTTGTCGGCGCGGCCGAAAGCAAAGCGGAGCTGGCCGAGCGCTCGCGTGGCTGTGACTTTATCGCCCTGCGCGGTCGCAAAGGGGGGTCCGCAATGGCGGCAGCTGCGGTGAATGCCTTGGGGGCCGGACTGCCGGAGGAGGCCGCTTGACCGCACCTTGGCTCGATATTATCGGCGTTGGGGCCGATGGCCTGCCAAGCTTGTCGCCCGTTGCGATCTCTGCGCTGGAGGCGGCGGATGTGATTTATGCCGGCACGCGCCTTCATGCGCTCACCGAAGGGTTTCGCGCTGAACGCGTCGCCTGGCCGTCGCCGTTTGATGCGATGGTGGACAGTCTGCGCGCGCGCCGGGGGGACCGGGTTGTCGTGCTCGCAACCGGCGATCCGCTTTGGTTTTCGATCGGGGCGCGTTTGGGCCGCGAAATTGATTCAGCAGAGATTACCTATCATCCGCAGCTGTCGGGCTTTCAGTTTGCCGCTGCACGCATGGGATGGTCCCTGGCAGATGTGGAAACGCTGACGGTACATGGACGCGCGCCCGAGCAGATGATCCCCTTTATTCAGCCCGGCGCGCGCCTCTTGATCCTACCTTGGGATGGATCGACGCCAGAAGTGATCGGTCGTTTCCTGGTTGAGCGGGGTTATAGCGACAGCCGGATAACAGCACTGTCAGACCTTGGTGCTGCGAGCGAGGCGCGGTTTGAAGGGACGGCAGATGATCCGCCCAAAGATGTGCCGGGGTTCCATGTGCTGGCTGTTGAGTGCATCGCGGGCGACGGGGCGGTTGTCCTTGGTAGGACGCCAGGCCTGCCGGATGAGGCCTTTCACGGCGACGGCACCATGACCAAGCAAGAGGTTCGTGCAGTTACTTTGGCGAAATTGATGCCGATGAGGGGCGCGCATCTTTGGGATATTGGCACTGGTTGTGGCTCGGTCGCCATCGAATGGATGCGCGCAGCCCGAGACGCGATCGCCACGGGCATCGAGCCGCGTGACGATCGCTGCGCTTACGCGCGGTCCAATGCCGCGGCTTTGGGGGCGCCAAAGTTAAATTTGGTGCAGGGCGAAGCACCCGAGGCTTTGGCGGGCCTGCCAAAGCCCGATGCCGTTTTTATTGGTGGTGGCCTGTCAGATCCCGTTTTTGACACCGCTTGGTCTGCGTTGTCAAAGCATGGGCGTTTGGTGGCAAATGCCGTGACCTTGGAAAGCGAAGCGATGTTGCGCGCGTTGCACGCACGCCACGGGGGGGCGCTCGCGCGGATCGCGGTCGAGCGCGCCGAACCGGTTGGGCGTATGACCGGATGGCGCCCAGCGATGACCGTCACACAATGGAGCCTGATGAAATGAGCGCGACTTTGTTTGGCGTGGGCGTCGGTCCCGGCGATCCGGAATTGATGACATTAAAGGCCGCACGTCTGATCGCCTCGGCTCCTGTCGTGGCCTATCCTGTGTTGGAGAAAGGGTCGAGCTTTGCCCGCGACATCGCCGCAGCGCATTTGGGCCATCAGCGCGAGGTCCGCATTGAAATCCCGATGACCGTAGAACGGGCACCGGCCCAAGCGGCCTATGATCGGGGCGCGGCAGAGATTGCGCAGGCCTTGGACGAGGGATCCGACGTGGTCGTCCTCTGCGAAGGGGACCCGTTTTTCTATGGCTCTTTTATGTATCTCCATGCGCGCCTTTCGGATCGTTTCGCCTGCGAGGTTGTTCCCGGCGTCAGCTCTGTCATGGCTTGCGCGGCCGTGGTGGCACGTCCTTTGGTTGCGAGAAACGAACGCCTGATTGTGCTGCCCGGCCCGTTGGAAGAGGCCGAGTTGCGTGCTGAGATTGCGGCCCATGATACGGTCGCGATCATGAAGGTGGGGCGGCATATGCCAAAGCTGCGCGCCGTGATTGCCGATCTCGGACTGTTGGATCAGGCGATCTACGTGGAGCGTGCGACCCTGGGCGAAGAGGTCGTCACGCCGCTGGCCGCCGCCCCGGACGCCTCCCCGTATTTTTCCATGATTTTGATTACAAAAGGGGCGGACCCGTGGCTGTAGACCCAGTGGTGATGTGCATTTCCGAAAGCGGCTTTCCGGTGGCGCGCCGTGTGGCGGACGCTTTGGGCGTTGCCTTGCATGGCCGTTCGGGACGCGTGCGCGAGGCGGATCAAAGTTTTGATAATGCGCTCGATCATGCACGCGACATGTTTGCCGCCGGGCGTCCGTTGATTGGCGTCTGCGCAAGCGGGATCCTTATCCGTGGGGTGGCGCCGCTCCTGTCTGACAAGCGTGCAGAGCCGCCGGTCATCTCTATCTCGGATGATGGTGCGGTGGTGGTGCCGCTCTTGGGTGGACATCGCGGGGCCAATCGCTTGGCGCGCCAGATTGCAAGTGCTCTGGATGGCACGGCGGCCGTGACGACAGCGGGCGATGTCGCGTTGGGCGTCGCTTTGGATGAGCCACCCGCAGGGTATCGCCTGTCAAATCCCGAGGATGCGAAACCGGTTATGGCGGCGCTGTTGGCGGGCGGTGGGGCGACCGTAAATGGCGATGCGCCCTGGCTGGGCGACCTGCCCAAGGGCGATGCGGTTACGATTACTGTATCGGAACAACTGAAGTTCGGCGATGAAACACATCTCGTCTTTCATCCCCAAACCTATGCGCTGGGTGTGGGCTGCGCGCGGGACTGTGACCCGGCGGAACTGGCCGCCCTTGTGCAAACCGTTCTCGATGAAAGCCGGATCGCCGCCGGCGCGATTGCATCGGTAAACTCGCTAGACCTGAAGGCAGATGAGCCCGCGGTGATTGAGCTGGCCAAATCGCTTGGCGTGCCACTGCGCGTTTTCACAGCGGCAGAGCTGGAGGCGGAAACACCGCGCCTGGCAAGCCCATCAGACGTGGTCTTTGCCGAAGTGGGGTGCCATGGTGTGTCCGAAGGGGCGGCGTTGGGGCAAGCGGGCCCTTACGCCACGCTGACTGTGGCCAAACACAAAACGGCCAATGCCACTTGCGCGCTTGCCAAAACCACAGCCCCGATGATCGAGCATCAGGGTCGGTCCCGCGGCCGCTTGGCCCTGGTCGGGATCGGACCAGGCCAAGCATCATGGCGTACGCCGGAGGCGTCCCGCCTTGTAACGGAGGCTGATGTCTTAATCGGCTACCGCCTTTATATTGACCTGCTTGGGCCCTTGGCGGGCGGAAAGCCCCGCCAAGATTTTCCCTTGGGCGGGGAAGAGGATCGCTGCCGCGCTGCGCTGGAGCTCGCAGGCGAGGGCAAAAATGTCGCCCTGATTTGTTCGGGGGATGCGGGCATCTATGCGATGGGCGCGTTGGTGTTTGAGCTTTTGGATCGCGGCCCGGACGAGATGGGCGTGAGCGATGCTGCCCGGCGGGTAGAGGTGATCTCGGCCCCAGGAGTTTCCGCGCTGCAAGGCGCGGCGGCGCGGGCGGGTGCGCCCTTGGGCCATGATTTTTGCGCTATTTCGCTGTCCGACTTGCTGACCCCGCGCGAGGATATCATCAAGCGCCTGCACGCCGCAGCCGAAGGCGATTTCGTCATCGCGTTTTATAACCCGGTCTCGAAACGCCGCCGCACGCTCTTGGCTGAGGCGCGAGATATCCTGCTGGACCACCGACCCGCAGACACTCCCGTGATGTTGGCGAGCTCCATGGGCCGACCCGAGGAACAGATCCGCTATCGCAAGCTCAAAGACCTCGATGTCGACGAGGTCGATATGCTGACCGTGGTGCTGGTCGGCTCCAGCCACTCGAAGCTGGCACAGCTGGGCGAAGGTCCGCGGATGTACACGCCGCGCGGCTATGCCCGCAAAATTGACGGAGATTTGGCATGACGGTTTATTTCATCGGCGCAGGTCCGGGCGATCCAGAATTGGTCACGGTTAAGGCGCTCAAGCTGATCCAACGTTGCCCTGTCTGCCTATACGCAGGCTCCTTGGTGCCAGAGGCCGTGGTCGCCGCCGCGCCTGTGGGTGCTTTGGTCATGGATACCGCGCCTATGACGTTGGATGACACTCAAGCAGAGATCGTCAAAGCACACGTCAAGGGCCAAGATGTCGCGCGCGTTCATTCGGGCGATCCGTCACTCTATGGCGCGATTGCCGAACAAATCCGCCGCTTGCGGGCAGAGGGGATTGATTATGAAATCGTGCCTGGCGTGCCCGCTTATGCCGCTATGGCCGCCAGCATGGGGCAAGAGCTCACGATCCCAGAGATTGCACAATCCATAGTGCTGACCCGCGTGTCCATGCAATCCACGTCGATGCCGGAACACGAGACATTAGAGAACTTTGCCAAATCCCGTGCGACCCTTGCGATTCATCTGGGCATTCGAAACCTGCGCGAGATAGAGCGGGTTCTTACCCCCTATTACGGCGCGGACTGTCCGGTCGTTGTGGGCTACCGCGTCGGCTGGCCGGACGAGATGATAATTCGCGGGACGCTGTCCGATATTCGTGACAAGGTCCGGGCTGAAAAGATCACGCGCACAGCGCTGATCATGGTGGGCCCCGCTTTGGGGAACATTCGCGATTTCAAGGACTCGGCCCTGTACGATCCCGCAAAGCCCCATGTCCTGCGTCCGGTGAAAGATGTCGATCTTGTGGAGCCGATGAATATCTGATCGGCTGATCAAGTGACCAACCTTTCTGACAACGTCAAAGGCATCCTTTGGATGATCCTGTCCATGGCGGCGTTCGCAGCCGAAGACGCACTGTTGAAAGGATCAACGCAGAGCTTGCCAATCGCGCAGGTCTTGGTCCTTTTTGGCGTGGGTGGAGTGATCCTCTTTGGGGGAACGGCACTGCTCACGGGTCAAGCGCTCTATGTGCCGGAGGTCACCTCCAGACCTATGCTGATTCGCGCGGTGTTCGAGGTATCGGGCCGCCTGTTCTATGTCCTCGCCTTTGCGCTGGCTCCGCTCTCGATTGCAACCGTCATCTTGCAGGCCACACCGCTGGTCGTCGTTGGGGCGGCGGCGGTGCTTTTCGGAGAAACCGTTGGCTGGCGGCGATGGGCGGCGATCATCTTGGGCCTGATCGGGGTGATCATCATCATCCAGCCGGGGTCCGAGGCGTTCTCGGTTTTCGCCATCTTCGCGGTCCTCGGAATGCTTGGCTTTGCCGGACGGGACCTCGCTAGCCGTGCCGCACCCGCCGCCCTGACCACGTCGCAACTTGGGGTCTACGGCTTTCTCGCGCTCATCGTGGCGGGTGCGATTTACGCCGGATTTGAACAACGCAGCTTTGTTTGGCCCGATCCCATGACAGGTTTGCTCCTGGTCGGAGCGATCCTGTTTGGCGTCACCGGATATGCCGCCTTGATGCGCGCCATGCGCTCTGGAGAGGTCGCGGCCGTCACCCCCTTCCGCTACTCAAGGCTGCTCTTTGGTCTGATCCTCAGCATCTTGTTCTTTGGGGAGACGCTGACAGGCGCGATCATCGTGGGCTCTATCCTGATCCTGGCCTCTGGGCTTTTCATCATATGGCGAAGCCGCGCTGACCGATAACTCAGCGCTGCCCGTTCCAGACATAAAGCCGTTACAAATCATCTCTACCGACCAGTTCAACTGGGAGGGACAGTATGACTTTCGAAGATATTATTCGGGCGCAGCAGCAAGCGCATGCAGGCGATACAAGCGCGCTGTCTGCACTTTTGTCAGATGAATTCACATGGACGTCCGTGAGCAAATCCGCCGTCGGCATTGCCGAGCGGAACAAGGCCATGACGCTCGCTTGGGCAACGTCTTTGCCGGATCGCAAGATCAGCAAGGCGCGCGCGCTTTTGGAAACGGATGACGTGATTGTCGGCGAAGAGCATGCACATTCCGACAATATGGGCGATCATGTTTTCATGACGTTTTACCGGTTGTCGGGCGGCAAAATCATAGAGCTTCGGCACGTCCGCGGCGTCGCGCCTGAATAAGGCTTTGCTTGACTGCGCGTTTTCTTCACTTCTAGGCTTCTCGCATGACAGATGTAGATGAAGTCTACGCAAAAGCTGCAGCCGACGGGGCTGAAGGCCTCTACCGCGATTGGGCGAGCGAATATGATGATGACAACGCCGCCAAAGGATTTGAGCTTCCGTATTACATGGCTGGGTTCGTGGCCCGTCACGTTCCTGTCGATGCGGGCCCGATCCTAGATGCCGGAGCTGGCACAGGATGGGTTGGCCGGACGCTTTCGGCATTGGGTTATCAGGACATCACGGCGATTGACCTTTCGGCCGAGATGCTGGCGGTCGCCGCTGCGATTGGGTGTTACAGAGACACCCGCGTGATGCGCCTCGGTGATGCCCTCGACTTTTCCGACAATGAGTTCGCCGCAGCGACTTGTGTCGGCTCTTTCGGTCCAGGTCATGCCCCACCAGAAAGCCTGTTTGAACTGGCGCGTGTCGTGCGCCCTGGTGGATATTTGATTTTCAACGTGGTGGAGGCAACATGGATCGACCAGAGCTTTCCAGAAGTGATTGCGCAGTTGGAAAGTGATAGCGTTTGCGTGGCCGTCGAACGGCCCGAGCCGCACCGAGCCTATTTTATTGGAGAGCCAGACCTTTACACACGCGCCTTCGTGTTTCGTATCCTTTGAACAGCTTGCATTTAAATTTGTTTGACCGGATCAGACGAGGTTCCTAACCTCGGATCGATTTCTAAAGGACTTTTCCAATGGCATCCCAAATCCTGGCACCGATAGAAGCAGCGCATTTGTTAATGCAAAGCCGTAAGCCCATCGTGAACAGTGGCAAAAACCTTGATAAATCCGTGAAGGTTGGCGGTAAGACGGCGTTAGAGTTTGAAGATGTCACAAGCGACACCGACAAGGTTGGCGCCGCGCTGATCAAGGGGTTGAACATCCTCATCATCACAGGGTCGCGGGTGCCAGATTATGCGCGCTATAATATGCGACCAAACCGTACCCTCAGTTGGAAAAAAGATGAGCAAAAGTTCATCGATGAGATTGTGAAACCCTGGAAGCTGAAAGATTTCCACAGTGGTTTTGTGTTGCACGCGGCACGCGTTCTGAAGTTTTTAGATGGCCGCAAGCCAGCCTTCATCGTCGGTCACTCTCTGGGCGCGGCATCTGCGCAAATTCTAGGAAACCATCTGGGCGTGCCAACAATCTGTCTGGCGTCTCCTCAAGTGGTGAAGAAGCGTATTTTGGATAAGGCCGACATGCGCAAGCCTGAAAATAAGCAATGGAACATTTTGAACATCGCTTGGCGGCAAGACACCGTTACGTCTATTTTGCGGCCTTTAAAGTATCGCTGTTTGGGGCATCGCGTTATCTTTGTCCAAGCGAATACGGGTATTGATCACTTCGTCTCCAACTACCTCAAACTGATCGAAGAGGACCCCGATAGGGTTATCATCGACAGTCGAGGCAACCGCGGCAGCCTCCCGGTGAAATGGTACAGTCCGGGGCTGCCGATCAAAGACAAACCCTAGTCTAAACAGCCATCAATCTGTTCAAAGCTGACCGTTTCTTATCCGAAACGGCTCAAAAGCTGTTTTGAAAATCCGAAATGTCGCAGTCGGGCTTGCCGAGGGACGCGGTATCGGCGTTCTGTCACTGCCAATACTTGAAGAGGACCACGATATGATTGAAGCGCCCTATCTTTTGTTTCTTGGAGATGCGCCGGATGCGCTGGCTGCCAAAGTTGCTCGAGGCATCAAGGATTGGCGTCCGGATGCCAGTGTTGGTCAGTTCCGGATGCAGGGCTGTCAGGCCGATATGGGTCTGGCGGATATGACCATCGAAGAGGCGGTGGCGGCGGGGGCCAAAACGCTTGTCATTGGCGTTGCGAACCGCGGTGGTGTGATTTCCCAAGCGTGGAAGAAAGTTCTCTTGGATGCGCTTGAGCAGGGATTGGACCTCGCCTCTGGCTTGCACAATCTTCTGCGCGACGAGGCGGATTTGGTTGAAGTTGCCAAAACCTTTGGTCGCACACTTCATGATGTCCGGATCCCAACGGTTGAGTACCCGATTGCCAACGGCAAGAAACGCTCCGGCAAGCGTTGCCTTGCAGTGGGCACCGATTGTTCCGTGGGCAAGATGTATACGGCCATGGCGATGGACCGCGCGATGAAAGCGGCGAGGCGCAAATCCACTTTCCGGGCCACAGGTCAGACCGGCATCCTTATCGAAGGGGACGGGGTCCCGTTGGATGCGGTAATCGCCGACTTTATGGCTGGCTCGATTGAGTATCTGACCCCGCCGAATGACGATGATCATTGGGATATGATCGAAGGGCAGGGGTCGCTCTTCCATGTGTCATACTCGGGCGTGACCATGGCTTTGGTCCATGGCGGGCAGCCCGATGCGCTGATTCTCTGCCATGAACCCACACGTGATCACATGCGCGGATTGCCCGAGTATAAGCTCAAATCGTTGCAGGAGTTACGCGATACGGCCCTGCCGCTGGCGCGCGTGGCAAACCCCAATTGCGAGGTCGTCGCGATTTCAATCAACACGCAGCATATGTCTGAGGATGACGCGGTGACTTATCTAAAGTCGGTCGAAGATGAGATGGGACTGCCGACGGTGGATCCGTTCCGTCATGGGGCAGATCGTTTAATCGCAGCGCTGCCTGCATGATCACAGTCACACGCGATGTGTTCCGGCTCGCGCAGGTCTTTACGATCTCGCGCGGGTCCCGAACGCAGGCAGAGGTTCTCACGGTCAAGATCACCCGCAATGGCGTGATGGGTTGGGGCGAATGCGTGCCCTACGCGCGATATGGCGAAACGCTCGAGAGTGTTACGGCAGAGATTGCGGGTCTTTCCGAAGAGATCTCTCGCGCGGATCTTCAATCCGTGTTGCCTGCAGGTGCTGCACGTAACGCCGTGGATTGCGCGCTATGGGATTTGGAGGCGAAGACGGCTGGCGAACCTGCCTATGCGCTGGCGGGACTGCCTGCGCCGGCGCCAGAGATCACGGCCTACACTCTCTCGCTCGACACGCCAGAAAAGATGCAAGCTCAAGCGGCCGAAAACGCACATCGCCCTTTGCTAAAGACCAAGCTGGGTGGCGACAATGATGTGCTGCGGATCGAAGCGGTGCGCCGCGGAGCGCCGGATGCACGGATCATCGTAGACGCCAATGAAGGCTGGTCGGTGGATGCTTACAAGGAACTCGCCCCGGTGCTCGTGAAACTAGGCGTGGAGATGGTCGAACAGCCCTTACCCGCTGGCCAAGACGATGCGCTTTTGGACCTGGACCGTGTCTTGCCCGTTTGCGCCGATGAAAGCTGCCATGACCGCGCCTGCTTGCCCAGCTTGAAGGGCAAATATGATATGGTGAATATCAAACTTGATAAGACGGGTGGGCTGACCGAGGCGCTGGCCTTGCGTGCCGCCGCGCTGGACGAGGGGTATGACGTCATGGTCGGCTGCATGGTGGGATCATCGCTTGCCATGGCGCCTGCCGTTTTGGTGGCCCAAGGGGCGGCTGTGACCGACCTGGATGGACCGCTTTTGCTGGCCGAGGACCGAGACGCCGCATTGAAATTCGACGACAAGGGCGTACACCCGCCCACAACCGCATTATGGGGATAAAGAGATGAGCCGGACTGTTTATGTAAATGGAGATTACCTGCCAGAAGCTGATGCGAAAGTTAGCATCTTTGACCGTGGGTTTTTGATGGCTGATGGCGTTTATGAAGTCACAACCGTCCTTGATGGTAAGCTCGTGGAATTTGATGGTCATGTCACCCGGCTCAACCGATCTTTGAACGAGCTCGATATGGCGAAACCTTGTTCCGATGATGATCTGTTGGAGATCCATCGCAAGTTGATTGAAGCGAACGACCTGGAGGAGGGGCTTATCTATTTGCAAGTGACACGCGGCGCGGCGGACCGGGATTTTGCCTTCCCAGAAGATGCCGAACCTACGCTTGTTATGTTTACGCAAAAGAAAGACCTGGCCGAGGCGGCAGCGGCGGGCACAGGCATCAATGTGATCTCGATCGAGGATCTGCGCTGGGGGCGCCGGGACATCAAAACGGTGCAACTGCTTTATCCGTCGCTGGGAAAAATGATGGCGAAGAAGGCGGGTGCTCAAGACGCTTGGATGGTCCAAGACGGCTATGTGACCGAGGGGACGTCGAATAACGCCTATATTGTGAAAGACGGCAAGATTATCACGCGAGCGCTTTCCAATGACATCCTGCACGGGATCACGCGCGCGTCCGTTCTGCGCTATGCGCGCGAGGCACAGATGGAAGTGGTCGAACGCAGCTTTACTGTGGATGAAGCGAAAGACGCCGATGAAGCGTTCATCACCGCCGCGTCCACCTTTGTGATGCCGGTGGTTTCTATGGATGGGGAAAAGATCGGCACGGGCGACGTTGGCCCCGTCGCAAAGCGCTTGCGTGAAATCTATATCGACGAAAGCCGAAAGGCCGCCATTTAACCTCTTCGCATTCACTTTAGTCCTATTGCAAAGGCGGCCAGGGATCGGCCGCCTTTTATTGTTTTAGGCGGCGGAAATCCTGATTTTGGGCAGAGTGACGCGAAACCGCCTCCCGTACGAATTTAATGAAAATTGGTCACAAAATTCACGTGTGGCTGACTTCGAGGGCATGTGGGCCACCTAAAAGTGGTCCCGTCTTACGGACATCAACCAAATGGAGATTGTTATGACAAAAGTTAAAATCGGTTCAAAAGCCCCAGTTTTTTCAGTGAAATCATGGAAAAAAGGCACAAAAGTAAAAGTGGGTTCCAAAGCGCCCGTCTTCACATCAAAGTAAGACCAGCTTTAACAGAATACGTGCTGCCGCAATAACGCGGCAGCATCCCTTTTTTGCAGGCGCTGTATGTCACCTAAATCAAGTTTTACCGTTTATTTGAAAGTGCGCAGATGCCAATTCTGGCAGATCAATCGGCGCATGGGCTGCTGCCAACACGAGCGTATCGATATTGCGAGGCGGCGCGCATTGCATCGTCCCTAGGGTGGTATGTTTTCCCACCAGTTTCGTATTCGATCCTTTACGATGGAGCCGCCGTTTTTTGGAAGATGGATGACGATGCCGAATGGTCCCGTCTGGAAGAGGCCACTCTGGAAGCGGACCTCGACCAGTTCGATGCGAATTGCCCCAAGGAATTGGTGGGCCACTGCCCACCGATGGTCGGGGCCGCCGAAGGTGGCATGCTTCAGATCGCCACTGGCCTTGCCGTGACAACACCACCCGATTGGGGTGTTCTGATTAGAAAGCCGCCAAACATCCCCCAAAAGAACCATCTCGAATATTTCGAAGGCTTTGTTCAAACGGGGAAATGGTTCGGTCCTTTATTCATAAATCTAAAGCCCATGAAAACGGATGTGGAAATTCGGTTTGAGGCTGACTGGCCCGTCGCCTTCGTACAGCCTATTCCCATCAGCGTCACACAGCCAAGCGTGTTTCAAAATGTATCTTTTGTATCCGAATTTTCGGAGTTTTCCGACGAGGACTGGCAATCTTTTGGAGACACGGTTCTTCATCGCCTAGGCCCCGACCGCGAAGTTGCGAAATACGCGAAAGCCGTTCGAAAGAAGAGCTCGTGAAAGGGCGCCATGTTGCCGGGCCGATTCTGGTGCATGGCGCTTATATTGCAGAGATTTCGGCCTTCATTCTGATCCTGAACTATCTCGACTTTAGCTCATCTCAGAAGCAGTGGCTTTTTTCGGCATACAGCATAGCCTTGTGTCTGGCGCTGCCGATCGGTGGATACCTCTCTGATCGCTGGGGGTACGGAAAGACTTATCTTGCGGGTGCCGCGCTTTTCGTTGGCAGCTGCTCTTTGATGCTCGTCTCTGGCAGCTTTGAACTTTTGTTGTTTTCACGAATTGCTCAAGGGTTTTCGGCAGGGATTTTTTCCCCGATGGTGCCACTCATGTTGTCCGACCCCAAGAAGGACAACGGCCGTGTGCTTGCGTTTTGGGGCGGAGTAAGCAGTATTTTTTCGGTCTGTTTACCTTTTACAGTCGGAACGCTGGCCAGTGGCATTGACTGGAAATTCGCCTGGCTTGTCATCCCAACCTTGGCCCTTATTGGGTTAATCTGCGGATTTCAGCGCACAACACAAACCGCCCCGAAAGAGAAATGCCAGATATTTGGGGGCGGGTTGACCAGCGTCCTTGGGCTGATTTTTTTCAGCTTCGGCATCAGCACTTTGTTTTTGTTCTCCGCGCCCAGCACTGTTCTGGGGGGTATGGGACAGGGGGCGTTGCTTTCAATCCTATGGGTTTCATCAGCTGCAACAAACTTTGGGATTTCAAAACACCTCACTCAGACAACGGCATGGAATTTTTCTTTTGCTGGCGTTGTTTTGATTTTGGTAGCTTTGGCGGGTCTGTACCTGCAACTTCCCTATTTCAGCGCGGTGTTTTGCGGGATCGGTTTGGGGCTAACGAATGCGCCGACCACGTATCTTGTTCTCAAACATGCTCCGCCCTCTCGGCATGGGCTTGCTTCTTCGACGGACATTCTATCGGCTCGTCTCGGCGGAGCGGTGTTTGTCTTGCTTGTGCCCGGACTGTTCGCTGTCTGATCCTCTGTGATCAGGTCTCTACCAAAGCGACGGTGGCTTGGTGGTGGATTGGGAAATTGACGGATCGCGCAATAAAACACATTGCTCCCACCTCGCCATGTAGCTGCTGTGCCACGTCCGGATCACCCGCAGTGATCTCCACAGTAGGATGCAAAGTCACCTTTTTAAATTGCCCTGCACCGTTGGGCTCTTCGATCATAATTCCACTTGGCTGGTCCGAATATCGCGTCACGATAATGCTCCGCGTCGTACAAAGATGAAGATACCAAAGCTTGTGACAGGCCGCGACTGAGGCAAGCAAAAGCTCCTCCGGGTTCCATCTGGTTGGGTCGCCAAGAAATGCAGGATCGGAGGAGCCGACAATTTCCGGTTTTCCGTCGGCCGAAATAACGTAATTCCGGTCATAGGACCGATACGTGTCAGTCCCTGTGCCGCGATTGCCAACCCAATCTAGCGTCAGAGTGTAGCGGTGTTCTTTACCCATGGGAGGATTTGAAAGCGTCTTTCGCTTCTGCACTTGCCTCGGTTTGGTATTTTGCTTTCCATTCCGCAAACGGCATGCCGTAGAACGCCTTACGACCTTCGTCTTTGGTCATTTCTATCCCGCGCTCCACTGCGGCCTCTTGATACCAGCGCGACAGGCAATTCCGACAAAAGCCTGCGAGGTTCATCATGTCGATATTCTGCACATCTTTGCGGTCTTCCATCAGATGCTGTTGAAGTCTGCGAAACGCGGCTGCCTCTAATTCCAAGCGAGTTTGATCGTCCATGGGGGCCTCTTCTTCAAAAACGGGTTGTCACCTCGGGTGAGGGGCGTCATGCCCTTGTTACGCTGAAATGGTTCTGAGTTTAAAAGATGTAAAGTGTTGTGCAGGCATTCGTGTGTGAAACAGCGCAGAATTGAGGAGAGGTCATGAGACGGCACAGACAGGTCAAAATCGTCGCGACACTGGGACCAAGTTCCAATGATTACGATACAATATGTGCACTGTTTGAGGCTGGAGCCGACGTCTTTCGCCTTAACATGAGCCACGGAACCCATGATGAGATCCGTGTACGTCATCAGACCATCCGGGACATTGAGCGTGATACCGGTCGACCCATTGGCATTCTGGCTGATCTCCAAGGCCCCAAATTGCGCTGTGGGGCTTTTGCGGATGGCCCGCACCAATTGGAAATTGGGCAAAAGTTTCGCTTCGACGCTGATAAGGCGGATGGCGACATCAACCGCGTCCATCTTCCCCATCCCGAGATTTTAGAGGCTCTGAAACCAGGCGCTTCGCTGCTGATTAACGACGGCAAAGTTCGCATGAAGGTTTTGGAGTGCGGGCCGGATTTCGCAGATTGTGAAGTGACAGTCGGTGGGGAGATTTCAAATCGTAAAGGTGTGAACGTGCCCGATGTGGTGTTACCGTTGGCCGCACTCTCGCAGAAGGATCGAGAAGATCTAGAATTTGTGTGCGAGCTGGGTGTTGATTGGCTGGCGCTGTCGTTTGTTCAGCGCGCCTCGGATGTCGAAGAGGGGCGCAACCTTGCTGCGGGCCGTGCTGCGATTTTATCAAAGATTGAAAAACCCGCCGCGATTGAGGCCTTTGACGAAATCCTAGCGGCGTCAGATGCGATCATGGTTGCGCGTGGGGATCTGGGCGTTGAATTGCCCGTTCAAGACGTCCCTCCGATCCAAAAGCGTCTCGTGCGCCAATGCCGAAATGCCGGCAAACCGGTTATCGTTGCAACGCAAATGCTGGAAAGCATGATCCAATCGCCTATGCCCACCAGGGCCGAGGTCTCTGATGTTGCTAGTGCGATTTACGAAGGTGCCGACGCTGTTATGCTTTCGGCAGAGTCTGCGGCAGGGGATTTCCCACTAGAGGCTGTGACCACAATGAACAATGTCGCGCTGGAGGTCGAAGCAGACCCCATTTACCGTGAGATCATCGCAGCATCGCGCAAGCATGAACGGACGACTGTGCAAGAAGCGATCACGCTATCGGCGCGCGAAATTGCCGAGACCACGGAAATCAAAGCTATTTGCTGCTTCACGCATTCGGGCCGCACGGCATTGTTGACCTCGCGCGAACGCCCCATTGTCCCGATCTTGGCGCTGACACCGTTCACGGAAACGGCCCGAAAAATGACCCTTGTTTGGGGTTTGCATTGTGTTCTGACCTCTTCCGTCGAGCGGTTTAAACTGGCGGTTGTATCTGCGGCGCGCGCTGCCCGTTCAGACGGGTTTGCCACGGAGAAAGATAAAATCTGCGTCACTGCAGGCATTCCCTTTAACACGCCGGGATCCACAAATATCCTACGCATTGCGCCAGTGGATGAACGCGCAATTTATGAGGGCGAAGGCGAATGACGGAACCGGGTGATGTTTGGCTGGTGGTGGGTTTTGCCAGTGGCTTGCTCGCCATTTTGTCGTTGATCGGCTCCATGATTATGCGGCAAATCCCGTTGAAATTTATTCTCCCTGCCGTGCTCGGCATTTACGGTATTTGGCGAGCAGACAATTTGACGGAGGCCCCAATGACTTGGGTCGCTCCATTTGACGCGATTATTCGGGTCTATGCGACCGTGTTCTAGAACGACTGCCCTTGCAAATTTGAAGTCTTGCGTGTACCTGCGGCGTTCTGAAATGGCGGGGCCGGCGAAAGGGTATGCCGAGTCGCGTTTAATTCTCGAAAAACGGAGATGAAAATGCCCAAGATGAAGACTAAGTCGAGCGCGAAAAAGCGCTTCAAAATGACGGCGTCCGGCAAGGTGAAAGCTGCACAGGCCGGAAAACGTCACATGATGATCAAACGTACAAACAAGTTTATCCGGAACGCGCGCGGCACGACAACACTGTCCGCTGCTGACGCAAAAATCGTTAAGGGCTACATGCCCTATGTGCGATAACGGGGGTTACCAATGTCTCGAGTAAAGTCAGGTAAGGTCACGCACGCGCGTCACAAGAAGGTTATCAGCCAGGCGAAAGGCTATTACGGTCGTCGCAAGAACGCGTTTCGCACAGCAACGCAGGCAGTCGATAAGGCACAGCAATATGCGACGCGGGATCGTAAAAATCGGAAACGCAATTTCCGCGCGCTTTGGATTCAGCGGATCAATGCAGGCGTGCGCTCATATGATGAAGCGCTGACATATTCCAAGTTCATCAACGGCCTGTCCAAAGCAGGTATCGAAGTGGACCGGAAGGTACTGGCGGATTTGGCCGTTCATGAACCAGCCGCGTTCAACGCGATCGTCGATCAGGCGAAAGCTGCGTTGAACTAAGTTTGGATACAACTTTAGTATTTTACCCCGTTTCGGCGGGGTGGATACTTGAGCTATAGGCCCAAATTAAACTCAGTCCGGGGACAGGCGAGTTTTGGCACGTATATCAGAGATCCACTATTCTAACGCGTATTCAAATTCTTCGGGCGTTCCGGAGTTTCTTGAGATTTCGCTGACACCAGCCGAGCATGCAAACCCGGCTGACTTCACTGCGTCTTTTTACGCGGCCAACGGAAACCTAATCGGCGAGTTCACGTTGGACACAGTTCCAGCGGCCAATGTCATTTATGACCCGCAAACGGACGAATACATCTATGTCTTGGACGAGAATTTCACCGGCATCTTCCTAACCGATCCGGATGGCAACACGACGAATAACTCTCCGGCGTGGGCACTGACGGATACATCGACGACTCCGAATACCGTGATCGACTTTTACGAGGTCGGTGGCGGGACAAGCAACATCACGGCGAATAATGGTGCGGCTGCAGGTGCTGTCTCTGAGAATATACCGCTTCCAACAAATCCGAACGATTCCACGTACTCGGTACAGTTCAACCAACCCAATCCTGATGTCGTTTCATTGGAAGATGTATCCCCTGGCGACACTGGCGTGATCTGTTTCGCTGCTGGCACAGCAATTTTGACCGAAGATGGGTATCTAAACGTAGATAGACTTAGCGTCGGTGACACGGTTTTAACGCGAGATAATGGTCCACAGACAATTCGATGGCTAGGGTCCAGATTGGTTCCGGGTCATGCCAAATTTGCACCCATCCGGTTCTCAAAAGATGCCTTTAACTTGCGTGCGGATTTGCTTGTCTCTCCAAACCATCGCGTTGCTTTATGGGCTGCTGAGGCAAACCTTCTAATGGATCGTTCGGAATTCTTGGTCCCGGCAAAGTACTTGTTAGATCATCCAGGTGTCAGCCAGTCCGTTTGCGGCGAAGTACAATACTATCATATTCTTTTCGATCGCCATGAGCTTGTGAATGCGAACGGCCTCTGGTGCGAGAGCTTTCATCCTGGGCATCAGGCGCTCTCGTTTTTGGATCAGTGGGCCAGAGACGAAGTTCTAACCCTGTTCCCCGAACTCAAAGATCAGGCCGATTTGAACCCGCTTGCACGTCCAGAAATGAACCGGAAATTGGTGAATATGATTTTGCCATCCGTCGCACCTCTGTGAACTTGCAATCACGTGGTTTCAAGAATAGGCCCTGCTGCGTTGCAAAAGGGTCAGTCTTATGTCGGACATCGATAAGCTAAAATCCAAGTACTTAGATGCCGTTAAGAACGCCTCGGACGAGGCCGCCTTGGAAGACTTACGCGTGGCTGCCGTCGGCAAAAAAGGCGAAGTGAGCTTGAAAATGCGCGAACTGGGTAAAATGACCCCGGAAGAGCGCCAAGTCGTAGGCCCGGCCCTGAATGCATTGAAAGACGAAATTAACGCTGCATTGTCCGCCAAGAAAGAGGCGCTTGCCGATGCCGCTTTGGCGGAGCGCCTGGCATCGGAATGGTTGGATGTCACGCGGCCGTCGCGCCCAAGGCGCGAGGGGTCGATACACCCGATTAGCCAAGTCACAGAAGAGATCGTGACGATTTTTGCCGATCTTGGTTTCTCGGTCGCCGAAGGCCCCCAAATTGAAACGGACTGGTACAACTTCGATGCGCTGAACATCCCGGGGCATCACCCGGCCCGCGCGGAAATGGATACGTTCTATATGCACCGTGCAGAGGGCGATGAACGCCCGCCCCATGTATTACGGACGCATACCTCTCCGGTGCAAATCCGCCATATGGAAAGCAGAGAGCCGCCTTACCGGATCATTTGTCCCGGCCGCGTTTACCGCGCCGATTACGACCAGACACATACGCCCATGTTCCATCAGTACGAGGGATTGGCGATCGATCGTGATATCTCCATGGCGCATCTGAAATGGACCTTGGAGGAGTTCTGCCGGAACTTTTTCAACGTCGATGATATTGAGCTTCGCTTCCGGGCGTCCCACTTCCCGTTCACGGAACCGTCGGCGGAGGTCGACATCCGATGTTCGTGGGAGGGGGGTCAGTTGAAAATCGGTGAAGGCGATGACTGGATGGAAATTCTGGGCTCCGGCATGGTGCATCCAAAGGTTCTGCAAAATGCGGGCGTGAACGCGCATGAATGGCAGGGCTTTGCCTTTGGTATGGGGATCGACCGGATTGCGATGCTGAAATACGGTATTCCCGATTTACGCGCCTTTTTTGAAAGCGATCTGCGTTGGTTGCGCCATTACGGCTTTGGTGCGTTGCAAGCGCCAAACCTGCATGGTGGTTTGAACGCTTAATGCGTTTTTCTGAAAGAGAGATAAAAGCCTTCTTGATGAGATATGAAGGAAAGTCGCGATTGGGTGTGGCGTTCGACGAGGAACACCCAGACTATGAGCTAGCTGATTTTCTTAGAAAAAGACGTCTCATTGAGACGGTGGACTCTTCTTCTAAAGATGGCGACCGCTTCTTCCTTGAACAACTAACCGCCGATGGCGAAGATTTGATCTATGAATTGGGTTTTTGGCCGAGGATAAAACGATGGTTTTCAAGGGCCACAGAGATTGCTTTTATTCCGCTTCTGGTGGCGATTGTTGGTACTCTAGTCACACACTTTTTAATTGAAGCGCTTTCTCAGTGACCCGGGTCGCAATCCTCGAGGCGAACACCCCAGATATTGTTGATGGCCGTCGCTTGGCGGGGGTGCCGACTGCGGCGGAATGTTATGACATTGCCTTTCGGGACGTGGGGTTAGAGGTCGATACGGCTATTTTGGAACCTTATCGCCAAGGTCTTGGAACAGCCGAACTGAACGGGTTCGATGCTGCGATTTTTACCGGCTCTGGTGTCGCCTGGTCCGTCGATGCACCTGAAGGGCGTGTCTATCTTGAGGCTTGTCAAAAGGTTTTTGACTGTGGTCTGCCCGTGTTTGGCTCGTGCAACGGTTTGCAAATGGCGGCCGTCCTATTGGGCGGGTCGATCCGGTACAATGAAAACGGGCTCGAAGTTGGGCTGGCAAAAGGCCTCCACCTCACAGAGCATGGCCAATCGCATCCAATGTTTGAGGGACGCACTGATGGGTATGCAGTGCCCTGTATCCACCGTGACGAGGTAGATCGTTTGCCACACGGCGCTCACTTGCTGGCGCGCAACGACCATACTGTGGTTCAGGCGTTCGCTTATACAGGCAATGGCGTGGAATTCTGGGGAACGCAGTATCATCCAGAGTATACTGCGGGCATCATCGGGCAGTTTCTGGAGTCCCGATTGGAAATCTTTGATACAGACCGGGACGCATTGGTCGCGGATTTGTTCTCGCTTGAACAGAACGATGACATCGCCGCCCGGCACGGCAGCACCGTTGAGGCACAACGCGCGCCAACGCGCACGTTAGAGCTTCAAAACTGGCTGAAACACATCCAGTCTTAGGACCTGACACCTACTGTCACATTTCTGACATGCGAGACTGATCGGTTGATCCCATCCAGTTTTGAGGAGGGTGTTATGACGGACCGGATGAACAAAGTCGTTTTCGTGAACGAGGCGGGCCAGGAGACGGGTGTGATCAACGGAGATGCGGGAAACCTGGCGCTAGGTGGTGCTGGGGCCGAAGGCGATATCAATCTGCGCAACGCGAACGAAGACAATGTCGTCCATATCGATGGCGGAGATGCAAACCTGCATATGGGTGGATTCGGCGCCAATGGTGACATCCGACTGATGAACCACGACGGCAAAATGCGGGCTCATCTCGATGGTGGGAATGGCAACCTCTACCTTGGCGGAGAAGGTGCCGGAGGAGACATCTCGCTCAAAAACAATGATGGGACCAGCATTGTCCATATCGATGGCAATGTCGCGAACCTACAAATGGGTGGCGGCGGCGCGTCGGGCGATATCTCTTTGCAGGATGGCGAAAACCGTCAAAGTGTTTTTCTTGATGGTGGCAACGGAAACTTGGTGCTGGGTGGCGGGACGCATAATGGCGACATCGCGATCATGTCTGATGACGGCCTCATGCGGATGCATCTCGATGGTGGCAACGGAAACATCTATGCGGGCGGGAATGGTGCTGCAGGTGATTTTGCCCTGAAGGACAAAGATGGTGAGACGGTGATCCATCTGGATGCGGGCGACGGTGTGATCCGTATCAAAGGCGATCAGGTGCAGACGGCGGATTATGTCTTTGCGGATGATTATCAGATGGCCTCATTGGATGAGGTTGCCGCTCACGTTGCGGCGAAAAAACATCTGCCTGGTGTGCCCTCTGCGGCCGAGATGAAGCGCGATGGAGTGGATCTGATGACTATGAACCGCCTTCTTTTGGAGAAAGTGGAAGAATTGACCTTACGCATGATCGATATGGATGCGCGGCTGAAAAAGCTTGAAGACTGATGAAAAGGGCGGCGCAAATCATGCGTCGCCCCGTTCGCCTGAATTAGAATTTACCGTTATCGTGAGCCATTTCGGCTGGAATGCTTTCGATCACGTCCCAATGTTCGACGATTTTGCCATCTTCCAAGCGCCAGATGTCGAAAAAGGCAGTGGCTTGTCCGCCCAAGACGCCTTCGGTGGCCGTGAAAACAAAATTCCCTTCGGCAACGATCAGATGCAATGTATCGATTGAGAAGGTCGGATCCGCGCCAAAGACATTCTTGAATACGTATTCCAAGCTTTCCAACCCGTCTGGGACCAGCGGGTTGTGCTGCGCATATGCGCCCGGTTCTGAGATGATATAGTCTTTGGCTTTCTCTAGCTTTCCTCCCAAGAAGATATCTTTCACGAAACCTTCAACGATGGCCTTGTTTTCGGCAGTTTTGTCCAGATCCGTGATCTCTGTTGGGCCATCCGTCATGGACCGGCCTGATGCCGTCGTTTCCGGTGGGGCCTGCAGATTGTCCCAATGCTCAACAAAGACACCATCTTCCATGCGCAAGATATCTACGGCCACAAGTGTTGGCGCGCCTAAGAAGTCGGCATTGGTGTAAGTATTGTGCATCACAACGAAATCACCCTCGCTGAAAATGCGATGTGTTTCGACTGTCAGGCCTGCCTCTTTCAAGGCTGGTACAGCACCAACGATCGCGGCAGCGCCCGTTGGAAGGTTCGGGTTATGTTGGATATAATCCTCTGCCAGCAGGGCTTCTGCGGCTTGTGGATCATATTCGATGAACACTGATGATAGCAGTGCAAGTGCGGCTTCTTTAATTGCCATGGTGATTCCCTTACGGTTTCAATCGAGATGAGAAATAGGTATCAAAAGTGAACCGAGTTATAATTACGCACTATTTTCTCCACAAGTATGGTTTAGGATACCTCGGGGATTTGACAGGTGAGTGTTCGTATGAAATCAGGGGCTAGTACCATTTGCGCACCGAGATAGTCTATGTTCCCAATTGGCGTCCATTCCCAGGCTGAGGCAGTCCTCTGCCCGATCCGCATGATCCTGTCGAAAGTGACGGGGAAATGGCAGATTATAATCGTATTAACCCTCGAGGATGGACCAATGCGTTTCGCCGAAATCAAGCGCACGGTTGGGGACATCACGCAACGCGTCTTGACTGAGAACCTGCGCAGTCTGGAGCGTGACGGCCATATCACGCGTACTGTGTTCCCGGGCCCGCCGATTGCAGTGTCGTAC
>JBCBON010000050.1:0-17471 GCA_039821195.1 Pseudomonadota bacterium
CATTTTAGGTCCCACATCAGACCGTCAATGTTCTGATCTCCGGAGGCGTAATTGAACTCTACTGGCACCGAGCCAAGCGCGTTCGACGTACTCAAAAAGGCATGACTGTCGCTGAGTAGTTTATGTCCGCCGTCGATGGCCGAAACAGGATTGACGGAGCAAAGAGTGCACATGCTCTGTGTAAACAGCGCGGTGGTTAACGAGGGATGAACAGATTGAGAATTGAAAAAGCCCGCACCAAGGTCATGCGGGCTTCTCTCGAGATTTGGAGGTGGCAAGCAGGGTGGGCGCGAGTGCGGCCAGATCCTGAAGCCAGGCCTCGACGCTAAAAGGGCTGCCTCTTAGGTGAGAACCTCGCTCGTAACCTTTACCAGCTGCTCCTGTTTCCCAATGATCATTGGCACCTCCTTTCTGATTGTTTCGCAACACTACGGGTCGTTGCCCGCACAGTTAGACTACACCAGATGTGGATAACTCCAAAAGAAATTTTGCCTTTGTTACTCAGATTTTACGAAACAGCCCATTTTTGCGTCAAAGCGCGGAACGGGATGAGTGCGAAAAGGGCGAGAGAGAGCTTCACCAACCAATCTGCAACCGCCAAAGAGACCCAAAGCGGCGTTTCTGGACCTGTGCCCAAAAGTGGCAAAACATCATTCGCCCAAGAGACGTCATTGACAGGTTCGACCCAAGAGAGGCTGGCGGAAAAGGCGATCGTAAAGAAAATTGCGGTATCAAGTGTTGAGCCCACCAAAGTAGACACCAGTGGCGCGCGCCACCATGCACCTTGGCGCATGCGATCAAAGACAAACACATCAACGAGTTGAGCGACCAAAAACGCAGTACCAGACCCAATGGCGATCCGAAGGGTCACAAGCGGTCCGAATTCTCCGATGATTTGCGTGCCGATGAAAGAACAGAGGATCCCGACAATAAAGCCAAAGAACACAACGCGGCGGGCCTGCGAAGGGCCATAGAGCCGGTTCATCAGATCTGTTACCAGAAAGGCGAGCGGATAGGTAAACGCCCCCCAAGTGAGCCATTGGCCAAAGAGAAATTGAACCAGAATGTTCGAGGCGACTACAATGCCGCCCATGGCGATCACGCCAAGGATAAAACCGCGCTGCATTTTGAACTCCGTTTTGAAAAGGTAGCGGACACTTTACCCCGTATGGTCGAGGTGGACCGCGCCTATACGACGCTGTTCGCTAAGGCAAGGTGCGCCGCTAGCCGGTCAGTGCCTTGATCCTGCTATTGAAGACCGCAAGACCCGCAATGATGATCAGCGCTCCAATCGAAAGCCCGGTCAGCAACTGCGAATCCTCTGCGTTGGCAACTGCGATGCCAAGGATGGCCCAGCACACCGCAGCGCCATAGGTCCAGAAATAAAGCCGGATTTGATTGATCCCGGCAAAAATGGTCGCGAGCAGCAGGCACAAAATGGCCGCGCCTTCCTCTGACATAATGCCGTATCCTGCGAGCAAGAGGCCAATCGCTACGAAGCTCGCCGCAGACAGCCAGCCTGCATAGAGGGCCACGGGCCAGGAGGCGATCCAATAGGGCTGAGCGTTTTTGCTCGCATAAAGCGACCACAGCACGGCGATCAGCATCACCCAGATCAAGACGGTTGCCCAGACCGGAGAGATGTTGGCGACCGGGATCCATATGGTCCCCACTGCCAGGGACAAGATCAGGGGCCAGCGCCCACGATCCCATTTGGCGTCATCGGCGTGGCGGACCAAGCCAAACGTCGAATGAATGATCAGCACAAGATAGATCAGACCCCAGATCGCGAACGCCCATCCGATGGGCTGGATCGGCGGGTCAATCTGCGGGATCGGGTAGCGGTTTGGGTCAAACCCGTTGAAACTGTCCGTCAGGAAAGGGGAAAGTGCGAATAGTACGCTAAAGATTAGGACCAGAACTGGCTTAAACACTTTCCTCAAACTGAATTTCATGTGCTGCACCTCTTTTGGTCAAATGCGCGATGCATACCTCTTAAGCTAAGTTCTACGGATAGTGAATTCATGGCAGTCAAAGGACGTTCTCGTTACGTGTTCTCTCGTTTGAAATTGAATCCCCAACCCGCTGCCAATACACGCCGGTCCAATCTATTTCGTGGATGTCGGACGTGATGCCATGAGTGGTGCGATAATCCTTCACGGCTTTGCGACAGGCCGGGATGGCACCATAGTCATCTACGATCAGGTATCCACCAGCCGACAGTTTCGGATAGAGCGCATCCAAGGCTTGGATCGTGGACTCGTACAGATCACCGTCCAAGCGGATGATTGAAAAACACTGACTGTCGACTTTGTGCAGCGTGTCTTTGAACCAACCTTCAACGAACTGAACCTGATCATCGAGCAATCCGTAGGCCTCGAACGTCTTTTTGACCTCTTTAAGGGGGATCGCAAGCTCAGGATAAATGCTCAGGTCCAAGTTTTTGTCTTGGGGAAAACTGTCTGGATCGGGGGGCGGAAGCCCTTGGAACGAATCCGCCACAAAGACACGGCGGTCCGAAACATCCAAAGCTTTGTACAGGCCGCGCACGAGGGCGCAGGCCCCACCCCGCCAAACGCCCGTTTCGATGAAGTCGCCCGGCACCCCGTTTTGAACCGTTTCGATCACTTGATCCGCCAAAGACCTCAGGCGCTTGTGACCTGCCATGCTGAAGCCTTGTTTTGGCCAATCGCGACCATTGACACGGTTTTCCAGATCAAACGCCTCGCCACGGCCAATCATACTCGGATCTTGGTACAATGAATTTGTCAGGCTGCGGATCATGACGTCGACATAAAGGTCCAATATGCGCTCTGCCTTCGGCAGAGGGCCCTGCTGGTTGATCACCGCCGAAAACCCCAAGCGTTGTATCAAAGACCTCAAAACCATCTTGGAAAAATCCTGTATTTCGTCATTGCGCCTTGGATAGCCGAAAGAATTTGGTTGTGCCTATGGCTTTTGCATGGTCGATATTTCGATCAGGGGTGAACATGCGTTCAATATTCCGGGGGAGCTATGGCCTATCAAAAACCCGCCCATTGGGCTGATCCCACGAAGAAGCTGTTTCCCTATCAGGTCGGGTTCACAGCGCCGCCATATGATTTTGATGCGGCACCTTCGGATTTCTTGCGCATTTGCCCTGAGACGGTGGGGGTGCATGGCCGTATGCTGCATGCGCCGGGTTATGGCCACAAGATTGCGGACCGGAAGAAGAATTTTGGCCTGCTGGAGGACTTCGTCGAATGCATGGCCAATAATGGCGTCGATGTCTGTGGGCAAATCGGATCGAACTGGGTCCATGCCAGCGGGATGGGCCCGGACGGGATCGCATCCTATTGTCAGGAAGTATCCGATAAGTACGAGACCCCGTTCCATATGGCAGGATACACCATGGTGGAGGCCTTGCGCGCCCTAGGGGCCGAAAAGATCGCGATCAATGCGACCTATCATTGGCCCGCCTGGTGGCAAGGTGCCGAGAGCTTTTTGAAAGCCGCGGGGTTTGATGTGCTTTATGCTGGCAATTTCGTGAGCCAAGGCCTGTTTGAGAGCCAAGACGAGGTGGATGAGAAAATTTGGATTTTCGATGGCGCGCTGGCCGCACAGTCCACTCAATATGTGGCCGAACAAGCGCTAGGAGCCGATGCGATTGTCGTTACCGGCATGTGCAACTTCCGCAGGGCGGATGGCCTGCCGCAACGGGTGCTCCAAGTCGCCCCCGAGCTGGAGGCGCTGACGGGGGTGCCAGTGATCGGGTCTGATGTGTCACTCTATTGACGGATATTTAAGACGCTTGGGTTGCAGCCGGCACACCCGCTGGGCGCGTTGCTACGCACGCTTTAGAATATCCGTCATCAGTTGAATTTCACGCTCCGACAAAGGGCCCAACACCTCTTCGATGCTCTCAGCGACGGCTTTTCGGTGGACCTCTACTGCGTCCATCCCCTCCTCGGTGATCGAGATCAGACTGATGCGCGCATCTTGCTCTGAGACGGCGCGCGCAATCAGCCCCTTTTCCTCTAGTTGATGCACCATGCGTGTCAGTTGCGATTTGTCCCGGGCGAGACGCTTTGCAATTTCTTGCATGGGCAGCGCGTCGTGATCCGCCAAAGTCAAAAGAACCATGGCGCCAAAGGGGCCAACTTTGCGGGTGTCAAAAACCAAGGCTTTCTCGTGCAAGCGGCCATGCATGCGGCGGAAAAATCGGTCTAAGTGAAGGGCGAGTTGGTGGTCTGACATTGGCACTAATAGTTGACTTGGTCCATTAGTTGGGTTTTTGTGGACATGGTCAACTTATGAGAGAGATGAGGGGAAGACAAATGTCATCATCAACACAAGGGATCCTTTTGAAGGTCGCAGCCGTGCTGTGGGTCATCTGGGGATTGGTTCATGCCTTTGCGGGCGTCATGGTTTTGTCCTCTGACGCGACAGGGGGATTTCAAGCCATCGCCGATGCGGTTCCACCGGATACTTTGGTGCATGCCTATGAACCTGCGGTTGGCGGTATCCTTAATCAACATGCCTGGAACCTTTTGTGGTTTGGTCTTGCCACGCTCATCGGCGCTGTCTTCATTTGGCGCGCAAACATGACTGCGATTTGGGTCACGGCCATGGTGGGTGGTCTGGCCGATTTGGGGTATTTTATTTTTCTGGACTTCCAAGGCTATGTCCACTTTTTCCCAGGCACTTTGATGACCCTAATCTCTGCTTCAGCGATCGTGCTGAGTTTTATTGTCTGGTTCCAGGCCAAAGAGAGTTAACACTCAAATCCGACATAGAATGTCGTTCCGGATCGGGACGGCATTCCCAAAAGCAGGACCCCATGCCCCTGACTGTTTTGGGAGGCTGTTATGTCCAAAATCCTTGCCCTCTGGGCCGTGCCCCGATCCACCTCCACCGCTTTCGAATGGATGATGCGCCAGCGGGGTGATCTCTCCTGTTATCACGAACCGTTCGGAGAGGCTTGGTATCAAGGCGAAGCTCCGCTCTGGCCGCGCGCCACCGAAGACAGCCTGCGCACGCCGGGCCTGACGCTAGAGGGAACACTTCAATCCCTTCTAGATCATGGTGCGCGCGAGGCAGTGTTCATAAAAGATTTCCCACATTACATTGATCATATGTGGACGCCGGAAATGCTCTCGCATTTCTACCATAGCTTCCTGATCCGGGACCCTGCCAAAACGATTACGTCGATGTACGACAAATGGCCCGATTTTGATGAAAAAGAGGTGGGCTTCCCAGAGCAGCGAGCGCTCTTTGATTTGGTGACTGATATCCATGGCGCACCTCCGCCCGTGATCGACAGCGATGATATGCTGGAAGACCCGCAGCGGATGGTCGCCCTTTGGTGCGAAGCGGTCGGCATCCCCTTTGTTGAGAGCGCACTCAGCTGGGAACCGGGCGCACGGGACGAGGTCAGTTGGTGGGACGGCGGCAGCTTTCACGCAAATTTAAAAAACTCAGACGGTTTGAAACCGCAAAAAAGAAAATATGTGGACATCAAAGAAACGCCCACGCGCGTGCAAGAAGTTCATGCTCGGATGAAACCTCATTACGATCATCTCTTTGCGCACCGCATTCGGTGAGGAAAGGACAACCATGAGCGAGACATATGAACCACCCAAAGTCTGGACCTGGGATCAAGGGTCGGGGGGAAAGTTTTCCAAGATTAACCGCCCCATCGCTGGCGCCACCCATGACGCAGATTTGCCACAAGGCGATCATCCACTTCAGCTGTATTCCTTGGCGACGCCGAACGGGGTGAAGGTCACCATTATGTTGGAAGAGCTTTTGGAGGCTGGGCATGACGCCGAGTACGACGCTTACCTTGTCAACATCAATGAAGGCGAGCAGTTCGGCTCCGGTTTCGTTGATGTGAACCCAAACTCTAAAATTCCAGCCTTGTTCGACAAAGAGACGGGGTCGCGGGTTTTTGAATCGGGGGCGATTGTCCTTTACCTTGCAGAAAAGTTCGATGCGTTCCTGCCAGCCTCTGGACCGGTTCGAACCGAAGCGTTGAATTGGCTTTTTTGGTTGCAAGGATCAGCCCCTTTCTTGGGCGGCGGCTTTGGCCATTTTTACGCCTATGCGCCCGAGAAATATGAATATCCCATCAACCGCTACGCGATGGAGGCGAAGCGTCAACTGGATGTGCTGGACCGGGAGCTGGCGGATAAAACCTATCTGGTTGGGTACGAATACACCGTTGCCGATATCGTGACATGGCCTTGGTACGGCAACCTGGTGCTGGGAAAGCTGTATAATGCGGCAGAGTTTCTAGACGTCGAAAAATATGAAAACGTGATGCGCTGGGCCAAAGCGATCGCGGATCGTCCCGCCGTCGTTAGGGGCCGTAAAGTGAACCGCGGTTGGGGCGAAGACTGGGAAAAGCTCCCCGAGCGTCATAGCGCGGCTGACTTTGAGGCTTTGCCGAAGAAACCATGACCGAAATGGCTGTGGTTAAACCCCCACAGCCATAATTGCATCGGTAATGCGACCGATCTTGTCTTCGGTGATCCCGGCAATATTGATCCGGCTGTCCCCGATCATGTAGATGCCATGCGTCTCCCGCAGTGTGACCACCTGTGCGGGAGTGGCGCCCAGGCGCGAGAACATACCCCGGTGTTCGGCCAGGAAGCCAAATCGGTCCGACCCACTGGCGTCGCGCAGGCTGGCGGCCAAGGTCGCGCGGATCGAGATCATCCCGTCACGCACCTCTTGGAGTTCCTTTTCCCAATCCGCCCGAAGCGCGTCATCGGTCATCACCATGGTCACAAGTCTTGCGCCATGATCGGGCGGGAAGCTGAAATTCTGGCGGTTCAGATGGAACAGGTTTGATTGCGCGATCGGCTGTTGTGCAGGGTCGCACACTACAATCGCAATGCCGCACCGCTCTCGGTAAATCCCGAAGTTCTTGGAACATGAGGCCGCGATCAAAAGCTCGGGGCATTTAGCGGCCAACAGGCGGACGCCGTAAGCGTCCTCATCCACACCGTCGCCAAAGCCTTGATAGGCGATGTCGACGAAGGGCGTCAGCTTCTTTGCCAAGATCAGCTCGGCCACTTGATCCCATTGCGCGTGATTGAGATTGGCACCTGTTGGGTTGTGGCAGCAGCCATGTAGGATAATCACATCCCCTTCTGCTGCGCCTTCCAAATCCGCCATCATCGCGTCGAAATTCACGGCGCGGGTCTCGGCGTCAAAATAGCGGTAGTCCCGCCGGTTTAAACCGAGATGCGCAATGATGGTCGCGTGGTTCGGCCAGCTGGGATCGCTGATCCAAACAGTGGCCTCTGGATTTGCGAATTTCACCAGCTGGAGAATTTGGTGAATGGCCCCCGTTCCGCCTGGGCAATGGGCATAAGCCAGTCGATCCTCTGAAACGGCATCACCCAGAACCAGATCGCGCATCACATGGTGAAAGCCGCCATCACCGATCATCGCGGTATAGGTCTTTGTGGTTTCTTTATCCCAAAGCTGACGTTCGGCCGCCTTAACCGCACGCATGATCGGCGTGTTGCCCGTTGCATCCTTGTAAACGCCAACGCCCAAATCGATCTTATCCGCGCGGGTGTCCTCGCGAAACAGCTTCATGATGGTGACAATTTTGTCTTCTGGTTTCGCCTCTAGCGTGTCGAACATGGGTTCAGCTTTCTGTTGTCTCAATGGGCAGGCTTGGGTCTGCGCCCCATTCGGCCCAAGACCCATCATAGAGACGGATATCGTCTTGTCCAAGCTCCGCCAAGGCCAAGGTCAGGATCGCTGCTGTCACGCCAGAGCCGCAGCTTGTGATGGCTGGATCGCCGGGCGTAAAGCCGGCCCCTTCAAACGTGGCGCGCAGGCTTTCCTTATCTTTCAAGCAACCCTCTTCGGTTAGGAGCGATTTGAAAAACACGTTTGTCGCGCCTGGCATATGGCCCGATCGCATCCCCTTTCTTGGTTCTGGGGCGGTGCCATCGAACCGATCCTTCGGGCGCGCATCAAGAATGGCCATCGACCGATCATTCGTAATGGCCAAAACATCCTCGCCATCTGCAATGCGGTTCGCCTGAATGTTGGCCGTGTAAGATCCTATACTGGCCTCTTCCTGTCCCGAATGTGTTTTGTGCCCGGCTGCTGTCCACGCGGGCAATCCACCATCCAGAACTTTCACATCCCGATGCCCCATGACCCGAAAGCTCCACCACACTCGCGCGGCAGAAAACAGCCCGTAGCTGTCATAAACAACAATCGGGCTGTCGTTCCAAACCCCAAGATTTGAAGCGGCCGCGGCAAAGCTCTCTTCATCCGGCAGCATATGCGGCAGATCCGAGCTTTGATCCGAAACGCCGTCGATGTCGAAGAACTGCGCGCCGGGAATGTGGCCGTCCAGATATTCGGCCTTTGGATCGCGCCCTGCATTTGGCAAATGCCACGTGCCATCCAAAACCACGAGATCCATGCGGCTTTCCATCTGTGCTGCCAGTGCGTCGACCGAAACGAAATGGGTCATGTCATCCGTGCTCCTTCAGCAAACGCTGCTTTTGTTTGTTCCAATCGCGCTCTTTTTGCGTCTCGCGTTTGTCGGCTTTCTTCTTACCCTTCGCGACGCCAATGAGGCATTTCAACTTGCCGGTATCGTTGAAGTAGATTTTCAGCGGAACGATTGTCATCCCTTCACGGGTCTTACTCTGCCATAGGCGCGCAAGTTCGCGTTTGGACACCAGAAGCTTGCGCTTGCGCCGCTCGGTATGACCGAAGGTTTTGGCCTGCGCATAAAGCGAGACATAGGAATTAATCAGCCAAAGCTCCCCGTCTTCGACATCCACGTAGGATTCCGTAATTTGGGTCTGGCCTTCTCGCATGGATTTGACCTCTGATCCCATTAGGACCATTCCGCATTCGAGCGTGTCCTCGATCGCGTAGTCAAACCGCGCCCGCCGATTTTCAGCAATCAGCTTGTTATTCGGGTCGGCTTTTTTCTTTTGGGCCATCGCGTTAGTTGATCAACCCCGCATGGCGCAAACCGTCTTTGATCAAGGCTTGGGTCGGTTCGGTCACCGACATCAGCGGAAGACGCACTTCGTCCTCACATTTGCCAAGAACGGACATGGCGTATTTTACGCCACACAGGCCCGGTTCTGTGAACACGGCCTTATGCAGCGGCATCAACCGATCCTGGATTTCCAGCGCTTTTGCGTAGTCTCCGGCCATGCAGGCCTCTTGCATTTGCGCGCTCAGTTTTGGTGCAGCGTTCGCCGTAACCGAAATACATCCAACGCCGCCTTGGGCGTTAAAACCATGCGCAGTGCCATCTTCGCCCGATAGCTGAATAAAGTCTGTGCCGCAGGATATCCGTGTCAGGTTCACCCGGTGAAGATCACCTGTGGCATCTTTCACACCAACGATATTACGGAGTTTTGCAAGCGCGCCCATCGTTTCGGGTGACATGTCGACAACAGACCGCGGCGGAATGTTGTAAATGATAATCGGGATGCCAACCTCATTGAGCGCTTCATAATGCGCCTTCAATCCGGCCTGCGTAGGCTTGTTGTAATACGGCGTGACAACGAGTGCGCCATCGGCCCCAACCGCCTTTGCGTATTCCACGAAACGCAGCGCCTCGGCTGTGTTGTTGGACCCAGCGCCCGCGATCACCGGGATGCGACCCGCCACCTGTTCAACAACAATGCGAATGACCTCTTCATGCTCTTCATGGGACAGCGTCGGGCTCTCGCCCGTGGTGCCAACTGGGGCAAGCCCATGCGTGCCTTCTTCGATGTGCCACTCCACGAGGCTCTGCAGTGTTTGTTTATCGAGGGCACCGTTTTTCATAGGTGTCACCAAAGCCGGTATCGATCCTTTGAACATGTGTCCCTCGCGCGTTTTTGACTCAAAAAAGGTATTCAGACTGTCCCATCTAGACGCGATCCGGTGTAAAGCCAAGTTAAGCAGTGATCGAAAAATATAACAGGAGCGGGCGATCATGATGAGGTTGATGGCGGTTTTGGCGTTGGTGCTTTGGGCGGGCGCAGTGCACCCCCAAAGTGAGGCCGAAAATGGGGCGTTGCTGAAGCGCGCGCTAGAGCAGGCAGAAGCAGGTGAATGGCAAAGTTCGGCGCGCATTGCCGCGCGCATTCCTGACGAGTCAGCCTCTGCACTTATAGAATGGACACGCCTTCGCGCGGGTGAAGGCGACTTTACGGATTACACCCAGTTCTTGTCGGATTACGGCGATTGGCCAGGGCTAAAATTATTGCGCCGTCGTGGCGAGGCGGCGATACCGCCATTCTACCGTCCGTCCGAGGTGTTTGCGTATTTCGAAAACCAGCCACCCCAAAGTGGCATTGGAGCCATCCGTCTGGCCGAGGCGCATCTCGCACGTGGAGAAGACGAGGATGCTGCAAATGTGATCGAGCGCGCATGGACCGACTTCACGCTGACCCGCGAAGAAGAAGATTTGATCGCCGCTGGATATCCAGAGGTCGTCACGCAAGTTCAACGCAAGCGCCTGAACAATCTTCTTTGGAAGGGCCGTCTGAATGAAGCGCGCAGAATGCTCTCGCGCGTTGATGAGGGATACCGCCGATTGGCAGAGGCCCGAATTGCGCTTCAGGCCGAGGAAAATGGGGTGGATGCCCGGATCGCCGCTGTGCCCGAGGCATGGCAGAACCATCCCGGTTTGGCATTCGATCGCTTTCAATGGCGCATTTCAAAAGGGCGTTGGGATGATGCGGAAACGTTTTTAACTGAATACGCACGTGCAGGTGCCAAGCTTGGCGAACCCGAGGAGTGGGCCAATCGCAGGCGCGGGTTTGCGCGACGCGCGATGCGGGCAGAACGGTTCGAAGAGGCCTATCTGATCGCAACAGCGCACGGGCTGTCCGAAGGCTCTCATTACGCGGACCTTGAATGGCTGGCCGGATACATTGCGTTGCAAAAACTCAACCGTCCCAGCATCGCTTTGGGGCACTTTACCAAATTCAACAACGCGGTGGCGTCACCGATCAGTAAATCGCGCGCGGGCTATTGGCTGGGTCGGACGTTTGACGCCCTTGGGTCCACAGAGTCTGCAAAAACGGCCTATGAAGCGGCGGCGACACATCAGACGGCCTATTACGGCCAGCTGGCAGCCGAACGTATCGACGCGGACCCCGATCCCTTGCTTTTCAACGGGACGGATATCGAAAACTGGCGTCGGGCGGATTTCATTCGAAACCCCGCAGTTCAGGCAGGCATTCTGTTGATCTATGCGGGTGAATTCCCGCAGGCGCGTCGGTTCTTTGCCCATCTGGCCGAGACATTCACCGCCGAGCAAATTGCCCAGCTTGGAGACCTCGCCATGGAACTTGGGCAGCCCTATGTTGCATTGGGTGTCGCGAAACAGGCTGCCTTGCGTGGGATCATTGCGCCAGAGGCTTATTTCCCGGTCACCGATCTTGCAGAAACCAGCACCTCTTTGCCGCCAGAGGTGGTGATGGCCATTGCGCGTCGCGAGTCTGAGTTGCGCGTCGATGCCGCAAGTCCGGCGGGTGCCCTTGGTCTGATGCAACTGATGCCAGCGACCGCGCGGGCGATGTCCGGCGAAATAAATGTGCGCTACAGCCGCGATAAACTTGTTGAAGACTGGAGATATAATGCGGCCCTTGGAACGCGGTACCTTTCGCAAATGCTACGCCGTTATGACGGGTCATACGTGCTTGCTTTTGTAGCCTATAATGCCGGGCCGGGGCGCGCCGATCAGTGGATCGAAGAATATGGAGACCCAAGGGACCCCCAAGTTGACGTGGTAGACTGGGTCGAGGGCATCCCGTTCCGCGAAACACGGAATTACGTGATGCGCGTGATGGAAAGCTTGTATGTCTATCGTGCGCGCCTTAGCGGCAATCGACCGGACTTGCGCATTTCGCAGGACCTCAAAGAGGGGCTTGGCGCGTTTTAGCTTGCGCTTCAGGCCTTTGCGCCCCGTAGGATTGTGAAAACGCCTGCTGCGATGACGATCGCGGCTCCGGCAATGATCCAAAGGTCGAGCATCTCTGCAAAGATCAAAATGCCAATGCTCGCCCCGAAGACGAAGTGCATATAAGCAAAGGGCTGCACGACGCTGGCCTCTGCCACTTCGTAGCATTTGATCAAAAGGTAATGACCAAGTGCACCGGTGACGCATAAAAGCGCCATCCAAACGATGTCAAACCCGTTAATCGGTTCCCATGAGGCGAGGCCAAAAGGCGTGATGGCCACAGCGCCCGCCACACCAGTCCAAAAGAAAGATGTCGACGCCTTGTCTTTACGTGCGACCAATCTCGTAAGCAGACCGTAAAGCGCAAACATGACGGCCGAAGCGAGCGGGATGAGGGCATAAGGGCTAAAGACACCAAAGCCCGGCTGGATGATCAGCAAAATCCCGCAAAACCCCACACCAATAGCTAACCAGCGCCGCCACCCAACGGGTTCGCCAAGGATAGGTCCAGAGAGCGCAGCAATAGTCAATGGATAGAGCGTGAAAATCGCCATGGATTCCACAAGGCCGAGATAGACAAATCCGGTGACCATGACACAGATTTCAGCCACCAAAAGCACGCCGCGGAGAATTTGAAGGCCCGGTTGTTCGGTCTGAGCCGCTTTGCGGATGCTGCCCGCTTGGCGTCCGGCAATGGCGCAGACAAAGGCGGCAAAAAACCAATAGCGGATCATGACAATCAGGATCACGTTATACTCAGCTGCCAAGTGCCGCGAGATGCCATCCTGCACAGCGAAGACAAACGACGCGGCGATCATCAACAGGATACCGGTTCGGTTCTGTGCAATCGGCAGGGCCGTCAATGCGCTGGTCATGATTTTTGTCCGATTGTCATGTGACGTTTATGGGCAAAACCCGGCACACGGGAGACATCGAAACCGGCATCTTGCAAGCTGCGCCGAACATGACCTGCCGCCGTGTACGTCGCCAGCGTCCCCATCGGAGCAGTCTTGTCAAAAACTGCGCGCATCAGGTTTGCCTCCCATAGCTCGGGGTTCTTAGCGGGTGAGAACCCATCCAAAAACCATGCATCAGCGCTCTCGTTCCATCGTGGCAGGGCCTCGCGCGCATCGCCTTCAATCACCGTGGCGAGGATTTCCGGTGTTTCCAAGTGAAAACCAGTATCGCGAAACGCCGAGAGTACAGTTTCCGCAGATGCTGCGATGCTCGGAAAACCCGCGAGCGCGCGCTCGGCCACACCCATCGACACTGGGAATGCTTCGAAACTCGTGAACCGAATCTGACCCGGTGCGCCCATTGCGCGCCATGTCGTGAGCAAAACGCAGAGGTTCAAACCGGTCCCAAATCCAAGCTCGGCAACATGAAAGCCGGATTTTAGACGGTCCTGCAAAGCATTGCCGTCAATGAACACAAATCGACTTTCCGCAGCGCCATCGGTCAGCGAATAATAGGGGTCGTCAAACCGGGTCGCGATTGGAACACTGCCATCTCGCCACGTGATGGTACTGTCTTTGGACTGGTCAGTCATGACCCAACGGAATAGGTCAGCCGTCAATGCAGGAAAAGACCTCTGATGTGATCGTTGTTGGCGCTGGTGCGTGGGGGCTCGCTTGTGCTTGGGCCTGTTTGAACCGAGGTCTTACGGTCCGGGTGCTGGAGGCGCAAAGCATCGGGGCAGGTGCCAGCGGTGGTATCGTCGGCGCGCTCAGCCCCCATGTTCCAGATCAATGGAATCCAAAGAAACAGTTTCAGTTCGAAGCGTTGGACCAAGGCGCGGATTATTGGGCACGTATCGAGGAGGTGTCCGGCCAATCGAGCGGGTACGGAAGAATTGGTCGTTGGATACCGGTGATGGACGAGGCGGGGCTGACCCTTGCGCAAACAAGGCAGCAGAATGCCAGCACGCTGTGGGCAAGTAGATACTCATGGAGTGTTACACGGGATGTTCCACCCCTCATGTCACCCGCAGCCGCCCCCTTTGGTGTTGTGCATGAAACACTTTCCGCCCGGATCAATCCGAAAGCGGCGGTCCGGGCGCTGGCAACTGCCTGTCGCGCAAAAGGGTGTCAAATTGAGGAAGGCGAAAGCGCGTTAAAAATTCAAAATGGCTCTGTGCAAACGCAGACAAGTACATACGCGGCCAAGTCTATCATTTTGGCTCATGGACTTCTGGGGTTGGAATGGCTGTCAGCAGAGATGGGCCAACCTGCTGGCACTGGGGTAAAGGGTCAAGCAGCGCTGCTGGATGTCGCCCTACCATCACAGCCTCAGATTTTCGCCGATGGCGTTTATGTCATCCCCCATAGCGACGGAACCGTTGCCGTGGGGTCTACGTCGGAGAACACATGGACGCATGACGGAACCGATGGCTTGCTGGACGATGTCATTGATCGGGCCGCTGCCCTTATACCGTCTTTGGCAGATCCTAGCGTCCTTGAACGCTGGTCTGGCATTCGCCCAAAACCCGTTCGTCGTGATCCGATGCTGGGACCAGTTCCGGGCAAAGCCGGAGTTTTTGCCGCCCTCGGCGCATTTAAAATCGGATTTGGAATTATGCCGAAGGTGGGCGAAGTACTGGCGGACTATGCCGAGGGCAAGTACGTCAACCTACCATCCAGTTTTACAGTCCACCACCATTTGAAGATGCCTCTGCCGTCATAACAACCCGGCGGTCAGGACCCTCGATCCACAGTCGCAGACCTGCACCGGTTTTGATGGCGCAGAAAACGGCCGGGTCCATTACGGTCAAAGGCGACGTCGCGCGGTACTGAAAGCGCGTAATCTTGCCCATATGCTTTTCCGCGAAGTGGATCAGATACTGGGCAAGCAACGGTCCATGAACCACGATATCCTCATATCCTTCGCCGTTCTCGGCATAGGGAGAATCGTAATGGATCCGATGCCCGTTGAAGGTCACAGCCGAATACCGGAACAACTGTACGGAACTGAACAAATGTTCTTCGACAAATTCCGGCGCTTCGGTTGTGCGGTCGTAATGCGGTTTCGGCTCTTCCGGATCATAAGCGTCGCGGTAGATCAGCGTCTGATCCTCTTTCACGCAAGGTGACTCGTCCTGAAAAATTTCGTGGTGAATGACGATGGCGGCGAGTTTTCCTGTCGCGCCTTCTTTTTCATCGACCAGTTTTATGCGGCTGACTTTCCGCGCGGGTTTGCCCAAGACCAAGGGTCGTATGAAATCCAGTGTGCCGCTAGCCCATATCCGCCGCGGTAATCCGGTGTTCGGAATAAAAGACCCGACACGGGGGTGCCCGTCGCGGCCCAAACGTTCATCCGGAGCGATTTCCCAGAAATACGCCTGATGCCAAAAATTCGGCAGGTACTCTCCTGCCTTAAATTCCTTCCGAGGAAGGTTTAAAATCGCCTGCATCGCTGTTGCGCGTGCTGGATCCATTATATCTTCGAGGGTGCGATCCAATTCAAACGTCCCGAAATTTCACTACTCCAGCGGGTGTTTGGACTTTTTTTACAAGACTGACAACCGGATCGCGCATTCGCCGTGCATCACGACGCGTCACGCGCCACTTCGGCTTTGATATTGTCCACAAGTGCTTGAATTGTGGCCATGTATCGCTCGTTCGGCAGGCTGCCATCAGACGCGAATTCTTTGTCGGCAAGGGCAACCTGAAGTTCCGGACCTGTGATCAGGCGCGGTTGAAAGGGTTTGATCGCCAGAACCAACGAATGCATCGAACGTGCCGCGCCTTCACGGTTAGGTGAAGCGCCAACAAGTGCGACGGGCTTTCCCTTCCATGGCCCGCCTTTGGTGCGGCTGACCCAATCAAGGGCGTTCTTTAGAACACCCGTCATATTCTTGTTGTACTCCGGCGAGGCGATTACGACCGCGTCGGCACCCTTGATCTGATCCGAGAGTTTTTGGACCTCGGGCGGTACGCCGTCCAACTCAGCCTCAAGATCTTCATTAAACAGTGGAAAGTTGAGATCAGCGAATTGGCTTTCACCTCCGTAGACGCCAGCGATCAAATGCAGCAGCTTGGTATTAAACGACTCTTTACGAAGCGAGCCGGAAATAAGGAGGAGCATGGCGTTATCCCTGTTCTAGTATTTCGATCAGGCGCGCGGCCCACTCTCCGATAACTGGGATGAAATCCATCTGCGACAAGATGGACACAATGATCCACAGGACGACCGTTGCTCCGACCACTGTGCCCAAGCCAAGGGCCACACCTTTCAGGAAACTGATCCACAGCAGGTGCCAGATCGAATTGTGCATGGCAACGAAGCGGGTGGTCGCCAGCCGTTCAAGGGCAGAGGCAAGGCGGTCAGGTGTATTCGGTTCATCAGGCATAGGATCGTTCTACGGCCGAGCGTCCCCAGCCGCAATTGGAATGGTGGCTTCCACCCAGCTTACGTTTGCTATGCTAGCGTCGGCGAGTTTCATATCGGCGAAGGCGTGTTGATTTCTACTATTCATGTGCTGAACGTCCCGAGAAGAGCGTCGTTAGGCTTGTCCTCAGGCAAGGCAGCGATCATGCTAATGAAGTACGTGAAGGACCGGTCAGCAAATAAAGGTGCTGCAGAAATATTGTTCTCTGTGACAAACGGGGGCGATGTTGATGTGAATCGAGCCTTTTGCAATAAACAAGAGTTTTATGATATTGTCAATCGGAGGAGATTTGGTGACCGATATTAAAGGCCGAATTCTATTATGCAGCTCACGAAAAAAAAACGGTTTAATGGGCCCGCCCGCAACTGGCGGGCAGCCTTGCTAACTTTGACCTGTGTAATTAAGCGCAATTTTGACCTAAATTTCAGAAGTCCTTGTAAGTGCTGGTTTGCGTTGTTGGCTGGTTGCACATCCACACTACGCCTAGTTGGTCGTAATGGAAAATTTCCGTGTGGACATCCAGAAGGTAGCATGATGCTATCGTTAGGGATCCGAGTTCCAATTTTTGGCAAAACTGGTTGTAGATTGTAATGGCAATGGGCATCTCCAAATGGATAGTCACTTTAGTTTTTGTGTTATTTTCTTTAAACTTGTTCGGTGACACTTTGCCGTTAGCGGCGAACGAACACTCGTCTATTGATCAAGCTATTGATCAAGCGGAAAGCGTAAACTCAGCTGATAGCCTTCCAGAAGTTGACCTAAAAGATTTTGAACGATTTGTTGATTTGTTAGCCGTTTGTTCTTACCATGGTGCGTGCAGAGATTTGGAGCTTTACGCTAGTGGTTTTGATGGGGAACACCTGTCATGCGGGGATGCTTTAGTAGAAAGACTAGGAGCACAAGAAGAACGACAAAAACTATTCGACGCCAACTTGGCCGAAATTGACCTATTTCTGCGGTCGAAAGACATATTTGTAGAGCCTGAGGATTTGGCTTCTCAAATAACTGAGGCAATCATCGGTCAGATGCCTTGGGAAAATCGGTCGCTCCTAGGCTATCAGTTAGGGCGCATTCTGGAAGCGTCATCCACCGATTATTTCAATACGTTGAGAATTTTATTAGCGAATCCCTCTTCAGACAAAATCTCCG
>JBCBON010000051.1:0-17306 GCA_039821195.1 Pseudomonadota bacterium
CCGCAGGATGGGCCATGACTTTCCTTTGAGCTTGCGAGGTACTTAGCATTGCAAATCAAAGAGGACAAATCACCACTTAGGGAAAGCCTTTTTGCCGTCGCCACCGAAGAATGTAAGTCGCGGCAACGATAAGCATTGCGAGCGATCTGTTCGAGTTCAGCCAAAAGCCTTCCGCTTTGTTCCGGTCATGGGTGGCGTCTTCCAGGCTCCATCCTTGGGCACATGCCCGATCGCAGAGCTGCCCGACTTGATCGGGCGTGAGCCGCTCTGCCATCATCACCCGAGCGAGCGCGACCAAATCCGGATAAAGGATCGGCCGGATCATGCGGGTTCGGTAATTTCAAGGTAGTGGATCGCGATCCGCACGCTGCCGCCTGTAAAAGCACCCCCATTACAGGAAAGCTGGACGCCCGTATCGGCGTAATATGTCAGACCGCTGCTGGTAAGGCCTTTTGCGTATGATCCAAGGGCAAACCCATAACCGGTTCCATAGCGGTCATCGGCACCCGCAACGCCCAATGACCACGATGTTCCGGTATCGGTCGTAACCTCGGAGATAACCCGAGCTGTCACACCGATGACATGCGCATGCGATGGAATGACATCCGCCGTTACCGACTGTGCGCCCGCGGCAAGGATGTGATCATGGGTGACCGTCCGAACGCTTGTTAAAGCGCCATCTACTGGCGCCTGTACGGCGTCGGCCTGCCAGGTCCCGGATACAAATCTGTAATTTTGGCCGACCGACGGGTTGAAAAAGGCCCAGCCTTCTTTTGGCGTGACAAAGCGCCAACCCCCTTCGGTCCAGATTGCGACCGACCCATCTTGCCCCTGCCAGTCGCCGGTAGCCCCGCTGCCCACGCCGTAAATAGCGCCAAAGTCTGGCGCAACCGGGGGCGACGATTGATTAATATCGGTCAACTGCCCTTGAAGGAGCGCATCGAGAAGAACCAAGCTTTCGTTAACGGTGATGTGCTTTTGCGTCTGAGCGGACGCAACCAAAGGAAGATGAAGGTTCGGTGTCTCAGCCATTGAAATTTATCCTTGCTTGAAATCCATACCCCGCCACGCCGCCATTGGCGCTGACGGCAAAAATGCCTGATGTGAACCCGTCCGCCGTTCGGTCCGCTGACGAATAGACCCAACCTGTATCGGTCACCTCAACCTCTCGGACCGTAGAACCACCGATGATAACTTGCACAAGGTACGAGGTGTAAGGTGACAGGATTTCCCCGCTCCAGCTTTCGCCATCAAGCGCAACGCGGGGCACCCATGAGAGTGTGACATCGCCGAATGTATTCTGGCGTGCCGTCAGGTGCGCTGGCGCATAGGGTTTGATTGCGGTGCCCTGTGGCACCAGGCTGATCGGAACAAATGTGTCTTCAGACGGGGCGCTGGCGACGGGGCCAATCCGGTAATTGATGGTTTGATCCCAGTCTGACAGATCCCGCGTCAGCGCAAACAGCGGTGAATTAAGCGAGATGATTGGCGTGCCAGCAGGCCAAATGTCTGGGATGACTGCTTCGGAGCCGCGCGCACCTCGGATCAGATCAGACAAGATCGCTGTGCCATCCGGTTGATAAGCAATGGATGCGGCCTGCAAGATTTCGTATCCGGTTTCAGGCGTGCCCACAGCAAATCCGTTTGCCCCGTTAAGCACAGAAAGCTCGGTCTGGCTTTGTAACGTAGTCTCTGAAAACAAGACGGAAAAGGTCTGGCCCTTGGACCAGATATCCGACGTGGACCTTGGCAGCTCTGAACGTAGCTCCCCAATGATGGACGCGTTGGGCATTGTGCCGAGCAGAGCATACCCTTCGACCTCGGATCCCTCATAAATTGCAACGCCACCCCCCCAGGGATCAGCGGAAGCCGCGATGAAAATGGGCAAGCCTTCTGCGGGTTCGGCGATGTAAGGCAGCTCCAGCACATAGGCGTCGGGTTGTGCCGGTTTTGCAGGGATCAAAGGTGCCACCAAACTGGGAGCACCGCTAACGGCAGCTTGTGTCCGCAGGGGTGTTCCCACGGCCTCGATGGCGCGGGACAGGCCATCCGTGACGGACGTAATCCGGTAATCCAAACCACCATCATGAAGGCGGTCGCCCACGCGCAAGGCCCGGTTCGATTGCGGTACAGAAAACGACAAGGTGTCGGCCTCAAACCGCGACTTTCGAAGCAACCGTTCCGCACAGGGACGCATCAAGCTTTCGTCGGCGGCAATTGGAAGATCAAACAACGCTCCCACCTCGGGCAGATGAGCGCCCGGGCGACCCGCGCCTGCTACGGCCGTTTCGTAGTGACCTGATGCATCGTAAAACCGGACGGACACCGCGTCGGGTCTTTCGGTTTCCGGCGTCCGTTCCCGCGATAGGCTTGCACCCTCCTCGGGCTGCACGCGTTGGGACAAATCAAGAGTATGCCCTGTTGCGCACTCATGGGGGAAAAAGTGCAAGGTTCCCGCGCGGTCCGCGATGGCCAATTCAAACGCCTCTGATAAGGCTTGAAGAACGGTTCTGGGGCTGTCGCCGCCAAAATGCGTGGCACCCGTTACACGTCCTTCCAATGCACTCACATCGTAATCAATGACACCTGCAGCCTCGCACAGTTCGGCGACAACATCTGCCAACAGCGCACCTGAAAACCGCCCTGTTAGCCAATGACCGGTGCTGTGTTGGGGCACGTCAGACCAGATGTCATCGCGAGCGGGAAACTCCGGCCAAGGACGCGCATCCCATGTCCAAGCAAACATCCGGTCGGTGCGCATCATCGAGACACCAGTATCAGGATGAATGCGATTGTTTTGGACAAAGTGATTATGGGTCGCAACCAGATAAGCCTCTTGCATCACCGGGTCGTAGGACCCGTCTGAATACTGCGGCAGTTGCGCCTGATCTGTCTTAGGATCCGGAAAGATATTCGGTTCATTCGCGCCGTTTCTGACCGCAGGGCATCCAAATTCTGTCAGCCAGAACGGCTTTGCTCCTGGCTGCCAAACACTGGCGTTTGTAATAACGCCGCCTCGCCGCTCATGGTGGGGGTTGGTCCACCATGCATGCAGGTCCTTTACCCGGAACACCCAGTCTTGACCGTATGCGCCATCGTTGATGGGCACTCGGTTTTGTAAGTCCCGATCTGTTTGCGATGGATAGTACCAATCGAAGCCCTCACCGCCGGCAATCCGGTCGGCGAGATAGGCTGGATCGCGAGACGATTTATAGGTGTCGTCCAAATGGTCGGACGTCTCCCGCCAATCCGTAATTGGGGGATAAAAATCGACACCAACAAAGTCGAGATCCGGCTCCATCCAAAGCGGATCGAGATTGTAAAAGACATCACCAGATCCATCACTTGGTTGATATCCGAAATACTCTGACCAGTCGGCCGCATAGCCGATTTCGGTTCCCTCGCGCAGAACAGAGCGAACATCGTGAAGGAGCGTTCTTAGGTGATCGACCGCAGGAAAGGCGTCCTGATCGTCGCGCAAGCGGGTGAGTCCGCGCAGTTCCGAGCCAATAATGAACCCATCGACGCCACCGACAGTTTCCGCGAGATGCGCGTAGTGCAGGACCATACCGCGATAGCCAAAGCTTTGGTTTATATTAAGCTGCACATCTGTCGAGGATACGCTGAAGTCGACAGCTTCTGTGTTGCCAAAAAACGTTGTCGCCGCATCTCGCGCCTGTGCGGTTTGATCTTCGGCAGAGGTAATCAGTCCCCGCCACGGGTATGCCGACTGAAAGTCCGCCCCGTAGGGATCGTTTGATACTGTATCTGCCGGAATGTCCATCATGACGAACGGGTACAAAACGACTTCGTAGCCTGCTGCCTTTAATGCGGTGATGGCTTCTTGAACGCTTTGGTCCGACGGGGTGCCGCCGAAGGCCGGTTTGTCGTCGATTGTCGAGACTACCGGGGTATTCGCCCGATCTCGACCGGAAACTGACCAAGTATAAGGTCGCGTTTCTTTGCGCGCCAGGTCAACTCTTGGTGAAATAGCGCAGCTTCCGCACTCCAAATTGTCTCCAAACCAAGACACGACCAGAGAAACCGTTTTAACGTTGGGCAATTCTGCTTTCAGTTGCGCGATGGACGATGCGATGTCGCCCTTGCCAAGGCGCGCGAAACCGTTGGTCGTTTCCTCTTTTCCTTTCCTGATCTTATGGGTCACCAGCGTCGTGCCGTAGACGAATTCTCCGGACCCGGGGATCATGCAAACCGCTTGAAGATCTCGCGCAGCGCTTGGTGCTGGTATCGCGGGCTGTGCTGCACGAAAAACCTCAACGTTGAACTGTGGAATGCGGTTCCCAAATTGGGTCACGTCCAGGTCTTTTATGACGATGTACGCGGTTCCTCGAAATGCGGGCACGTTCCCGGCACCTTCGATCGCCTCGATTGTATCATCGGGCAATTGATCGTCGGTGCCATGATACAAAGAATACGTAATTTCATCTGCTGGGATTTCTTCGCCGTCGGCCCAGATACGTCCAACCCTTTGGACCTCGCCCTCACCAAGCGCCAAAGCAAGGTTCACGGTGTACGTGTATTCCTTGGTGGTCACACTGCCACCACCGCCTTTACCGCCTCCCTGAGTGGACTTGTTCACCAGCTCCGTAAAAGTATCGCGCCATATCAATTGTGCGCCAACGCGCATTCGACCGAAACTATGTGGGATTGGAACCCCTTCGGAGGCTGTTTGAAGCCGATACGTTTCTATTCGACCGGTTTTGACCGTGAGCGACGGCGCAAAAAGCGTTTGATCAACAACCGAACCGATGGTCGCACCCACCGCCTGCCCGATCGCAGCCGCCGAAATACCGAGAAATGTTCCCCCGATAGCGCCACCAATAGCAGCACCCGCTGCGCCTAATACTAATGTTGCCATAGTGAACTCCGCTCAGGGAAAGCGTATTGCGTTACAATTCGTTTTTGCCAGTCTGGCGTCAGCGATGTTTCCGCAACGTTGCGACCGGAAATGGCGTGTATGATCCGCGGCGTTGAACCGGATGGTGCGAGAATGCCCAAGTGCTTTGCCACTGCGGACCTCTTCATCCGAAACAGCAGAATTTCGCCCGGCTGAAAGACATCGATGGGTTTTTGGATCAGGTGCTGATCCGCCCCCGACATCAAGACCTCTAAACCTTCGTACTCGTCCCAATCCGGCGTGTATGTCGGCATGACCATAGGCTCTGCGCCCACGGTATCTCGCCACACCCCTCGGACCAGTCCAAGGCAATCGCAGCCAACACCTTTGACAGACGATTGATGGCGGTAGGGCGTGCCGATCCATTTACGGGCAGAAATCACATGGTGTTCCGCCATTAGTTTCCTCCGCCTGACTTTGGTGTTGCCAAAGCGCTGTCTTCGCCGGGAATAAAAGGGAACCCTTGAAAGTTGAGCATGTTGTCAAACTTTGCGCGACACGTCTCTGCGCGCTTATCGCACCCTGCCCGTAAGGTGATCTGATCCCCGACCGAAAGGCCAGTTCCGCGAAAGTCTGGGATGGAAATCCGCCGAGACCCTGCATCAATCGTATCACGAACAATGCGCCATGGCCGGCCATCGATTTCGGCAACACCTTCCAAAAACCAGTCCGCCACAAACTCCCCATCAAGCGAGAGCGAAACGTCAGGAAAGCTTACATCCAAGATTTCGGCGGTCGCAAAAAAACTGGGGTTGTTCAGGTCCACACCGCACGGCGCCGATCCCAACTCCACCGAACAGTTCCGGAGATAACGACGCCCCAAAGGCTGATTGAGACGTTCTGAATTGCTCCGCAGTTCCGCTGTGAATTGCCCATCAGAGATTTCTATCGTTCCGATAAAGCCGGCAAATGTGATCTCCCGTTGAGACACGTCTGACCAATTGACAATCCAGGAATTGATATCGGCGTCATCAAAGACGCCATTCAGAATATCATCTTCAGAAATAGCCGCATTCTGCAGCGCACCGGCTACCGCGCCGTTATCTGTTTCCAATCCAAGGCGCGCTTCGACGTCGGATGCACTGAGTGCCGAGCTTGCCAAGTAAGTCTTCCCATCGAAAGACAGATCACGATCATGATCTGTAAATGCCAGCACTTTTCCATTCTGACATGTCACATCCCACGCACGCGCAATCGTCGTCGCACCAGTTTTGAGGTGATCGTGAAGCGCCGTCATATCCGGATCTCCACCAGTGGAATGGACGGTACATGGCCCGCTTCAATATGATCCACACTCAGGTCCAATTGGTCCTGCTCAAACCGGACGGGTACGTCGAATTCGAACCCTGCCGTTAGCGTTGCACCTTCTGGAAGGGGTTCAGCCAAGGTCACGAGACCATTAACATAATCCAGGTCATACTGATCTTGATCAAGCATAGCATCACCGGAAATACCAAGAAAAACAGTACCTTCCACCGGTTTCTTAATATCGCGCGCATTAGAGAAATCTCCGGAAGCATAGGATTTACGAAGCTGAAAAACCGTCTGAGCATCATCACCGACGCCCAAAACCTGATCCTCAAAATGCACAGTTCGGCTGGGTGGACAGCTTTTGTAGTCCGCCCAATCTTTCCAACGGAACCCATATAAAGGACCGCGTCGCGCCTCAAAAAACGCTATCACATCGGCCAAAGCATCAACGCTGCGCATGGCCAACCCAACATCATAGCGACGACGCGACGCCGACCACGGTGTGTTGCGCTCTTCATATCCATTAACCAGCGTCACAATTTCGGTTTTGGATTGCGGTCCGCCGACAGCACCAAAACTCAAATCTGTTGGAAAGCGTACGTCATGAAATTGCATGTCACAGGTTCCTCCGACCAGCCTGCAATGCCCGAGATAACCCGGCCGCAATCTGGCTCCGTGATTTGGTAAAACTGGTGGCGTCAGGCGTAGAGATGTTCATGGTCACTTGAACCGCTTGGCCTTCGCCCCTCACGCCAAGGCGGCCATCAGGACCACGTGCCAATGGCATAATCGCCTCTGGACCTGCCTCGCCCATCAATCCTGTGCCAGACCGCATTGGAAAGGTTGTTGGGCTAGAGACAACACCGCCGCGAGCAAAAGGTTGAACGCGACCCTCTGAAATGACGCCGCCCTTAGCGAAGGGTACAATTGCACTGACGAGACCGCCGACGGCATTAGTCACCACCCCTGCAAGCGCGTCTGTCAGCGGCTGCGTTGACTGTTCAAAGGATGACATGATCATGGATTGCGCAAGGTTGCGAAAAACGCTGGAAAGCTTCTCGCCTTCGAAAATCGAAGCACGCATCGCCGATTGAAGGTTGTTCGAAAGGCTTCGATCAAGGTCTTTCACGCTTTTATGCGCCGCGGCAGCCCCGCTCCCCATACCTGAGAGCGTGCGATCCAAATTGTCCGTCTCTGCGCTGGCTGTTTCCAACTGCGCTTCCAGCCGCGCGAGTGCGCCATCAAAGGCGTCAATATCGTTTTCGGTCTGTGTCATCTAAGGTCCTTCATCAGGAAATTGCGCTGACAAGGCGTCGAACCAGCCCCGTCCGAGGGCCTGTTGAGAACCCGGCTGTAGTCCGGCCATCATCGAAAGCTCTGCAGGTGTGAGCGCCCAGAACGCGTCGGGCGATAGGCGCAAATGCGACAACCCAAACGCGTAGAGGGCAGACCAATCAATTGTCATCCTGCCCTGCCCCAAAGCCACGACGCAAAAGTAAGACAGCCGCGTTCACAGCGCCAAGGTAACCGCCCTCAATGCTCGCAGCGTTCAACATGGTTGCGTCCCCGCTCCATTCACAAGCCTTCAAGCCCGCCAGCAAAACCGCTGCCACATCGCGGGGCGACGCCGTTCCGGCCTCGAACCGCTCGATCAGAGAGGCGATAGGACCGACAGCATCTTCGAGTGTCACAAGCGCCCCAAGCGTCAGACGCATCACCTGCGGCTCGCCGTTGAGGGTCAAGGTCACTTCTCCGCGAAATGGATTGGTCATCAGAGCGCTGTGAAACTGATAGCGCCAGCAGAGGATAGCGAAAGCTCGTAATTGGCCTCGCCGTCATAATTGCCGGCATATTCAAGCGCCGTGATCTGAAACGCGCCTGTGATCTCTCCAAAATCTGGGATGATGATCAACAGGTTCGCCAGCGTCCCATCGAAGAAAATCTGGCGCGCGCGAGCATCCGTATCGCCATCGCGAAAAATGCCGGATCCTGACACACTGGCAGATTTGATGCCCCCACCAGAAAGCAGTTCACGCCAACCGCCCGTGCTTTCAAGTGAGGTTACATCAACACTTGCTGCGTTGAAGGCGATCCGAGTGGCCCGCAAACCCGCAAGCGTTTCAAATGTGCCTGACCCATCCATATCTATTTTGATAAGCAGGTCTTTTCCGTTCTGTGCTACCATAGCCAAAACCTTTCCTGTTAAAGTCCGTCAAAGAAGATGTCGAAACGCATGCGGATGCGGCGCAGCCCGTCGCTGGTGTCCCGCAATGCCTGCGTGCGTCGAAAGAGGCAGCGCGTGATTTGACCTGCTCCGGCAGGGCCGCTCGCACCGTTCAACGCGGCTCGTATCACGTCGGCTGTATCTTTCGCTTGAGCAAACCCGCCGGAGCGCGCCACAATATCGACTTCGGCACGGTGCACTCTGGCAGACGCCGTTGTATCAGAGGCATCTAGAACTTCTTCGCCACCGATCAGCACCGAAAGCTCGGGAAGGTCACCGGCTTGAGCCGCATCAAAAATGCTGCTCCCAACCAATGCGTTAACGCCAGAATCCGCCGCAAGTCGCGAATATAGGAATTCTTGGACTGCGCTCATTGCAGCGTCTCCTCACGCACCCAAACCCACAAATACAGTGGGTGATCCGCCTCGGTGACCGCATCTATGTCGAAGATACGTGACCCATCGCGGAGCCTTTGTTCAGGCTTAGGACGACGGGAGGATCCGACGGGTGCGGCGCGCAACGTGATCCGAATACGCACGGCCGAGGTTGGCCCCTCCAGGGAGGCATCTGATCCAGCACCCAGCGTATCAATATGCCCCCAAACATAGCCAAGGTTGGCCCATGTTTCGACATAACCGCCTGCGGCATCGCTGGTCCGTGTAGGCGCCTCTAGCGTAAGTCGACGTGTCAAAGCAGGAGCGTTCATACCGACCCCCCAATGCTCAGGCGGCGCGATTTATAATTTGCAAGAATCGACTTCACTGCCGTTGGCATGCCGCCAGATCCGGTCCGGTTTTCATAGAACCAGGCCGCCAGCAAAAGCACTGCATGCGCGAGGTCCTGCGGGATTTCTGCCCAAGTGGCAAAGCCGGCGGTCACCTCAATCTCGGCTGATCCATCTGTTGGAATGCTAGGCACATTACCCAATAAGACAGAGGCACTGATGCTGGATCGCAACCGAAACTCGGTGACATCAATGACTGTCTCGGTGCCCGCAGCATCAAACACACCGATCGTCAGAACTGCGGACACGGGCCGCAAGGGCAAATCAATCTGATCGCAATCGCGGAAGGCCGTAACATCCCAACGAAAATCCCGCGAAAGCAAAGTGATTCCGGTTTGCGCCTCGATCGTCGCAAGCGCCGCGCGGAGATAGGCAACCAAGACCCCGTCCTGCAAACCATCTTCGGCGAAGCCTGTGCCAATACGCAGATGGGCGGACAACTCGGCCACTGGAAGGGCCGTGTCAGGGATCGATGTGGTCTCTGTCAGGATCATGCCTGGTCTCCTCAAAATCGAAAAAGGTGGGATCGGCCGCGCCCTGCACAGGGGAGGGATATGCATGGACACACCGATCCCGTGCCCCGGCGGTGCCCGACCGCCGGAACCGGTTTGGTCCAAATGCCCGTAGGCTTAGGACGTGCCGAATTTCAGGACTTTGATCGCCTGGAAGTCGCTCACGTCACCGCCAATGCGCTTTGTTGCGTAGAACAGCACATGGGGTTTCGCACTAAAGGGATCGCGCAAGATGCGCAGGTCCGGACGCTCGGCGATCGTGTAGCCGCGAGAGAAATCACCAAAGGCAATCGCTGCACTGTCAGAACCGATATCCGGCATGTCTTCTGCGATCAAAACAGGGTAGCCCATAAGGCGCGCCGGTTGTTCCGCAGCAAGACCGTCAGACCACAAGAAACGGCCGTCCTTGTCCTTCATCTTCCGCACGGCACCTGCCGTTTTGGAATTCATGACGAAAGTTGCGTTCGGGCGATATTGCGCATCCAAAGTGTAGACCAAGTCCACAATCGCATCAGCCGGATCATTGGCGTCAAAGTCGCCATCCGTGCCTGTCGCCACATAGCCAAGCGTTTTCCACGCCCAGGTTGCTTCTGGCTGCAAAGGATACGTCAAAAAGCCTTTTGGCTTATCAACTCCGTCGCCATCAACGAAAGCGGCTGCTTCTGCACGTGCGAACTTGTCCGCAATGCGGCCTGCCAGCCAGCCCTCGATATCGAAGGCCACATCATCAAGCAGTCGCTGAGACGCCTTTGGTAGAGCCGAAAGCTCGTGCAGGTTGATCGTGATTTTATCAATCGCAGGCGTATCGCTTTCCGAAACCGTTGATGTTTCCGTCGCCCAACCCGAACCAATATCAGTGTGATCGACGAGGACATCATACGCCGATGCTTCAACCTGAACCACAGACGCAATCGACCGGATCGACGCAGACGCGCGCAGCACTGAAGCAACGTGATCGGCGGTTTGCGGATCCACAAGGTATCCGCCTTCGGTAAGGTTCGCCGTGTTCAAGGCTTTGCCTTCCAGCTCGACCGAGCGCAGCTCGTCATCAGCGCCGGAGCGGACATAAAGGTTAAAGGCTTTTTTATGGGGCGCCGCAATGTCGCGCGCCGCAGATAGCGCCGGACGACGCTCGGACCCCGAAAGGTTTTCCAACATGGTCAATCTCTTTTCCTGTTTCTCCAATTTCGTCTTCAGGCGCTCCTGAAAGCTCGAAAACTCACTTACAAAACCCAAGGCTGCTGCCTTGATTGAGGGCGCTGACTGCGCCGCCAATTCACGTGTCATAGGGACATTCCTTTTTCTTAAAGTGCCGTTGCAGCAGCGCGCGCTGCATCTTCCAAAAGGCGGGCAACATCCGCCTCTGTCTCTGTCGTTTCCTGTGTCGCAGGTTGCGCAACACGGGCCTCTGGCAACATCGGAAATGTCACCAGAGAAACCTCCCAGAGATCCAGCTCTCGAAGCATACGACCCGCATCCACTTTGTCCGCTTTCAGGGTGCGATAACCGATTGATAGGCCATCCACCGCTCCGCCAGCGATCAAGGTCTGAATGTCTTTGGCAAGCTGAAGATCCGTGAGCAAACGACCCCGAACAAAGAGGCCATGGGCATCCTCGCGCACTTCATCCCAAACACCGATGGGTTGAGCCGGATCATGTTGCCAGAGCATTTTGACAGAGCGGCCAGTCGTGCGAAGACGCGCGAGACTCTGTGCATAGGCCCCTGGTGCGACGATATCTCCGCCTTTGTCTGCAACGCCGAACAATGACGCGTAGCCCGAGATTTGCGCACCAAGCGTTTCCGTTCCCGCTTGGTCAAAAGAATGGTATTTTGTCTCTAACATGACTTTGCGTCCTTTCTCAGGGATATTGCGTCGCAAGCACAGCAAGCACGCCTTCCGTGACAATCACGGTGATTACAGAAGCGGCCGCGAGCCAGAGTCGGCGGTCCAAACGCTGCAACGCGCCTTCAATATCGCCAAGCCTGCGTTCCAATGCGCGCCATCGTTCCTCTTGGACACGAGCATTTGCGTCGATCCGTTCGCTGGCGACGGCAAATGGCTCATAAAGGTATCGGCTACCGGTGCGGACATTGCTCACGAAGCCTCCTTCGGACCAAAGCCCAGCTGCGCACGTTTCTCATCATCCGTCAGAAAATCCGCAGCCGAGACGCGTCGCCACAGGGCCTCGCGCTCTGAGGTGAGTGCGGGAATGGCATCCAGATCTGGTTTGAGCGATAGGTCATTGCCCAACCAACTCCCCAAGGCAGACGCGGTCTTTTGTACCAAGGGCAGTACCGTTTGGCGGTAAAAGGCGCGGTTCGCTTCGGCGTAATTTGAATAGGTGTTGTCACCTGGAAGGCCAAGCAACATCGGCGGCACACCGAAGGCCAAGGCAATGTCCCGCGCGGCGGAATCTTTGGTCTTCTGAAATTCCATGTCGGACGGGGAGAAGCCCATCGGCTTCCAATCCAGCCCGCCTTCCAAAAGCATCGGCCGTCCGGCATTGCGCGCACCTTGATGATTGCTTTCGATCTCACCAATCAGGCGATCATACTGATCGGCGGGCAAGGTTCCCATACCGTCCGCACCTCGGTAAACAATTGCACCCGATGGACGCGCCGCGTTATCCAACAGCGCCTTGGACCAATGCGAAGCAGCCGAGTGCACATCCAATGCGGTGGCGGCCGCACTGAGCGGTGACAAACCATAGTGATCATCAGAGGGGTGGAACATGCGCAGATGCAGCACGGGCGAAATGCCCTCAATCACGTCAAAACGCAAAGTTTTGCCGCCGACCTTATAGTCGAACGCGATGGGCCATCCGTCATCGCCTGGCACCACTTGCATCCGATCGGATCGCAAAACATGAAGTTCTTGGATGCCCACCCGCTCGATAAAGCCATCGCCCGAAAGCAGCATTTGGCCATAAAGCGCCTCGAAGAATTCGGGGCCCGACTGGGTTCCGTTTGGGCCTGTCAGCACGTCAAGTGCCGGGTGATCGGATTGTTCCATCCCCGCTTCAAACAGTTTCAACGGGACGGCGGCCGCCGCCTCGGAAATCATTTTTACTGCTCGAAAACACACAGGGTTTTTCACAAACCCGGTGCGGATCAAACTCACGGTGTCACGGGCGGACCATGCCGCACGCCCTTGTGCTTGAAAGGCGATAAGCGGTCCCGTGGCAGAGGCTTTGGCCTCTGGGACAGAGGGCTGTGATTTCAAAAATCGAAACACTTGGGCTGGTCTCCTGATCTGATTAAAGGGCTTGGAAGAAAAGACAGTTAAAAGAGGTTAAACGCGCCGCGCGCTGTGCCGGTTCAAAGCTTGCGCACCCGAGGGGCGACCAACGCCCTATGATCAAGGATCAAATCGGTGATTGCCCAGACAAGCGCGTCCACGCGGTCAGGGCTGCCGCGACCGATAAAACCCGCTTGGGTCATTTCCTGCATTTGATCCTCGAGCGCATCAAACCGCTCGACATGAAAGACGCGGCCTTGCTCGTAGAGGGCGGCAACAGGTTCTGCGCGCACAATCTTGCCACGCGTCGCGCGCACGGCTCTATAGGGTAAATCCGGGGCCTTTTGGCGAAGCAACGCTTCCACAAGATCGCCCCCTTGATTGACCTCGGCTACGACCCGGTCTGCAGACCAGCGCTCTGCCGTTTGCACCACCTTCTCCGCCCATTCAGCGGGCGAGGACTGTTCGACACTGGCGTCTTCGAGAATGTAGGCGGTTGGTGAATTATCTTGGGTGATGCGAACCCCTGCGACCAAAATGCCACAAGCGTCCGATCCATCACGGCCCGTAACCGGAGGATCGACCGCAACAACAATCCGGTCCAATGCCGGGATGGCAGCACGGATCATATCAAAACGCTCTGCGGGCCAAAGGCTCCCTTCGATCGCGTCCAGCAACTCACCTGCAATTTCCTGTCGGCCCAGCCGGGTGCCACCATAGTCTGCCGTCACGCGCTCAATGAAACCTTTGCCCAAATAGGCCCGGTTTGCGTCTGTCGCAGCGTGGGTCATAGCGGCGTCGTCACGGCCCAAGATATCCCGTAGGATCGGGACGTTTTTTGGCGTCGTCGTAACGATCTGCCTTGGGTGATTACCGAGCCGCAACGCAAATTGCAGATTGTCCCATGCAGCACGCCCATCGGGCCATTTGGCCAACTCATCACACCACGCCGCATCAAACTGCGGTCCGCGCAAAGCCTCGGGCGATGTTGCGGAAAATGCCACAGCCTCCGCCCCGTTCGGCCAAACAAGCTTGCGTTCGTTTGCGACCCATTTTGGCGTGCGATCAGGTGGACACACCGACATGATCCCACTTTCCCCAAAAATCATCACATCGCGCACTTGGTCATACGTCTCGCCAATTAAGGCGATCCGACGGCATTCACCGGGATCGCTTGAAAGGGCTCCTTCAACGATGGACCTCACCCACTCCGATCCGGCCCGCGTTTTTCCCGCACCGCGACCACCCAGAATGACCCAGACCGCCCAAGGACCTTCGGGCGCGCGCTGATGTTCAAGGGCCCAAAATTCCCAAAGCCATGGCAAAGCCGCCAAAGTGCGATCACTTAAGCTGTCTAGAAAATCACTGATCTCTGTGCGCGGACGCGAGGCGAGCCAATCGCTCCAGGGTTTCTCGTCTGGCGCTGTCCAAGTCGAGCGCGTTGTCGGACAGCGGCGCGACCTCGTCTGAGTATTTTGCAAATCGTCTCTCCGCTTCGATTGCCTGCTGTGCAGCTTTGACATACTGGGACATCGTCGCAGAAAGATCCTTGGCGCGTGCCTCCAACCCCTCTTTGCGATCCAAACCATCGATCACATTGAGCAGTTCATCACGCGCAAGACGCAAAAGCTGTCTTGTGGCGCGAACATCGCCCAAGGCCTCCCCTTCGGGATCATCATCAGATGTCATGGTGTCTCGGTGTGCCTTGTCTGAACGCGCGCAGACGGGCGACCAAACCTTATTACAAGACTAACAGAACGCGCGCTATTCGGTCGCCGCCTCTTCTTCGGCTGCTGCCGCTTCTGCCGCTGCTCGCCGCTCCGCCTCTATCTGACGCCACTTGCGGACATTTGCATTATGCTCAACCAATGTCTCGGCAAATGCATGTCCGCCTGTGCCATCGGCGACGAAAAAGATGTAGTCCGTGTCGGCAGGGTTCAACGCAGCTTTGATCGATGCGCGACCGGGATTTGCAATCGGCGTCGGTGGCAAACCGTCAATAATATACGTGTTGTATGGTGTTCGACGTGCAAGTTCACTCCGGCGCAAGCCACGGCCCAAGCTCTCTTTACCAAGTGTCAAACCATAGATCACAGTCGGATCGGTTTGCAGCTTCATACCCTGACGAAGCCGGTTCACAAAAACACCCGCCACGACATCACGCTCGGCCCCAACGCCGGTTTCCTTTTCAACGATAGAGGCCATGATCAAAGCATCTTCTGGGCTATCATAGGGCAGATCAGCCTGCCGCAATTCCCATTCCTCCGCGATGATCTCTTGCTGACGATCCATCATTTTCTGCAGCACAGAGTCCCGAGATTCACCTCGTTGGAACGAATAAGTGTCAGGCGCAATCGCGCCTTCTGCGGGCTCAAGTGTGATCACGCCCTCTAGGTCTTCAACGGCATTCAACCGCGCGATAACCTGAAATGTCGAGAAGCCCTCTGGGATCGTGACCTTATAATCAATGCCACGCCCGGACGCGAAAATTTCCATGATCTCTTCCATAGAGGCCGCCGCAGGGATCGAATATTCGCCAAATTTAAGGTCATCGGCCAAATCCGTATACCGCGCGCCTAATCCGAAGATCGTGGCACTTTCGATGATACCCTGCGCCTCTAGACGCTCGGCGACACGGTTCAAACGAGCGCCCCGCTCCACTGTGAACACGGACACTTCGGTGGTTGGTCCGGGCGCGCGGTATTCAGCACGCCCCCATTCGACCGCTGCATAGGCCGCCAGCATTCCAAAAATAATTAATGTCAAAAAGTTTGCCGCGACATGGCGCATCAGCTCACGCTCCCGAAAATCACAGACGCGTTCGTACCGCCAAAGCCGAAACTGTTGGACAGTACATTTCTAATTTCCCGTTTCACGGCAGCTTTTGGCGCAAGATCCAATGCCGTTTCCACATCTGGGTTCTCGAGGTTCAGTGTGGGAGGGGCCACTTGATCGCGCAGCGCCAAAATACAGAAGATCGCTTCAACTGCGCCCGCAGCACCCAGCAAATGACCAATCGCGGATTTGGTCGAAGACATCGTTGTGTCACCAGCGGCATTGCCCAACAAACGCTCAACCGCGCCCAATTCGATTGTGTCGGCCATGGTCGATGTACCATGAGCGTTGATGTAGTCGATATCTGCAGGTGACAGCTCGGCGCGATTTAGAGCTGCAGTCATCGAACGGAACCCACCATCGCCATCCCCAGCCGGCGCCGTGATATGATAGGCATCGCCAGACAGGCCATACCCTTTAACCTCAGCATAGATTTTTGCGCCTCGGGCTTTGGCCTGCTCGTATTCTTCGAGCACGAGCACACCAGCGCCCTCGCCCATCACAAAACCATCTCGGTCGGCATCGTAAGGACGAGATGCCGCTTGTGGGTTGTCCCGGTGCGCCGTCGACAATGCTTTACACGCGTTGAACCCCGCAACGCCGATTTCACAAATCGGGCTTTCAGCGCCGCCCGCGATCATCGTATCGGCATCTCCCAACATGATCAGGCGCGCTGCATCGCCGATTGCATGGGCGCCGGTTGAACATGCCGTCACAACAGCATGGTTCGGACCCTTAAACCCGAATCGGATCGACACTTGGCCTGACACCAGGTTCACCAACGCGCCGGGGATAAAGAATGGGGAAACGCGCCTTGGCCCTTTTTCCTTCAGGATGATGGATGTGTCCGCAATGGATGACAGTCCACCAATTCCGGAACCGATTAAGACGCCTGTGCGGTTCTTTTTGTCTTCGGTATCGGCAACGAAGCCACTGTCTTCTACGGCCTCGACCGCTGCCGCCATGCCGTAGAGAATGAAGTCATCAACTTTACGCTGCTCCTTCGGTTCCATGAAAGCATCGGCATTGAACGTTCCATGGGTTCCGTCGCCGCGCGGGATTTCGCATGCATAGTTGGTGGCCAGATGCTCTGCATCAAAGCGGGTAATTGTTCCCGCCGCATTTTTGCCTGCGATCAGTTTGGACCATGTTCCCTCGAACCCCATGGCAAGAGGCGAGACCATACCCATTCCCGTAACTACCACCCGACGCATCGTGTCCTCCGATGTTTTTTGAAATCTTAACCTTTGGCTGGGCACCAAACAAGATCACCAAACAGGTAGCCCAAAACAAAAACGGCGCCTCGCGGGCGCCGCTTTCGATCAAATTTCGCCGAGATTAGGCAGCGTTGTCCGTGATGAATTTGACAGCATCGCCGAATGTTTGGATTGTTTCGGCCGCGTCATCAGGGATTTCGATCCCGAATTCTTCTTCAAACGCCATGACAAGCTCCACTGTATCCAAGGAGTCCGCGCCCAAGTCGTCAATGAAAGACGCGCCTTCAGAGACTTTGTCTTCTTCAACGCTCAAGTGTTCGACAACG
>JBCBON010000052.1:0-16634 GCA_039821195.1 Pseudomonadota bacterium
GGCAAGTAGGCAAGAGGCCAGTTGCGCAGATGCGCCAGTATCGCGTGCCGAGATGAAGCTGGTGTAAATGCCGGTGGCGAATGTCTGCACGCCGAAATAAGACACCGTGCCAAAATCGGCCAAGGTTTCCATGACCGCCAATAGGATCCCGCCGGCAATTGCAGGGCGAGCCAAAGGCAGGGCCACGCGCCAAAAGGCTTGAAACGGCGTTTGGCCAAGCGCGCGTGCCGCAAGAAACCCCGTCGAGGATTGTTGCACGAAAGCAGCGCGCGCCAGCAGATACACATAAGGGTAAAGGACGAGCGTGAGCATAAACGCCGCCCCGCCCACAGAGCGGATTTCAGGGAACCAATAGTCGCGCGGTCCCCAGCCCGTCACATCACGCAATGTCGATTGAACAGCACCGGGGTGGTCCAGAAAATCGGTGTAGGCGTAGCCCAGAACATAGGCCGGAAATGCCAGCGGCAGGGCCAATGTGACCGCAAAGAACACTCGACCCGGGAAATTCGTCATTGTCACAAGCCACGCCGTCCCCGTGCCGATCAGGGCCGTGCTGGTGCCGACGATGACGCACAGAATAAGAGTTGTGTAAGTGTAGCGCCACAAAACCGTATCCGCGAGGCCCCGTACCGTATCGAAGGTGCCCGTCATGGCGGTGAGCAAAACCGCACCCATGGGCAGGATACAGATTGCCGCGATGATCGCGACCATTATGGTCAAAGCCCAGTTTTTGAATTTGGAGCGCGGCTTCATCCGCGCCCTTTGGCGCAAGGCTTGGGGCGGGTCAATCCGACTAATGTGCTCAGGTAAGACGATGGGGTGTTCGATCAGTTTCAGCAGAGGGCGGGTGAGGTTCTGTGAGCAGCCGCGTGGGTCAAGCAGTCGCGATGGCCAAGTTGGCGGGACAGATCAGTTGCCAGTTATGGCGAAGGTTGAAGGCACATGCCCGTTGTGCGCATGACTACGACCTCTTCTCAAGACTGAAGCATCGCGATCAGGCGTTCGAAGAAGTACAATCCACCGCCGATGAAGGACCCAAGCACAGCCCCATTGATGCGGATGAATTGCAGGTCCGGACCAATTTCATGTTCGAAGCGGGAAACGAATTCTTCGGTCTCCCATTCGTCGATGACCGTTTTAACGTAGTCCGCAAGCGGGTCCTGAAGCTCGGTAAAGATGGACTCGGCTGACGCGGCCAGCTGACCCTCAAATCGCGCCAGCGCTTCGTCATTTGTCAGGAGGCGGTTTGCAAACCGCAGGAGCGCCTTGGTGACGGCAGCTTCGACCTTCGAGGGGTCTTTCTCGATCCCCTCGGAGAGGTTTGTGCGTATCTTGACCAAAGAGGTCTCGAGTGTGGCCTCGAATGCATCGGATTTCACGAACTTCACTTTGCCGCCGTGGATGGCGCGTTCGATCGTTCCGCTCTCAAAGAGGTTGTTCAGAAACCCCAAGATACCCTCTTCGAATTCTTTGCGAAGTTCGCTGTCGGGTTTCTCGAGGTCTTCGATCACGCTGAGCGTGCCATCGACCAAGGTCGAGGCGACCCCGCGATCGACCTGTGTCGGGATCCACCATCGGCTTTTGTCTTGCACAACCTCCAAAACACGCTCTCGGTTGCGATCCAACGCGCCACTGATCTGCGCCAGCGCTTCGTGCATGAAGGGTCCCTTAAGGGCGTCCTCCAGCACGGGTTTCAGAGCCTTTGCCATCCCCTGCGAGACTGATTTGCTCACCAGTGCATTGCTGATTTCCTTCCGCAAACCTTCATTGAGCGGTAGGCCGCTATCTTCGTTTTTGGCACTGATTGCGATGGCCTGGGTCAGGGGTTGCGCCACCACCGCCGCGTGCTCAGGATCGTTCAACCATTCTGCCGCACGGCGGGCCGGGGCAAGTTCCCGGACGCGTTGGGCCAGTGAGCTTGGGTTGAGAAAGTAGGTCTTGAAGAATTGTCCGACGCTTTCGGCGGCTTGGGCCTTGTTACGGGGCAAGAGGGCCGTGTGCGGAATCTTCAAGCCCAAGGGATGACGGAACAGGGCCACAACGGCGAACCAGTCTGCCAGCCCGCCGATCATGCCGGCCTCGGCCATGCGCCGGATCAGGTAGAGCCATTGCGGTGGGTCGGGGTGGAAAAATGTGGCCAGATAGCTGGCGGCAAGAACCACCAGAACAGCTGTGGCCCAGCGTTTGGTCTGGCGTAGCCGATCAGCTTTGGCCCGATCTATGTCAGGTAACTGGGACGACGCCGTCATCCGAGAAGTCCTGTGCGCCCACGACGATACCGTCATGGATAAAGGCTTCCATTTTCGAAGCTGTGTCCTGTGGGATGGACAGGATGAACAAATGGCCGCATTCCATGGTGATCATCTGCGCATTGGGCAGGCGGCTCATCAGGATCTTGCCGTTGATCGGGGGAACCAGTGGATCATCTTCGCCCATTAGAAGCAGTGTTGGCGTCTCGATCTGAGGGAGCCAAAGATAGCTCGTCCAACCCATACCCGCTAAAAGCTGATAGGTATATCCGCGAGAGTCGCCGGCCTTCAGGTTCGAGGCATGCATGCGCAGGACCTCAGCATTGGTGCGGATTTGACCGCCATAAATTTCTGGTGCGATTTTCATCATATGACCCGGGTCCATATACCGCTTGGGGGTCGCCATTTTCCGAAGCACATCGATATTGCCCGGCACCATCACCATGCCAGCCGAAGTCGCACACAGCGTGAGCGTATGAATGCGATCCTGAAAATCATAGGCAAATTGCTGCGCCGCTGCGCCACCCCATGAAACGCCTGTAACGTCGACATCTTCGATACCAAGATGATCCAACAGACCTGCTATTATTTCGGCCAGCCAGTTGAAGCGGTAGGGGATTAAAGGTGTCGGAGACTCCCCGACACCGGGTGCGTCAAACGTCAGAATACGCGTGCGCTCGAAGCAATTCGCAAAAGGAACAACCGCCTCTAGGCTGGCGCCGATACCGTTGAAAGCCAACAAAGTCCGATCAGCATCTTTGGGGCCCATAAACGCGTAGCGTAGCTCTTGACCCAAGATTGTTGCGTAACCGATGTCGACCGAAGTTGATGACTTTTTTTTCACGTATCTCTGACCTTTTATACTTGCGCTTTGGCGCGAACGTAGGTGCCTGGTGCCTCTCCAAGCACTTCGTATGTATTAGAACCATAGGACTTTGGCGTCGCGATTTGCTTGCCGGCGCGCGCGTTCATCCAATGGATCCAATGCGGCCACCAGCTGCCTTTGTTCTGCTGGGCGCCCGCGACAAACTCTTCAGGAGAGCTGTGCTCGCCCGTGTTCGTCAAGAACCGCGCCTTTGGGTTGCCCGGTGGGTTGATCAAAGATTGAACATGGCCCGCCTGCGACAGGACGAATTCAGATTTTCCACCAAACGCATGGTAGGACAAATAGCATCCGTCCCATGGCGTGATGTGATCCGTCTCGCCGCCCAGAATGAAGGTGTCGCATGTGATGTCTTTCAAGTTGATCTCATACTCACCGATCTGCCAACGGTTGTCACCACTGACGCCGCCTTCTTCCATGATGCCAATGAGGTCACTGTGCAACGCGGCAGGCAGGTTCGTTGTGTCCGCATTCCAATATAGAATATCGAAGGCGGGCGGATCGTTCCCGATAAGGTAGTTGTTCACCCAATAGGCCCAGATCAGATCATTTGGCCGCAACCAGGCGAAGGTGCGTTCGAGGTCTTTGCCCTCCAGCACGCCTTTGCGGCCCGAGAAGGCACGCGCAAGTTCTAGCGTCTCGAGGTTGGCAAAGAGGCCCATTGTCGTGTTCTTGCCACCTTCCACGTCCAAGATCGCCACCAAACAGGTGAACGAGTTGGCGCGTTTTTTGTCCCCACGGGCAGTCCACAAGGCGATCAGCATCGCCGAGGTAATCCCGCCCGAGCACGCGCCGATCACATTCATTGAGTCAGATTTCGACACGCTCATCGTGACTTCAGAGGCGCGGTCCAACGCCTCAACATAAGAGTTCATCCCCCAATCAGCCTGGGCCGATGTTGGGTTGCGCCAGCTCACGATATAGACTTGGTGGCCATGCGTCGTGAGGTACTCAATGAACGAGCGGTTCGGCGCCAAGTCCCAGATGTAAAACTTGTTGATCTGGGGCGGTACGATAAAGATCGGCGTTTTGTAGGACTTGCCCGATTTCGGCAGGTATTGGAGCAATTCAAGATGGTCTTCTTGATAGATCACTTTGCCTTCTGATACGGCCAGATTTTCACCCACTTTGAATTTGGATTTATCGACCATGGATGGCAGGCCGTTATTGGTCCGCATATCCTCGATAAAGTGCTTCATACCCTTAGCAAGGTTTTGACCTCCATATTCCAGCGTGGTTTTCATGGCGGTGGGGTTGCCCAAGAGCGTATTCGTTGGAGCAACCGTATCTGTGACCAGATTGGTCAGGAGTTTTGCACGCAGCTTGTCACGCTCGGTCAGATCCAGGTCTTCGAGCCATGTGTCGATCCCACGGCACCACGCCAAATAGCTTTGCATGGTCATGCGGTAGGCTGGGTTGGTTTTCCAGACCGGATCGCGCCAGCGTTTGTCGGAGCGCTCGGGCTCGATCTCGGAATTGCCAGTAGCCGCAAGGAGCATCTCTTGGCCGATTTTGAAACTGGTGCTTATGGCCTTTTGAGGTGCCATGAAGGCTGCGCTGTAAAAGCTGACCATCGCTTTGGCGAGGTCGGCGCCAGTCTCTAACGAGGTTTTTGATTTCTTGTCAGACATCGGTTTCCCCTTAAGCGATGACCATGGCCAAAACCTCGGCCACGACGGCGGGCTTGTCTCCGCCACCCACAACTTTTGTTTCGCATGCGACGCGGACCAGGAGGCGACCTTCACCTTTTTCTTCAACGCTGCTCAGTTTGAATGAGCTGATGATTTTGCTGTCGACGGGGACGGGCGTAAGGAAGCGGACGTTTTCGACGCCATAGTTTAAAACGCCTTTTGCATCTTTTGGCACAACGCCTGTGTCTTGAATGGCCGCAGCCAGGATCGACAGGGTTAGGAATCCATGCGCAACGGTGGAGCCGAACGGGCTGTGTTTTTTGGCCATGTCGGGATTTGTGTGGATCCATTGGTGATCCCCGGTCACATCAGCAAATGTGTTGATGCGGATTTGGTTGATGTCCAGAGGTTCTGACGTGCCGAAGTCGTGTCCGACAAAGTCTATCATTGTGGCACATTCGTACCCTTTTGGTGCAGCCATAATTTCCTCCCTAATTCAATTCGCGCAGCTCACGCCGTAGAATTTTCCCTACGTTAGACTTGGGCAACTCTTCCAAGAAAGTGATACGTCGCGGCACTTTATAGGCGGTCATCGCCTCTCGGCAGTGATTGATAACGTATTCTTCGGTGATTTCAGAGCCTTCGCTACGGACCACAAAGACCTGCACTGCCTCTCCAGTTTTGTCATCGGGCACGCCGATACAGGCGTTTTCGGCGACACCGGGGCAGCTTTGGACCACCGCCTCGACCTCGTTCGGATAGACGTTGAAGCCCGAGACAATGATCATGTCTTTCTTGCGATCCACGATGCGCAAATAGCCGTTTTCATCAAACACGCCGATATCGCCTGTGCGGAAATAGCCGTCCTTGGTGAAAACCTCGTCATTGGCATCCTTGCGATTCCAATAGCCGCGCATGATCTGAGGACCAGCGGCGCAAATTTCGCCGCGTTCGCCCACGGGCACTTCTTCATCATTGTCGCCTAGGAGTTTGATATCGGTCGAAGAGACCGGTAACCCGCAGGCACCTGTGAAATGCGTGACCGACATGGGGTTAATGCACAGGATCGGAGAGGTTTCAGACAGGCCATACCCTTCTTTGATGTGGTAGCCGGTGACGGCTTTCCACGCTTCTGAGGTGGCTTCGAGCACGGCTGCGCCGCCCCCGATGGAAACTTTGTATCCGCTGAAATCGACCTCTTTGAAGGCCGGGTGCATGCAGAGGCCTGCGAACAGGGTGTTCACACCCGCCATGATCGAAAACTTGCTGTCTTTGATCGCGGCGATGAAGGCATCCAAGTCGCGCGGGTTGGGGATCAAAACGATCTTGGACCCGATCGCCATATAACAGAGAGACAGCGTCAGTCCGAAAATATGATAGAGGGGCAGGGCACCTACAACGACCTCTTTGGTGGGTTCTGTGGCCTCGGGCAGATAGGCTCGGAATTGTTCGGAATTCGCGACCAGATTGCGATGGGTCAGAACGGCCCCTTTGGAGAGGCCCGTTGTACCGCCCGTATATTGGAAGAACAAAATGTCTTCGCCGGTCAGGTCGACCTTTGTGAAGGACATCTCTGCGCCTTGGGTCAGGATATCGGCTAATGCGATGGCGTTCGGGATGGATGCATCCACAGGCGGTGATGGTAGGGGCAGGCCGCTGGCGTCGCCCAGATCGATGGTGACCACGGTTTTGATCGGGGTCTTGTCCAGGATCGCGCCCAGCGTCGGAGTGGATCCCGAGAAGATCAGAATGGTCTCTGCGCCTGCATCATGGAGCTGATGTTCCAATTCGCGGGGCGTATAGAGTGGGTTGACGTTCACTTGGGCGGCGCCTGCGCGCAGGATCCCCATCATCGCGACGGGGAAGGCGTAGATATTGGGGCACATCAGTGCAACGCGATCGCCCTTTTTCACACCCAGTTCGTTTTGAAGATAGGCCGCCACGGCGCGGGATTTCTCGTCCAGTTCGCCATAGGTCATCTGTGTGCCGAAACATTCAAAGGCCGGCAGATCGGCGTACTCTTTTACAGCCGTGTCTAGAAGATCCACCACAGAGGCATAAGCATCTGCATTAATCTCTTCGGGCACGCCAGCATCATAGCTCCGTATCCAGTGTCTGGACATCGGTTCCTCCCACTATGGTCATCAGTATTGAGGTTTTGGGGTGGACCGCGCAAGTGGCGCGGTCCGAAGTTTTAGTGGGCGTGTGATCCGCCCAAGCGGTTAGGCCGCTTTTTTTGTTGCCAATGCGTCTACAACTGGCTTCCATGTTGCGCGTGTTTGCTCATGTGCAACGTCAACGAAGATTTTGCCGCGCTTAGCAGCATTCTCGATGCGGTTTTGGATAAAGGCCGCTTGCAGTTCAGCAACAGACGTCATGTCTTTTGCTTTCATGACTTTCGTCGCGTGCTCAGCTGTTTCTGCGTATACGTCCTGTGCGAAACCGAAAAGTGTTTTGCTCACAGTGGTGACACCATTGTAATACGCTGCGCCGAAGTCTTTCGCGACGCCCGCAACAGCACCGGCTGTGTCGGTCGCTGTTTTGTAGCCTTCGCTTACAGTTTTTGTCGCTGCGGACGCACGCTCTGTCACGTTCTCACGGATGGATTCAACTGTAGATTTTGTTTCTGCTTTTGCTGTTTCCACAACTTCTTTTGTTGCTTCACCGGCTTTTGTCACGTTTGCCATGTCATTTCTCCTTAACTGGCTTTTTCACAACCTGTCGGGAGTTCCCTCCGAGGTTGACGTTAACGTAAGCCCTTTTTGTTGCAGCGCAACATTTTTAATGAGTATGGACGTTACGTCAAATGGAGCGTTTCGGTAAGATGCTGTAAATAAACAAAATATTATGATGATAGAATGACGCGCTGCACAAATGACCCGCCGTCCTTTGCGAAATTTCTGCGCTACTGCCGTTCATAGGCCGTCTTCGTACCGCAGCTTTGGCCTTTGGGTGCAGGGTTTTGAAATGGCGCACCCGAGAGGATTCGAACCTCTGGCCTCTGCCTTCGGAGGGCAGCGCTCTATCCAGCTGAGCTACGGGTGCCGTAAACGGCCCTTTAAGGGGTTCGGCGGCATCTATCAATCTGTCTTTGCGCTTGGGTGACGCAGAATGCGGTCAAAGATGCCCGATCGCAAAACGGCGCGATCAGGCATCTTTATGGTTTGTCCGAGCTTACGCCTCGACCGTGATTTCGCCGCGCATGTTCGGATGGACGGCGCAAAAGTATCCATAGGTGCCAGCGGCATCGATCTTGATCATGCCGACATCGTTGCGGCCAAGGCGGCCCGTGTCGAACGCACCATTGTCCGCCGTGGCTGTGTGAGGGGCGCCATCACGATTTATGAATTCCACGGTTTCGCCGGCTTTGACCACAAGGTTTGCTGGTGAAAAGCTGTGGCCCTTGATTTCAACGATATGGTCGGCATGGCCATCGGCAAAGCTGATGGAGGTGAGGACCGGCGTTGCGGCCAGACTTGCGGAAAACGCCAAAAACGCGCGACGAGTTGTTTGTGCCATTGGACACTCCTTTTGTTAATGGTCGAGCGCTGTGGTTTTGGACGCTCTTGCAGCGGTAACGCGTGGCGGGGGGCGATTATTCACGGGCATCGAAATTTTTTCGAATTTTTTTGCCGCTTGGCGCGTAACCAATGTGACACGATCCAGAAAGCGTCTGATGACACCGAGCTCGACCGTACACGCCGTCTTTCCAGAAGGTGTTTGCATTCATTCATGTAGTCTCGCAAAGCTGTGGCAGAGTGCGGCTTCGGCTGCGCGTGATGAGTGGATGGACGGCGTGACTGCCATATTGAAACAAGAGCTCGTGGCCTTGTTACCTCGTTTGCGGCGTTTTGCTCGGTCGCTGGCCGGCTCTGTTGCCGACGCGGATGATCTGGTGCAAGAGGCCTGTCTACGGGCGATCGCCAAACAGGCGCATTGGGACCCCGCCCAACCCCTTGATCGCTGGATGTTTACAATAACGCGGAACCTTTGGATCAGTGAGATCAGAAAGCGGCAAGTGCGTTTTGGCCAAGGGCAGGTGGATGCCGCAGAGACGGCCGAATTGCAGTCAGTAACCACAGGCGAAGGCGAGGCCGAAGCATCGCAACTGAGGCACAAGATTGACGCATTGCCTGGCGAGTTGTCTTCGGTTTTGCTCTTGGTCTCAGTTGAAGGGTATTCATACGCGGAGGCTGCAGAGCTGTTGGATGTCCCTGTGGGCACAATCATGAGCCGTATGCACCGGGCGCGAAAAACCCTCGCCGTCGCGATCGGAGACGCTTCGCAGGAGGACCGCAGATGATTGAAGACGAGAGATTGAGTGCGTTTCTGGATGGGGAATTGCCCGATACGGAGATGCGCGAGATTGAGGCAGCCCTAGACAAAGATGGTGATTTGCGTGCCCGTTTAGAGGCTTTGGTGGCGGCAACGGCGGTCGGGGTGGAGGCCTTCGATGCGATTGCCAAGGAACCTGTGCCACGCGGTTTGATTGAAGCGATTGAAACAGCACCGGAACTGGTTGTTGCCAATGTGAACGCGGCCCCGCGTTTTGGCTGGTTGGCGGCATCTGTCGCGGCTTTGGCCCTGCTTGGTGTTGGCGGGGTGTCTGGCTATGTTGTGGGTCTGGGTGATGCGCCTGTTGTCGAAGTCGCAAGCCGGGGCTGGTTGGATGACATTGCGGATTATCACCGTGTTTATGCAGCGCAGGGTCGCCATCTGGTCGAAGTGGCCGCTTCAGATCAAGCCCATCTAGAAACCTGGTTGACGGCTACTATCGGTGCCGAGGTGCGGGTGCCGGATTTGTCGGCGCACGGGCTGAGCTTTGAAGGGGGGCGGTTGCTGGTTGCGGCCTCGAGGCCCGTAGCCCAATTGATGTACCGAGACGCGCAAGGGAGCGTGGTTGCGCTGTGCCTCATTCAATCGGACACACCCAATACAGAAGTGGCTTCTCGCATGTTGGGTGGACTTAATCTGGTGACCTGGGGCGCGGCTGACGCGAATTACGTTCTGATCGGAGAGACGGATCTCGATCGGTTGCGCAAAATCGCAGACGCCGCGATCGAAGCGTAAGCCAAAGACGGTTGCTTTATCGGGGCGTATCTCCCATGTGCGTCGGAAAGTTCAATTCGGAGGAGGGAGTCCCATGTCCTTTAATGCGTTGGTCGTCCGTAAAGACGATGAGGGGAAAACATCTGCTGCGGTTGAGCAGATCACAGTTGATGAGCTGTCCGAAGGAAACGTCATTGTGGATGTCGAATATTCGACGGTGAATTACAAAGATGGGCTGTGCATTGGGCCGGGCGGTGGTCTTGTCCGCACTTATCCCCATGTGCCCGGTATTGACATGGCCGGCGTCGTCGCAAGCTCCGAGGATGATCGGTACAAGCCAGGGGACCGCGTGGTTCTGACGGGATGGCGATATGGTGAAATTCATTTCGGCGGATATGCCCAAAAGACGCGCGTGCCTGCCGATTGGTTGGTGCCATTGCCCGATGCGATTTCGACAAAGCAGGCGATGGGCGTTGGCACGGCCGGGATCACTGCGATGTTTGCCTTGATGGCACTGGAAGAGCATGGGTTGAAAACCGATGGGGGACCCGTGCTGGTCACAGGAGCCGCAGGTGGCGTCGGTTCGGTCGCGACGGCGATCCTTGCCAATCTTGGCTATGAGGTAGCAGCAGTTACAGGGCGTCCCGAGACGGCAGATTACCTCAAATCGCTCGGCGCCAAACAGATCGTTGCCCGCGAAGAGATCAACGAGACGGTGAAGCGCCCCTTGGAAACTGAGACTTGGGCGGGATGTATCGATGCCGTGGGGGGGGCGATGCTGGCGCGTGTGCTGGGTCAAATGAAGCATTCGGGTTCGGTTGCGGCAGTTGGGCTTGCGGGCGGTGCAAACCTGCCGGCGACGGTCATTCCGTTTTTGCTGCGGGGCGTGAACCTGCTTGGTATCGATAGTGTGACGCAACCCTATGAGCGCCGCGTCAAAGCGTGGAACTTTATCGCAAATGATCTGCCCATGGATAAGCTGGAAGCGATGATGATCGATGCGACATTGTCGGATCTGCCGCAGCTGGGCGCGGATATTTTGGCGGGTAAAGTCAAAGGGCGTGTTGTTGTCGATGTAAACGGGTGAGTTAAGTCCTGCCCAAAGAAAAGGGCAGGGCATGACACATCCGATACTCGTTTGGTTCCGGCGTGATCTCAGACTGGAGGACCATCCGGCATTGAGCGCGGCGGCAGAAAGCGGCCGTCCGGTGATCCCGGTTTTTATCTGTGATGAGGTTGTTGATAGCCTTGGCGCAGCGCCAAAGTGGCGGCTGGGCCTTGGAGCAGAGGCATTTGCAAAAACGCTTGAGGGCATTGGTTCCAAGCTGATTGTGCGCAAAGGCCCCGCCCTAGACGTGCTGAGAACGCTGGTGAAAGAAACCGGGGCGGATACGGTTTACTGGAGCCGGGCCTATGACCCCGATGCCATTGCGCGGGACAAAGCAGTAAAAGCAGGTTTGAAGAGTGATGGTATCACGGCCCAGAGTTTTTCTGGGCATCTATTGTTTGATCCATGGGGCGTTGAGACAAAAACGGGTGGGTTTTACAAAGTCTACACGCCGTTTTGGAAAGCGGTGAAAGACGCCGGTCTTGAGGCGCCTTTGCCTGCGGTCAGTAAGCTTGCAGCGCCCGGGAATTGGCCCCAGAGCGAGAGCTTTGAGGCCTTGGCTATGGGGAAGGGTATGCAACGCGGCGAAGGGATCGTGCGACCTTACATATGTGTGGGGGCCGAAAATGCCGAAAAACGCCTTTCGCGGTTTTTGGAGGATCGGATTGCGGAGTATCATACGGCGCGGGATTTTCCGGGCGTTGATGGAACGTCGCGTTTGTCGGAAAACCTGACCTATGGAGAGGTCAGTCCCAGAGCGGTTTGGCATCGCGGACAAGATGCGTTGAGAGATGGCGCTCCGGGGGCCGAGACCTTCCTCAAGGAGCTGGTTTGGCGCGAGTTTGCGTATCATCTTGTCTATCATACGCCGCATATCACCGATGAGACATGGCGCGAGGAGTGGCGCAACTTCCCTTGGGAGGGGGGTGACACTGATGCTGCCATCGCATGGAAGCAGGGTCGGACCGGGGTGGAAATCGTCGATGCGGGTATGCGAGAGCTTTATGTGACAGGATATATGCATAACCGCGTGCGGATGATCGTCGGGTCTTATCTGACGAAAAATCTGCTGACGGATTGGCGGGTCGGTTTGAAGTGGTTTGAGGATTGTCTGATCGATTGGGATCCAGCATCCAACGCAATGGGGTGGCAGTGGGTTGCCGGATGTGGGCCAGATGCAGCACCTTATTTTCGGGTGTTCAACGCGGAGACTCAGGCGGAGAAATTTGATAAATCCGGCGCATATCGTGCGCGGTTTCTGCCAAAGTCGGATGGGTCCGTGAGTGGTCCTGCGGCAGAATTCTATGAGGCGATACCCCAAAGTTGGAATGTGTCGCCGGAACAATATGGCAGTTTGCCCACGGTCGATCTGAAAGCGGGGCGGCAGCGCGCGTTGGACGCTTATGACGTCTTCAAAAAGGCCGCAGCATAAAGTTTTGGACACGGGCAAAGCGCTCTGCTTTATTTGCGCGAAAGGGGAGGCAAGCATGGCGTCATTGACATCGACCAAGGCAGAAAAAAATTTACCGCGGTACTTTGGTCCGGCGTTTCGGAACCTAAAGGGCATCCGCGCAGGTGCGATGGAAGTGTCTTTACCAGATGGTCGCGTGTTTACTGCACAGGGGGCAGAACCAGGCCATGTTGCACGCATTGATGTGGCCAATGTCGATTTGTTTGCCCGTGTTGTACGCGAAGGCACCAATGGGTTTTCGGACGCCTATCTCGAAGGGTGGTGGTCAACGCCTGATTTGCAGACCTTGATGGATGTCATTCACGACAATCACAAAGAGATTTCCCAAGCCTATTCTGGCGGCGCTGTCGTCAAATGGTACGAGATGTTTCGCCATTGGATGAATTCGAACTCCAAACGGCAAGCTCGGAAGAACATTTCGTATCATTATGATTTGGGCAACGATTTCTATCAAGAATGGCTCGACAGTACGATGACGTATTCCTCCGCGCTGTTTAAATCGGGTCAGGAAGATTTGGAGCGCGCGCAAACGCAGAAATATGCAGCGATTTGCGACACGATTGGCGTTCAAGAGGGCGATCACCTGCTGGAAATTGGCTGCGGGTGGGGTGGTTTTGCCGAATATGCTGCGGCTGAGCGAGGGGCGAACCTGACCTGTTTGACGATTTCGCAACAACAGCACGACTTTGCGGTGGATCGCATGAAGCGCAAAGGACTGTCCAATCAGGTCGAGATCGTGATGCGGGACTACCGCGATGACCGCGGTCAATACGATGGGATCGCGTCGATTGAAATGTTCGAGGCTGTCGGAGAAAAATACTGGCCGGTATACTTCTCGACTGTTCGGGATCGGCTTAGACCGGGAGCGAAAGCCACGCTTCAGGTCATCACAGTGAGCGATGAGTTTTTCCCGAAATATCGAAAGAGTGTGGACTTCATTCAAAAGCATATTTTCCCGGGTGGTATGCTACCCAGCCCGTCCGTTCTGAAAGATCATATTCAAAAGGCTGGATTGGAATTCCATTCGTCTATAGAGTTTGGTCAGAGTTATTCGGTGACGCTTCGTAGTTGGTTTGAAATGTTTAATGAGAAATGGTCAAAGATCGAGCCGATGGGCTTTGATGATCGGTTTAAGCGGATGTGGGACTACTATCTGACATCTTGTGCAGCCGGTTTCGAGTTTGGATCGACCGATGTGACGCAAGTGACCCTTCAGAAGTTAAGATGAAGCCCAAGGCAAGACGATCCTCTGGTTTATGGACTGCGGCGCGGATCAGCGCGACCTTGTTCCTCGGGCCAGTTGGAGCATTGATGGCGATACTCTATGTCTCTCAAGCGGAGCCAATTTACGATTTTGGCATGGTTTTTGTTGGTGGGGTCGTGGTCGCCTCGATGTATATCGGCTGGACCTTTATGGGGCGCGAACCCGGGTTTGGTTATACCAAGAGTGTAATCAAAGGGTTTGCTGCCGGCGTTTACATTTATGTTGCGGCCGTCATCTGGCAGGGGATTATTTTTGCCTATAGCGGTTTGAGTGCATCCAGCTTTGACAGCCCCGAAATCATTCCTGGTGCCATCATAGAAGCCATAGTCTTCTTTGCGAGCGAGATGTTTGTTTGGCCAGTCGTGTTGACCTGCGCCATTGGTGGCACGCTGATGGGTCGGATTGTCGGGATGATTAACTGGCACTGGCGCTAGCACCGCTTGTGGCTGGCGATCAGCACCCCTACAACATCTTAAAATTGACTGAAGGTAACGCCATGAACCGCTATTCCGATGTCCCGGCCGCAGTCGGGAACACGCCGCTGATCAAACTCAAAAAAGCGTCAGAGATGACCGGGTGTGACATCTACGGAAAGGCAGAGTTCATGAATCCCGGCCAATCCGTGAAGGATCGTGCCGCCTTGTCCATCATCCAACATGCTGTCGCTGACGGGTCGCTTTTGCCTGGTGGTACGATTGTCGAAGGAACGGCAGGCAATACAGGGATTGGGCTTTCGGTCATCGGGAACGCTCTGGGGTTTAAAACGGTGATCGTGATCCCCGAGACCCAGAGCCAAGAGAAGAAAGATATGATTGCGGTGACGGGAGCTGAACTGGTTCAGGTGCCGGCCAACCCGTATAAAAATCCAAATAACTATGTTCGCTATTCCGAGCGGCTTGCGTCAAAGCTGGCTGAAACGGAACCCAATGGTGCGATTTGGGCGAACCAGTTTGACAATGTAGCCAACCGCCAAGCCCATATCGACACGACCGCTCCAGAGATTTGGGATCAAACCGATGGTAAAGTTGATGGATTTATCTGTGCGGTCGGATCGGGTGGGACTTTGGCCGGTGTGGCACAGGGGCTTCGGGCGAAAAACAAGGGCGTGAAGATTGGGATTGCGGATCCCATGGGTGCGGCCCTGTTCAGCTATTACACCTCCGGAGAGCTTGCCTCAGAAGGTGGGTCGATCACCGAAGGCATCGGCCAGGGGCGGATTACCAAAAATCTGGAAGGGCTTGAGGTTGATTTGGCCTATCAAATTCCCGATGCCGAAGCACTTCCGATTGTTTTTGACCTGATGCTGGAGGAAGGCCTTTGTATGGGTGGTTCTACCGGGATCAACATCGCCGGGGCGATCCGCATGGCCAAGGATCTTGGGCCCGGCCATACGATTGTGACCATCCTGTGTGATTATGGCACGCGCTATCAGTCGAAGGTTTTCAACCCGGCCTTTTTACGCTCGAAGGATCTGCCTGTGCCAGAATGGCTGGATCGTCAGCCCCGAAACCTACCGACTGTTTTTGAATAAACCGTGCTGTCGCGCCTCCTCATAGCTTTGGCGCTCTGTTGGTCCTTAGCGGGACCAGTTTTTGCCCAATCGAATGAAAGCTTTGATGCCGCTGAGTTTGCCGTCATTGCGGACCGCGCGCGCCAAGTGGTGGACAACGGGCAGGCGTCGGATTCAGCCCTGACGGATCTTCGCACAACGCTGGCCGCGTGGCGTGAAGCGGCCCTCGCTGCGCGGGAACGGCGGATCGTCCGCGTCGACACAATCAAAAGCCAACTGGATGCTCTTGGCCCTGCGCCAGATGAAGGCGTTGTTGAGCCGATTGAGACGTCTGCGCGACGCACGGAGTTGAACGCACAGTTGCGGGAGGCACAAGCCCCCTTACTGGAGGCGCAGAGCGCCTTTGAACGCGCCAACGGATTAATCTCGGAAATCGACCGGCTGTTCCGATCGCGGCTGAGCGCGGCCCTACTCACCCGAGGGCCAAGTCCGTTATTTCCACCAAACTGGGTGACCGCCGGCGAAAGCATCGCGGAGGTCAAGTCATCGATCTCGCGCGAGGTTCAGACCGTCACACGGGCACCCGCTTCACGGCAACTGGTGCTCGACCGATTGCCCTTGGTCGGTCTGCTGCTATTGGTGTCTTTTGCCCTGATCTGGCCGTGGCGGCGCTTGCGTTTCTGGCAGGCCCATACCGGGCAAAGTCTGGCGGAACGGCCCAATGGCTGGGTGATGTTGACCCGTTCCATTTTAGCGCTTTCTCTACCGGTTCTTGGCATCAGCCTTGCCGTTTTTGCGCTGCGACGCCTTGGTGTATTCGGTCTGACGGGCAATGCGATCCTATCGGCTTTGCCGCTTGCCGGCCTCAGCATCACGGGTAGTATCTGGCTTGGCTGGATCATGCGGCTGGAACTTCCAAGTGATCGGGTTAACGACCCTGACCCAAGGCGGCTTCAGCGTTTGGCCACGTTTATCGGTAGTGCGATTGCCCTCTCACTGATCCTCGACAATGTCACGGCGATCCGCGAGTTGGACGCTGCGACTATCTCTGTCTTGCGGTTCCCGGTGATCCTGATCCTTTCCGCAGGGGTGGCCGGGATTTGGTTTTTAACAAAGAGCCGACGCTGGATCGATCGCACGCTGTTTCCGCAGGAAGGCGCGATTGCAAAGACCGTACCCTATATTCGGTTTGCGATTGCGGCCGTTGCGATTGGTGCGCCGCTGTTGGCAGCGGTCGGCTACACTTTCCTCTCGCTGCGGCTGACGACGTCAGTTCTGCTGACGACGGCGCTTTATGCCCTGTGTTTCGTGATTTATCGCCTGATCAGTCACGTGTTGGAGCGTTTTGACCAGACAAGCGTGGCGAACGAAGACGCGAATGACCGCGTTGGTATACTGGTCCGTTTTGCTATCGGTTCGTCACTGCTTTTGATCTCGCTGCCGTTCCTTGCCTTGATTTGGGGCGCGCG
>JBCBON010000053.1:0-16186 GCA_039821195.1 Pseudomonadota bacterium
TGTCCTTCGAAACCGTCTATACGAGCGACACGGCAACCTCGGAAATATTCCTCGGGCCTGAAGCCGACGTAACGAGAGACGTGCATGCCGCTCTCATGAACAGTTCCAACAAAGGTGCCGATAAATGAAAAACTACACGAATATTGTGCGTGACGCCTTCGCGCTGGTTGATGATATTGGACGGGGATCGTTCAATAGCGAGTTTAGCGAACGCGGGGCAATGGCCACAACAGTCGAAGTCGGGATGCCAGTTCTTGAAGTGTTCCGAGGTCTTGACCCTGATAACGATCAGTCAATCGAAGATGCGCGTGAAAAGCTGGCCAAGATCGTCAAAGGCGAAGAGGGCGTGTTCGCAAAATACCCCGCATTGGCCGCTTTCGCGGGCAACTCGGTAGTGGTTCAATAACTTCCAGAAAAGGTGCAAACGATGTCTGAAACGGTAGAGTTGCCAACGTATGTCGCAGTCGACGCTGCGATAACACTGTGCGTGATGATCGACGAACTGGCAGCCATGAACCACATTAAGTACGCCGGCCTGCAGGATACTGAAAATCCTATTGTTCGCAGAAAAATGGCCGAAGATAGCCAGATTTTGATGACATCGGCTCCCGCAATCAACGCGCTTGTTGATGAACTGCAAAAGAATGGGATCGATATCATGGCGCAGCTAACTCCACGTTCAAAGAAGGGTGCTGAAGAATGAGCAATAAAGAGGTTAAGCTGGTCCATCTGTACAGATGGAGAACCGATCCAACTCTGGTAAACAGTTTGGTCGAGTGTAAGACGGCTTGGCCTGAAGATGCTGCTATCGAGGTTCATACAAAAGACTGGTTGTTGGACCCTAGGGCAATCGTCGCCACTGACGCCGAGATTGCTTCCGAACTGGATGAAGCTGTCAACGACGCGACGTGCGCAAAGGACTTGGATGGTGCGCTGCTAATGCTTGTCCGACAGAAAATAGAACGTTCCATCAAGGGTGCAAAGTGATTAGATTTCTTGCTTCCCTCTTTGCGGGTTCACCTGGGTTTCGGGCCAGTCTTGTTTGGGTTGATCGCGTAGCCGACGAGATCGGTGCTGACCGCAAAGTCTTTGCATCTGCGCTGACAGAAGCTGGAGTGAACTACGCAATGTGGATGAAGATGTTCGAGGCAGCTGCTGAGGAACAGCCCGACGAAAGGGAGCGCATGAGGTCGTTCGCTCTGATGCTGATACCAAGAGCCGAACAAGGATTAGCGCTCATGACCTCACGCTTCGGAAAACAAGCCCAGATCATTGAGGTTTCCGGAAGGTTGGCTGCATACTCGGCCAATGCCAATTCCAACAAAGGAGCAGATTGATGCGCGAATGTCCAAGTAGCTTTGCCTCAGCAAAAGCCGCTAGAGCCTTCGCTGCGGCTGAACTGTGCGAACCGGGAGCCCCCGACTACAAAGTCATAAAGCGCGGCATGAATGGCCGTGTAGAATTGTTGATTTTCACTGACGACATAGAAATTCGGGATGCCATGGAGGCTTTAGGCTACACAGTGAGGAATGAAAGTCGGATTGATGATTACGAAGGCTGGTAAAATGGGTTCGAAGAAAGGTGGCAAATGACAAGTCATGACCAAGATTCACAGAGAGGACTGAGGTGAAATTCTTGCTGCAAACAGCGTTCATTGTCACATGCCTTTGGACCACTGCCTCGGCGGCTGAGGTCCAGGTCAGAGATGCTGACACCATTGTTGTGAACGGCACAGCAGTACGCCTGAATGGGGTAGATGCACCGGAGCTGGGGACACGTGCCGGTCAGGATTCGCGTCGCTGGCTGGTGAACTTTCTTCGAGGAAAAGAGGTCACGTGTGATCTCAACGGAGAACGGACCCATGATCGTTGGGTAGGTGTTTGCTTTGCGGAAGGTGAAGACGTTGGGGCGGCCGTCATTGCAGCTGGATATGCGCTCGACTGTGCAAGGTACTCTGGCGGCCGGTACGCAGACCTAGAAACGCCGGCCGCGAAATCACGACTGACGCGGGCAAGATACTGCTAGCGGTTCATTTGGCAGACCTGACGAAACCCAGGCAAGTCGAAAGAACACATTGGCACACAAAGGTTCGCCAATAAGTAGAAAACCAGGCAATGGTCTGATATAATCGCGATATGTTGCTATCGCCGATCCATAATCCGCGCCACCGAGGCGTCTTTGGTGCCTTGCTGGGTGCCTTGGCTCCATATGCCTTTTGGGCTTATGAGAACGGCATCGCCTTGGGTGGCGACCGGAGCCTAATCTTTTTCGTATGCATGGTAAGCGGCTTCTTTGCGATCCTGGGCTACGGCATCTTTCAAGGCGGTTTTGGCCGAACGAAAACCTTTCCAGCCCGAAGCACTGCGGGCATTGATCTTGATGAATTAGATCGAACAAATCAGAGCGGCGCATACGAGTGGATGCGCGAAGGACATAACCGGCAATAGGAAGAGATGAATGGATGAGCGCTCAGCGCTCATCCACAGTGCGGCCAGAAAAGACGTGGTTGCCAATATCGACTGTCCCACCACTTTCAGCCTCGGTTTCTTTCTGCCACGTCGGCACCAGATTGCTTTGATGGCCGTTGTTCACGTAGTCCTGCATACCGGCTGGGCTGTAATAGTGGGTTGCGCCACCGGTAGGATCGATCGCGTTGCCGGAGAAGACATCATCAACAACATCACCGATTTGGCGGTACAGGTCTGAGTCCGTCCGAAGGTCACGTCCGATGTTGTTGCCAGTTCCATCAGTGTTCCACGCGGAAAACTGATTGGGAGCAAAGACGACGGCAGAGGCATCGTTGGGATGACGATCATCGTTCACTCGATTGCGGATAACGGAAGCAACAGCTACCTGGCCTTGACGGGTTTCGGCACCTGCTTCAGCTGCAATAGTACGAATGACAAGATCGCGATCGCCAGCATCGAGGCTGACAGCATTTGGTGCATTGGCAGCCGACGGACGCCACTCGACCCGATTGCCATCCTGAACCAACTGACCGCCAGGAGCACGATCAATCAACTCACCGGCACCATTCGCCCAGGAGTTCGAATTTGCCTGTGCGTTGCGATCGGCGATGTTTCCAGAGCGAGCTTCAACCGAACCGGCACCTGGTGCAACGTTGTCAATCCTTCCGGATTGATAGAGGATTTCTGTTTCCGCAGCTAACGAGCGTTCGGCGAGGGGAGTGTGCTGGGGCAACGTGTGGTTATATGGGAAACCAGGCACAGGAAGGCCGTCATGACCGGGATCAGTTGGCGTGCCTACAGAACCGCTCAGATCTCCCTGTATTTCTGGCTTCACCATCTCGTCAATGTAACGCGCAGAAAACTCACCACGTAGCTCCGCCAAACGCGGATTGTCGGTCCGACCGTTCATCAACTCCGCAACCTGACCTGCGTTCATGCCTTTGCTATCAATCATCCAGCTTGCGAACGCGCCAGACACATCAAGACGGCTGTCGTAGAAGTCGCTTTGAGCGCGATCAGCCGCCTCGCTGTAGCTATTGGCGGCTCGGAAATAATTGTCGGCTGTGCGACCTTGACGCTCAATGTCGTCAACGGTGTCCCTGAACCCGTTGTCACCAGTCGTGTTCAAGTTGCCGCTTTGCGTATGACTTGCAGATTCTGAGGCACGGGACAGGTTGCTTATGGCATTGTCGATGCCTTGACGCTGGCTCGCTTCAGTGATCGCAGAATAGTTTTCTGCCGATACACCTTGACGTTCAAGACTGGCGCGAACCCCGGCAGACAATCCGCCCCACCTAATACCAGCACTTGCATAGGTACCAACCTGAATCGCGGTTTGACGAGAAATAGAGTGGGTTTCAGCGAAGCGATCCAGAACCTCCATGGACTCGGTCAGCGACGCTCTTTCTTCAGAACTGGTATTCACACCAACGCCGGTCGACCAGGCTTCGCCGGTCGTGATGGACTGCATAAAAGAGCTGGTGTTCGAAGACAGTTCCGACACGGATCTTTCAAAGGATTGCCGCAGGTTGCTGCCGGTTTCGCGCAAGCCCGTTGCAGTGTCACGCAACGACGAGACGACGCTTTGGCCAATCGAAAGATTTGCCGCTGTATTCACGCGTGAGCTACCGCCATCGATCCCAACTGTCCCATTCGCATTCGTGGTGATGAGGGAGCCGTCCCGACCATAGAAACTGGAACGGCCTGTGTCCGTAAACGGTGATGTGACAGTGCGATTTGCAGATGTGTTGTCATAGGAGACGTTGTTGCGCGCATAGTTGTCCATACTCACATTGCGGAAATTTCGGTTTCCGACACTGGCATTGCCATAAGCAAGGTTGCCGGTCGCCATCTCACGGCCGGTTTCCGATGCAGCGCTTTGGGAGACAGCAAGCATCGATGTCGCCAGACCGACCATCTTCTGGGTTCCAAAGAAGATCGCAGCGGCAACGAATGGAACAGACATCATCAAATAGCCCGCCATCACGGCGACGTCCTGGCCAATGGAATAGACCCCGAAATGATTGGCCCAGTTCATGACGCTATCAGTATAGGCGCCACTGGTTGAGGCAGAGGTAATCGTCTGAAATCGCTCTACGGACGCATTCATCATCAAGGAATGCAGAATTGCAGAGAGAGGTTCCCAGGACGCCAGCCAGACGAAACCGCCGAAGTAACCGCGAACAACAGTCAGCGCAAACGGCGTCATCATCAGTGCCAGCGCGATAGGGAACGCACCATAGTAAAGGTTCTCAAAGACGATCTTGAGGTACGGCACCCAACTCAAGGCATTTGAGCCGATGGCCTGATAGCTGGATCTGGTTTGGACCTCGGCGCGCGCTGACTGAAGGTGCTGCAGGGCGGCCGCATTACCGGTCGCGGATATTCCGCGATTGGCAGCATCATCAAATGCGGCAATGAGCATCGATTGCTTGATATGATCCTCTGCAGCAGTGGACGCATAGCCGGCGAACGTGGCAAAGTCGGATATCGTTGCGCGCAAATCATTGATGGCCAGCGTCGGATCACCACCTTGGAAGGTTGAGGCAGCTTGCGCCCCCAAGACAACGTCCACTTCGGCGTTAATCTGGGTAACGATATCGGGCCAGCCATCCGCACAAGTGCGCGTGGTTTGGGTCACGACATCATAGTATGCAAGAGACGCCGGCATATTCGCCGTGATCGTGGCTTCAAGATTGCCTGAGCGCGTCACCAGTTCAGGTGAGATGTATCGAAGGTCCACGGCATCGATGACACATTGATCAAAGAAATTCGTCAGGTTCTCATGAACCGTGGATGTGACGGCCCGCCAGCGCGCAGATTTCGTCATCAACGTTGCACCGAACAACATGCCATGACGCTGATAGGCAAGGTTGGTGGGTGGTGAGAAGAGCGTTTCCATCTGTGTTGTCAGCACGTCTGAAACGCGCGATGTGAACGAACCGACATAAGCCACCGATGTTGGAACGTTGCTAACAGTCGAGAACCATAGCGGCCCTTTTGTCTTATCGAAAATGATTACATCAGACTTGTCGGCAACGCTTAGTCCACCAACCAGACCGATGACGACGTAGGCTTTCACGGCCTGTTTGAAATCGCCACCAAAGACCAGCTGAAACACCAAAACGATCAGTCCGAGCAGCAAAGCGATGTTGACCAAGGCAAGGGCGTTCCCGGTGTTAAAGAACGCAGCAACCGCATTAAGCGTCGTGGTCAGGTATTCACCGCCGCCGGTGGAGTAGATTTCCAGCATCTCAGAACTCCACCACTTGGGTCGCGAGCCATCCGGCACGCTCACCAGACAGCGTGGATTGAACGCTCATGAGCCGCGTCAGGGTGGCAACGGCATCATTGAAGCGTTCAGCCGCCTCACGCCGCATGGCCGAAAAATTCGCATAGCTGTCCGTAACCTGGTCGCGGTACTCTCCAAGCTGAGGCCCCAAACCTTCCGTGTTGCCAGCGAGTTTCAGCATTTCTTCGAGGGCTTCGCGCGTGTAAAGCATCGCAAAATCCAAAGCGACCAGCTCAGCCATCAGTGCGATCTCATCGCCGACGAACTCATATTTGTACGACCGTGCTGTTTTCAGGATCTCGTAAACAGGGACGGAGGTCATACCAATCAAGCCCTCAGATCCCGTAGGAAGATCGGTATCTGTCGCAAGGGCGTTGTTGATACCTTCGAGGATCTCCGTCACGCGGGCGTAAAGTGCCTGGTCCGCCGCTAGTGAAAGAGTTGCAAAGGTTGGGTTCAAACACCGGTCGGCAGGATCTGAATCACAGCGCAAAACCTCGACATCACCACCCTCGACCATTGTGCGGATCATCTGCGATGAGAATGCGCGTGGAGGGTAGTTGGTATGTGAACGCGGCGTGTCGTCATCTGCGCCACCGATGACGATGATCGTACCCGTGATCGTCATAAAGAATTCGGCGAGTTCATCGTCTGACGCGAGGAATGTGTTATTGCGCGACGCCTTCCATGCGTAGTTCACGTTAACGGGCAGCTGCGCCTGCATTTCGGGATCACCAGCCGCAAGGGTGCTTGTATGATCACCCCCAGTACCGCAGCCATGCCGGGCCCGGGCCCGGTCCGCGACCAATCCACTTTGCGTCGCTATGGATTGGCAGATGTGCTGAGAAGCAGCATCCGTTTGCGGCCAGACCGATGCCACGAGTGCTTGGCCGGCTTCGCATGAGTTTATGTTCATTGAGTTGACCTGTTGCTGCAGATCCCGCTGCTTTCCAACGACCTCTTGAACGGCCGGAGAAAGGCTTTCCAAAGCTAACTCGAAGGCAAAACCGGAAGCATTCGCCATGATCGCTTCCATCATCGCAATCAGTTCGTCAGCGGAGAGGAACGAGAAGGCGCCACCAAAGATATCGATGCCACCGCAACCGGAACGAACGCTGGGGAGTTGGATTGAGGCGAGCTGACTGTTACGCGGCTGTGTCCGGACATAAAGTGAGCCCAAAGAAACGTAGCCTGCGCGCTGACCATCATAGGCCGATGGTCTGGTGACGTTCACGCCGCCTGATGATCGGGACCAGAAATCAGCAAGGTCGCTTTCGACCTGCGAAAACGCTGAATTTGGTGCCAGCAAAGAGACAGAAACAGCCAAGGCCGAGAGCGGAAACTTAATCATAGAGTTCTCCTTCTGGAATGCTGGTGATGATGCGAATGCGATCCAACACAATGTCCTGGGTCATCAGGCCTGCACCAATCAGATCAACCTGACCGGATCGGGGCTCAACCAACGCCAGAAACGGCGATGGGACATCAGCAAAACCCAGATTGCGGACCTCACCTTGATCGATTTTGCTGTCTGGAAAGGTTGGCAATGCGATGCCGTCTCGCGTGACGGCCAGGACCGCAACGCCATATTGCTGGACGAGCGCCTGCAGGACCTCGCCTTGGGTCGCGCAGACGAGGCAAGACGGCGATCCATCGTAAACAAACATCAAAGCACGTTCGGTGGTCGCGGTCCGAAAAGCAGACTCACGATCAACATCAAGACGATCCTGGTAGAGATTGCTGCCAATCTGCGAAAGCGGCCGATCAACGTTTGCATCAAGAGCGGGATTGGCGAACAAGCTGCGCTGCCAGACCTCGGTAAACAGGCCGGCCTGTCGGACCATCGCCGCCTGTGCTTCCATATAGGCAACAACGTTTTCAGACGTCGGTTCGAGTATGGCGCGATGCTTCAATTCATCCAGTTGGGCCCGGTACTCTTCAATCTGTTCTGTGTACGTTTTCGGAGGGGCCGGTGGCGGGGCAGGGGGAAGGTCTGCCGCCGCCTCCGGCTCCTCTTCAACCACTGCGTTGGGGTCGCAGTAGAAGTACCAGCCTTTCGTTCGCTCATCATCGCAAGCGAAACCACGACCAGAATGCGGTTCAGTTAGATCAGCAAAAACAGGCGAAGACAGAGCCAGTGTGACAAGGATAATCGTGCAAACCCTTTTCATAGCATTGAGCTTTCGCGAAGAGCCGAAGACAGACGTGAAACGAAATGGCGCATCGTCCTGACACCCTCAACATGATGCGTGATGAGCTGGTGCTTGCTGTTGAAAACGAGAACTTGCGGGACCCACTGAAAATGGGCGGTCATGGGATGCGTCAGGCCGTCTTCAAAGTCGGGGAAAGGAAAAACAGGTTGTCGGTCCATGGACGCAACCAGAACGTCAATGCCTGCCTGGTCTTGAAGCTGCTTTAGTAGAGGCGCGATAGCAGCACAGTAAGGACAGGTGCTCTGAGCGACAAAAATCACACCTAATGTCGTAGGGGATGCCTCAACAGCTTGAGCAGACAACAAGAGGCCAGCGGGCAGGGCCGCGACGAATTTTCGCCTATTCATAGACATCCTGTACCTCCGGGTGAGCCAGAAGAATGTTGTTTTGGATGATGTTCGTAAGTTCGGTCGGGGCGATGTCACCAACGTTGGCGTAGAGATCACCAAACGCTTCCGTGAAATCGATCTGGTTCCAATCGATCTGTTCAAGCTCGTCCTGCGTCATGGCGCGGCAAGAAAAGTTACCATAAAGCTGGTGTTGGCCTTGGTAGGAGACGATCTTTGCGAGGCGGCTATTGAAAACGCAGTAACGCCGCGCTCTCTGTGCGCAAACGAATAACAGATCTACAGAGCAATAAGTCTCTACATAGACCGCAGAGCCGGCTTCTTGCGAAGCATAAAGCTCCATTTCTTCAGCGGTGCATTGAGCGATTGTACCGAGCGCCCAACCGCTATCACGACAACAGTTAAGCGTGGCGAGGATACCAATCCGACACTCGAGACCACGAGAACCAAAGTAGTTTATGTCCGCAGCAACACCGTCTGGGTTTGCCATGAGGGCAAAAGGATCGGCATTGTTGAATGAATCTTCAGCCATGGTGTTGAGCGTCTCAATGGCGATCAAGGCAGAAATCAGCTCATCATTTTGTTCGTTAGGAATCGACTGGCAGCTTCCGCCAACACATACATTTACGGCTTCACATGAAGCGTCAAAATCACCGCCATGTTCAGAACCACAACGAAAGGTATTCTCATAGGCGCCACACTGACCGTCGGGGTTCTCGGAAAAGCATTCAGAAGAAATGAGACTGCAGCTTCCATCACTGTGAAAAACATCGCAATCAGACGAATAGGTATTTGCCAAACACGTCCACGACGTCTCACGTTCGGTGCAGTCCATAGGAACCAACACATCATTAACGATTTCGACAGACGGGCCAGATGTGCAGACAGGTCCTTGGGGGTCAAAGCATCGATCAACTGCATATGTAGAGTCGCAGGTTTCGGTCCAAGTTATGATGGGATCGCTGACCGCTGGAGCGCCCATGACCTCTACGCGGATGGCCGTTCCATCATTCGTGAATCGAGCATCATCATCAGACGTACAAACAAACTCATATCGTGGAATGGCGCACCCACCACCACTTGAAAACCCATGCGCGCACGACGTGCGATCTAGCGTGCAGTCACCTGTATTTCGGAAATTCGCACATGCGCCACCTGCATAATTCAAGGTAACGCATCCATATCGTTGAGTGGTGTAGATGGCGATGTCGGCGGTCTCTGAACATATGGTCTGAACTTGATCGCGCTGCGACGTGCAAACGCGTTCGAAGACAGGTCCGTCTTCAAATTCATCGACAGTGCAGACACCGCCAGAAGTGGAAAACGTCGAGGAATCTACGAGTGCATCAGGATTGGACACCGCGCCATCTGCAACACCCAACAAGCTTTGATCAGCGGCTGAAACGCTCCAATCAACCACATTGTTGGTGAAGGTCGAATATGCATTGCCTTGGATGGTGTCAGAACCCGACATGATCCGGCCAGCATCTTCGAGGTCCCCAGGTCCCATGTCTGATTGGGGGAGATCTGTTTCGACCGGGACACCGAGCACGTCTTCAGCGGTCGATCTGGAAAAGTCGGTGAAACGTTGTGCGTTACCAAATGCGTCCTGAGCGAAGCCCTGAAAGTCACCGCCAGATTGAGACAGTGCAACTGATGGCAGAAAGAGAAGAAGAAAGAAAATCGCCGTAATCATGTATCACCCTCCAAGATAACCTGGACAGGTACTGCGTTTGCGGTGTCACCTTTCGAGACGACCTCAAGCAGGAACCGAAGTGGAACATTACCCGCCACACGATCATGCTCAGGCACGTCATCCGCATCACAACCTTGCGTTTCACAGACATCCAGATTGACCATCGTCGAGACGAGGGTAGGGACGGCAGTCACTTCGAAGCGCGTAAACAAGGTCGGATCGATAATGAAGCCGTGGGAGATATCTGAACCTTCATAGATCGACCGAACACGTTGTTCCGTCGCCAAGACCGAATTGTCCACAAATCCATTGAAGACCACCGGAATGCCAAGATCCGCTGCATCGGTCAGAACCGCCTTCAACGAAGGTTCTGGCATCGAAAACGAGGCGAAGACAAATACCCCACCGGGATAACGGCGGTCTTCGACAACGCCTTCCGGCAGATCACCTGGACCAATGTTCAGCATCTGGCGAACACGGCCATTCTCTAAGCTGTCGAGGGCCCGGGCGGTGATATCATCCGGCAAATCAAACTCTTGCTGAAGGAGGCGAAGACGCGACTGGAGATCTTCACCAATCGCGTCTGCCTCTTCGAGACGATCATCAATCAAGGCCCCGTGAGTGGTAGCACTTGGGAGTTGATCGGCCGAGAGAATGGAACCAACACAGCAGGTCAGAAGGGTCAAAGTGCGCAGCAATTTCTTTTCCTCCAAAACAGATAGCCAAAGGACTCGCCGACGTAGGGGGTCTCTTTGTAACGGTCATAGAACTGGGTAGATGCCCCGATAGGCGCGCAGGCATACCGCCCAGATGTTGACGGGAAAGGCCGAGTGATCTGCCGGCGATACTGGCTCTTCGGGATGATCGGCGCGAGTTGTGGCGTACAGAGAGACGTGCTTGAAGCAGTACGCTGTGCCAGCAACATCCGATGCATTCGCGCCAACAGTTTTGCCGAAACAACGGATGTCGCCTGGACACCACCGGTATGGTTATTGGCATCGCCGGTCACGGGATAAAGCGGGCCTGAACAGCCATCACACCAAAAGAGGTCATCGAGCGGCAAGTTCCCCGAAGAGGCAACGGCACAATCGGCAGCACATGCACCCTGCGCGATGGGATTGGCGAACAGCAGTGCCTCCGGGTTCAGCAAGGTCGACAACTCTGCATCCATCCACAGCGGATCCAGCTCGCTCATCCACGCCAGATCAAAAGCCGTTGTCTCAAGGCAAAGCGCATCAATCGTGGTCCCGAGCATCGAAATCAGCGGATAGTAATAGTAGTGGGCGTGCCATTTGGAGCCGTTGTCACCACCATCACTGGCATTCACGCTGGTTCTGCCGCGCGAGAACAGTCCGAAATCGACATCAAACCCGAGGTTTGAGAAGCAACCGGTCTCGTTTGATACATCGACCAAACGTGCTGGCTCCCAGATGCCGATTGACAGGCCAATGCGGGGGATCGGAAAGGCGGGACACACGCATAGCGGAAAGTTCGGGTTGTTCGTGTCCGGCCGAGACGCGCCCAGGTTCATCGACAAAGCACCAACAGAGATTGGGAAAATGCAGTCCCAACAGACTTCCGTGATCGGATTTAGGAACCGGGCATTGCATTTTGCATTTGCAACGCTGACCGACAACACAAGTGCAGCAAGCGCACTGAAAAATAGCCGAGCGACATAGTTCATTGGCCATCACCTCCCGAGACAGGAATTTCTTCGACAAGCATCAATGGATCAGCACGGCTGACGACGGACGGAACAACAGTCAGGCCAAACCTTTCAGAAATCACGCCGCCCTGATCGAAGTAGAAGAGCATTTGATGCGCCTCAGTCAGCTCCAGGGGAGCGCCGTTGACTAAGATCAGTTTGACCGGCTCCTGGTTGGCCAGATCGACGGCAAAAGCCACTTGATCAGGATCATCACCATCAATGAAGACAAGCCGCTGGTTAAAACGGCTGTGGTCCAACGGGTTCACACGGGTACCTGCCCGGGCAAATACGACCCCGCGATGGTCAGCCAGATCGCGGTCTAACACGATGGACAGATCAACGTTGTAGCTTCGATACACCTCAGCGGTTCGCATTCCGGCGACTGGGATCGGCCGGTTGACCCTGGCACGGGCTTTATCCTGCATGTCCTGTTGCATCTGAGCGAGTTCACCGTTCGCTTCCATCTCTGAAAGACGACCGAGAATAGTGTCCAGAACGGAGGGTTCTTCGACGGGGAACAGGGCACCAAACACGCCGTAATCGACAGCGTGAACCGGCTGCGCCAAGGCAAAGATCGACGCAATGACAGAGAGAGTGCGCTTCATAGACCTGCCTCCCGCCAATCGGGCATAAGAGGCAAAGGCCACCCACGACCAACCAACTGATCTTCAGCAATCAGGCCGACAACACTGTAGCGACTATCTAAGCTATCGGGAGAATTGCCAAAGACGGCGTAGTGGCCATCAGGAATGATGCCGGGCTCAATCCGCGCGGCGACAGGCTCATCATCTTTCAGCCAAAGAGGGTAACACTGACCGTTGACGCAGGGACTGCCGTCAGTATCCAAGGTAATTTCGTCACCAGGCAAGCCTCCAATGCGCTTCACGAAAAGATAATCGCCAAACTGCTCGTGGAGAACATCTGGCATTGCTGCTGCGACAACGGCACCGCGACGCAAAAATACTGGATGTTCAAACAGGACAAATGCTGGTTCATCCAACGACTGCGATGCATTCATGATGATATCGAACTGATCGAAGACGACGATACAGCCAACGCCGAAGAAGATTGTCCCGTAACCCAAAGCGCGACGCGCGCGTGAGATCTTTGGTTTCCCCACTTTGCCATTGGACCCGTCTGTCATTGCAAAAGCCCCGTATGTTGAAGAAGTTCCGGCGAAATGTCCCGCACGCCGCCCAGGACGGCAGCGGAGTTGACGATCATCAAGCCTCGCTCGATGGCGTAAGCCTCCACGATGGGATCGAGGTTGGCATTCAAGGCCCTGACGCGGGCCTGCAGCTCTTCATCGGAGACATCACGACCTTGAGCGTTCACGAATGAGCGAATGAGATCTGCAGCGTCAATCGATACCACTTCAGGACGACCAAGATTGCCGGTACGATCCAACACCGTCAGGGTGATCGCGACGTTCACAAGCGCGAAGCAGGCGGCCGCTGCAAAAAAACCGATAATGTTGGTTATGTTAAATAAGTCAGAACTACTGACCTTGTTTACGGGGTCATTCATGGGCCTGTCCGTAGTCAGATACTTTGCGATCATCGACAGAAGACTGGAAGCAGGACCCAAGAATTAAGACGAACGCGACAGGAAACACCACCATGAAGGCAGACAGCAAAAAATTCTCAAGTGTATGTCCATCTCGCCAAGCATCGGGCCGCTCAACCAAACAAAACATGAGCACCATGAGGAAAACTGCAACGGCCGCACACACCGGGATTGAGCTGACAAACGAGGGCTCTGATGATTTGGATTGCTTGGTCATTTGAAACGCTCCCTTGCAACGGGTTGATTAGGGTCAGTTTGAAAATCGGCTAGGTCATCAACGGGGTTTGGAACGATCTGACCAAAGAGCTTCAGGAAAAGTCGGCCAACCCAACACAGGAGATCGAATGTGAACATGGCGATGGTTGCGACACCGACCAAAGCGAGCCAAATGATGAGACCATCAATCATGGGATGTCTCCTTTTCGGAAACGGATCGAGCCTCATGGCACCCGCGAAAGGAGAGCTCGAACCCAATGGTGGCCAGGATTGCGAGGAACCAGAGTCCAAGGACCGAAATCGTGACAATAAGATAGATCTCTATGACGGCACCACGGACGCCAAACATCAGAAGAATGAAGCAACCAGTGATTGCGGCCAAACCTGCGTACAGTAGGTAGTCATTGGCGTCCGGCAGCCGTCGAACCCAAGCGGCATAAAGAGAGGAAAGAAACGACCGGGTTTTCTTGAGCATCAGATGACCTCCCCGTTCTCCACAAGCAGTTCGAGCGCATCGCCCATGTTCATGCCACGCACGTTCACAAGATCATTCAGCTTCTGGACCATGTGTCCGGTGGTCGAGAAAATCGCCAATGAGTACTTGTCCAGGAGCAGCCGGCCAAAGAGCCAGCCTTCCGGGCCGCGAATGCCGCACTCGGAAAACTGGCCCTTCACAGAGGTGAGAGACTTTAGGCTATGCGCAATCCCTTCTGGCGCATTGAGCCGACCATCGGCGACCAGCTGATCGATCACCTCAGGTTTTTGCGATAGGAAGATCGTCCAATCACTGTTCTGAAGGCAAACGAGCGCGGCCGGGTTCTCGTAGTAATCCAGCATGGATTGTGTGCCAGTGATGAGCGCCCCTGTGTACTTCCGCGCGCGACGAACCACCCCTTCAAGGAAGTTGGCCGTCTCCGCGCCAAGCATGTCCCAGGCTTCATCGATCAGGATTGCGACGCGGGTTGAACGATCCGTCTTGAACATCAGTTCGGTGCCAAGGAACATGATGATTTGCAGGACAACGGCTTCCAGATCCTTTTGAGACTTCAGTTCTGACATCTCAAAAACGGTGAAGGCGCTATCGATCGACACGTTGGATGGGCCGTCAAACATCTCGCCATAAGTACCGCCAACCGCGTAACGGCTGAGCTTCGTTACGACATCGATCAGCCGGGGCTCATCTTTGACATTCGACTTGAGTATCTTAAGTACTTCGGTGACGTTGCCGTCATTGCCAAGCCGATCCCACACGTCCGCACAGGCAAGCTCGATGAATTCCTCTTCGATCCCGGAAACCCGGCCCTCACGCTGTTCACCCAGGTTCGCCATCGTTGCGATGACGCGCGTGATCAACTCAAGCGCCTCGCCGCGGTACTCTATCGAGTCCATATGTTCGGCACTGAGCATCGCGAATGGATTGAGCCGGAACTGACTGCCAGACCCGATGCTCAGCCAATCGCCACCAATGATTTCGCACGTCGTCTTGAAGGATTGACCATCATCGATGACCAAAACGCGACCACCGCCAGAGTAGATCGATGTGACCAGCTCCTGCATGAACACCGATTTACCGGCACCCGACTTGCCAACCACAGAGACATTGTAGTTGCCGGTCGACCGATAGTTGTCCCAGTCGCAAAGCTGCCCTTGTCGTCCACACAAGAGCAAACCCGTGTATTGGCGCGGACCAACATATTCGCCGTGAATCGGAGCCAATGCCGTGACCGCCGCGCCTTTCCTTTTCTTGACGCGAGAGGCCTTACGCATGTCTTCGATGCGCGGACCACTCGCCTGAAATGGCAGCCCGGCGAGAAAGACGGGCAATTGGAGGAAGTTGTCCTTTTCCAAAGTCACGCCAACCATCGAGTAGATTTTGCGCATTTCAGAAAGAGCGGCAGTGCTGTCATCGACATCACCACGGGCATATGCCGAGACGGTTGTGAGCGTTTCAAAGATCCGTTCACCGCGTTCAAGCTGTGCCTGCAAGCCTTCATATTCGGCATCTTGCTCCGGCAAATCAGACATCCACTTGCCGAAATTGGTTGTCTTTGCGTGCTCCAGCTTTGCACGCTTCTTGACAACTTCCGACATGCTCTGGCGGTTTGGCTTGGACCGCGCCGTGAGGCACGTCAGAACCGGACCGTGAGGGTTATCATCTGGACGATCCGGCGATCCATTGAACAAGGATCCAAGTGCGGCCGCCCATTCATGCGGCACCATGCGCACCGTCGCAGATGACACTGACAATTCCGGCGAGTTCAGAAACGACATCCCATCGCTTGCGACTGCAAGCCCTGCCCCAGGCAGTTGGTAGTTCAGAGGGACATCATCGTCATAGACCAGAGGTTCCGCAGAGACCGACCCACGGGTATGAAGCATTTCAGACAACAGTTCGAGGAACGTGTTGGGCTGCACATTCACACAAAGCGTATCGCCACCCATTGCCAGAATGAGGTTGCGGCGAAACTCTTTAAGACCTTTCAGCTGGCTTTGCGATGGGTCCCCGTCAACCCACCCCGCAATCAGAATGCGTCGCGTGTGCGGAACACACTTCATGTGGCCGTTGGTACCAAAACGAAGGCTGTTAAAATGACCGATACGGCGCTCCACCATCTTACGCATCAAAGGTGTTTGAACATGGCGCTGGCTCGACCACCGCGTCAGATTTGGCATCAGATTT
>JBCBON010000054.1:0-15720 GCA_039821195.1 Pseudomonadota bacterium
ATCAGGATCGTAAAGACGCGTTTCTTGATCTACCGATCCTCCATCTTCGAGGATAGCAATTTGGCGACGAGCCTCAAACTCAATCGCGGCCTGAATGAAGCGCATGGAGTTCATGTTTTTGATCTCGCAGCGCGTGCCGAGATGGGCGAAATCCTGCGTCTCTTGGTATTTCTCGTACTGACCGGGGCGACAAACAGAGACGTTCACATCGGCGCGCAAATTGCCGTTTTGCATGTTGCCATCACAGGTGCCGAGATAGCGCAGGATCTGTCGCAGCTTGGTGACATAGGCCGCCGCCTCTTCGGGGCCGCGAATATCAGGCCGGGAGACGATTTCCATCAGCGCAACGCCAGTACGGTTAAAGTCCACGAAAGACATGTTTGGGTCCATGTCATGAACCGACTTGCCCGAATCTTGTTCCAGGTGGATGCGCTCGATCCGAACCAGACGCGCAACGCCAGGCTCCATATCCACGAGAACCTCGCCTTCTCCGACAATCGGATGATAGAGCTGACTGATCTGATAGCCCTGCGGAAGGTCAGGATAGAAATAGTTCTTCCGGTCAAACGCGGACCGTAGGTTGATCTCGGCATTGATGCCAAGGCCCGTGCGGACGGCTTGTTCCACGCAAAATTCGTTAATTACTGGCAACATGCCGGGCATGGCGGCGTCAACGAAGCTGACATTGCTGTTGGGCTCGGCGCCAAATGCGGTTGATGCCCCAGAAAACAGTTTCGCGTTCGAGCTGACCTGCGCATGCACTTCCATCCCAATCACAAGTTCCCAATCGCCGGTGGCACCGGAAATCACTTTGGGTTTGGGCGCTTCGTAAGTCAGGTCCAGCATGTCTCACCTCGTTCGAATTCTATCTCTTTTAGGCGCTTTGAAAGTGTGGGCAAGGGGCATCCCGACCCGAATGTTTTCAGCGCGGCAATTTCGAATGTTGTTCAGGTCGGCGCATGGATTAGGTCAGAGGCATGGGTGGGAAAGCACAAATTCTTTGGTTCAAACGCGATCTTCGGATCGCCGATCATGCTGTCTTGCATCTTGCGGCAGCGGCAGGGCCGGTGGTGCCAATCTATATCGCAGAGCCAGAGTTTTGGGCCTTGCCCGACAGCAGCGCGCGTCAATGGGCGTTCGTGGCCGAAAGCCTTGAAGATTTGCGCGAGGCACTGCGATCCGCGGGCTCTGATCTGGTTCTGCGAATGGGGGATTCGGTACGCATTCTCTCAGAGCTTAAAGATGTGCTCGGCCCGTTTGATCTGTGGAGCCATGAAGAAACAGGCAATGCGTGGACTTTTTCACGGGACCGTGCGGTCGCTGCCTTTTGCCAGGCTGAGGGCATCGCTTGGCGTGAGCTTCAACCCGCAGGCGTGATCCGCAAACTGGACACGCGCGACAAATGGGCGGCCGCCTGGGATGCCCGGATGGCCTTGGGGCCGGTGGTCGCGCCGGCTGCAATGCCTGCTGTGACCATCGACCCCGGCCCAATCCCCACGGCCAAAGCTCTCGGGCTTGGCCCTGACATTTGCCCTGGTCGTCAAAAGGGTGGGCGGTCCGAGGGACTTGCCCTGTTGGAGAGCTTTCTGACCCGCCGCGCAGAGACCTATCAAAGGGCAATGTCGTCCCCCTTGGACGGGGAATGGACCTGTTCGCGCCTTTCCCCCCACTTGGCTTGGGGCACGATGTCGACCAAAGAGGTCGCTCAAGCGTGCTGGCAGAAACAGGCCGAGCTGCGTGCGGCCCCGGATGGGAAATGGGGTGGTGCGATGCGCGCTTTTAATGCGCGTCTCCATTGGCGCTGCCACTTCATGCAAAAGCTGGAGGACGAGCCGCGCATCGAATATGCCGAGATGCACCCCGCAACCGCGACCCTGCAGCGTGAAAGCGATCCTGCCCGACTTCATGCCTGGGCCATTGGGGAGACGGGTTTACCCTTTGTGGATGCCACAATGCGGTGCTTGCGTGCGACGGGTTGGATGAATTTTAGGATGCGCGCCATGTTGGTAAGCGTCGCAAGCTACCATCTTTGGCTCGATTGGCGGGAGAGTGGCAAAATCCTAGGCTCTTACTTCACCGACTTCGAGCCGGGCATCCATTGGAGCCAAGTGCAGATGCAATCGGGCACAACGGGGATAAATACGATCCGCATTTATAACCCGGTGAAGCAGGGGCATGACCAGGACCCTGACGGCGTTTTCATTCGATGCTGGCTGCCTGAATTGTCAAGCGTGCCCGACGCCCATCTTCACGAGCCCTGGCTGTGGGATGGTGCATCGACGGTGTTGGGCAGGTCGTACCCAGAGCCAATCGTGGACTATAAGGCTACGGCCAAAACAGCCCGCGATCGGGTTTATTCCAATCGCAAAACGCCCGAGTTCAAAGAAGCCGCCAAAGGCATTGTTCAAAAACACGCCTCGCGGAGGCGCCCCACACGACGCCCAAGGTCGACACCGACCTCAAAAAAACAGATGAGTTTTGACCTCTGATGGGACGGATGCGCAAGAAATCCGAGCTGCCCACCAAGACATGCGAAACTTGCGGCCAACCATTCACGTGGCGCAAAAAATGGGAAAAGGTCTGGGACGACGTAAAGTATTGTTCCGAAAAATGTCGCCGGACCAAAAGGCCTGCTAACCAAAACTCACGTTAGTGTCAGAGTGACTGGACGGGACTGGCATCCCCGATGGTGCCACAGTATGGCCTTCTGACGTTGTTAGGAGTGCTCGGTATGGACGTGTTGGCAAGCCCTTGGGCTTTGGTTGTTTTCGTGGGGATCGTCGTTATCGGGTCACTCGCGCTTGCACCGCGGCGTGTGACCGCCGATGCGTTTTACGACGGGACGAATAATGCGGGCGAACAGCCCGGCCTCTGGACGCTCGTCTTATCCCAAGTCACGACGTGGATTTTTGCGCGTTCGTTGATGAATGCCGCCATCTTGGGGTATTTTTACGGTTTTGCAGGCACGCTCGCCTACACCGTCTATTACCTCAGCTTTCTCACGGGTATGCTGTGGGTCAACCATATGCGGCGCGATTATGCAGGTTCGGTCCAAGACTGGGTTGGGGACCGCTTTGGCCTGCCCGGTAACGTGGCTTACAACATCGTAATTGCATTGCGGCTTCTGTCCGAGGTGTTTGCAAACCTCATTGTTGTAGGGCTCATTTTCTCTGCCGCGTTCCCAGAGGTAAATGGCGCAGGCACAGGGGCCATCATCGCTCTGGCCGTTGTCGGTTTGATATATTCTGCAATGGGTGGTTTGCGGGCAAGTTTACGCACCGATGTTTTGCAGATGCTGATCTTCCTGGTGGTCTTTGCCGTCGCTTTCTTCATTCTGGTAACGGGCAATGGGTTCTCTATCCAAGCGATCTTGGCCGCAGAAGGCGTGCATGATCAGGGCGCGCGCCCCGGCTGGATTCTGGTTGTTGTCGCACTGCTGCAAGTCATCTCCTATCCGGTGCATGATCCGGTCATGATGGACCGAGGGTTCATCGCAGATGAACGCACAACGCGTGCGAGTTTCTTCCATGCGTTTTGGCTGTCTTCGCTGTGCATCTTCGGCTTTGGCATGTTCGGCATTCAAGCCGGGCTGATCGGGGCGGAATATGACAATGAACTGCTGGGCACTTGGGTCACGATGTTCGGGCCGACGGTGTATTTTCTGATTGCCGCTTCGCTTTTGGTCTCTGCTCTGTCGACGCTCGACTCGGCGCTGTCCTCAGCAGCGCGCCTGATGATTGAGGAATTCGATGTAGCCCCCAGAACCGTGGCCAATGGCCGTTGGGTCATGGTCGTCTTTATGATCGCGGGCGCGGCGCTGACGCTTTGGGAAAATCAGACGCTGTTCGACGCAGTTGCGGTGTCCGGCACGGCGTCGATGTTCCTCGCGCCGGTCCTTGTCATCAGTCTTGTGACCGGCCGCGATGTCCCGCTTTGGTCTTACTTAACTGCTTGGCTTGCCTCGATGCTTGGGGCTGCCGCATATATGTATCGCGAAAGCGCGCTTGTGTCGGCTTACATCGATGGGCCGCATAAATATGACGAGCTCCTCACGATTTGTATCGGCGTTTTGGCGGTCGGATTTGCGGCGGGTCTGATCGGACTCATTACGAAACAGTTGCGGGCCGCCGCTTGACCCTTGACCCTATCGCGTGTGTCCCACACATAGCGGGTCGCGTGCAGTGAGAGGTCGGACGCAATCGTGATCAACGCCCCCCGATTGGAATTATCCAATGTTTACCGGTCCTTTGACGGTAAGGATGCCGTCAGCGATGTGAGCTTCGCGCTCCATCCGGGTGCAGTGACTGCTTTGCTGGGTAACTCGGGATGCGGGAAATCGACAACGCTGCGGATCGCGGCCGGGGTGGAACGTCAAGACATTGGCGAGGTGAAAATAGACGGAACAGTTGTATCCTCGGGTGCGACCCATGTGCCGCCGGAGGCGAGGAATGTGGGCCTTATGTTCCAAGATTTTGCACTGTTCCCGCATTTAACCGTCGAAGGTAACGTTGGTTTTGGCCTGCGAACTACGCGCGAGGATGCGCGTCTTCGTATCGGCGACCTGCTCGAGAAAGTATCTTTGTCAGGTTACGAAAGGAAGTATCCACACGAACTTTCGGGCGGAGAGCAACAACGCGTGGCACTGGCCCGCGCATTAGCGCCCAAGCCAAGTGTCCTCCTGATGGATGAGCCATTTTCAGGGCTTGATGACCGACTGCGCGATGCCGTGCGAGAAGAGACGATGGCGCTGTTATCCCGTGAAGGTGCATCCGTTTTGATGATCACCCATGACCCCGAAGAAGCCATGCTAGCTGCGGACGAAATCATATTGATGCGGGCGGGTCGCGTGGTGCAAATCGGGGCCCCGTTTGAATTGTACAACCGACCCGTTGACCGCAAAGCTGCAGAGTTCTTTTCCGATTGCAACGTCTTTAATGGCCAAGTCGAAGACGGTCATGTGCAAAGTCCATTCGGGGTGTTTCGAACACCTGAATTCGACGCGGATCAGGATGTAGAGCTTGTTATTCGCCCGCAAGACATTCGATTGGATTTTGATCGAAATGGCAAAGGTCCAACGCCCACAAAGGAAGAGGGCACTCCGGCACGCGGTGTTGTGAAACGTGCGCGCTTTTTGGGGGTCCATTCTGTTGTCGATTTCCAGATGGATTTTCAGGATGTGACGCTCAAAGTGGATGTCCCTCGTGTTTTTCTACCAAAACCCGGTACCGTATTTTGGCTGTCCGTGCGTCGGGATCGCTGTTTTGTGTTTGCAAAAAGCAGCTGATCGCGGCGCTTTGCCCTTTGCCTTCCCCTTGAAACCCGTTAGGCAAACGTCCTAATCGCATAGAAGCAGCCCAGAAAAGGCTAGGGAGACAAGAGAGATGATCTCGATCACACCACTGTTTATTCAGAATATCGGCCTTCCAGGCGTCATCCTGATCGCCATTGTTGTGCTCGTCCTGTTCGGTCGCGGGAAAATTGCGAACCTGATGGGTGAAGTTGGCAAAGGCATCACTGCGTTTAAAAAGGGCGTGAGTGACGGCAAAGAAGAGGCCGAAAACGAGGCAGCTGTCATCGAAGACGCCGCGGCGGAAACCGCTAAGGACGTTACACCCGAAGAGACAAAAGACAAAGACAAGTCTTAAGCCGCGTCGCGCGGGGCAGCGCCCATGTTTGATATCGGCTGGTCCGAACTTCTAATTATTGGACTTGTGGCCCTCATTGTTGTGGGGCCCAAAGACCTACCTATTATGTTTCGCCGTATCGGCCAATGGGTTGGGCGCATGCGCAACATGGCGCGGGACTTTCAAAGGGCGATGGATCAGGCTGCCGACGAGGCGGGTGTGACGGAGCTTAAAAAAGGCTTCAAAGAAGCTACCAACGTTCAGGACAAGGTTTTCGGCGATGCTGCTGAATCCTTGAAAAACTTCCAAAAAGAAGTCGATAGCACGCGCGAGGTCACCAAGATCGACGCAGCTGCCGAGCACGCACGGCGCCAAAAGATCGTTGAAGAGGCGAACAAAGCGGCGGAAACTTGGGAGCATTCAAAAAAGGAAGACGCCGAAGAAGTTGTGAAGGCCGAAGTGGACGAAAAACCTGAACCCAAGAAAGCAGCGCCCAAAGCCGGCACAAGAAAACCCCCGGCAAAGAAGCCCGCTGCCAAGAAAGCGCCTGCGAAAAAGCAAGCGGTTAAAAAGGCTGCTGAATGAGTGACGAAGCCGCAGATCCAGATGAGGCCGCAATGGAGGCGTCTTCTGCCCCATTGATTGAGCATTTAGCAGAGCTTCGGGATCGTCTGATCCGCTCTGTCGTTGCGTTTATGATCGCCATGGTCGCATGTTTTGCTGTCGCGGACCCAATCCTGACGTTTCTGGTCGAACCCATCGCGGACATTTTGCGGGAACGCGGCGAAGACCCCCGGCTGATTTTTACGGCTCCGCAAGAGAAATTCTTTGTGCTCTTCCGCATCTCGGTAATCATGGGGCTTGCGATCGCATTCCCTTACATCGGGTATCAACTTTGGCGGTTTATAGCGCCCGGGCTCTACCAGACCGAACAGCAGGCGTTTCTGCCATTTTTAATCGCCTCACCGCTTTTGTTTCTGCTTGGTGCGTCATTTGCACATTATGTCGTGACACCACTGGCGATGCGGTTCTTTATTGGGTTTTCAGACATCATCCCAGCCATCACAGAACTTGTGGCTGGCACAAGCGATGTCGAAACACCACCGGGTGAGGAGCAAGAGCTTCAAACGGTGTTTCTTGGATCGGTGAGAGAGTCGCTCGATATTTCGTTGAAGTTTATCTTTGCGTTCGGCCTGTGTTTCCAACTTCCGGTTTTGTTGACCCTGATGGGCAAGGCTGATCTTGTCAGCTCCCGCGGGCTGAAAGATGTTCGAAAATACGCGGTCGTGGCCATCCTTGTATTGGCGGCGGTTGTGACACCGCCTGATGTGGTCACCCAGCTTATTCTGTTTACCGCAGTCTATGGCCTCTACGAGATATCGATTTGGCTCGTTATCTGGGTGGAAAAAAATCGGGAAAAACAACTTCGCGAAGATGGCGTGTTGGGAGAAGACGAGAGTCTGTTCGACACAGAAGATGACAGTTGATCCATTTGAACGAATAGCGGCAGCGCTGGAGCGCATGTCGCCCGGTCCAATGTCACCCCCCGACTTTTCGACGGCCGACGCCTTCGTTTGGAGCGCTCACCCGGAAGGTCTTGCGCCGGTGACTGAAATCTCTCGGGTACCACTGGAGCTTTTGCTTGGAGTGGAACGCGCCCGAGACACCTTGTTGCAAAACACACTTCAGTTCGCCAAAGGGTTTTCGGCCAATAACGCGCTTCTTTGGGGTGCGCGGGGCATGGGCAAGTCCTCTCTGGTGAAGGCAATCCATGGCGCAGTGACTGCGCAAGGTCATCCGGTGAAGCTTGTGGAAATTCAGCGCGAGGATCTGCCCAGTGTGTCGGCACTTCTTCGGATACTGAAAACCTCTGACGAACGGTTTATCCTGTTTTGCGACGACCTGAGTTTCGACCAAGATGACAGCCACTACAAATCTCTAAAAGCCGTTTTGGATGGTGGTGTAGAGGGGCGTCCGTATAACGTTTTGTTTTACGCCACTTCGAACCGACGGCATCTGATGCCACGCGATATGATCGAAAACGAACGGTCGTCTGCGATCAACCCGTCGGAGGCGGTGGAAGAAAAAGTATCCTTGTCTGATCGGTTCGGGCTTTGGCTGGGCTTTCATCCGTGTAGTCAGGATGATTACCTCGATATGATCCGAGGGTATTGTGCGGCCTACGGTGTCATGATCGAAGACGCGGTTCTCGTGGCCGAGGCGATCGAGTGGCAGCAAACGCGGGGCGCGCGCTCGGGGCGCGTGGCATGGCAGTATTTTGTCGACCTGGCAGGCCGCAAATCGGTAATAATCAAAGCCTAAATCGGTCAGAATCGTTGTAAAATGTGTTCAAAACACACATTTGTGAGGTGACACTTACAGGAGGTTCGCATGATCGAACAGTTTGGTCTCGTCACCCTTATTTTCCTCGTTTTTGGATTGGTTATTATTTTCCTGGCGGTCAAATCCGTACCGCAGGGCGAAGAGTATACCGTGGAACGATTTGGTCGCTATGTCCGCACGCTGAGCCCTGGTTTGGGCTTTATTATCCCCTTCATCGACAAGATCGGTGCAAAGATAAACATGATGGAAACGGTTCTCGATATTGACCAGCAAGAGGTCATTACACGAGACAATGCCATGGTCATGACCGACGCGGTCACCTTTTATCAGGTCGTGGATGCGCCGAGAGCAGCATACGAGGTACGTGACCTTCAACGAGCTCTCACTAACCTTTCACAAACAAACATCCGTGCGGTCATCGGTTCGATGGACCTAGATGAAAGCCTTTCAAATCGTGATGTGATTAACGCGAAACTTCTGAACGTGATCGATGATGCAGCCACACCGTGGGGTGTGAAAGTTACACGAGTAGAAATCAAAGACCTCGCACCACCGCCGGACATCAACGAAGCGATGGCGCGTCAGATGAAGGCGGAGCGGGATCGCCGGGCTGAGATTTTGCTAGCCGAGGGCCTGAAGCAAGCCGAAATCCTGCGCGCGGAAGGTGCGAAAGAGGCCCTCGTCAGAGAGGCCGAGGGTAGGCGCCAAGCCGCGTTCCTGGATGCTGAAGCGCGGGAAAGGGAAGCGGAAGCCGAGGCGAAAGCCACAGAGATGGTGTCCGTTGCTATTGCTAAAGGCGACGTTCAAGCCATCAACTACTTCGTTGCGCAAGGTTACACACAGGCTTTGCAACAAGTGGCCGCAAGTCCGAACTCTAAAACCGTGATGATCCCACTGGAGGCATCTAGCTTGATCGGGTCCGTGAATGGCATTGCAGAGATTGCCAAAGCAGCGGGGCTTGGAGGCCAGTCAAAATGAGCGAGGGTAGCACACTCTTTACATTTCTAGACGGTGTGTCCCCCCTGGTCTGGCTGGGACTGGCCTTACTCCTGGGCATCATCGAAATGGTTGCAACGGCCTTTATCCTGATTTGGCCGGCTCTTGCTGCTGTGGTTGTATCTGGCCTTTTGGTGCTGCGCCCGGAAATGACCGGCGATGCGCAGGTGATATGGTTCACAACCCTCGGTGTCGCCTTCACGTTTGTGGGTCGGTATCTGATCCGAACCTATGGCGACGGTGGGGCCGTGGAAACCGGTTTAAACCGCAGAGGGCACGCGCTGGTAGGACGCACTGCGGAAGTTGTCAGTGTTATCGATGGCTCCGAAGGATCGGTTATGGTCGGTGACACTCGGTGGCAAGCGATCTGGGTGAAAGGCGTACCGGAGCTGGACACGCGTGTGCGCGTCACAGCCGTGGACGGAATGAAGCTTAAGGTCGAAACGCTTTAGTTCAAATAGGACGCCGGGTCTTGGCTCTGCGTTCCTTTGTAGATGCGGAAACCCAAATAAGGTGGATCACCGGGAGCAACGCTTCCGATGGCTTGACCGCGACGCACTTGATCATTCGCGGCAACCTGTGCGCCATTCACATTCACATAAACCGTCAGAATATTGTCCGAATGCCGAATGATGACGATTTTAGTGCCCTCGACGACACTGTCTTCCACCCGGGAAACGGTGCCGGCTTCTGCCGCGACGACTGGCGCGCCAGCATCTGCTTGAATGTCAATGCCGTCATTGCCGCCCTGACGGTCATCATAGTCGCGGATAATTGTTCCCTGAACCGGCATCACCATACGTGCTGAATTTTCTGGTGCAGGAGCAGGCGCGGGTGCCGGAGCTGGTGCAGGAGTTGCTGCTGTTGTTTCTGTATCATTGCTTGGCGCTGCTGGCGCAGGCGCCGGTGCCGCTGGGGCAGGAGCAGCAGCAACCTGAGTTGTGCCTTCAACAGATTGAGGAATCAACAGTTGTTGACCCACCCGAACGGTAAGATCGCGATCCAAATTGTTCCAGCTGGCCAGCGACGTCACCGATACATTGTAAAGTCGCGCAATCGAATAGGCGGTCTCACCGCTTTCGACAGTGTGGCGGATTGCGTTCGCTTGTCCCGTTGGTTCACCAAAGGGTGTATCCGTAGCGCCATCAGACAATTCGGAGGCTTGGATTTCCCCATCCGTTCCCAAATCCACATCCGGTGGAATGGCAAAGATTTCATTTTCCCGTGGGATATGGGTGGCTGCCAAACCGTTATAGCCCGCAAGATCAGCGCCGGTCATGCCAATGCGCCCCGCAAGCGTATCCATAGTATCTCCGGCGCGCGCTTCGATCACTTGATAGGTGTCATACACAATCACACCTCGTGCATCTGCGATAGGAGCTGGCCCCTCTTGGACTGAAGGTCGTCTATCAAAGCCATCGTAAACGCCCTCTTCGCACGCGGCGAGGGCAAAAACGGCGCAGGACATGAACAAAAGGGTACGGGTCTGCATCTTCGAACCTCTCTACTCGCTCTCTTTTTGGAGCGTATTACCCTATATAGTATCAGTCTTCATCCACACCTTCAACCAATGGTACAAAGCGGACACTCTTAAATTCGGTATATTCTAGCGTTTCAGCTGTTTTTTGCACACGAAGCACGGTTTGAATGTTGTTTGCCGGCCCGACCGGCAGGACCATAATCCCGTTTTCGGCCAGTTGATCCAACAACAGTGCTGGCACGTCCTCTGCCGCCGCCGAAATTAAAATACGATCAAAAGGCGACTGCTCGGGTAGGCCAAGCGTCCCGTCGCCACCCAAAACCGTAACATTTGAAATGCCCAAACGATTGAAGCGATGGGTTGCCGCCCGCGCGAGGCCTTTATGACGCTCCATCGAATAAACCCTCCGGGCAAGCTTTGCGAGGATCGCAGATTGATACCCAGAACCGGTGCCTATTTCCAAAACCTTGTGGCGTTTGTTGACAAGCAGTGCCTGGATCATATGGCAAATGACTGAGGGTTGAGAGGTCGTCTGCCCGCCGGCAATGGGTAAAGCGATGTCTTCGTAAGCGCGGTTTTGAAAATGCCCCTCAATGAACTCATGGCGCGGCACTTCTTCTGCGGCCGATAGAATTTCTCGATCCGTGACGCCTTTGTTCCTAAGCGTCAAAACATACTGCATTTTTACGGCTGGATCAGTCATTCCCAAATCTTGCGGCAAGGGCATCGAAAGTCGAGCGGTCCGTAAGGTCAGCTGTCATCGGTGTGATCGAAATGTAACCCTCAAGATTTGCAGCTACGTCCGTGTCTGGCGCCGTCTTTTCGTGCTGGGATCCAGAGCTGACATAAAGGTAGGTGCGTTTGTTGGGGGCTTCTGCAGATTTGGCAAAGAACGGAGTGTTTCGGAAACCTTGTCCCACGACCTGCGTGCCCTTCACCTCTGCCGGGGCAACTGGGGGAAAGTTGATGTTGTAGAATGTCATGTAGTCGTCATCACCCCAAACATCGAATTCCAAAAGTTGCTGAATAAGCGGCGCTGCAAACTTCAATGTGGCATCGAACTTATCGTCGAGGCCCCAAAGCCCGGGACCAAAATACTGCGAAAGAGCGATCGATTTGACCCCTTGCAAGGCACCTTCCATGGCCGCGCCCACGGTGCCGGAATAAACCGCATTCTGACCTGAATTATTCCCATTATTCACACCGGACAGTATCAAATCGGGCCGTTCCGGCATCGCCTCCCCAAGGGCGGCGAGGACACAGTCCGCCGGAAATCCTTGCAATGCGAAGCTGCGCTCCCCTCGCTTCATCATTGTCATCGGATGCATGTAACTCACACAACGGCCCACACCCGATTGGTTGGTCAGTGGCGCAACCTCCCAGATGTTTTCACTGTCGGTCAATTCAGCGGCGATTTTCCGCAACACGTCAAATCCAGGGGCGTCGATCCCGTCATCATTCGTCAAAAGAATTTTCACGCCAGCACGCCGTCCGTTGTTATCATCGTTTTCCCACCGAGATAGGGATGCAAAACGTCCGGCAACGACACCGACCCATCCTCATTTTGGCCGTTTTCAAGGACGGCAATCAGACAGCGACCAACGGCAAGCCCGGACCCATTGAGGGTGTGTACAAATTCGGGTTTCTTTTCACCGTCACGGCGAAAACGTGCATTCATTCGACGGGCCTGAAAGTCACCGCATACGGAACAAGAGCTAATTTCACGGTAAGTGTTCTGACCGGGCAGCCAGACCTCTATGTCATGCGTGCGGCGTGCTCCAAAACCCATGTCGCCTGTGCATAAGACGACCGTCCGGAAGGCCAGTCCTAGTTTGCGCAAAATGGCCTCGGCACACTCGGTCATCCGATCGAGTTCTGCCCGACTGTCTTCTGGACGGGTCACCGAAACCATCTCCACCTTTTCAAACTGGTGCTGGCGCAGCATGCCTGCTGTGTCGCGCCCTGCTGATCCGGCCTCAGACCGGAAACACAACGAATGCGCGGTATAGCGGCGCGGCAGATAGCTTTCGTCGACAATATGCCCTGCCACGATGTTCGTAAGCGTCACCTCAGACGTAGGGATCAGCCACCAGCCATTCGTGGTTTGATAACTGTCTTCGGCGAATTTCGGCAACTGACCTGTTCCCATCATTGCGTCATCGCGCACAAGGACGGGAGTATTCACTTCGGTCAGTCCATGTTCTGTCGTGTGCGTGTCGATCATGAATTGCGCCAAGGCCCGGTGCAGCCGCGCCACTGCGCCAGACAGGACAACAAACCGTGATCCAGAGAGTTTTGCTGCGGTCTCAAAATCCATGCCCGCAGCAACGCTTGAAATTTCGAAATGCTCTTTGGGTTCGAATGAAAACTCAGGCGGCGTGCCTTCTTTACGCAACTCGACATTGTCGCTCTCATCCTCGCCGTCTGGGATATCATCATGGGGCAAATTCGGTAGCCCAGCCAGCATGTCGTGGAGTTTTTCATCTTCACCTTTTGCTGCCTCTTCCAAGGTCGCGATCTCTTCCTTTTTTTCGGCAACCAATGCGCGTAAACGCTCGAACTCTGCCTCATCCCCTTTGGCCTTGGCCGCGCCCACTTGCTTGGAGGCTGCATTCCGCTCTGCCAATGCGGTCTCTGCGGCCGTAATTTTTGCCCGGCGCGCTTCATCCAAAGTCAAGATTTCTGACGACACTGGCTCAAGACCCCGACGTGCAAGGCTTGCGTCAAACGCAGCGGGGTTCTCGCGGATCATTTTGATGTCGTGCATGTCTGTCTCCGAGTCGTCATATGCGGCGGGTTATGGCCGAAAACAAAAGCGGGGTGTAGGTCCATCGCGTCGCTGATGAAATCTGCAAAAGGCGTCTATGCGCGAGCGGTGTGACCGCGTGAAAACGCGTCACAGTTTCGGACCTGCCTTGCGCATCCACCACCCCGACTATATGTCGCCCGTCAGAGATCAAAAAACGGGATGATGTGATGTTCGCGACGCCAGCCTTTGCGCAAGAAGTTGGAAACTCAGCCGGAGGCGGGTTGGCCGGGTTTATTCCGCTCATTCTGATTTTTGCGATCATGTATTTTCTATTGATCCGCCCTCAGCAGAAAAAGATGAAAGAGCATCAGGCCATGGTTGCGGCCCTGCGCAAAGGCGATCAGGTTGTGACCGCCGGTGGCGTGATTGGCAAAGTTACCAAGGTGGGTGCAGAAGGCACCAACGAAGTCGAGGTTGAGGTGGCATCAGGTGTGAAACTGCGTGTTGTTCAAAGCACGGTTTCTCAAGTCCTGAACAAGACCGAGCCAAAGTAAATGCTTCAGTTTTCTCTCGGGAAGAAGCTTTTCATTTGGGGGCTCTGTTTAATCGGGGTCCTCTTGGCTGTGCCAAACGGATTTTACGGTCGTGTGGAACAAGCGAACGACGCGCGCATCGCCATTGAAAACGGGAACACGTCGTCGGAACTGGCGGATGTTGCGGGTCAATGGCCGGTGTTTCTGCCCAGTAATCTGGTTAATCTTGGCCTCGATTTGCGCGGCGGCGCGCATCTCTTGGCTGAGGTTCAGGTGGATCAGGTCCATTCAGAGCGGGTCGACGGGTACTGGCCGGAAATTCGCGACGCGTTGCGTGCCGAACGCGATGTAGTCGGAACCATCCGTCGTCAGGATGCCGAAGGTGGCGAGATGAGGATCCAAATCTCGCAGCCAGAGGGCATGTCCCGAGCGATTGAAATCGCGCGTAGCTTTGCATCGCCGGTTCTGACGCTGGCTGGTGGAACGGGCAGCGATATCGAAGTGACCTCTTCGGGCGATGTTTTGATTGTGCGCCTGTCGGACGAAGAGATTTTAGCGACCAACGATCGCACGATGGCACAATCATTGGAAATTGTGCGTCGCCGTGTCGACGAGGCTGGGACGCGGGAACCCACAATCCAACGCCAGGGCGAAGATCGCATCCTCATTCAGGTGCCAGGTATCGGCTCGGCTGAAGAGTTGAAAGCACTGATTGGTAAGACGGCGAAGCTGACTTTCCATACTGTGTTGGGCATTACCGATGACGCCAACGAGAGGTTGCAGCCCCGCCAAATCCTGTCTGCCTCGCAGGAGGACCCCGGCCTGTTCTATATTCTGGAGCAGACGCCTGTGATCTCTGGTGACAACCTTGTGGACGCCCAACCGGCTTTTGATCAAAACGGCCAACCTGCGGTGAGTTTCCGTCTGAACCCTGCCGGCGGGCGCATCTTTGGCGAATACACGGCCCAAAACATTGGCAACCCTTTCGCGATCAAGCTGGATGACGAGGTCGTCTCGGCACCAAGGATAAACGATCATATTCCCGGGGGCTCGGGGATTATTTCCGGTGCTTTCTCTGTTGCTGAAACCACGAACCTTTCGATCCAGCTGCGGGCAGGGGCATTACCTGCCGAGGTCGTCTATCTAGAGGAACGCACCGTTGGCCCAGAGCTTGGTCAAGACAGTATCGATGCGGGTCGATTGGCCTGTATTGTGGCCTTCGCGGCAGTCTTGTTTTTCATGATCATCAGCTATGGACGTTTCGGAATTTATGCCAATGTCGCGCTGATCATTAACGTGGGCCTATTGTTCGGCCTGCTGTCCCTGATTGGGGCCACGCTGACCTTGCCCGGCATTGCGGGCATCGTTTTGACCATCGGCATGGCCGTGGATGCGAACGTGCTGGTGTTTGAGCGTATTCGCGAAGAGTTGAAAAACTCCAAAGGGCCTACCCGCGCGGTAGAGCTTGGGTATGAGCGTGCGCTTTCGGCCATCGTGGATGCCAACATCACGACCTTTATCGCGGCAATCATCCTCTATGTCATGGGATCAGGGCCTGTGCGAGGCTTTGCCATCACACTGGGCTTGGGCATTCTGACATCCGTCTTCACATCCATTTTCGTCACTCGGCTGATGATCGCGCAATGGATCGAATCCAAACGTCCTAAAACGATTGAGGTCTAGCCATGCGATTGAAACTGGTTCCGGAGAATACCTCGATCGACTTCTTCCGCTGGGTACCTGGCGCGGCAGTATTTTCCATGGTCGCAATGGTAGGATCGATTGCGCTGATGTTCCTGTTGGGGCTGAATTTCGGGATCGACTTTCGCGGCGGCACCACGGTGCGGACGGAAAGCACGCAGCCGGTGGACATCGGCCTTTATCGGGACGCGCTGACACCGCTGGAGCTTGGCGATATCTCCATCACGGAGGTGTTTGACCCGACCTTTGCCGCGGATCAGAACGTAGCGATGATCCGCATTCAGGCGCAGGAAG
>JBCBON010000055.1:0-15710 GCA_039821195.1 Pseudomonadota bacterium
CGAAATCAAGACTATCGGTGTTGTCGCACTATTGGGGAAGATCAACATCAATCACAGAACCATTTGCTAGTTAAGCGTCACTGCTTTGAGCTAATTTCTCTTTTTGTCTTTTCAATTCTGCGATGCAAGCTTTCGGTCCCTCTGGCAACCGTTCCGAGTAAGAGAGAATACACCACGACTACTTGCATCCATAAACTGCAAGAAAGTTTTATGGTAACCATCGGGCAACGGCTGGCCTTAAAAAGTGCGCTATCGGCAAGTGCCCCTTCAAGTCAAAAACCTTTCTACTTTCCGCTCCACCTGGTTTGGTAGATCATTGGAAGGCCTAAAGGGTAAGGGGCAGCGGCGGATATCGGCTAACGATTGTACGGGATAGGCCTTTTCGGTTAGACGGCGCCATGGCAGACCCTGCACCATACACCTCGGCTCGGCTCTCCGTTGCCCCGATGATCGACTGGACGGATCGGTTTTGCCGGTATTTCCATCGTCGGTTTTCCAAACATGCCCTGCTCTATACCGAGATGATTACAGCCCCTGCCCTGATCCATGGGGATGCGGCGCGGCTGTTGGCCTATGACCAAAGCGAGCATCCCGTGGCCCTGCAAATCGGCGGCTCTGACCCCGAGCAACTGGCCATTGCGACGCGCATGGGCGTGGATGCGGGCTATGACGAGATCAACCTAAATGTGGGTTGCCCCTCTGACCGGGTGCAATCGGGCTGCTTCGGTGCGGTCCTGATGAAGGACCCCAAACTGGTGGCGGACTGCGTGGCGGCGATGCGCGAGGCAGCGGGCACAACACCCGTAACCGTCAAAAGCCGGATTGGCGTCGATGACCAAGACCCGCGTCACGTGCTGCCGGATTTCCTGTCCCACGTCATCGACGCGGGCGCGGCCCAAGTGACCATTCATGCGCGCAAGGCCTGGCTGCAGGGCCTCTCGCCCAAAGAAAACCGCGATATCCCGCCCCTCGATTACCCGCTGGTGCATCAGATGAAGGCCGCGTTCCCGGATACGGCCCTGTCGATCAATGGCGGGATCACCAGCTTGGACGACGCGCAAAGCCAGCTGCGGATCATGGACGGCGTGATGATCGGGCGCGCCGCCTATCAGACACCTACCAATATTCTAGGCTCGGCCGATCGCCGTATCTTTGGCGCAAACACGCCGGACGTCACCGCGGAAGAGGCCGTCATTGCCATGTTTGACTTCATTGAGGATGAGCTGACCAAAGGCACTCGCCTCCACCAGATCACACGCCATATGCTGGGCGCTTTTGCGGGCCGCCCAGGTGCACGCGGGTGGCGGCGGCATCTGTCCTCAGAGGCGACGAAGCCCGGCGCCGATCTCACCACGCTGCGCGCGGCCTTGTCCCTGGTAGAAGACCTCGCTATCGCCGCCTGATGGAATTCGGGCCCGATCTAATCCTCGCCATAACTCTGTTAGCCATAGCAGGCGCCACGGCCGGCCTTCTTGCAGGGCTATTGGGTGTCGGCGGCGGGATGGTTCTGGTTCCCGCCTTCTTCTACATCTTCACAACGCTTGGGTTTGAATTTGACGGGCTGATGCAAGTCTGCCTTGCGACCTCTTTGGCGACAATCATTGTCACTGCGCTCCTCTCGGTGCGCAGCCACCACAGCCACGGCACAGTGGAATGGACGATCCTAAAACGCTGGGCGATCCCGGTGGGCATCGGCGCGCTGTTGGGTATGCTGGCGACGGGTGCGCTGCGCAACGACGCCCTGATCATCATTTTCGCAATCCTCGCGCTTGCCCTTGCCGCAGTGATGGGGCTTGGCGTGAACTGGAAACCAATCCGGAGCGAGATGCCCCGAGGCCTGCCCCGTGCCGCAATGGGACTTGGCACAGGGTTTTTGTCGACGCTGATGGGTATCGGCGGGGGCAGCATCGCCACCCCGATCATGCTGTTGCATGGCGTGAGCATCCACCGCGCCATATCCACCGCCGCCGGGTTTGGGTTCTTGATCGCCGTGCCTGCCGTAATCGGTTTTCTCGCGATACCGACAAACCCAATGGCCCCTCCCGGAACCATCGGGGCGGTCAATATCCCCGCAGCCCTCGCCGTCTTGGCGGTTTCGGTTTTCACAACCCCGATTGGGGCGCATCTCACGCACAGGATCAACACTCAGCGGCTGAAGAAGGTTTTTGCCATCTTCTTGGCGCTTGTCGCATTGAACATGATGCGACGCGCGGTTTTCGGATGAGTTTGAACGCCATGGGATATCAGGTCTTTGACCATGACGAGGACCTTTTGCGCTGGGTCAACGCCGCCGCGCCCATCGCTCGTGACTTGGCCGCAAACCCTGATTTGCAGGACCAATGGCTTCGTCATGGCCACACTTGGTTTGCAGGTGTGAATGTCTTTCCCAACGATGCAACCGGGTCTTGGCCCGGTGGCCCGTCGCTCTCAGGCGCATCGGTGGAGGCTGCGCGCGCGCTTTGCCCGTTTGAGATTGCATGGGACACCGCACAGATATCAATTCCCTATCGCGGCTATCCAAAGCAGGACGCAGGCGAAAGCGACGCGAACCATCGTTTCCGTAAGAACCGCGACGCAGCCCATCTGGACGGCTTGTTGCCTGTCGGCCCGAACCGACGACGGTTCATGCAAGAGTTCCATGCATTTGTGCTTGGCCTGCCCTTGAATGCCTCACCAAAAGAGGCTGCACCTTTGGTGGTTTGGGAAGGATCGCACACAGTCATCCAAGACTGGCTTCGCTCAACGCTTGCAGTTTACCCAAAGGAGCAATGGAAAGACGTCGACCTCACCGATACGTATCAAGAGGTCCGCAGGCACATCTTTGATACATGCCCGCGCGTGACCCTGTCGGTGCTGCCTGGGTCATCTTACCTCGTGCATCGTTTCGCCCTTCACGGCGTTGCGCCGTGGGATGACGCGCTCGCCGGTCCAATGGACGGCCGCATCATTGCGTATTTCCGCCCCCATTGGCGCGGGGATCTTCAACATTGGCTCTCGCCCGCTTAGGCGTCAGCCGTCAAATTCACAGCTTCAATACCGGCCACAGCCGCAACGGCATCATTCTCTGATGTGTCACCCGTAACGCCTACGCCGCCAATCACATCGCCCTTTTTATCCCGCACCAGAACACCGCCCGGCACAGGAATCATTTTCCCATCATAAGCCGAGCCTGCCGCCGTGATAAAATAGGCCTGTTGTTCGGCGCGGTCGCGCAGCGCTGTGCCCGTCATGCCAAGCATTACACAGCCATGCGCCTTGCCAAATGCAATCTCGAACCGACCGGGTGCTGCCCCGTCCTGCCGTTCAAAGGCTTTTACGTGACCACCTGCATCTACTACCACAACCGAAAGCGGTTTGAACCCCGCCTCTTTGCCTTTCGCAAAAGCTGTCGCGATGATCTTCTTTGCTTTTGTGAGTGAAATCTCTGCCATGTTGGGTCCTTCTTATGATGCTTTGAGTTCAAGGCGACGACGGTGCAGCACAGGTTCGGTGTATCCTGATGGCTGTGTTGTGCCTTCGAACACCAAATCACATGCAGCTTTAAACGCAATCCCGTCAAAAGTAGGGGCCATTGGTTGATAGTCTGGATCGCCTGCATTCTGACCATCTACAACTTTTGCCATCCGCTGCATAACCGTCATGACTTCATCACGGGAAACAACACCGTGATGCAACCAGTTTGCGATATGCTGACTAGAGATCCGACAGGTGGCGCGGTCTTCCATCAGACCAACATCGTTGATGTCTGGCACTTTTGAACAGCCAACACCCTGATCTACCCAGCGCACCACATATCCAAGGATGCCCTGCGCGTTGTTTTCGACTTCGCGTGTGATTTCTTCGTTAGACCAATTCTGACCTTTGGAAACGGGCACTTGCAGGATTGCATCCACCGATGCGCGCGGTCCACCTGCCTTTATCTCGTCCTGACGCGCCATCACATCGACCTTATGGTAATGCATAGCATGCAGCGTTGCGGCCGTCGGGCTTGGCACCCAGGCGCAGTTCGCACCCGCCGCAGGATGGCCGATTTTTTGGTCCAACATGGCGGCCATCATATCAGGCATGGCCCACATGCCTTTGCCGATCTGTGCGCGTCCTTGCAGGCCGCACGCCAGGCCGACATCCACGTTGTGATCCTCATAGGCGGCGATCCACGGCTCGCCTTTAATGTCCGACTTCGTTTGAAATGCGCCCATTTCCATGGAGGTGTGAATCTCATCGCCGGTGCGATCCAAGAACCCCGTATTGATAAAGGCCACACGATGTTTCGCAGCACGGATACATTCGCCAAGGTTCACCGTTGTGCGACGTTCTTCATCCATAATGCCGATTTTCACTGTGTATTGCGGCAATCCCAGCGCTGCTTCGACATATGTGAAAATCTCATCCGTAAACGCAACCTCTGCCGGACCATGCATCTTGGGCTTCACCACATAGACAGAGCCTTGGGTAGAGTTCCCACCGTCCCGTTGAAGGTCGTGCATGGCGATCAAGGTCGTGACCATTGCATCCATCAGGCCCTCGCCGATTTCCGCCCCATCGCGGTCAAGGATTGCCGGGTTGGTCATCAAATGACCAACGTTGCGCACCAGCATCAAGGCGCGACGATTCAGAGTGAACGCGCTTCCATCCGGGGCGGTGAAGGTATCATCCCCGCGTAAAGCCCGCGTAAAGGTTTTGCCGCCTTTGGACACCTCTTCGGTCAGATCGCCTTTCATAAGGCCCAGCCAGTTTGAATAGGCCAGAACCTTGTCTTCGGCATCCACCGCCGCGACCGAGTCTTCGCAGTCCATAATAGCCGAGACCGCAGCCTCTAAATGGACATCGGCGATACCCGCAGGGTCGGCTTTTCCGATCGGACTGTCGGGATTAACGACAACTTCTAGGCCCAGACCGTTCTTGCGGAAAAGATAGCGCAGCGTTCCGTCAACCTCGGCATGGCCGGCAAATTGCGCCGGGTCTGCCAGCGTGGGCATGAAAGCCCCATCCTCAACGGAAAGTGCCGTAACGTCCGCCCATGATCCCGCGACCAAAGGCACAACAGCGTCCAAATGCTTTTTCGCAAATGCAATCACCTCACCCCCGCGCGCGTTCGAATATCCACCCGCTGGCGGCAGGGTACCCATCGCATCGGTACCATAGAGCGCGTCGTACAAGGATCCCCACCGCGCGTTCGCCGCGTTCAAGGCATAGCGTGCATTCATAATAGGAACGACCAATTGAGGACCTGCGATGGTCGCAATCTCTGGGTCGACATTTGCGGTTTCAACCACAAACGGGTCACCCTTTGGAACGAGATATCCAATCTCCGTCAGGAAGGCTTTGTAAGCATCGAAGTCAAATGCCTGTCCACGGCGCTCAATATGCCATGCATCAATCTTCTTTTTGATGTCGTCTCGGATCGCCAAGAAGTCGCGGTTCTTTGGTCCCATTTCATGAACCAAATCCGCCAAGCCCGACCAAAAAGCGTCTGTCGCAACCCTGGTCCCCGGCAATGCCTGACCCTCAATAAATTCCGCCAGTTCCGCCTCTACCTGCAATCCAGAACGCTCTACTCGGGCCATAACCTCTCCTTCATATTGATGTCCGCTGACATAAGCCGTTAAGCCGTGTTTCCCATCGGAAACTAGATTTGCGCCGCCCTAACAGGGCCGGAATTCGTATACAACCGCATACCTGCGCGAAAAGACTTGCCGTTGCGCCAATTTTCTTCACCTTCAGCATAGAAAAGTGAGGAATTCATGCGCACCACGACTGCCCCGGTCATTCGACTGGCCGACTATCAAGAGCCGCCTTTCTGGATCGACACTGTCGACCTGAAATTTGACCTTCACCCAACCGAAACGCGCGTGACGTCCAAGATAGAGTTTACTGAGAACAAAATGCTCAAGAGTAGCGGACCGCATGATCTTCGGCTGGACGGGCGAGGTTTGAAATTGATCTCTGCCAAAGTGAACGGGCAGGAGCTTCGCTCTTCTGAATATAGCGTCGATGATGAGGGTCTGACCGTTCGGGCGGCACGCATCCCCTCAAAGAAATTCACTTGGGAAGCCATTGTTGAAATCAATCCCGAAGCGAATACCGCTTTGGAGGGCCTGTATATGTCGAACGGCATGTACTGCACGCAATGCGAGGCACAAGGCTTTCGCAAAATCACCTATTTTCCCGATCGCCCTGATGTCATGGCGACCTACACAGTGCGCATCAATGGCGACGCACCCGTAAAACTGTCGAATGGCAATCTCGTGCGTGATGGCGTCTGGCACGATCCTTGGAAGAAGCCGTGTTATCTTTTCGCACTGGTCGCTGGTGATCTTGTCTATCACCAAGACAGCTTCACCACGGCATCGGGCCGCGATGTCGATTTGCGAATTTATGTTCGCCCTGGCGATGAAGAAAAGTGCGACTATGCTATGGACGCACTCAAACGCTCGATGCGTTGGGACGAAGAGGTTTATGACCGGGAATACGACCTCGATATTTTTCAGATTGTTGCGGTGGATGATTTCAACATGGGCGCCATGGAGAATAAGGGCCTCAACATCTTCAACTCCAAATACGTTTTGGCGTCGCCCGAAACCGCCACCGATCGCGACTATGAACTCATCGAAGGCATTATAGCGCATGAGTACTTTCATAACTGGACAGGCAATCGCATCACCTGTCGAGATTGGTTCCAGCTTTGTCTGAAAGAAGGTCTTACCGTATTCAGAGATCAGCAATTTTCAGGCGACATGCGCAGTCATGCGGTGAAGCGCATCGATGATGTCCTCATGCTCAGATCACGCCAGTTCAGAGAGGACGCAGGCCCCCTCGCCCATCCTGTAAGGCCCGAAGAATATGTCGAGATCAACAATTTCTATACAGCGACGGTCTATGAAAAGGGCGCAGAGCTGATTGGTATGCTCAAGACGCTTGTGGGCGACAAAGGGTACCGCAAAGCACTTGATCTTTATTTTGATCGCCACGATGGGCAGGCTTGCACAATCGAGCACTGGATCAAGGTCTTCGAGGATGCCTGCCACACGGACCTGAGCCATTTTAAACTGTGGTACTCGCAAGCCGGCACGCCGCACATCACCGTTAAAGAGGCTTTTTCAGACGGCACGTTAACGGTTTCGCTAGCCCAGAAAACGAAGCCAACACCGGGCCAACCTGACAAAGCGCCGCTCGTGATCCCGTTGCGGATCGCTGGATTTGATCCCGACGGTAAAGAAGTAATCAAGGATCACGTTGTAAAAGCAACCCGCGACACCTTGGACCTAAGTTTCACTGACTTGAAGGCCAAGCCTGTTCTATCCATCAATCGCGGGTTTTCAGCACCCGTTACGATTACGCACAAGCAATCCGCGGACGATCTGCTTTTGTTGATGGCGCACGACAGCGACCCGTTCAATGCATGGGATGCCCGCAACCGCCTTGCCACCCAAAACCTTATCGCAATGATTTCAGATGACGATGCGCCCGACCCGCGCTTCATCGAAGCGCTCGGCACTGTCATGACGGACAAAAGCAAGGATCCTGCATTCCGCGCCCTGTCCTTAAGCCTGCCGACGGAAGACACACTCGCAGCAGCACTCGCCAATAAGGGCGACCTTGTTGACCCGACGCGTGTACATACCTGCCGCACGACCATGCTCGATGCCATCGCAAGCGTGCACGAAAAAGAGCTGGGAAAGCTCTACAAGAAAATGGACGTTCCAGGAGCCTATAGTCCGGATGCAAAATCAGCGGGCAAACGCGCTTTGAAATCCGCCGCTTTGTCACTACTGTCGCGTATGGATCGTGGCAAACGTGCCAAAGAGCAATTTGAAGATGCGGACAACATGACTGAAAGCCAAAGCGCTTTGTCCTGTCTGATCCGTCTGGGCGTCGCAGGCGACGTTCTGACGGCATTTTATGATCGTTGGGAAAACGATAAACTGGTGATCGACAAATGGTTTGCGCTGCAGGCGGCCAACGCCCCTGCCGCAGAGGCACTAGCCGTGACCGAAGGCTTAACAGGCCATGACGCCTTCACTTGGAAAAACCCGAACCGGTTCCGCTCGTTACTTGGGGCGTTTGCCACCAATCAGGCAGGGTTCCATCGCGCCGACGGAAAAGGTTACGTTCTTTTCACCGACTGGTTGATCAAGCTTGATGCGGTGAACCCGCAGACAACAGCTCGCATGTGCACTCTCTTTGAAACTTGGCGCCGTTTCACAGAAGACAGACAGGAACACATCGCAGCGTGCCTAGAGCGGATCGCCGAAAATCCGGACGTTTCCAAAGACACCGCCGAGATCATTGGCAAAATTCGCGCGGCCTAAAGCGTGGTGTTCACCCCGCCACCATCCAAAAGGATGTTTTGGCCCACGATAAAGCCTGCATGCTGCGAACATAGAAACGCGCACATCGCACCAAATTCTTCCTGCGTGCCATAGCGCCGCGCCGGAATGGTGGCTTGGCGCTGCGTCCGCGCCTCGTCCATGGTGATACCTTTGGCATCAACCACGGCTTTGTCCAAACTGTCCGCCCGGTCCGTTGCATGGATGCCGGGCAAGATGTTGTTCATGGTCACACCAGATGGGGCCACATCCCGGGCCGTGCCCGCCACATACCCCGTAAGTCCCGTGCGCGCCGCATTCGACAAACCCAAAACCGGGATGGGCGCTTTCACGGACTGAGAAGTAATGTTCACAATCCGCCCCCAACCGCGGTCCATCATACCGGGCAAGACCGCCTTGGTCAGCATAATCGGCGTCAACATATTGGCGTCTAAGGCCGCAATGAAATCATCTCGATCCCAGTCGGACCAATGCCCCGGTGGGGGACCACCCGCATTATTCACCAAAATATCGACCTCTCCTGCGGCGCTCAGCACTTCGGCTTGACCCTCGGCGGTTGTGATATCCGTGGCAATGGCCGTGACCGCCACGCCGTAACCCCGCAGTTTTTCCGCAGCGTCCTCCAATGGTCCCGGCGTACGGGCGCAAATCACAAGATCAACGCCGGCTTCCGCAAGTTTCTCCGCACATCCAAAACCAAGTCCGCGACTTGCCGCGCAGACGATTGCCTTCTTGCCCTTAATTCCCAGATCCATCTTGCCTGCTCCCATTGCAATTCGAGCTGCGACGATGACGCATCGGCGAAAAAATTCAAGCGGTGACTCAAAACACTTTGGCAATCCTCTCAACCGGGATAGGCGTTCGGTTGGAGGCCTTGATGCGCGTATTGATTTGTTTTCTTTTGTTGGGGATCGCCCCGGCTTTCGCTGACCAGAAAGACTATGTTGTGACCGTCAGCGGCTTTAACGCAGGCGTCCTGTCTGTTTCCGACAGTTCAGATACACGCAATTACCGGGTCGCTGCACGGGTTGTCTCCCGTGGGCTGGCTGCCTTTTTCGGTCGGACCGTTTATGAGGGGTCTGCAGATGGTCGGATTCGCAATGGACGCCTCTTGCCGTCGAGGTACTCTGGTCAAATCACCTCCGGTGATCGTTTCAGTCGCGTAGCCCTTGCGTACAGAAACAACACACCACGCATCGTGGACTATACCCCCAGCCCACCTGCCGAAGTGTTTGTGATCAATCCAGCCACACAACGCGGCACAGTGGATATCCTAACTTCTGCTTATTGGGTATTTCGGGAACGTCCCGCCGCTGAACTCTGTGATCTCAGTTACAATGGTTTTGACGGTATCCGCAGAACTCAAGTCACACTCGGACCACCTTTGAAAAAGGGCGAAAAGATTGTCTGTGAAGGGGTCTATTCGCGCGTTGCTGGCTTCAGTGAACGGGCGCTCAGGCGTGGCAGCGATTTTCCACTGACGCTGACATACATTCCCGGACCCAAGGGTTACATTCTCGAAGAAATTTCGGCGAAAACGGTTTTTGGATCCGCACGGGTGCGTCTGACCCAATGAAAAAGGCCCGGCTTACGCGCGGGCCCTTTGCATGAATGATATGGCGGTGAGTTATGCCGCGTCGCGCGCAAGCGCCTGACGCTCGCTTTCTTCCCGGCTCAAAGCGACAGATGTACGTACACCTTTGCTCACGAAATCCATCATACCGTTTACACAGCGCTCTGTTGGCTCAATGCCTGCGCACATCAAAACTTCGCGCCCGTCACGGGAGCGCGCCCAACGCGCAATGGATTCAACGCCATTGCCGTATTTTTTGTCATCTGCAATCGCATCATCCAGAGCCGCAAGAACCACGGCTGCAAACAGTTTCTGAGACCGTTTGCCCTGGTCATTGGTGTAAGCTGTGTCATCAACGTAATCTAGCATACGCTGTCCTCATCAGTTTTTTATGTTTTTCAAGGGTTTGACCTTTATGACCACTTCTTTTGCGATTCGGCACCCCATCAGGCGCATAGGTTTCATGCGCTTTGCGCATAGCTCTGGCCCGGGTGATACGTCATAAAGCAGCCAGCTTGTCAGTCAAACATGGCGCAGATATAGGCACAAATGAATGAATTGTGAGAGCCCTAATGCCCAAAATCAACGGTAACGAAATCAAGCCCGGTAACATCCTTGAACATAATGACGGGCTTTGGATTGCCGTGAAGGTCGATCACGTCAAACCCGGCAAAGGCGGCGCATTCGCTCAGGTTGAAATGAAAAACCTGCGCAACGGGTCAAAGCTAAACGAACGCTTTCGGTCCGCGGACAAAGTCGAGCGCGTTCGCCTCGAACAAAAGGATCAGCAGTTTCTTTACGAGTCCGATGGCCTGCTTGTTTTCATGGACACAGAGACTTTCGAACAGATTGAATTGCCTGCGGACATACTGGGGGAACGTCGTCCCTTCCTTCAGGACGGGATGACAATTCAAATCGAATACCACCAAAGCGAGGCACTCAGCGCCGCAGTCCCCCAAAAGGTCACCTGCAAGATCGTGGAAACCGAACCTGCCGTGAAAGGGCAAACAGCTGCGAACAGCTATAAACCGGCTGTGTTGGACAACGGCATTCGGATTATGGTGCCGCCTTTCGTAAATCAGGATGAAGACGTGGTCGTTAACACCGAAACGATGGAATACTCCGAGCGCGCATAATCCGCGCTCAGCTCGCGGCGCAGCGCGTCCACCATGCCATCCAACCTATGACGGCGTTGCGCAACGGGTTTTGCAACGAAATCAGCAATTTGCTTTGCCCGCATGAAGAGATCCCAAAAGGCGATCACCTCGACCGCCGTTAAAACATCTCCATATCCGTGAGCCAGCGCTCGAAAAACGTCCGCCTCACCCAGGTTTGGCGATAGGTTCATCCGAAACGCCACATGAAGGCCCAAATGATACAAATCGCGCAGAGCGACATCCACGTGCTGGGAGTAAAAATCCAGACCATAGACGTCGCCGTTCTGGCGCAAAACAACTTGCGCTGGGTGAAAATCACCATGCGCTTGGCACAGTTTCACAACCCCACCCTTCGCTCGCTGCGCCCGGTCCTCCATCGCTTGCCAGAGTTGCCGTTCTAAGTGGGCATCCAATGCCTCCGACATCGGCTGGTGCCGCACCCATCCAAAATGCGGGTCAGGATCAAAGCCTCCGCTCTCCAACGTCGCTGCATGATACGCTGTCAACCAGGCGGCCGAGGCCATCAAAGCCTGGCTTATTTCGCCCTCTCTGTTCTGGCGTAAAATCGACGATAGCGTCTCGCCTTTCGCGTCCTCCTGAACCAAGCAGCATTGCTCGGGATCAAAGGTGATCACCGCTGGCACTTTGTACCGCTGGCCTTGCATCCTCTCGGCTGCGCGATGTTGCGCCTCGGCCTGGGTGGTCAGGCGATCAACAACCCAGTCTTTCTGCTCTCCCACTTTGCAAATGTAACTGACCGGCGCACCCTTTTGCTTGGCCCGCAAAACCATCGTCTCTTTTGGATCTGCATTGATGTTCAAAGGGGTCAGCGCAAATTCCGTCTCGCCGAACACAGCCGCCAGTGCATTGCGTGTTTGCTCCACGGCGGCTTTGGGCGAAATTGGCATCAGGTCTCCGCAAAAACTCTAGGCGCTCTAGCGGCATTCGCACCTTATCGCAAAGCAGATATGCAGAACCTCTTTTGCCCTCGCCAATCGGCAGACCATCCGGTAGGGGCCGCCCATGTCTACATGGTCTGCCAACATCAACGTAATGATCAAAGCCGCGCGCCGCGCCGGCTCCAGCCTAATGCGCGACTTCGGCGAGGTCGAAAACCTTCAGGTGTCCACCAAAGGGCCGGGGGATTTCGTCTCCAAAGCTGACCTCCGCGCCGAAGACATCTTAAAAACCGAATTGCTCGAAGCACGGGAAAACTATGGCTGGCTTGCCGAAGAAGGCGGCAGCATCGACGGCGCAGATCCGACACGCCGCTGGATTGTCGACCCGTTGGATGGGACGACAAACTTTCTTCACGGGATCCCTATGTGGTGCGTCTCAATCGGGCTTGAACACAAAGGGCAGATCGTTGCCGGTGTGATTTACAGCCCAGCATTAGAGGAGCTCTATATCGCCGAAAAAGGTGGCGGGGCTTGGTTGAATGACAAACGGATCCGGGTGTCTGGTCGCCGCGAAATGACCCAGATGGTTTTCGGAACAGGTCTGCCGATTGGCAACCGCGACAACTTTCCCAAGTTGTTGAAAGAAATGGCGCAGGTATTTCCCGCAGCCGCGGATATCCGTCGCTTGGGTTCTGCTGCAATGGATTTGGCGTATGTCGCGGCAGGCCGTTTGGACGGGTACTGGCATCGCAGCCTTTCACCTTGGGATATGGCAGCTGGCATCATCCTTGTAAAAGAGGCCGGCGGATTGGTGGAGTCCATCGAAAAAGGGGATCCCATGTCCACCGGCGATATCGTTGCCGCCCCTTCTGAGAGCTTTGACAAATTCGCGAAAATGGTTCGGAACGCCTAGGTCGTATCCAATTGAACTTTGGCATCACCTGCGGCCATATCTCCGCGGGCGCGATCAAACCTCAGATACGCCAAACCGCGTCCCCCTGACTGGGTGAAAACCTGCCCAACAGGCTTCCCACCTGCCGTAACTTCTGTCCCGGCTGGAACCTGCTGCGATAGCACGACACGCGCCAACCCTTTGCGCAGCTCGGTCTTGTGTTTCATTCGCGCTGTCACTTCCTGCCCGACATAACAGCCTTTCTTGAAATCAACACCATTCAGGCGTTCGAAACCCATCTCCAGAATATAGCTTTCGTCCGGGATCAATTCGACACCGCTCTCAGGGATCACATGTCTCACGCGCAGGGCGTCCATGTCGATCTCTTCCGCCGCCGCGCCATCATAATCCCGCCATCCCAAGGCGGGATCACGCGGATCAACAAAAGCGGTCGCAGGCGGATCAAACACGCCTGCGGCAACGTCCACATCAAGCGCCTTCACCGTCACATCTGCCCGCAGCCGGTACATCATCAAACGCTGCCCAAGCGCCTGTGCCCGGTCCTTGGCCACATCTACCCAAAGCGCATCGCCGCGATGAAGCAGGAAGAAGTCGAACAGATACTTGCCCTGCGGCGACAACAAAGCAGAGTAAGAAAGTCCACCCTCTGCGGGCAGTGTGTTTGTCACCAGATCGCCCAGAAACTTTTCGGCGTCCGACCCACTAATTTCCAAAACTTGCCGCGCCATTCTGCCCTCGCTTGTCGTCACCCTAGATTTAGATCAAAGACGGGCCACCACAATAAGGTGAAAGAATGCCAGCGCCAATAAGCGTAGTCATCCCAACTTTGCACGCGCGGGACGGGTTAAGGAAATCGCTGCCCCCATTGGTCGAAGGCGTGGCTGAGGGATTGATTCACTCAGTCGTGTTTGCCGATGGCGGCTCCAACGATGGCGTGAATGACATCGCCGAAGAAACCGGGGCCGAGGTCGTCGTCACCAAACCCGGACGGGGCACGCAGCTGCGCGCAGGAATAGAGGCCGCCAAAGGGGACTGGATCCTTGTCCTTCACGCGGACACGGTTCTCCCGCCGCAGTGGACCGATCACATTTCCCGCGCGCTGAATGCCCCTGACCGGGCTCACGTGTTTCGGCTGTCCTTTGATGTGGCAGGCTTTGCACCATCATTCGTGGCAGGCTGGGCGAATTTGCGCACCAGATTTTTTGGGCTGCCTTACGGTGATCAAGGCATCTTGTTGACCAAATCGCTCTATCAGCAGGTGGGAGGCTATCAGGACATTCCGCTGATGGAGGATGTAGCACTAGCAAAGGCCCTAAAGGGTCGCATCACCCTGTTGGATGCAACCGTTGTGACCAGCGCGGAACGGTATTTACGCGATGGATGGTTTCGCCGCGGAGCACGTAACATTGGACTGTTGCTCAGGTACAAACTCGGCGCAGACCCCAAAGCCTTGGCAAATCGCTATCGCTCACCCGCCAAAAAACCGTAGCACCCGCCCCATTGGCGTTTTTTCCATAAGGCTAGCATCGCTTTGTCGTAAGAACCGGCGGCGCCGTTTCGGGGCCGACTGGAATTGGAGATTGAACAGTTCGGCATAAATGCCGCCCCGCTTCAACAGCTCGTCATGGGTGCCGGTGTCTGCAACCTGCCCCTTGTCCAAAACAACAATCTGATCGGAGTGCAAGATCGTGCTAAGCCTATGCGCGATCACCAATGTGGTGCGCCCTTTCTCCAACTCTTTCAGCGCTTCTCGAATGGCAGCCTCCGATTCCGCATCCAGCGCCGATGTCGGTTCATCGAGCAGCAGGATAGGCGCATCGCGCAAAATCGCCCGCGCGATGGACAAGCGCTGGCGCTCCCCACCTGAGAAGCTATGTTGCGTGGGATCAATGGGCGTTTGGTACCCGTCAGGCAGCGCCTCGATGAAATCATGCGCCGAGGCCGCCTTGGCAGCGGCAATACATTCGTCATCCGTCGCGGCTTCCCGACCAAAGCGAATATTTTGGATCACAGTCGCGTTTAGCAGCACAGATTCTTGGCTCACGACCGAGATTTGATCCCGCAACTCCGCCAGCGTGAAGTCCGTAATAGGACGCTCATCCAACGTGATCTGCCCGTCAGTGACATCATAAAGACGTGGGATAAGATTGAAGATGGTGGATTTGCCTGCGCCGGAGCGTCCTACAAAGGCAACGGTTTGCCCTGCCGTGATGTCCAGCGATACGCCGTCCAATGCGCGATACCCGTCGGGATAATCGAAGCTCACATTCTCAAAGCGCAGCGCACCTTGCGCCCGGTCTTTGCCCTCATACTCGAAAGCGCCACCCGTAATCGTGTTCTGCGTATCATAAAGCGTAAAGATCCGATCCAGTGCGGCCAGACCCGCCAAAGCAGAGGCATAAGACACACCAAGGCGGCGCGCCGGGCTGGTGATAACGCCAAGCGCGGTCAACAATCCCACGAACGCCGCTATATCGATCGCCCCGCTTTGCAACCGGCCCGTCACAAGGATCAACAGAACTGCAACGGCCAAACCGCCCATAATCTCCACCAGCGGCGAGGCACCGGCCTGCCAGCGTACCATCTTCAAACGAAGCGATCGTAACCGCTCGAACACTTCGTCAGAGGATTGTTGCAGCTGATGTTCCAGCCGGTACGTGCGCACCATCCGAATAGATGACAGCCCCTCATGGACGGCAGAGGTCATATTCCCGATCTGTCCTTGCGTGTCTTTTGATATCCGCCGAATGCGTGCGCCAATCACGCCCACTGGGCCAAATGCCAGACCAAACACAAAAAGCAGGCCGACAGTCATCAACGCATCGACGGACAACATAT
>JBCBON010000056.1:0-15424 GCA_039821195.1 Pseudomonadota bacterium
AGAAAGACCTTAACTTCCGGCTCCTTGACGGATGCTTCAGCTTCCGAAGCGCCTTCGCCTCAATCTGACGGATCCGTTCGCGCGTCACGCTGAACTGTTGCCCGACCTCTTCCAATGTGTGGTCGGTGTTCATCCCGATGCCAAAGCGCATGCGCAGCACGCGTTCCTCGCGCGGGGTCAGTGACGACAGGACGCGGGTCGTTGTTTCCTTCAGGTTCCCTTGGATCGCGTTGTCCAGTGGCAGGATCGCGTTCTTATCCTCGATGAAATCGCCAAGCTGCGAGTCTTCCTCGTCACCAATCGGCGTCTCCAGTGAGATCGGCTCTTTCGCGATCTTCATGACCTTGCGCACTTTTTCCAGCGGCATTTGCAGCTTGGCTGCCAATTCCTCTGGTGTGGGTTCACGGCCAATTTCGTGTAGCATCTGGCGGCCCGTGCGCACCAGCTTGTTGATCGTCTCGATCATGTGGACCGGGATCCGGATCGTGCGGGCCTGATCCGCGATCGAGCGCGTGATCGCCTGACGGATCCACCATGTCGCGTAAGTTGAGAACTTATAGCCGCGGCGGTATTCGAATTTGTCGACCGCCTTCATCAGGCCGATATTGCCCTCTTGGATCAGGTCGAGGAATTGCAACCCACGGTTCGTGTATTTCTTGGCGATGGAGATCACGAGGCGCAAGTTCGCCTCCACCATTTCCTTTTTCGCGATGCGGGCCTCTTTTTCGCCCTTTTGCACCTGGTTCACGATGCGGCGAAATTCGGGGATGTCGACGCCCACATATTGGCCGACGCGGGCCATCTCACCGCGCAATTCGACGGCTTTGCCGCGGTGCTTTTCGTTGAACGTTTCCCAGCCACGTCCCGTCATCTCTTGGATGCGGTCCAGCCATGTCGGGTCGAGTTCATAGCCGCGATAGGCATCGATAAAGTCACGGCGGTTGATCCGCGATTGATCGGCCAGCTTCACCATGCCCGAGTCGATGGACATGATCTTGCGGTTGATCCCATAAAGCTGATCGACAAGCGCCTCGATGCGGTTGTTGTGTAGATGCAGGCGGTCGACCGCATCGACCAATTTCTGGCGCAGCTTCTGATAGGCCTTCTCGGATTTATCGGAATATTCGCCGTCTTCGGCCAATGTCGCTTCCATCCGCTTATCCTGCATATCGGCAAGCTTGTTATAATCCTTGGCGATCTGCGCGAGGGTGTCGAGGACCTCTGGTTTTAGCGCGGCTTCCATCGCCGCCAGCGAGAGGTTCGCCGCGTCGTCCTCGTCATCATCGTCGTCATTTGCAATCGGGTTGCCATCCGCGTCGAGCTCTTGAGTTTTTTCCTCGGGCTCTCCAGGTGCGGTGTCGGTGTTCGCCACGCCTATCACAGGCTCTTCTTCATCGCCCTCCATAGAGCCCGAGAATGTCGTCTCTAGGTCGATGACATCGCGCAGCAGAATATCCTCTTCCAAAAGCTCGTCACGCCAGATGGTGATCGCCTGGAAGGTGAGTGGGCTTTCGCACAGGCCCGCAATCATTGTGTTGCGACCCGCCTCGATCCGTTTGGCGATTGCGATCTCTCCCTCGCGGGACAAAAGTTCGACCGAGCCCATTTCGCGCAAATACATGCGCACCGGGTCGTCCGTCCGGTCGAGTTTTTCTTTCTCGGATGGTGCGACGGTGACGTCTTTGGTTTTGTCGTCGACAACGGCCACTTCGCGTGGGCCTTCATCCTCGACTTCGTCGGCTTCGATCAGGTTGATACCCATTTCAGAGAGCATCGACATCACATCTTCAATCTGTTCAGAGCTGATCTGATCGGGGGGCATCACGGCATTCAGCTCGTCATATGTGATGTAGCCGCGTTCGCGTCCCTCCGCGATCATCTTCTTTACGGCCTCTTGCGACGTGTCCCCCATGCCGGATGATGCGTCTTCGGGCTTTTGCTCTTCAGTATCTTTTGGCGCCATGCTGAGACCTCTCTCCAAATCTCGTGCAGTTTCAGTGTCGGATCTGGACTGATTCCTGATTTAGGACCGAATCAATCCGGTGCAAGTTTGATTCGCAAGGGAATCAGTTTTTTTTCTTTCTCCATGGCTCAGAAGCGATGAGCGCATCAAGGGCCGCGCGTGTCGCGGCCTCTGCATCGCTGTCGTCAAAAGCAGACGCGCGAGAGCGTAATGCAGCGTTGTGGTCGCGCGCCACAGAGGCAAGGCGGCGGGTGAGGCGTTCGTCAACCTGATCGGTGATGTCTTCCATTGCGTCGTGGATTTCGCGTAGGCGTCCCAACTCTGCGGCATGGCGGTTAAGCGCCTCTTCCAAGGTCAGGGCGGTCAGTTGCGGGTCCGCGTCTGGCATCAGATAGGGGTGTTCGCGCATACGGGGCGGGCGGCGCAGCACCTCAAGCGGGTCATAGTTCAGTGCCTTGGACATGGCGTCGACCAAGGCCTCGGTTGTGTCGCAGTAAAAGAGGTTGGCAATCAACGCCTGATGGATCGGGCGTAAGGGTTCGGTTTGGATTTGACAACGCTCGATCTTAACCTCCTGCTCTCGTGCAGCTTCAGGCACCAAGAGTGCTGCCAATAGGATCGTGCTTTCGATCAAGGAATGATCTTGGTCGCCCCGGGCCAAAGCAGATGCGCGCGCTGCCTCGCTCGCAGAGGGGATGCGGGGGGACCAGCCACGATTTTGAGGGGCCCGTGATTTTCCACCGCCAAAGAGCTCTTTGCGCAACTCTGCAATTGCCATGCCGTAATGGCTGCGCAGGGACTTATCCTGAATTTTAGAGATGGCCTCACGCAAGCGCGCATCCAGCGCGGCGCGGCGTTCAGGGCTGTCGAAAACTTGGCGCTCGGTCTCGCGCCGCCACAAAAGGTTCACCATGGGTTGCGCGTCTCCGAGGATCTTTGCCATCGCTTCGCGTCCTTGGGATTTCAGGATATCATCGGGGTCTTGCCCCTCTGGCAGGATTACAAACCGGAGGCCTTTGCCCGCCGTCAGTAAAGGCATGGCGATGTCGATCACGCGCATGGCCGCGCGGATACCGGCCTTGTCGCCGTCCAGAGCTAAAACCGGCTCGTCCGTGATCCGCCACAACATCTGGAGCTGATCGGATGTGACAGCCGTGCCAAGCGGGGCCACTGCGTAATCAAAACCGGCCTGAGCCAGCGCGATCACGTCCATATACCCCTCGGCTACGATCAGCGTGCCGGCTTTGCCCGCAGCTTCGCGCGCGGGGCCGTGATGAAACAGCGAGCGGCCTTTGTCGAACAGGGCGGTTTCAGGTGAGTTCAGGTATTTCGCGTTGTCGCTTGGGTCCATTGCGCGGCCCCCGAAAGCGATGCAGCGCCCACGGGCATCTCGGATCGGAAACATGATACGGTTGCGAAACGTGTCATAGGGTTTCTTACCTTTGTCCGATGGCTTGGCGAGGCCCGCATCAAGGATCAGAGCCTCTTCGACGCCGCGACCGATCAAGTGATCATACAGGTTCTGCCAGCCCGGCGGCGCAAAGCCGATTTCGAACCGGTTTAACGTTTCAATCGAGAGCTTGCGACCTTCTAAATACTGCCGGGCTGCTGCGCCGACATTGGCATTGAGCTGCATCCGGTAAAACCGCACAGCGAGGTCCATGACATCCGCCAGCTGCTTGTTGCGGTCGATTTTTTCCTGCGCGCGGGGATCGCGGGCGGGCATCTGCATGCCGGCTTCTCCCGCAAGGATTTCCACCGCTTCCATGAAGCCCACATTCTCTGTCTCTTGGACAAATTTGAACACATTGCCTTTCGCCTGACAGCCGAAGCAGTAGTAAAACCCCTTTTGGTCATCGACGTGAAAACTTGCCGTTTTTTCTTGGTGAAAGGGGCAGGGCGCCCACATGTCCCCTTTGCCCGGATTTGATTTCCGAGCGTCCCACGTGACCTTGCGCCCAATGACGTCGCTCAATCGGAGCCGATCGCGCAGCTCGTCTAAAAAGGATGGGGGTAAGCTCATTGCGGTATTGTGGGCCGCGGGCGCGCTCGCTTCAAGGCTCTTGTACCGTGATGGTTTGTAAAAGCGTGCCAGTGTCAGCGTCGTAGATCTCGATCAATTCGCCATTGCGCACAGCCACAAAATCTGTCCCAAGCGCGGTTCCGCCGGTGGAGCCGAAGCGAATGACAAAGAGCGTGGTAATTGTTACTATGGCAGCGATCATGACCAATAACAGCACAGTGACCAGCCGCCTGAGTGTGCGGACCCCAGCCATTTCCGCCGTTGCCTGATCCATGTCTGATCCCATCCGCGTCACCATTCCTGACAATCCGCCTGCGCGTCTGGATAAAGCACTCTTCGCGCTTCTGCCAGATGGGACTGGCATCAGCCGCACAAAGATCACCGCGCTGATCAAAGAGGGTGCTGTCCAGCGCAACACGGGTGAAGTCGTAACAGGTCCTAAGGTGAAGCCTATTTCAGGGGAGGTGTATTTTGTGACTCCGCCGCCGCCTGTGGCGTTGACCCTGATTGGGCAGGATATACCGCTCGCGATCCTCTTTGAGGATGATCATGTGATCGTCTTGGATAAGCCCGTGGGTTTGGTGATGCATCCCGCACCGGGTGCGCCAGATGGGACGTTGGTCAATGCCTTGATCCATCATCTCGGTGCGGGGCTGAAGGATGTGGGTGCCGAAGGGCGACCGGGGATCGTTCATCGCATTGATAAAGAAACAAGCGGGATTGTCGTCGTGGCGAAAACGCCGCTTGCGCATATGGAACTCTCGAAACAATTCGCCGATCATTCGATTGATCGCCAATACTTGGCCGTCACTAAGGGTGTTCCTGACCGGGCCGATGCCCGGCTTGCAGGTCTGCGTGGCGTGGGTTTCGAAGATGGCGGTGTGATCCGAGTGGCAACACAGTTTGGACGCCACCCGACGGATCGCAAGCGTATGGCAGTCCTGCCAGATGGTGGACGTCACGCGATCACGCGGTTTACCTTAGAAGAGCGGTTTGGCCCCCAATTTGCTTTGATCCGATGTCGCCTGCAAACCGGGCGCACCCATCAAATCAGAGTGCATCTGTCCTATTTGGGTCATGGGCTGGTTGGCGATCGAACCTATGGAACACGCCGCAATGTGAGTGCAGATTTTCCGGCGGCCAAAGAGTTCCCCCGGCAGGCGCTCCATGCGACGGTTCTGGGGTTTGTTCATCCAGAAACCCGCGAAACACTGCGCTTTGAAACAAAACCGCCCAAGGATTTCACGGCCTTGTGTGAAGCGTTGCAAAATGCGGCCTGAATTTGGACGAGCGGTGAAATGTCACTATATCCTAGTTCAACAGTAAGATTTCGGAGACCGAATTGAGTTACACAAATCTTCCGGCACCTTCCCCGGAACAAGGACTAAACCGCTACATGCAGGAAATTCGCAAATTTCCGATGTTGGAAGCGGAAGAAGAGTACATGCTGGCCAAAGCATGGGTAGAGCGTGAGGACGCAACGGCCGCACATAAATTGGTGACCTCGCATCTGCGTTTGGCCGCCAAGATCGCTATGGGCTATCGCGGGTATGGCCTGCCCCAAGCCGAGGTTATCTCAGAGGCGAATGTGGGTCTGATGCAGGCCGTTAAACGCTTCGACCCTGAAAAGGGGTTTCGGCTCTCGACCTATGCGATGTGGTGGATCCGCGCCGCCATCCAAGAGTTCATTTTGCGGTCGTGGTCGTTGGTGAAGCTTGGCACCACGTCAGCCCAAAAGAAGCTGTTCTTCAATCTGCGCAAAGCCAAGAACAAAATCGGCGCTTTGGAAGAGGGAGAGTTGCGGCCAGAGAATGTGAAGAAGATCGCGCAAGATCTGAACGTCACAGAGGCCGAAGTGATTTCGATGAACCGCCGTTTGTCGGGTGGGGATGCGTCGTTGAACGTGAATGTTGGTGATGACGGAGAAGGGGGCATCGAATGGCAGGATTGGCTGACGGATGAGGATGCCGATCAAGCCGAAGCCTATGCCGAAGATGACGAATTGACCCTGCGCCGGGAGCTGATGGCCGATGCCATGTCGGCACTGAATGACCGGGAGCAGGACATCCTGACACAAAGACGACTTAAGGACGATCCCATGACGTTGGAAGATCTGTCGAAAGTTTACAATGTCAGCCGCGAGCGGATTCGCCAGATCGAGGTGCGCGCCTTTGAGAAATTGCAGGCCAAAATGCGCGAGCTTGCAAAAGACAAAGGCATGCTTGTCGCCGAATAAGCCAGAACTTGGGGGCGCTGCTTGTCAGTCAGCCCCCAATTCGTCATACATCCCTAGGCTTAAATTTAGCGAGTTGGGGAACATGACAAAAACAAGCCTCGCAACAGCGGTTTTGACAGGACTTTCCGTGATAGGTGGCGTCGCGTCTGCGCAAGACGGACAGCGAGAGCCGTTTGGCGCCTATGGCGGTGGTGATCTGTTTTATTATGGCGATGCGGCCGCGAATTCGCAGGCGGATGATGCAACAATCGCGTCGTTATATTACGGTCGAAACTTTCTGGATGGGCATGTTGAGGCGCATCTCGATTACGCATTTTTCGACGATATTCCGCAGGACGACACCGCCTACCGGGTGCAGTTGTCTTACAGTCCAGAGCGGCTCTCACGCACAGAAGTTGCGTTTTACATCGCGCGCTCTTTTTTTGATCGCTTCGCAACAGATGTGACCGAGTACGGGATCACGAGCGATACGATCCTCTCACCGGGGATTGAGCTTTACCTGAGTGGTGGGGTGTTCGACGCAAATGGCGAGCATGAATTCGGCGGCACCGCGGCCGTAGATTTCCTGACGACGGATCGGGCCGAGACAGAGTTCGCTGTTTCTTATTACGATGGTCACACGGTTGGGCAGACAACCGTCTCGTTCTTTTTGGATAATGGAATCGGATTGTCGGCTGCGGCGCTTGTTGATGATGATGGAGATGCGGCCGCCGCCTTTGGACTAAGCTACCGTTTTGGCGTCGATCGTTCCAAGTTCCGTCCAACCGTCACGCCACTGGAAATGGCGATCCTGTTCTAGCGGGACCGCCGCACACCAGAGTTCTTGGTAAAACCGGCTGTACGGGGCGAGGTGATATGCGCGCCCCGTAACCTTTGGTTTTAGCTTTCCATCGCTTCGAGTTGATCGATGAAGCCTTCGATCATCGATAGACCCTTATCCCAAAATTTCGGATCTGAGGCATCGAGGCCAAACGGGGCCAAAAGGTCCTTGTGGTGTTTGGATCCGCCGGCAGACAGCATTTCAAAGTACTTCTCTTGGAAATCTGCATCGCCTTCTTGGTAGACGGCATAAAGCGCGTTCACCAGCCCGTCACCGAAGGCATAAGCGTAGACGTAGAAAGGTGAGTGGATGAAATGCGGAATGTAGGTCCAGAACGTCTCGTATCCGTCCATGAATTCAAATACGGGGCCCAAGCTCTCGCCTTGGACACTCATCCAAATGTTGTTGATCTGATCCGGGGTCAGTTCGCCATCGGCCCGGGCGGCATGAAGTTTGCACTCAAAATCGTAGAACGCGATCTGGCGCACGACAGTGTTAATCATATCCTCCACCTTGCCGGCGAGCAGGCGCTTCTTTGCGGCTGGGTCCGTGGTTTCATCCAGCAGTTTTTGGAAGGTTAGCATCTCTCCAAAGACAGATGCCGTTTCCGCAAGCGTCAGAGGGGTAGACGACAGCATCTCACCTTGGCTGGCCGCGAGCACCTGATGCACGCCATGACCAAGTTCATGAGCGAGGGTCATCACATCGCGCTGTTTTCCAAGGTAATTGAGCATCACATAAGGATGCACGGTCGTCACCGTGGGGTGCGCAAAAGCGCCGGGCGCTTTGCCCGGTTTTACACCCGCATCAATCCACCCTTTAGTGAAGAACGGTTCTGAAAGCTCTGCCATTTTCGGGGAGAAACCCGCATAGGCCTCTTGGACAATCGATTTTGCCTCTTCCCAGGAAACGGTAGCATCGTCTTCACCCGGTAGCGGCGCGTTGCGATCCCAGGTTTGCAGCTTGTCCAACCCCATCCACTTGGCCTTCAAAGCATAGTAACGATGGGAAATCCGTGGATAAGCATCCACCACCGCATCTCGCAGGGCTTGGACAACTTCGGGTTCAACATGGTTTGCGATGTGACGCGCAGATTGCGGCGTTGGCAGGCCGCGCCACGCATCCTCGATCGCTTTTTCCTTCGCAAGCGTGTTGGTGATCCGCGCAAAGAGGCTAATGTTCTGGCTGAAAACTCGCGCCAGTTCTTTCGAAGACGCCTCGCGCTTTGACCGGTCGGTGTCTGATTGAAGGTTCAGAACAGACTCGATCCCCATCTCTTCGCCGTCGATGGTGAATGTCAGACCTGCATTCGTTTCGTCGAACAGTCGGTTCCACGCGGTTGCGCCGACCACTGATTGGTCGTGAAGGAATTTCTCCAGCTCATCTGACAATTGATAGGGTTTCATAGCGCGCATGCGATCAAGCGCGGGGCGATAACGGGCCAGCCCCTCGTTTGCGGTCATCCAGCCTTCATAAGTCGCATCGTCAACGCGGTTGAATTCGAGGCTGAAGAACACCAGCGGTGTTGTGATCTCGGTGATTTTAGCTTGCATGTCGCCTAAGAATTTTGATCGCGCGGTATCGGTCGTGTTTTGTGCATAGCGCAGATAGGCAAAGCTCATGATCCGGCCCGAGATCGCAGACATCGCCTCGTTTAGTTGAATGCAGTTCAGGATGTCCCCTGCCGAGGCGGAAGCAAGCTTCCCTTCGTAGTCTTTGGCGAACGCAGCCGCCTCTCCACGCAACCAATCGAGGTCCGTTTTGAGTTCTTTGCTGTCTTCGCCGGGATAAAGGTCGGTCAGGTCCCAAACGGGCAAATCGCCAAAGTCAGATGCTTGAAACTCGCGGGCGTCGTAGGTGATGGTCATAATCTCTCCGGGATAGTGTTCCTCGGCAGATAGGATGCTGCAACGGCCACGGCAATGCACGTGGCGTTTATCCGTGACGTTCTGTGATCTCTTTGTGCATTTTGCGGATCATGTCGCTGCCAGTGGTGCAGAAAAGCGGAGGGATCAATCCGTGGATCAAGGCCGCCAACCCGGCCCCCATCAGCCGCGCTGAGAAGCGGAACGCAAAGGCCATGTGAGACCAATATGTCTCACCGACGCTGGCGGGGTGCGATGTGAATTGCTCAAAGAATTTGGCTTCGGCGGGGAGATTGCTTGATTTGTCCATGATGCATCCTGTGTTTCGTTTGAAATGACAGACGACGGATGGGATTACGTCCTATTTTTCTTGCAGTAAGTGTTAAATTCGGGACAGTGTCCCATAATGACGATTGAACTTGATGAAATAGACCATCGAATCCTGCGTGTGTTGCAAAAAGATGCATCGGTGAGCATGGACGCATTGTCCGAGAGCGTCGCGCTCTCGCGGAATGCATGCTGGCGCCGCGTAAAACTTTTGGAAGAGGCGGGCGTGATTGGGCAACGCGTTGCGGTTCTGGATGCCGCCAAAGTGGGTTTGCCGTTGCAAGCCATTGTTCTCATCCGCACGAATGACCACTCGGCGGCGTGGTCAAAACGGTTTGTTGATGCGGTACGGGCCATGCCAGAGGTGCAGGGGGCATATCGCACCACAGGCGAGCTGGATTACGCGTTGCGCGTTCGGGTCCGGGATGTGGCCGATTATGATCGCTTTTATCAGCGCTTGATTGCCAAAGTGGACGTGGCGGACGTCTCTGCGAGTTTTGTCATGGATGCGATCAAAGAAACCACAGAGCTTCCAATTTGAGTGCGATTTGTGCCTGCGCCTAGAGGTCGACTTGCCCGTCTTCGGGTGGGCCAAGTTTCTTACGAATGATGATATCCCCGTTCGGCAGTACTTCAGGGGCTTCATATCGCGACCAGTCCTCAACCTGTTCACCCAGCGCCTCTAACTGGGGACGCAGTTGATCAAGCCAGCTTTGCATGAGGGGCAAAACGTCTTCGGCCATTTTCTCCATCTCGGTGAAAAGATCACGAAGCGAATAGCCCAAGCTGTCTTTGGCCTGAGCCGGTGTCATCCAAAGGGTGGACGCAAGTGCCATGGTCAGAAATGCGTGTCTCATGACAGCGATATAGGCGATGGCCCTACAATTTTCACCCCAGTTTGAGATCAATGGAAACAGGGAAGTGATCGGATGCCGTCAGAAGCGCCTGACAAAGGTCGTCATCATTGAAGCATGTTGGATTGTCGAACGGGTGCCAGATCTGCCAGCTGCCTTTGGCGCCGAGGTCAGGAGACACCATGACGTAATCGAGCAAGGCGTTGAGATAGGTTTTAGTATCGTGCTTGTAGAAGCGTGCGGTGGTCGGCATCACGAAATTCCGAGGTGAGAGGGCAACGGCAGCATTGGGATCATACAGCTGTCGTGCGGGGGACTGGCGATGGCCCAAGACAATCTCGACACCCGATTGACCGAAAAGTTGCTCGTAAGTGTCCAAACCGGGGCCGTCGTTGAAATCGCCCAGAACAATGAGAGCGTTTCCTTCGTCCAGATGTTCGTCCACGCGTTGGCGGATCCAGATGCATTGGGCGAGTTGTTTTTTGCGGTTTTCAATGGCAATGCGGATTTCATCAGCCGGAGTTTTCGCCCCATGGGGCACTTTGGATTTCGCATGAACGCCGATCAGATGAAGCGCTGGGCCATCTTTGATTTCCAACAGCACTTCCAAGGGCGGTTTCGAAAAAACGATCGGATCGGGTTCCGCATCTATGTCGAGGTCCAGTAGAAACGCACCATCGAACCGCACGTTTTTGGTTCCACCTTCTGGCCCAGTCTCTGCGCCACGGGGCATGTGACGCGCGGTCATTTTTGTCGGGTCGTACAGCAACGCGATTTCCTGATGCGTTGGATTTACAAAGCCCATCACGGCCGCAGTTTGGCGAAGCTCAAAATGCTTCGCGAAGTTTTCGAGCGCATGGATCGTGTTTTGTTTGCGGCCCGTGTTCGGCGCTTCGATAATCATAAACGCGTCTGCATCGACAGAGCGGAAAACCTGTCCCAGCGCCTCGAGCTGTTGTTGTTTGGTGACGTCGTTGCGGCCCGACCAGCTATGGTCGAAAATCATCTCATCGTGATCGTCAAAGAGTACGGCAAACCATTCGACGTTATAGGTTGCGAAGCGCATCAGCGGTTCTCGTGATGCTCATAGATGTCTTCCCAGGCCTTGTTGATCCCCATCATTTTTTTTGTGGCAAGATTGATCGCCTCTTCCGGAAGGCCCTGCGCCATCAATTGGTCGGGATGGGTGTTTCGCACTGCCGTACGCCAAACTTGTCGGATCTCATCGAGATGCATGTCTGGCGTGACGCCAAGGATGTCGTAGCTGTCTTTGGGGGCGTCGGGCACGCAGCGCGACCGGATAGACCGAAATTTCGCGTCCGGGATCTCAAAGATCTGTGCAACTGTCTGGATGTAATCGTCTTCGGCTGGGTGATAGCGTCCGTCGGCAATCGCAATGTGAAACAGACCTTCAAGCAGGTTCTCTTTCACATCCGGCTTGTTCCGAAAGAGCTTTGCAATCGAGCGTGCATAAGCCTCGAACCCGGTGACGTCTTTGCGCGCCAGATTATACACCCGTGCGGCATGCGCCTCGTCCCTTTCCGCTATGTGAAAAACTTCGCGAAAGGCGCGCACCTCGTCCCTCGTGACCTCTCCATCGGCTTTGGCGACCTTTGCCGAGAGGCCGATCACGGCGATTGTGAATTGAAGCGTGTCTTCTGGATCGCTCCACAGGTCCTCAAACGCCTTTGACAGACCTTCGCCTTGGGCGAGATCGGAAAAAGCTGTGGCAATGCGGCTCCAAATCGACATGGCTGCAGGTTGCAAATTCGAGGCTCTGGTGCAATGGCCGAGGGGCAGAGGTGACGGAGGATCAGATGGAATGGATCGAGACGACCGCGGCGCTTGAAGCGATTTATGACGCAGGCATCAGCGAGGCATCGACCCTCAAAGTGGCAGACCATCTGACACCGCTTTATCGTACATGGATCGAGGCGTCGCGTTTTACCGTTCTATCGACCGTGGGGCCGGAAGGTACGGATGCCTCGCCGAGGGGCGAAGATGGCCCCGTTGTTTCGATCCTTGATGATCGTCATGTGGCCATGCCCGATTGGCGGGGCAACAATCGGCTGGATAGTTTGCGCAATATCGTGCGCGATGGGCGCGTCTCTTTGATGTTTATGGTGCCGGGGTCAAACACGGTTGTGCGCGTGAATGGTGGCGCGCGGCTGACGGCGGATGAAGGGTTAAGGTCGCGGTTTGAACGGAATGGCGCATCGCCCAAGACTGTCATCGTGATTGAAATTGGCGAGATTTATACGCAATGCGCCCGAGCCCTGATCCGTAGTGGTCTGTGGGGCGACCACGCCAAACCCACATTGCCCACGCCCGGCGATATTCTGCGCGAGATGAGTGATGGTCGGTTCGATGGTGCACAATATGACGCGGATTGGCCAGCGCGCGCAGCCAAATCGATGTGGTAGTCATGCAGCTTTTCATCCTCCGTCATGGTCAGACAGAGTGGAACGCAGAGGCGAGGTACCAAGGGCATTTGAATTCGCCCTTAACTCCTTTGGGGCGTTTTCAGGCCTTCCAACAAGGTGAGATTTTGCGTTCACGCGGTCTTGATCTGCCCGTTTTTTCCAGCCCTTTGGGACGCGCGCGCGACACGGCTTTGATTGCAACAGCGCATCTGAAAAGAGAGCTAACCCTGGAACCAAATCTACGCGAAATTACCATGGGTGAATTTGATGGCATGACAAAGGAAGAGATCGTGAGCGCGTATCCCGATTTCGATCCTTACGTGAAGGGCTGGACGGCAGAGGCCTATGGCGGCGAAAGCCATACTGAGGCCTATGCACGTGCGCGCTCGGTACTAGATGCACTCCAGATGTCGTCGATCCTTGTGACCCATGGCGTTTTCTCAAAATACCTGCGGGGGACCTTTCTGGGCTTGTCCCATGACGAAACGATCCACCTGCCCCAGGAACAGGGTTGTGTCTATGTTCTTGGGCCTGACGGGGAAGAGGTTTGGACCCTTTAGCGCAGCCGCTTGCGCATCAAAACAAGGTCATGCCATTGATCGAACTTCCATCCGATTTCGGGGATTGATGCGACATGTTCAAACCCCATGCGGGTGTGAAAGGCGATGGCGGCCCTGTTCGCGCCGGTGATGCCGGCCCAAAGGGATTGGATGTTATTGGCCTTGGCGTGCCCCTCTAGCGCGTCCATCAGGCTACGGCCCAGACCCAGACCTTTGCTTGCCTCTGACAGCATGATGGTGTGTTCTTTGCTATATTTGTACCCTTCGCCGTTTCGAAACGGTCCATAGGTTGCAAAGCCCAAAAACTGTTCCTGATCGAAGGCCGCAATCATCGGTTCTGCGCTTTTCGTTTTGCTTTTAACGCTTTGAGCGATCTCGGCTGCGGTTTTGGGGATGGGATTGAAGGTGACAACGCTTGTGTCGATGTAATGGGTCCAAAGTGCTGCGATCTGGGCGCAGGCGGGATCGTCGGGATCGGTTATGAAGCGGAATTCAAGGCTCATCCAGCGCGCTTAAGCGGACCGCGCCTCCTTCGCAAGTTGTGCGCGTTTGCAGGTCCAAGTGATGTCAAATTCGGCCTGCGGGGCCATACGGGCCCGTCGCCGACCCAAGCGCCAGCGCGTCTCTTCTGGGCCGTGGGCAGGCGCCAGATGCCAGCGGCTTTCAGCCCCTTGCGCGCCGCCATTTTCAGGGGTCAGCAAAACGGCGATTGGGGCCTTTGATCCGGCACCTCCCGCTTCGGCGGCGAGATGCAAACGGCGCACAGGCGTGAGCGGCGGCGGCTCTGGCAGTTCGGTCACAACCAAGCCGATGGCACCTGTGCGCAGCACCTCTTCGGTGCACCATAGCAAATCTTCCCGGCGTTCAGGTTCGACAAAGGTCAGTCTTGCAGGGTCCATGAACGGCACAACCCCGGGCCCATGCAGGCGATCGCCATCCCATCGGGTGCGGATCCAAAATACCGGCCCCTCCATCCGGGCCGCAAGCATTAGGGCAAGAGTGCGCCGCGCTGGCCCGCAAAATTCATGCGCGCGTCCAGGAACCAGCGTCATATCGGCGACAAAATCCTGGCCTTTGGGCGGTGTGTACTGGCGACGAGTGAGGGTCGGGACATTCATAAAAGGAGTATATTGTTCCTACTTTGTTCTTCAAGTATTTTGCGAAGTAAGAAGAGGCGATTGCGTTGGGTGGTGCTCTTTGAAGCGTAGCTAATGATTATACCTTCAAACTCTGGCTTTCAGGCACAGGAAAAGGACTGCTGCACGCTATGGAAGGGCGGCTTTGAGCCCAGACCTACCGGGTTCGAACTACTCGTTCCGAACCAATAAAACTACGCCCGCAGGATCAGATGTCCAATGACCGTTTACGTCGTCTAGCGGTTCAAGTTCGTCTCTCTTCGGGCTGCCAAGAGTCTCAAGAGCGCGATCCGGATCAACCGAGAAAAGCTCCAGCCATACATCGACCTGGCTCTGCTTCTCGACTTTGTCGATCCATAAGGTCATGTTTCCAAAAACAAACCCTGTGCTGTTCGAAAGCTCTTTTGCGACCTCAAGACCCACGCGGTCGCGGTAGAACGCCACTGTTTCATCCCACTTGTGCAGGGGAACTTTGATCGCAATGTTCTTTCCGGGTTCTATCATAGCTTGATGGTTCTCTTGGGTTTTGTTGCCACTACTCTATCACAAACGGCTCAGCTGTCGCCAATCTGAAAGGCAACTTCGTCCCGCAAAGCAACCCTTCGAACCCCAGCCCTTAATTTCAAACCGCACTTTAGGGCGGCCAGTTAATTATCATCTGGAGCTACAGAAACAATTGGCGGCCAAATCTCAGCAATGACGCTTAATGACCGCCCGCTAGAATGCCCGTGCGCACACCGTAGTCCACCGCCAGACCGTAATCGGGATCGTCGTCACTGTCGACGACCAGATGCCCGGCTTTGTTCAGCAATGAATGGCAGTCGCGGCTGAGGTGACGCAGTTGCACCTGCTTGCCTGCCCCTTCGTACTTGGCCGCGACAGCTTCTATGGCTTGTAGAGCGGATTGGTCGACAACGCGACTCTCGGCGAAATCGATGATTACCATGCCTGGGTCTTCCTCGGGGTTGAACAGTTCGACAAACCCATCGGAAGAGCCGAAAAAGAGCGGCCCTTGGATTTGATAGACGCGCGCGCCCTCTGGCGTTTCATACGTCTTGGCAAAGATCCGCGTGGCGTTGTTCCAGGCATAGGCCAAGGCTGAGACGATGACGCCTACGATGACGGCAATCGCGAGGTCTGTCATCACAGTTACAACGGTGACCAAAATGATGACGAAGGCATCGGTGCGGGGCACGCGGGCCAAAATGCGGATAGAG
>JBCBON010000057.1:0-15186 GCA_039821195.1 Pseudomonadota bacterium
GTTGTAAGCGCCTGGCGGTCGTCTAGTGCGAACATCGACACCGCGGGCATCCCACGAATTTCCATGCCGATCTGGTTACAAACAGCCTGGCCAGCGAGGCGGATGCGAAAGTCGTCTGTCGATTTTTGTTCAAGGATGAACGTGCGCTCGACATGCTGTTTAAGGTCGCGCGGATCCAGACGATGCCTCTGGGGTATAGGGGTCGCGCCGACTGCAAGCCGCCATGCCCGATGAATGATATTCAACGGTTCCGAAAGTTGGAACGGATTTTGGTTTGTTGCGAGCCGCATGTTCTAACGCCGTGTGAAATCGTTACCGAAGTGTTAACACCTCTACGGGTAAATCGCTTAAACATTATTAAAATTTGGTTAACGCAAGTCTGACTTCAGAAATGACGTTGCGCAGTGGTGCCGAGAGCGTCAGAAGCGGACCATGTCGCAGACGGATCGCCACGGGCTTTTGATTATCCTGTCCTCACCCAGCGGTGCGGGCAAAACGACTTTGGCGCATCAGCTGATCGCGTGGGATCCAAGCATGATGTTTTCCATTTCGGCCACCACGCGCGCAGCCCGCCCCGCAGAAGAAGAGGGCGTGCATTACTTTTTCAAAACGCGTGCCGAGTTTGAGGACATGGTCGACCAGGGGCAGATGCTTGAGCATGCCGAAGTGTTTGGCGAGCTCTATGGATCCCCTTTAGGGCCTGTCGAAGAGGCATCAGGTATTGGGCGCGATGTTATTTTCGACGTAGATTGGCAAGGAGGGCAACAGATCAGAAACTCGGTCCTGAAAGACCGGGTGGTGAGTATCTTTATTCTGCCACCAAGCCTTGCGGTTTTGCGCGATCGGCTGGAGTCTCGCGGTCAGGACAGCGCCGACGTCGTCGAGCGCCGCATGGCGCTTGCCCTTTCGGAAATCAGTCACTGGGACGCCTACGATTACGTTTTGGTGAATGACGACCTTGATCACACCACCGCCGATTTGCAGTGTATTGTCAAAGCAGAGCGTTTGAAACGTACACGCCAAACGGGTTTGACCGATCGGGTGCGTGGGTTCGGGGAGGAACAGGTATGACAGTTTATGCGCTAGAGGGAAAAGCACCATCGCTGCCGGAGAGCGGGGACTTTTGGGTCGCACCAAGTGCCGAGTTGATGGGCGATGTCACGTTGCTTGATGGGGCATCAGTATGGTTTGGCGCGGTGGCGCGCGGCGACAACGAGCCGATCATCATCGGTGAAGGATCGAACGTGCAAGAGCATTCTATGCTCCATACCGATCCAGGCTATCCGTTGAGCATTGGCAAGAACTGCACGATTGGTCACCGGGCCATTATTCATGGCTGCACCATCGGGGATTGCAGCTTGATCGGCATGGGAGCGATTATTCTCAATGGTGCGAAGATCGGTAAGAATTGCTTGATCGGTGCAGGCGCGCTTGTGGCTGAAGGCAAGGAGATCCCAGACGGCAGTCTGGTGCTGGGAATGCCGGGCAAAGTCGCGCGCGAGTTGGATGAGACCGCGCAGGCGATGTTGATGAAATCGGCGGAAGTGTATCGGGCGAATATGCGGCGGTTCAAAAACTCTCTGGAGCGTATTGAATAGTCAGAGCGTTCAGCCGTGACTTTGCAAGGATGATACCGTTTGCGGCCATCATGTTAAGTGCCACAAGAAAAACCAGACGTTGATCATGAGCCGATAAGTTTACCTCGGCCGGGAGGCTTGCGAGCAAGCCGCCGCTGACGTGATCGACATAGATTGTGGCCGAGCCGAGCTTGGTGTCGACGCAGGCCCCAAGACAAAGCGATAGCAGTTTTACATCCCGTTCGATCAGGGTGTCTGGTAAATCGGCCACCTTTATCCGGGGGGTAACACTTGCAAAAACATCCTGCACTTCCTGGGCATGCATAGTCCCCGTCGTCATCTGACCGAAAGCCCAACGGAAGAAGCGCAACCGCGCAAGTGCAGCGCCGCCACTTTCAGCTATAAGAGCGTGCTCTGGCGTTAGAGTGCCATTCAATTCAATCAATTCGATACCGGAAGCGATAGCACCAAGCGGGCTTGCGAGATCGTGAAAAATCCGAGAACACAGGGCAGAAGTTAGATCTGACATGGACAATATATTACGTGAATGAGTTTCTAGTACCGGGACAGCTTGTAGAGCATCCAAGAAAGCCGGAATGGGGTATCGGCCAGGTACAGTCCAATATTGACGGAAAAATCACGGTAAACTTTGAGAATATGGGCAAAATCGTCTTTCTTGAGAACTCGGTCGAGTTGCGGATGGTTGATTAGCTGTGCTGCGAGTATGTGCCTGTGACGGTTAAGCTTTTGATAACGAGCGTGTAATGCGCTGGATCGGACCCAAGCCCACCTTACAAAAGATTGGGACGATAGGTGCGTTTCGAGTCTTCAACAGGATGGTCGGTGCGCTTGTCCTTGTGGTGCTGTTTGTGCCGTTGATGGTGATGTGCCGTGTTCTGGGTTGGACGGGCTGGCAGTCGCGGGTCGCTCAGATCGGAAGCCGTTTGATGCTGGCAGTCATTGGCTTGAAACTCCGCGTGGACGGGCAAGACACTGGGCAGCCCGGAGCGGTTGTTGCGAACCATACATCATGGTTGGATATCTTTGTGCTCTACGCCGCGGTACCCGGACAGTTCGTGGCGAAGGCGGAAGTTTCCAAATGGCCGGGTATTGGCGTTCTTGGGAAGCTGGTTGGAACGATTTTCATCGATCGCGTTCGCACGCAGGCCGCATCGCATGTGGACTTTCTGAAGGCCAAACTAGGGAAAAGAGAGAGGCTTATTTTCTTCCCAGAGGGAACAAGTACAGATGGTCAGCGCATCCTGACCTTTCGAAGCACATTGTTTGAGGTGTTCCTAGGAGGCGGTTCCACCCGTGACCTTGCCCTGACGCCGGTGTTCCTAAAGTACCAGCCCGTCGCGGAATTGGACGAACGGTACTACGGGTTTTATTCTGGGACAGATTTCGGAAAACATATGCTGCATGTGCTGGCCCTAAAGCCGGGCGGTGCTGTGGATGTTTCAATCGGCGCGCCGCTTTCTGTGGCAGAATTCGAAACGCGTAAAGAGCTTGCGCAAAGTGCAGAGACCGCGCTGCGCGCGCTTGCGCCGGATCAGATTGCCAAACGTTCTGCGAATGATTTCAGTGTCGCCACGGGGTCGTCGCTGCGCCAAACCTCTGCGCCAAGTGCGACGAAATCCACGTAAGGGGACAGGGTTTCGGTCGCCTCCAACGTCAAGCCGCCCTCGGCGATCACGGGTAGTTCGATCATAAGGGTCCACCATTCGAAAAGGTCCATCGCGGCAAATTCTGTATCACCAAGGCCGGTGTCGCCGACTGGTCCGAACGCCACATAGTCGACGCCGATTTCGCCTGCGGTCATGCCGTCATGGCGCGATATGCCGGCATGTGCGCCGACAATCCGTTCGGCCCCAAGGGATTTGCGTGCCTCGCGCAGGGCTTTGGCCCCTTCGCTCAAATGCACGCCATCCAAGCCAAGGTTTTCCACCAATCCCGGGTGCCCATCCAGGACGATAGGGACATCGCGGGCATGGGCAATCTCGCGAACCAAGTCGGCCGATCTTGCGATATCCTCGGCATCCACTCCGCCGGTGTTGAGGCGAATGCAGGCGATTTCCACGCTGTCCAGAAGCCCCGACAACGTATCAGATAAGCTGCCGAGCTTATGCCCCGGTGGGGTAATCAAATAGATCTGCGGATGTTCTGAAGCGTCGGTCATTTAACAACGCTATGACCTGCGTAGAGCGCCGCCATGCCGAGCGCCTCTTCGATGCGGATCAGCTGATTGTATTTGGCCAACCGGTCCGAGCGCGCAAGGGAACCCGTTTTGATTTGTCCACAGTTTGTGGCCACGGCCAGGTCCGCGATTGTGTTATCTTCCGTCTCGCCCGAGCGGTGAGACATTACACAAGTATAGCTGTTGCGATGTGCCACGCTGACGGCGGCAGTGGTCTCAGACAGCGTTCCAATCTGGTTCACTTTGACCAGCATGGAGTTTGCGCATCCTTTGGAGATGCCTTCCTCCAACCGGGCCGAGTTTGTCACGAAAAGATCGTCGCCAACCAGCTGACAGCGGTCGCCGATCATATCGGTAAGCTGCTTCCATCCATCCCAATCATCCTCGTGCATGCCATCTTCGATGGAGATGATGGGATAATCATTGACCAAGGACTGAAGGTAGGCTGCGTGCTCGTCCGAGGATAAAACAGTGCCTTCGCCGGTCATGTTATATTTGCCATCGGCGAAATACTCGCTCGCGGCACAATCAAGGGCCAGATACACATCTTCACCCGGGACAAACCCGGTTGTTTCAATCGCCTGCATAATGAAGTCGAGGGCATCGCGCGTAGAATTGAGGTTTGGCGCAAAGCCACCTTCGTCACCAACGCCTGTGTTGTGGCCCGCTGCGACGAGTTCTTTCTTGAGCACTTGGAACACTTCGGAGCCCATTCGGATTGCATCGGCCATGGTGGAGGCCGAGACGGGCATGATCATGAATTCTTGAATGTCGATCGGGTTATCGGCGTGCTCGCCGCCGTTGATGATGTTCATCATGGGCACGGGCAGAATGCGGGCAGAGGTGCCACCCACATATCGGAACAAGGGCTGACCTGTGGACTCGGCGGCGGCTTTGGCGGTTGCGAGTGAGACGCCAAGGATGGCATTTGCCCCGAGGCGCGCTTTGTTGGGTGTGCCATCCAGCTCGCACATGAGCGCGTCTATTTCAGTTTGTAGAGTGGCATCGGCCTCAATCAGGGCCGAGGCGATCTCGCCGTTTACGGCATCCACCGCCGCAAGCACGCCTTTTCCATGGAAGCGGGTTGCATCGCCATCACGAAGTTCGACAGCCTCATGCGCGCCGGTCGACGCACCCGAAGGGACGGCGGCACGACCGAGTGATCCATCCTCGAGCGTGACATCCACCTCGACCGTAGGGTTGCCGCGGCTATCGAGAATTTCTCTGGCATGGATGTCTATAATTGAGGTCATCATCACTCTCCCTAACGCTTGGGGGGCCTTTAGACCTTTGCGCCAGCTTGGTGAAGAGCCCGTTGTCGTAACAACAAAAAGAGGCCCGAGCCCATTACAAGTGCGATCCCCAGCCACATCAGCGGGGTGGGTCGTTCGCCAAAGGCGATGAAGCCAAGGCTGACGGCGAAGATCATGCGGGAGTAGCGAAATGGCGCCACCGCCGAGACGTCACCCATCCGCATACCTGCGCCGATTGCGATGGCCCCACCCATGGCCAGAACAATGCCGCTGACCAAAAACGCACCATGCTTGAGGTCTGGAACAACAGCGCGCCCCTCAAGCGCCATAACCACAAGCCCACCCAAAAAGAGGCCGATGGCACCCACGGACGTCATTTCCACGGACGTGATGGTGCGCGGTACGAACCGCGCCGAGAAATCGCGAATGGTAAGACCGATGAGCGCGATCACCGCAAAGATGGAGTTTGGATCAAAGTCGGCCCCAAAAGGGTTCACAATCAAAAGGACGCCGACGAACCCCACGATGATGGATGTCCAGCGCCGCCAGCCAACAGCTTCTTTTAAAAGAACCGCAGCGGCCACTGCGATCAAAATGGGCGAGGCCTGGACGATGGCCGAAACAAGGCTGAGGTCTGATCTGGCCAGAGCGATGAAAATGGCGCAACTGCCAAAAACCTCTCCGGCGACGCGCCACATCAATGCGGGGTGCAACATCTCGCGGCGCAAGGGAATGCGCCCTTGGGACCAAGTGTAAGTCAGCGTCAAGATCGCTCCCAAAAGGCCCATGCTTGCCATAATCTGACCAAAAGAGACCTGCACCGAGACGAGCTTGATGAAGGCGTCGGCCTTGTTGAACAGAAACATGGCCAGCACCATCAACCATATGCCTTTGGTGGTGTCGCTCATCTAGGCTGTTCCTGTTTGTCTCAATGCGCGCTTTCGCGATAACAGGAAAACGCCAGACCCGATAACAAGGGCGATCCCGATCCACATGGTCTGCGTCGGCCATTCCCCGAAGGCAAAATATCCGACAATGACGGCAAAGATGACGCGGGAGTAGCGGAAAGGGGCCGTCGCCGAAAGGTCACCGAACCGCATGGCCGCAGCGATGGCGATCAATCCGCCGATGCCGATAAAAATGGCGGCCAGCAAGTAAACCCAGTGGAGTGCATCCGGGGCGAAAGGTGTCCCGTCGATGAGACAAATCACAAGGCCGACCGGTAAAACACCCAAAAACCCGACATAGGACATTTCCACGGCATTGACGGATTGGGACACAAAACGTGTTGCAAAATCCCGTCCGGTCAGACCGATCAAAGCGCCAATCGCGTAGAACACGTTGGGATCAAAATCAGCATTAAGCGGATCGACAATAAAAAGCACGCCGATGAAGCCCGCCAAAATAGAGGCCCATCTTTGCCATCCGACGGTTTCGCGCAACAGAATTGCCGCGAAAACCGCGATGAGTATTGGAGAGGCCTGGGTCACGACTGCGACAAGGCTGAGGTCCACTTTGGCAAGCGCGATGAACAAAAGGCACGCGCCTACCACATCGAAAGCCACACGGGCCAGAAGGGCGGGTTGAAGAAAATCCGATCGGAAGATGGGGCGACCTGCCAACAAGGTATATCCGCCGGTGACTACAATGCCGATTAACCCCATCGAGACCATGAAATGTCCAAAGGTAATTTGACCCGCGCTGACCTTGATAAAGGCATCTGATGCATTGAGCAGAAACATCGACAGGATGATCAGCCAGATGCCTTTTGTTGTGTCACTCATTCAGGGTCTTTCTTGGCCGGAACCCCGTAGAGTTCAAGGCGGTGCCCCCGCAAGCGATACCCCAGTTTTGCCGCGATCTTTTCCTGAAGGGCTTCAATCTCGGGGTCCACGAATTCGATTACTTCGCCGGAATGGAGATCGATCAAATGGTCATGATGCTCGCGTTCGGCGTCTTCGTAGCGCGCGCGGCCATCCCCAAATTCGAGCCGGTCCAGAATACCGGCCTCTTCGAACAGTTTCACCGTCCGGTAGACGGTCGCGATGGAGATATTGGCATCGATAGCAGATGCGCGGGCATAAAGCTCTTCCACGTCGGGGTGGTCATCACTGTCTTCTAAAACGCGGGCAATGATCCTGCGCTGTTCTGTCATGCGCAGGTTCTGTGCTTCGCAGCGTTCTATGATGCTTTTGGTCATGGACCCTCCAGCCCTAGTCCTATCGAAGGGGTGTCCGAGGGAAAAGCGGATTTACGGACCGCGAAAAGTGTTACGGCAATTCGGAGGTTTGCAAGTACCGAAGCGTCTGCACCACTTGTTCAGGGGATTTGCAAACAACATGCGCGGCGGCATCGATTTCCTTGAGCGCATGGGCGTGTTCATCCTGATGAATGATGATGAGGGGTTTGCCCAGAGCGGCTGCAAAACCCGCATCAAAGGCAGCATTCCACTGTTTGTATTTTTCACCGAAGCAGACAACTACGAGGTCCGCAGTTTTGATGCCGTTGCCGATCCGGATGGCGTTCATTGATGCTGATTTCCGATCGTGCCAAAACCTGTTCTCTTCGGCACCCAAGATGGTTGGCCCACAATCGTCAGATGCCCCATGATCCAGAACCGCTGAGGAGAAGCGATAATCGAGGCCCTTGCACCCTTCGATGATGGCGTCACGCCAGTTGGTATGAATTTCGCCGGACAGGAAAACAGTTTGCATAGGGCACCTCGTCGTTACCAACTCAGCTAACACAGAAAAAGACCGGGTCAATCGACCCGGCCTAGTGAAGACCTGTGGTTGAAGAGAAGAAGGACAGGCCGTGAAAACTTTAAACCTGAGTATTTTTGTCGTGTAAAGGGGTGTTAACCTTTTTTTGCCTGTTTTGCCGCGTCCCAGAGCGCGTCCATCTCTTCTAGTGTGCTGTCGGCGGGGCCGCGATTGTCCTCACCCAAACGATCTTCGATATATTCAAACCGCTCGGTGAATTTGCGGTTGGTTGCGCGCAGCGCCTGTTCAGGGTCAATTCTGAGGTGGCGACCAAGGTTGGCCACGACAAACAGCAGATCGCCGAATTCCTCGGCTTTTCGGTCTTGGGTCAGTCCAGGCTCTGTGAGTTCCTGAGCCTCTTCAATGAGTTTTTGAAGTACCTCGTCGGTGCTTGGCCAATCAAAGCCGACGCGTGCTGCACGCTTCTGCAACTTTACGGCGCGCGTCAGCGCGGGCAGGTTCAAAGCCACGTCATCCAAAACACGCTTGGGCCCTTTGGCTGCGCGTTCTGCTGCCTTGATGGTTTCCCAGTCGCGGGTCTGATCCTCGGCCGTTTTGTCGCGTGAGGCGTCGCCGAACACATGGGGATGGCGTGCAACCATCTTGTTCGAAATGCCGTTTGCGATTGCGTCGAAATCGAAATGGCCATCTTCAGACCCCATCTGCGCAAAATAGACGACTTGCAGCAAGAGATCCCCAAGCTCTGATTTGAGATCGCCAAAGTCGGCACGATTTATGGCGTCCTCCACCTCGTAAGCCTCTTCAATCGTGTAAGGTGCGATCGTCTCGTAGGTCTGTTCGATATCCCAAGGGCACCCGGACTGGGGGTCGCGCAGTCGCCGCATAATCTCCAACAAACGCGGCATCCCGCCCTGCAGGTTATTGATCAAATCGTTCGACATGCTCTTCCCTCTTTGCGCGACGGGGTTAGTATGACTGATCAAAGGAGACAGTGATATGCCAATCGTCAACCGCATCGGGGATTTCCATGAAGAGATGAAGGGATGGCGGCGGCATTTGCATGCTCATCCAGAGCTGATGTTCGATTGTCACGGGACGGCCGCCTATGTGGTCGAGCGTTTGCGGGAGTTTGGCATTACGCAGATCGAAACGGGGATCGCCACGAGTGGTGTTGTGGCCGTGATTGAAGGGAGGGGCGACGGTCCGACGATTGGTCTGCGCGCAGATATGGACGCGCTGCCCATGACCGAAGTCACGGGTCTTCCCCATGCCTCGACGGTAGAGGGCAAAATGCATGCCTGCGGGCATGATGGACACACGACCATGCTGCTGGGCGCGGCGAAATATCTTGCCGAAACACGTAATTTTTCGGGCCGCGTCGCGCTGATATTCCAACCCGCAGAAGAAGGCGGGGGCGGTGCCAACGTCATGGTGCAAGACGGTGTTTTAGACCGCCATGATATCTCGCAGGTTTATGCTTTGCATAACTTGCCGGGTCTGCCAGTGGGCGAGTTTCGAACAACGCCCGGTCCGATTATGGCCGCCGTTGACACGCTCGACATCAAAATCACCGGAAAAGGCGCGCATGCGGCCTATCCCCATGAGGGCGTCGATCCTGTAATTTGCGCTGCCGCAATGGCCCAAAGCCTTCAAAGTATAGTGAGCAGAAATATCGATCCCATGGATCAGGTTGTTCTGTCAGTGACACAAATTCACAGCGGGACCGTTCACAACGTCATCCCAGATACGGCGAGCCTTCAAGCGACGCTTCGGACGTTCAAGTTAGAGACGCGTGATATGGTGATCGGGCGCATTGCCGAAATTGTGAATGGGACGGCCGCGGCCTATGGCGTGACCGCCGAGCATAAATTGTGGGATGGTTACCCCGCAACGGTGAACGATCCGAACAGCACGTTTTTTGCGGCGAAAGTCGCGGCGGAGATTGCGGGCGAGGACCGGGTGAGTACCGACGCTGTGCCCTCGATGGGCGCGGAAGATTTTTCCTTTATGCTGAACCAGCGTCCCGGAGCGTACCTATTTGTCGGCAATGGCGACACGGCCATGCTTCATAACACGTCCTACGACTTTGATGACGATGTCAGCGTCAGTGGAGCGAGTTTCTTTGCTCGGGTGGTGGAAACGGCGCAGCCGGTTTAGGCGACAGCCCCGTATGCGGCACCTTTTTCAAAGAAATAGCGCGATGCCTCTGGCGTGAACCACAGGAACAGAACCATGATCCGCATGGTTGTGTCGGCGAGAACCAAGAGTGGGTCCTGCGCGACGACCACTCCGGCAACAAGGACAAAGCTTGTCCAAAGAAGGAAAAGGGATCGGCCCAGCTCCTCCCCACGGACGACGTAGTAAATCGAGAGGGCCGCGAACACCAAACCGATGGACGTAAGTAGAACAAACGGTCCGTCATAGACCCCGCCAACAAGGAAGAACTGACCCAGCGCGTTGTAATAGGGGCCGCCGGTGAACTCGATCGACAGGAAAAAGATGCTGAGAAGGGATTGTGCCACCAAAACCGCGGCACCGATGACAATGTTTAAAGGAAGTCGCATTCTGAAACTCCATTTCGATAACATATACTAAAGTATATAAATATATCCTTAAGTTTCAATGAATATTAGCTCGTGAAAATGGAAAATTCGTCAGAAGCACGGAAGTGAAACCGTCTGACGGGGTTTGCCAAAGCGACCTCTGCGGACACCGGAACGGTACAGAGGTTCATCAGTGCGCAAATTTTAGAGCAAACGATGTCCGCGTATCTATGAAAGAGGGATAAAGTTCGATAGTTTGAATTTCATAGTTATTGGGGAAAGCTATGAGATCGACAATTATGAAGAGTGCCGCTGTTGCAGCCATCCTTGGTTTAGGAGGGTGCGAAGCAGCAGACCTTATGTGGCAGGACCTTGTGCAGGGAGGAGATTCAATTCCCAACACAGTTCCTGATCCAGTGACCGGTGAAAGGGACGGGCGCGACGACTGACGTGTTGGTTTAGAACACGTTTGCGGCCTACACTTTTGCGATTGCCTTTTCTAAATCGGCGATCAGGTCATCGGCGTCTTCGATGCCAACTGATAACCGCACAAGGTTGGCCGCGACGTCGGTTGCATCGCCTTCCACTGTTTTGCGGTGCTCAATCAGGCTTTCAACACCCCCCAAAGAGGTGGCGGGCAAAAAGACGGATGTGGAGGACGCGACCTGTTTTCCCGCATCAAAGCCACCTTTGACCAAAAGGGACATCATGCCGCCGAACCCCCGGGTCATTTGCGCTGCGGCGGTTTCGTGACCAGAGTGAGAGGCAAGGCCTGGATAGATCACAGCCTCTAGCCTTGGATGGCCTTCAAAATGTTTCGCGATAGTGATCGCGTTTTCGCAAGCTTTGTCCCAGCGCACGCCCAAAGTTCGGAGCCCGCGAATGAGCAGCCAGCTTTCGAACCCGGGCAGGATCGTACCCTGGAGCTTTCTGATCTCTTTGATGTCCTGCCAAGCCTTGGTTTCTTCAGACACGGAAAGGACGCCGCCTGTGACGTCGGAATGGCCGTTGAGGTATTTGGTCGCCGAGTGGAATGCATAGTCAGCGCCATAATCCAGCGACCTTGTTGTGACCGGCGGCGCGCAGGTGCCGTCGACCACCAGTTTTGCGCCAACTGCGCGGGAGACGCCTGCAGCGTGGGAAATACTTGTGATGCTCCAGTCCGGATTTGCCGGTGTTTCTACCCAAATCAAGTCGGCCTGTTCCGAGGCGACAGCCTCCAGAGATTGTGTGTCCCCGGGTGTATAAAGTGACAAAGAGATCAGCCCTTTGTCGACCAGGCGTTGCATCCACACAAGAACGCCAAAATACATCACACGGGGTGCGACCACTTTGGCGCCGGCCGGCAAACTTTCGAGGATTGCGGCTACCGCAGAAAGCCCGGAATTAAAAAGAAGCGTGTCTTCCGCGCCTTCCAGACGGGCGATGATTGCCTCTGCTTGATGCGTCGTTGGGTTGCCGTAACGCGAATACATATACCCCGCGCGCGTTTCATAATCGGCATCGCGCGCAAAGGTTGCGGCCGTGTGCATCGGCGGAATGACCGAGCCGGTCTCGGCATCAACCATGTGACCGGCCTGTGCCAACCATGTGTCGGGTTTTTCAGAGTTGCTCATGTATCGCCCCTGTAGGGATCAACGGGCAGCAAGGCCAAATCCCAAGGGAAGTAAATCCATTCATCTTGGCCGACTTCCTGAACGAAAGTGTCGACTTGGGGCTTGCCATTCGGCTTTGCGTAGACAGTGGCGAAATGGGCCTTTGGATAGTGCTTGCGGACGACTTCGAGGGTTTTTCCAGAATCCACCAGATCGTCGACGATCAAAACACCCTCGCCATCTGCCATCAGCCCCGCATCTGGCGCTTTGAGAATTTTCACCTCTGCCTGAGCTTGGCGATTGTAAGACTTAATGCTGATCGTCTCGACAGTGCGGACATCAAGTTCGCGCGCGACAATCATGGCTGGCGCAAGGCCGCCACGAGCAATGGCCAGAATGGCACGCCAGCCCCCCTCTGGTTCGTGTTCTGGCCCATTCAGCATCAGTGCCAAGCGGCGTGCATCATCGTGCAGGCGATCCCAACTCACGTGGAAGCCTTGTTGAAACGGGAGTTTTGCAGGCGTCATTCTTTGCGACCAGTTGCAACATCGATGTCCGGGGCATCTTCGGCCTTCATGCCAACGACATGGTAACCTGCATCAACATGCAGGTTCTCGCCAGTGACGCCCGACGAAAGATCCGACAAAAGATACATCGCGGAAGCGCCTACGTCATCTTGGGTGACGTTCCGACGCAGCGGGGAATTCAACTCGTTCCATTTGAGGATGTAGCGGAAATCGCCAATCCCCGAGGCGGCCAATGTTTTAATCGGTCCCGCAGAGAGCGCATTCACGCGGATGTTTTTTGGTCCAAGATCCATGGCCATGTATTTCACGGATGCTTCCAATGCCGCTTTGGCAATTCCCATCACGTTGTAATGCGGCATGACCATTTCGGCACCGTAATAGGTAAGGGTCAGCATTGAGCCGCCATCGGTCATCAGCTTCTCAGCGCGTTGGGCTGCCGCAGTGAAAGAATAGACAGAGATATCCATCGTCGTTTGGAAATTGTCGCGCGAGGTGTCGACATAGCGCCCCCGCAGTTCGTTCTTGTCTGAAAAGCCGATGGCATGGACCAGGAAATCAAGCGTGCCCCATTTTTGCTGCAAGGCGTCAAACAGCGCGTTCATGGATGCCATGTCTGTCACATCACATTCCAGCAAAATATCAGATCCGATGCTTTCGGCGAGCGGACGAACGCGTTTGGCAAGGGCATCACCCTGGTAAGAAAATGCAAGCTCGGCCCCTTGAGCGCTGCATGCCTTGGCGATACCCCAGGCGATCGACTTGTCGTTTGCGACCCCCATGATCAAACCGCGTTTTCCGGCCATAATACCTTGGGTCATCGACATCCCTTTCCCAGATTTTCAGCTTCTTTAGGAGATGTGACAAATCGCTTCAAGCCAAGGCCGACATTGCCTGATGTTTTGGATGTTCTTAGATGGCCGTCAAAGAAGGACAGTAAAATGATAGACCATTCGACGGATAGAGACGGAATTTTCGCGGGGAACGACCCATTTGAATTGGTTCAAAACTGGCTGAAAGAAGCAGAAGAGAGCGAACTCAATGACCCCAATGCGATGGCGCTCTCGACTGTGGATGCGGATGGCTTACCGAACACGCGCATGGTCCTGCTGAAGGGCATTCCGGGGAACGGCTTCGTGTTCTACACCAACTATACCTCTAAGAAAGCGGAAGAGCTTGCAGGCGGTAAAGCCGCCTTTGTCATTCATTGGAAATCCCTAAGACGTCAGATCCGCGCAAGGGGGCTAGTCGACAAGTTCGATGGGCCCGAGGCCGACGCCTATTACAAATCGCGGTCGATTTTTTCCCGTCATGGGGCGTGGGCATCCGACCAATCGAGCCCACTCGAGAACCGACAAATATTGGCCGATCGCGCCGCAAAAATGGAGGCAGAGTTGGGGGAAGACCCTCCAAGACCACCCTTTTGGGGTGGCTTCATAATCACCCCACTAGAGATTGAGTTCTGGGCGGATGGCCCGGCGCGCCTGCATGATCGGTTTAAATGGTCGCGGGAAACAGTGAGTTCTGAATGGGAGATCGGGAGACTTTATCCTTGACTTGAACCCTACTGGCCGTGCCACACTGCATTGCCAGCTGGTTGGAAGTAGGTGAGTATTGGCGTTTCGACCCGCTGGTCGGGGGAAAGCTATGCCAGGGCTAAAGGGGCATCTGAAGTGGTTTGACGCGACGCGGGGCTTTGGCTTCGTGGTGCCGGAAGATGGTGGAAACGATGTGCTCCTCCATGAAAATGTTCTGTTCGATTTTGGTGCGTCAACAGTGATGGAAGGCACTTTCATTGAGTGCGAAGTGGCTGAGACGGATCGTGGGAGGCAAGTGGTAACGATTTATGCGCTGGACGTTCCACAAATTGACCCAACGATCGTTCTGCAAGAGATCCTACCTGAAAATACGGATATCGGCTCGTTACTTGAGACATCCAAATTGCATCCTGCTCGGGTGAAGTGGTTTGATAAGAGCAAGGGTTTTGGTTTTGTGAACGTGTTCGGCAGCGCCGAAGACATCTTTGTTCATGTCGAAGTGATGCGGGCCTTTGGCATGATCACGCTGGAGCGGGGGTCGGCCCTTGCAATCAAATACACCGACGGTCCAAAAGGTCTCATCGCGATCGAATTGAGGCAATGGGACGATGCAGCAGGGTTGGCTTAGCGTACTGATTTGGTTTGTTTGCGCTGTATCCGCGTTCGCCCAATGCTCTGAAACATCTGCAAAACTCAAATGGTCCGGCGGCCATGCGAGTTTCACCGTTGAGGTCGCAGACGATTTCAACGAACGCGCTGAGGGTCTGATGTTCCGCGAAAGCATGGCAAAAAGTGCCGGCATGCTGTTTATTTATCAACGTGCGAGCCGTGTATCATTTTGGATGAAGAATACGCTGATCCCGCTGGACATCCTGTTTTTCGACGAAAGTGGTACACTGGTGACAGCGCATGAAAATGCAATACCGCTGGATGAGACCCCGATTCCTGGCGGTGGACAAATCCAATATGTGCTGGAGGTGAATGCGGGTCTGGTGGACGCCTTCGGCATCAAAGAAGGCGCGGTTTTACAGCATCCGGGCCTTGTTCAAGAGAACGCGGCTTGGCCATGCCCTTCGTCGTGAAATCGCTCTTTTGCTCTTCCATTACCTGAGCCGCTTCGCTAGATGACGCTCTACGGTCGGGGCGTGGCGCAGTCTGGTAGCGCACCTGTTTTGGGTACAGGGGGTCGTGAGTTCGAATCTCGCCGCCCCGACCAGTTTTCAAAGCTCCAACGTT
>JBCBON010000058.1:0-14279 GCA_039821195.1 Pseudomonadota bacterium
GCATGATGCGGTCATAATCCGGATCATGCCCTATCTGGAGAACGCGCTGGACCGCATGCCGGTTTTTGCGGAGCTTGGGATCTCTCGCGATGTCCATGGCGCAATTTCGCATCCGCCCGATGGCAATCCGATGGTCGGTCCGGCACCTGGCGTGAAGAATTACTGGTGCTGTTGTGGCACACAGATCGGGATCGGTTGGGGGCCGGGCCTGACGCGTCAGCTGGCCGCTTGGATGGTCCATGGGTCTGCTGATATCTCGATGCGGGAATTCGACCCGCGTCGTTTTGGCGAATACGCGCATAAAGAATGGCAGATCATCAAAGCGAAGGAAGATTATTGCCTGCGCCATGAAATCCCATTCCCGCATTTCAACCGGTTGGAAGGGCGGCCGATCAAACCCTCCCCGCTCTATGAGACGTTGAAAGCCAAAGGAGCTGTGCATGAAGAGGTGTTCGGCCATGAGCGTCCACGCTGGTTTGCCCGAAATGGTGTCGCCCAGCAGGACCACTATTCCTTCCGGCGCAACGATGTGCACGACATGGTGGCAATTGAATGTCAGGCCGTGCGCGAGGCGGCGGGGATCATGGACATTTCGGCCTTCACCAAGGTTGAAGTTGCGGGACCAGATGCCGAGGCATTTGTTGATCGACTGACCGCAAACCGTTTGCCAAAGAAAGTCGGCGGCATTGCACTGACGCATATGCTGAACCGTCGTGGCCGGATTGAGCTGGAAACAACGGTTGTCCGTTTGGCCGAAGATCGCTTCTATCTTGTGTGTGCTGCCTTCTTCGAAAACCGCTTGCTGGACCATCTGAACCAGAACAAAACGGATGAAGATGCGGACGTTATTTTACGATCAAATGATTGGGCGGCGATCACGCTGAACGGTCCGAAATCGCGCGATATCTTGGCGGCGTGCACGGATGCGCCCTTGGATAATGCGAATTTCCGATGGTTGACTGCGCAGGAAATCAGCGTTGCGGGGCATCAGCTTTGGGCGCTGCGTATGTCTTATTCCGGCGAGTTGGGATGGGAATTCCATGGGTCTCGCGATGCGATCAAAGCGGCCTATGATGCCTTTGCTGAAGTCGGTGAGCCGATGGGTATGTTGGATTATGGCTCGTTCGCGATGAACGCGATGCGGATGGAGAAAGCCTTTAAGGGCGCGGGCGAGCTGACGAATGAAGTCACCTTGCCCGAAGCAGATGTGATGCGCTTTGTGAAGCTGGATAAAGAGTATCTTGGGAAAGACAAAACGGTCGAGAGCGTCGAAGCGGCGGAGACGCCCTGGGTTTGTGCCTATCTGGAGATTCAACCTGATGGTGTCGAAGACGGTCATGGCGGCGAAGCCGTTCGAATGGATGGCGAAGTGGTCGGCGCGACATCGTCCGTCGCTTATGGACATACGGTCGGCAAGATTCTGGCCTTTGCTTACGTCAAGCCAAAGGCGGCGACACCGGGGCAGGCGCTGGAGGTTGTGATTGCGGGCGAACCTCGCGCAGCAAGCGTGCTGGGCGAGGCGGCGTATGATCCGCAAAGTGAGTTGCCACGGACCGACGCCGTGATGGAGGCCGCTGAGTGACGCTGAAAGAAAATGAGAGCGGACGCCCTTGGGCGGTAAACAGGCGCGAAGCGCCCCGCCCTGCGGGACGGGCGGGCGCTCGAATGCGCGCGATAAGCTCCGCTTCGCTGCGCCGTCGCGCATTCATAAATCAGATTGGATGTGTGAAATGACAATCCCATCGACCATGCAAGCCATGGTCCTAAAGGGCCATGGCGATGTCGAGATGAATGAATGGGAAGAAGCGTGGCCGGTTCCCCAGATCGAGGATGGCGAGGTCCTGATCAAGGTCTTGGCGACGGGCATGAACAACACGGATGTGAACACGCGCTCGGGCTGGTACTCGAAATCAGTGACGGATGCGACGACGGGTAATGGCTTCGACGAGTTGGACGATACGCCTGACAATACTTGGGGCGGAGCGGCTGTGACCTTCCCGCGCATTCAGGGTGCGGATGTCTGTGGCGAGGTCGTTGCGGGACCGGATCACCTGATCGGCAAGCGGGTCATCACGGACAACTGGCTGCGGGACTGGGATGATCCCATGAACATGGACAAAACGGGCTATTTCGGCTCCGAGGCTGATGGAGGTTATGCACAATATTGCAAAATCGATGCGCGCAATGTGGGCGTCGTAGACAGTGATATGAGCGATGCGGAACTCGCCACGTTTAGCTGCTCCTACACCACGGCCGAGGGCATGTTGGTGCGCGCCCATATCGGCGCGGGGGATACGGTTATGATCACGGGCGCATCGGGTGGTGTCGGATCGGCCTTGATCCAGCTGGCCAATCGGCGTGGCGCGACGACAATCGCGCTGGCGTCAGAAGCGAAGCATGACGATGTAAAGGCCGTTGGTGCGCATCATATTTTGCCGCGCGCGCCCGAGGATCTGAAAGCCATTTTGAAAGAGGTGATTGGTCAAGAAACCGTTTCGGTTGTCGCGGATATCGTGGGTGGCGACTATTGGCCCAACCTGATCGATGTTTTGGAACGTGGTGGGCGCTATACCTGTTCCGGCGCAATCGCAGGTCCTATGGTCGAGCTGGACTTGCGCACGATGTATTTGCGCGATTTGACCTTTACCGGGTCCACGATCCTGCCCACGCACATCTTCACCGATCTGATTGGCTATATTGAGCGGCGCGAGATCAAACCGCTTTTGGCGGCGACCTATCCTTTGAAGGACTTCCATCAGGCACAACGCGATTTTATCGCGAAAAAACACACCGGAAATATTGTCGTGATCCCATGAAGATCGCCAAGATCAGCCTCTATCAAACGGACTTGCCCTATGTCAGCGGCAGTTATTGCTGGGGTGCTGGGAATGCTATTGAGGTCGCCAAGGCAAGCGTTGTTGTGTTGGAAACAGATGCCGGGCTGACGGGATGTGGAGAGTTCACGCCCTGTGGTGAAAACTATATGGTCGCACATTCTAATGGCGTGGAAGGGCTGTTGCGCTTGGTTGCACCGCATTTACTAGGCGAGGATCCAAGGCAGGTCGCACGCATTGAAGGTCTATTGGATCATTTGGTTCAGGGCCATGGCTATGCCAAAGCTCCGATCGATGCGGCCTGTTGGGACATATTGGGAAAGGCCACGGATCAACCTGTTTGGATGTTGATGGGCGGGAAGCTGACGGATGGCGCACCGATGTATCGCGTGGCAACACAGAAGTCGGTCGAAGATACCAAGGCCGAATTGGAACAGCACCGCGCGAGCGGCTATCGCCAATTTCAGATCAAGGTCGGTTCGCATTGGGCGGTCGATATCGAACGCATTCGCCAGACCGTCCCTTTGTTGAAACCGGGCGAAAAGGCGATGGCTGATGCCAATCAGGGGTGGCGTTTGGACAATGCGATCCGTGTGGCGCGTGCGACCAAAGACTTAGATTTCATCCTCGAGCAGCCCTGTAAAACCTATGAGGAATGCCAGCAGGTCCGCCGTGTGGCCGATCAGCTGATGAAGCTGGATGAATGCGTGACGGATATGCATGCAGCCCAACGGATTGTTGCGGATCGCGGCGCCGAGATCTGTTGCCTGAAGATCAGTAATTTGGGTGGGTTAACGAAGGCGCGCAAAGTGCGGGAGTACCTCGTGGAGAACCGTATTCCTGTGGTGTCCGAGGATACATGGGGCGGCGAGATCACCTCGGCCGCTGTAGCGCATTTCGCCGCCAGCACACCAGAGGAATACCTGATCAATTCGACGGATCTGATGAATTATAACACGCGAAGTACTGGGGTCGGCGGGCCAACGACAAAAGACGGCAAACTCTATGCGACGGATACGCCGGGTCTGGGTGTCGCGCCGGACTATGAGAGCCTAGGTCCGCCTGTGGCGGTATGGGGTACCTAATGAAAATCGCAAAGATAAGCGTGTATCACGTCGATCTACCTTTGGCCGAACCGTATTGGTTGTCGGGCGGGCGGTTGAAGTTCGAAAATCTCGACGCGACATTTGTGAAGGTTGAGACCGATGAAGGTCTGATCGGCTGGGGCGAGGGCACGCCTTGGGGCCACACTTATGTGCCAGCGCATGGACCGGGCATTCGGGCAGGCATTCAGACGATCGCACCGTTCATTCTGGGTCTTGACCCGCGCAAAGTGCTGGAGGTCGAACGCGCGATGGATCTGGCCTTGCCGGGGCATCTCTATGCGAAATCCCCCATTGATATGGCCTGCTGGGATATCAAGGGCCAAGCGGCGGCTCAGCCGATTGCCGATATGATGGGGGCGGGGTCGCGCCGTGCTATTCCGATTGCGTCTTCGGTTGGGGCCAAGGATGTGACCAGCACACGCGCCTTGATGGATAAATATCGCGCCCGGGGCTACATCGCGCATTCGGTCAAGATCGGTGGCGATGTCGAGCGTGATATTGCGCGGATCAAAGATGTCGAGGCGCATCGCCACGCCCAAGAGATCATCCTTTATGATGTGAACCGGGGCTGGACGCGCCAGCAGGCCTTGCGCGTCATGTCGGCCACCGAAGATTTGAACGTGATGTTTGAGCAACCTGGCGAGACGCTCGATGATATTGCGGCGATCAGTGCGAAACATGCGGCGCCTGTGTCCGTGGATGAGAGCCTGGTGACTTTGCAGGATGCAACGCGGATCGCGCGGGATGGGATTGCGGAAGTCTTTGGCATCAAGCTGAACCGCGTGGGTGGTTTGACCAAGGCGGCGCGCATGCGCGATATCGCGTTGGCGCATGGGATTGAAATGTTTGTGATGGCCACAGGTGGTTCCGTGCTGGCAGATACCGAGGCGCTGCATCTCGCAGCGAGTTGTCCCGATCATACATGCCACGCTGTTTGGGCCTGTCAGGATATGATCACAGCCGAGATTGCGGGCGGTCGTGGACCCCGGGCAACAGACGGGCATTTGACCTTAACAGAGGAGCCGGGCTTGGGCGTGCATCCTGATGAGGATGCGCTGGGCGCGCCGGTGGCGGTGTATTCATGAAAATCACAATACTCTCAGCCTATCATGTACCGCTGACGAGCCACGAGACCTATTACATGTCGGACGGAAAGACCTGTGACACGGTCACCTCGGTTGTTCTGAAGATTGGCACGGATACCGGAGCGGTGGGATGGGGAGAGGTCTGTCCGATACCGCACTACTTGCCGGCCTATGCCGAGGGCGTGGCGCCAGCGATTGAGTATATGTCCCATGTTTTATTGGGTTCAGATGTCACTGGTCCGGAAGCGCTGATCGCCCAATGTGACGCGTATCTGCTCGGCCATGTCTATGCAAAGTCAGCGCTGGAAACCGCCTTGTGGGATTTGTGGGGCAAGGCCTGCAATCAGCCGCTTTACGCGCTTTTGGGCGGGCGGCGGTCTGCGGATATGCCGCTTTATCATTCGATTACCTGCGTTGCGCCCGATGAAATGGCGCGCATGGCGGTGGAGGCCCAACAATCGGGCATCACGCAGTTTCAGGTCAAATTAGGCGCGGATCGCTCGAATGAGGCAGATATCGAACGCTTGATCAAAGTGCGCGAGGCCGTGGGGCCGGGGTACCTAGTCTATGGGGATTGGAACTGCGGGACAACGTCGCTTGATGCCACGCGGGTTGGAAATGCGGTTGCCACCTATGACGTGATGCTTGAACAGCCATGTGCGACGATCGAAGAATGCGCGCGCGTGAAAAACGCCACAGGCCTGCCGATGAAACAAGATGAAACGGCGCATGATCTGGAAAGTACGTTGCGGGCCTATAACCTGGGCTGCATGGATGCGCTGGCGCTGAAACTGTCCAAATACGGCGGATTGTCGAAGTGCCGTCAGGTACGGGATTTGTGCGTCCATTTGGGCGCGAAGATATGCGTCGAGGATACATGGGGATCGGATATCACAACGGCAGCGTTACTGCATTTGGCAGCAGCAACTGATCCGAAATTTGTTTTAAACACCTGTGATTTGTCTGGCTATGTGGCACCGCGAATAGCGCCCAATGCACCCGTTCGTATAAATGGTCGGATCGCTCCGCCAGAGGGGGCAGGCCTTGGAATAGACGTTGATGAGAGCGTGCTGGGAACGCCGATACTGGAGCTTGGTGAATGAACAAGATCAGAACTCAAGACGAATGGCTTGCGCGTGCGCGCGAAGTGCTACCCGCAGGCGGATTTGGCAATTTCGCCCCGGATATCGTGATCAAGAAAGGCGATGGCGCTTATGTTTGGGATGCCGATGGCAACAAATATATCGACTTTCTAATCGGCTCCGGCCCGATGCTCTTGGGTCATGGGCATCCCGAAGTGATGGAAGCCGTCCTTGAACAGCTGCCCAACGGAATGACGTTTTTTGCCAACAATGACGCTGGCATCGAACTGGCTGAAGAGATTTGCCGCGCTGTGCCGTCTGCCGAAATGCTGCGTTATGTCTCGACGGGTGGGGAGGCGGATATGTATGCGATCCGTCTTGCACGCGCATACACCGGTCGAACCAAAGTGATGAAGTTCGAAGGCGGGTATCACGGGATGAGTGCCGAGGCGCAGCAATCACTCGCGCCAACCAAGCTGGTGAATTTTCCGCAAGCCGTGCCAGACAGTGCGGGCATTCCGCAATCGGTCTCTGACGAGATGCTGATCGCGCCCTTTAACGATCCCGACTTTGCAAAGTCCCTGATCGCCGAACATGGGTCCGAGATTGCCTGTATCATCGTCGAACCTCTGCAGCGGATCATCCCACCTGAGCCCGGTTTCCTGCAACTGTTGCGAGATGAATGCGACAAGCATGGTATTGTTCTGATCTTTGATGAAGTCGTCACAGGCTTCCGCTTTGCCTATGGGGGGGCGCAGGACCTTTATGGCGTCACGCCCGATCTGACGACGCTGGGCAAGGTGATCGGGGGCGGGTTCCCTTTGGCAGCCACCGTGGGTAAGCGCGAGATCATGGAGCATTTTGACAAAGCCATCGTTGGGGCCGAAGGCTGGCTCATGCAGCTTGGCACGCTGTCCGGCAATCCCGTGGCCTCCGTTGCCGGTCTGAAAACCCTCGAGGTCCTGCGCCGCGACGGGATGTATGAAAAACTGCGCGCCGATGGTGAGACCTTGATGGATGCGCAAGCCAGTGCGCTATCCCATGCAGGCATTGCCGCGCAGATTGTGGGCGATGCGACGCTGCACGAGGTTGTCTTCACGGACAAACCGGTGCGCAATTACCGTGATGTTCTAGCGCAAGATAAGTCCCGAACGGCTGCATGGAACCACAGCCTGCGCGCGTCAGGGATTTTTAAGTCCCCGGGCAAGCTTTATCCGAATTTTGCTCTCAGCGATCAGGATCTAGAAACAGCGGTCGAGGCGTTCGGGATTGCAGCGACTAAATTGCATGCCGCCTAACCGCCGGGTTGCGATCTTGTGATCTGATGGCTTACACCGATTGGGTATCGCTTCGGAGGTGGCATGGTGAAAATCTGCATAGCAACCGCATACGATGCAGGTTTTGGATATATTGGCAACTATGCCGCATCTTGCCTACAGTTTTATGCCGACAGCCACGGGTTTGACACGCGCGTCGTTTCTAGTGTTCCAACCACGGATTGGCATCCTGCATGGTTCCGACTTCAGCTGATTGAAGAGCTTTTTGACGAAGGGTACGATTTCGTTTTTTGGGTTGACGCAGATGCTCTTATTGTCCGGCGCGATGTGAATATTGCCGAAGAAATTGAAGATGGAAAAGATCTTTACTGTGTCCTTCACGGCGGCGGCGTGGAACAACATGGGACTAACCTGTTTCCCAATACCGGTGTTATGTTGCTGCGAAATTCGCAATGGGTGCGAGAGCTTTTCGATGAAATGCGATCCCACGAAGAGTACGCCCTTCAGCCGCTCTGGGATCAGTCCGCGCTTTGTTTAGCTCTTGGATACCACGAAGCGGTGGGAGGTCAGGTTAACATGGTCGATCACTCCAAACATGAACGGATTAAGTTTCTCCACGTTGGTTGGAACCATATGCCGTTTAATGTCGCCGGTACGAACTTCGCCGAAGAGCCAATCATTTGCCATTTTTCAGGCCTAGACCAAGACAAGCGCTCTGACTTCGCGCGGCGTACTTGGTTGACGGTTCACGAAAGCGCCTGTTCGGATACAGCGCCTGCACAAATGGATATCAAATTGGCCAGCCTTGAAGCAAAACTTAAGCAAACCGAAAACCAGCGCGACAGATTTAAGTACTTGTTAGGTAAAGCAACCCATAGCGTCATGCTTAAAAAGGTTTACAAGTTGCGGCGATTGTTCGATCCGAATTTTGAAAGGTTCTACTGACTATGACGAAAGTTCTGCTTTGGGGAGGTGCGGGATTTATCGGGTCAAACCTGTCGCGTCGCCTGTTATCTGATGGCCATTCGGTCACAGTCCTGGATAACCTTTCGACCGGCGATCTCACCAATTTGGCGACTTTAGAAGCCGAGGGGCTAAACTTCGTTCGTCAGGATATCTGTGATCAAATTTTTGATTTTGATCCCGATGTTGTTCTGAACCTCGCCTGCCCCGCGTCCCCGGTGCATTACCAAGCCGATCCAATTGGTACGACCAAAACATCTGTTTTGGGTGTGATCAATGTGTTGGAGTTTTGCGAGCGGACAGGCGCACGACTGGTTCATGCATCAACAAGCGAAGTTTATGGCGATCCTCAGGTCCATCCTCAACGTGAAGACTATGTTGGGCACGTGAACCCTATCGGGATCCGAGCTTGTTATGACGAAGGGAAACGTTGCGCAGAAAGCTTGATTTTTGACTATAGGCGGGAGCGCGGCGTCCATGCAAATGTGGTTCGGATCTTCAATACATACGGCCCCAAAATGCAGATCAACGATGGACGTGTCGTATCGAACTTTGTGGTTCAGGCGCTGCGCGGCGACCCGATAACGATTTATGGGGACGGCCTACAGACCCGGTCCATGTGCTTTGTTGACGATATGGTCGACGCTTTTGTTCGGTTGACTGAAAGCGAGGCTTTGCTTCCCGGGCCGATTAACCTTGGAAACCCAGCTGAAATCACCATCAAGGATTTTGCTGGGATCGTCCTTGAGATGACGGGAAGTAGATCGGAGTTGGTGTATCAGCCTTTGCCAGATGATGATCCTAAAAAACGGCAACCCAATATCGATGCGGCCAAATCCACCATTGGATGGGAACCAAAGGTCGCTTTGGAAGAGGGACTGGCGGCTACGATTGAGTACTTCAGAGAGCGTTTGGCGCTAGAAGCCGCAGCCTAGGCGATCGCGATCAATGATGTTTCCAGTGCATGAAGGAAGCTGCCAGCCGACGAGGACGCGGCGAGCAATAGGATTTTTTTGGCATCTTCTTTGACCATGACCGTGTACATTGTCTCGATATCAAAACGAAGTGCATCGTCTTTTGAACAGACATCAGGATGGAGATCCAACATGCACAGGCGTTCCATGGCCAACCAGAGGTTCTCCCCTTCGGCTCTTATCGCCACCCAGTTATGCGTTTGATCTGTGGTGTAGACATCTGGAAGGTTCGGCAGTTCGCCGTTTTCTGCCAAAAGGAAATGCTGGTCAGAAGCCATTCCAACCAAACGAAGGTTCCCTTTTGCAAAACTTGTACCCGGTGTGGCGGGGTCAAATCCAAGCTTTTTTAGCGCGGCATCGCGTTTCGCTTCGCCGCCCAAGGGGGTTGCGATGGATAAGATGTTCAAATCGGGCACTTCCGTGATTGTCACTCCGGCGATGGAGCGAACGTAATTTCCAAGAGGTGCTTTCTCAACGAGTTCAAAATTAGCCACGAAGCAGATCTCCCTCTGGATCAATGAAGTGAGGCGAGCAGATTTCTACTTTGATATCTGTTTCACGCACGCCGTCCACAGATCGGACAACGTCACCAATTCGGGCGTCTCCGCGCTTGAGGAAACCAAGGCCAATATGGGTGGATAGCGACGGGGAGTAGCCGACAGAACTCATCCAACCGAGATCATTTTCGAGCGTGTAGTCGGCGCCCACTTCGATAAAATGCGCCCCGGCAGAGAGCTTTTCGTCAGTGTCGAGCGGCTTAAACCCAACCAGTTTATAGCCGTCCTCTAGGTTCAGGCCCTCGCGACGCGACAGGACCGCGCCAATACTGTCCTTTTTGTCCGATACCATGCGGCCCAGTCCAAGGTCGCGCGCGGTCGTCTGACCCGTCAACTCATTGGCCACTGGATGGCCTTTTTCGATCCGCATCGCCGACAGCGCTTCCAGCCCATAAGGCGTCACGCCGAATTCGGATCCAGCCTCCATCAGAACATCAAATAGGCTTTCGCCATAGCGGGCGGGCACGGCGAGCTCATAGGCCAACTCGCCTGAGAAGCTGATCCGGAAAAGGCGTGCAGGGACGCCGCCGCAGACGGTCAACTCGGCGCAGGCCATAAAGGGAAAGGCCTCGTTCGAGATGTCAAAAGGAGCATCCACGATTTTTGCCAAAAGGTCCCTCGATCGCGGGCCTGCAACAGCCGCTTGGCACCAACCATCGGTGACCGAAATGACGTGCACATCCCAATCGGGTTTGAGGCATTGGCGCACGAATTCAAGATGCCGCATGACATTGCCCGCGTTCGCGGTCGTGGTCGTCATGACATAATGGTTTTCGGCCAGACGCGCCGTGGTGCCGTCATCCATGACTATGCCGTCCTCACGCAGCATAATGCCATAGCGCACTTTGCCGACCGGCAGTTTCGCAAACCCATTGGAATAGACGAAGTTCACAAAATCCGTGGCGTTGCGGCCCTGAATGTCGATCTTACCCAGCGTGGTGACATCGCATATACCCACGCTGTTGCGCACCGCAAGAACCTCGCGGTCGACGCTGTCGCGCCAACCTTGTTCGCCCTCGCGCGCAAACCATTCGGCGCGCATCCACAGCCCTGCTTCGGTGAAACTTGCGCCATTACGCTCGGCCCAGGCATGGGATGGCGGCAGGCGCGTTGGCTTATAATGTTTGCCCTTTGCCCGTCCAGCGAAGGCCCCGATGGGAACCGGCGTATAGGGCGGACGGAAAATTGTGGTGCCCGTCTCGGGGATGGTTTTGCCTGAGACTTCTGCCAAGATTGCAAGGCCCAGCACGTTGGACGTTTTGCCCTGATCGGTGGCCATGCCGAGCGTTGAATAGCGCTTGAGGTGCTCAACCGACCGGAACCCCTCTTGGTGTGACTGCTTCACATCCTTGGCAGTCACATCGTTTTGGAGGTCAACCCATGCGCGGGGTCCGCCGCCCACATGCCAAAACGCTGAGATGTTTGTGGGTTCGTCTTCGGCTTTCGCAGCACCTGCTTTGGAAGGGGTGAAGCCCAGCTCTTTGACAATAACATTTGCCGCGGACCGGCCACTCTTGAGGCATGTACTGACCCCAAAATCTCCGGCAGTTGCCCCAACTGGGCTGAGACCCGGCGGTGGACCATTGGGGATAAATCCCGCAATTTCGTTCTTCCAAATCGGCTTGCCCCGATGGTGGCAGGTTAGATGCACATTGGGTGACCAGCCGCCGGACACTGCAAGCAAGTCGACGTCCAGTGTCTGCCCATTGGTGAGCGTGATTTCTTTGATGCCTTTGCGGCCCCGAGTATCGGCAACGGCTTGACCGGCAATCACAGCGGCCCCGTCGATAGCCTCCAGCGGGGCATCGGCGCGCGTGTCGATCACCGCGGCTACCGTGACACCATGCGCAGCAAGGTCACGCGCTGTTTGCCAGCCGGTATCATTGTTCGTGAGTACCGCTGCTGTTTCACCCGGCGCGACCCCAAAGCGGTTCACATAAGTGCGCACCGCACCTGACAACATGACACCAGGCCGGTCGTTATTGCCAAAAGCAATGCTGCGTTCGGTGGCACCCGCCGCCAGGATCGCGCGTTTGGCCGTAATCCGCCACAGGATTTGGCGTGGTTTTGCGGCGGATGTGACCCAATGATCGGTGTGCTTTTCCACCGCGCCATAAACGCCGCCATCGTAGACGCCGAACACGGTCGTGCGCGGCATCAAGGTGACGTTTGGCATGGCGTCAAGTTCTGTCACGGCCTCGGCCGCCCAATCGGCCCCATCTTTGCCGCCCACTTCTGGACGATCAGCGTTAAGCCGACCACCCATCAAAAAGTCATCATCGGCCAAGATCAAACGTGCGCCAGCACGGCCCGCGGCCAGTGCTGCAGAGAGGCCAGAAGGCCCCGCTCCGATCACAAGGACATCGCAATGGCGGTAGCCTTTGTCATACTCATCTGGGTCCGACAGCCCTGACAAAGCCCCAAGGCCCGCGGCCCGCCGGATTGCAGGTTCATAGACTTTTTCCCAAAAGGATTTGGGCCACATGAACGTCTTGTAGTAGAAACCAGCGCTCAGGAATGGCGCAAACAGATCGTTTAGAGCCAGCAGGTCATAGTCGAGCGATCCCATATGGTTCTGGGATTTGGCCACCAGTCCGTCGTAAAGTTCGGTCACCGTGGCGCGGGTATTGGGTTCTTGCAGCGGGCCTTCGCGCAGTTCGACCAACGCGTTCGGTTCTTCTGGACCAGCGCTGAAAATGCCGCGCGGGCGGTGATATTTGAAGGACCGCCCCACAAGTTTCTGCCCATTTGCCATGAGGGCGGAGGCTAGCGTATCGCCCGCATGGCCCTGCATTTCACGCCCGTTGAACGTGAAAGCGAACGTCTTTGAATGATCGATCAATGCGTGGTCAAACCGGCTCATAACTCACCCCCTTTTTGGAGGCGCAAGGCCACATCGCGGGCCATCTCGACCTGATAAATCTCGTGGGTGACGGTATCTCGCGTCACGACCAGCCAGGATCGGTCGCCCTGTTCGTGATACCAAAGCTCTTTATGCTGGCCGTAAGGGTTCTCGCGAATATGCACATAGTCGTGGAATTGGGCTGCGGCATCGGGCGCTTGCCAGTCGGGGCGTTTCAAAAGCTCTGCTGAGCCGAGGACGTAGAACTCGCGGCTATCGCGGGGGCCAAGAAGGGGATGATTGATCAGCATGCGGATGTTCCGATCCGGGTGTGAAACCTACAAATGCGCGACGGCGAAGCAACGCGAGCTAATCGCGCGCATTTGAGCGCCCGCCCGACCCAAGGGGCGGGGCGCTTTGTGCCTGTTAACCGCCCTCGGGCGTTCGCTACATGCAATATGAGTAAGGAAGCCATCAGTGCAAATTCGGCTGAGCGCCGCTCCCTTTCTCGTCAATCGGATAGCCACGTTCAAACCGATCGAGGCGCAGTTTGGTCGCAGTCGGGTGCGGCTCGTCTTTGGCGAGGAGATGCGCAAAACAGAACCCCGATGCGGGTGTCGCCTTAAACCCGCCATAGCACCAGCCGCCATTGAAATAGAGCCCGTCAATATGCGTCTTGTCGATGATTGGGGAGCCGTCCATGGACATGTCCATCACACCGCCCCATTTGCGCAAGAGCCGCGCTCGCGAGGTCGCGGGGATCATCGCCATCAGCTCCTCGGCCACATGTTCGATCACGTTCATATCGCCACGCTGGGCATAGGTGTTGTATTTGTCGATATCGCCGCCAAAGACCAAACCGCCCTTATCAGACTGGCTGATATACAGGTGGCCTGCACCAAAGGTCACAACGCCCGGTATGATCGGCTTGAGCCCTTCAGAAACAAAGGCCTGCAACACATGGCTTTCAATCGGGAGGCGCATGCCCGCTTGCTCCATCACGCGGGAGCTGCTGCCTGCGACGGCCACGCCAACCTTACCCGCTTTGATCGGGCCTTTGGTCGTCTCCACGCCAATGCATTTGCCATCCTTCATTTGAAAGCCGGTGACTTCGCAATTTTGAATAATGTCGACGCCGCGCACATCGGCCCCGCGCGCATAGCCCCAGGCGACCGCATCATGACGCGCTGTGCCCGCGCGTGGCTGCCAGAGCCCGGCTTCAATCGGGAAGCGCTCATTGTCGAAATCGAGGAATGGGCAGAGCTTCCGCACGCCGTCGCGATCTAGCAGCACCGCATCACCGCCCGCCATAATCATCGCGTTGCCGCGCCGTGCATAAGCGTCGCGCTGGCTGTCATTATGGGCGAGGTTCAGGATGCCGCGTTGGGACATCATGGCGTTGTAGTTGAAGTCCTGCTCTAGCCCTTCCCAGAGCTTCAGCGACATCTCGTAAAAGGGGAGGTTCCCTTCCAGCAGATAGTTCGAACGCACAATCGTCGTATTCCGGCCAATGTTGCCCGACCCAAGATAGCCTTTCTCAAGAACCGCTACATTGGTGA
>JBCBON010000059.1:0-14076 GCA_039821195.1 Pseudomonadota bacterium
GTCATAGGGTTACACGCAGCGTACCTTTGGGCGCTTTACGCAAATTGGACAGCTGAAGCGCAGATGTGGATCGCGCTGGCGGCTTATGGCGCTTATGTCGTCAATGCCGGGCAGTTTTTGCTGAAGCTGCGCGCGGCACGGTTGGAGGGCACGTCATGAATGCCCCAAAACCCATCGGATGCCGCGATTTACCCATCCTCAAAGAGCGTGGTCAGCGCGAAGTTTTCTGCGGTCTGACCGGGATTATCTGGCTACACCGGAAAATGCAGGATGCATTTTTCCTCGTTGTCGGGTCCCGTACATGCGCGCATTTGCTCCAATCGGCGGCGGGTGTGATGATTTTTGCCGAGCCGCGATTCGGCACGGCCATCTTGGAAGAGACCGATTTGGCGGGTCTTGCGGATGCTCATGACGAGCTGGATCGCGAAGTGGCCCGTTTGTTGGAGCGTCGCCCGGATATCCGTCAGCTGTTCCTTGTGGGCTCTTGCCCGTCTGAGGTGATCAAGCTGGATCTGTCTCGGGCCGCTGAGCGGTTGAGCCAGGTGCATGCCCCCCATGTGAGGGTGCTAAATTTCTCGGGTTCGGGGATCGAAACGACTTTCACCCAAGGCGAAGATGCCTGTCTGGAGGCGATGGTTCCGGTGCTAGAGAGCACAGAAGCAGCGAACCTTGTTGTGGTTGGGGCCTTGCCTGATGTGGTCGAAGATCAACTTGTTGGGTTGATCCAGGACATGGGCATTGATGATGTGGCTTGTCTGCCAGCGGCCCGCGCGAGCGCCGAACCGAAGGTCGGGCCGAATACGCGGTTCATTCTGGCGCAACCCTTCCTTGGCGAGACAGCCGCGGCGCTGACACGACGTGGGGCGAGCCATCTGGCAGCCCCGTTTCCGTTTGGGGTCGAAGGCACAGATGCCTGGCTGAAAACCATTGCGGATGCTTACGGCGTCCGTGATGCGTGCTTTGACGAAGTGACGGCGGGTCCGAGGGCGCGCGGGACCTCGGCAGTTGCGAAAGTGTCTGAAAACCTACGTGGTAAATCCGTCTTTTTCTTCCCGGACAGTCAACTGGAAATCCCGTTGGCGCGGTTCTTGACCCGCGAGTGCGGAATGACGGCGACCGAAGTCGGCACGCCCTTTATTCATAGGGGTATCGTTGGCCCAGACATGGACCTTTTGGAAGCTCAGACGATTTCCGAAGGGCAAGATGTCGACAAACAGCTTGATCGCTGTCGCGCCTTGAAGCCTGATTTGACGGTTTGTGGACTTGGCCTTGCCAATCCGCTGGAGGCCGAGGGACTGGCGACTAAATGGGCCATCGAACTCGTCTTCACGCCGGTCCATGGCTATGATCAAGCAGGCGATTTGGCCGGGCTTTTCGCGCGGCCCTTGCGCCGTCGCGCCCTGTTGGCGGGGGAGGCGGCATGAAGCTGACGGTCTGGACATATGAAGGGCCGCCCCATGTGGGCGCGATGCGGGTCGCCACTGGGATGCGCAATTTGCACTATGTGCTGCATGCCCCCCAAGGCGATACCTATGCCGATCTGTTGTTCACGATGATCGAGCGGCGCAATCACCGCCCGCCCGTGACCTATACCACCTTCCAAGCGCGGGATTTGGGAGAGGATACGGCGAACCTGTTCAAGACCGCCTGCCAAGAGGCATATGAGCGGTTTAAGCCCGAGGCGTTGATTGTCGGCGCAAGCTGCACGGCAGAACTGATCCAAGATGATCCGGGCGGGTTGGCAGAAACCATGGGATTACCAGTGCCGGTCATTCCGCTGGAATTGCCCAGTTACCAACGCAAAGAGAATTTTGGAGCGGCGGAAACGCTGTTCCAATTGGTACGCACGCTGGCGGGGCCGATGCAAAAATCGGCTCAACCCAGCTGTAATATCATCGGCCCGACGGGTCTGGGGTTCCGGCATCGTGATGATGTCACGGAACTCACGGCGCTGTTGTCCGATATGGGTGTGTCGGTGAATGTGGTGGCGCCAATGGGGGCGTCGCCTAGCGATTTGACCCGGCTTGGGGCGGCCCATTTCAATGTGATGCTCTACCCTGAAATTGCAGAGGCTGCGTGCCGCCAGTTGGAGCAGGTTTGCGCACAGCCCTTTACCAAGACCGTTCCGATTGGTGTGGGCGCAACCCGCGATTTCATCGAAGAAGTGGCGCGCATAATTGGGCGCAAAGTTGAGGTGGATCAAAGCCGCCTCCGCGCGCCATGGTATTCTGCCAGCGTGGACAGCACTTATCTCACAGGAAAGCGGGTGTTCATCTTTGGTGATGCCACCCATGCTATGGCCGCCGCCCGTGTGGCGCGGGACGAGATGGGATTCGAGGTGGTCGGCCTTGGTTGTTACAATCGCGAATTTGCCCGGCCGATGCGCGCACTGGCCAAGGACTATGGTTTGAATGCGCTGATCTCCGATGATTATCTGGAGGTAGAGCGCGCGATTGAAGTTGCTGCGCCTGAGATGATCCTTGGCACGCAAATGGAGCGTCATATCGGTAAGCGCCTTGGCATTCCTTGTGCCGTGATCTCAGCCCCAGTTCATGTGCAGGATTTCCCGGCGCGGTATTCTCCGCAAGTTAGCTGGGAAGGGGCGAATGTCCTTTTCGATACTTGGGTTCATCCGCTGGTTATGGGCCTCGAAGAGCATCTATTGCACATGTTCCGCGAAGATTTTGAGTTCCATGATGCCGCCGGCCCAAGCCATCATGGCGGACATGCACCCAAACAAGAGGGTGGCGGGCTGAGGCCCGCGACAGCTGGGGACCAGTCCCCAGACCCCCGGGATATTTCTGAAAACAAGAAGGGTGGGGATGTGATTTGGCTGGCGGATGCGGAAGCCGAATTGCGCAAAGTCCCGTTTTTTGTGCGGGGTAAGGCGCGGAAGAATACAGAAGCCTTTGCCGAGTTGCAGGGTCTTGCCGAAGTGTCCAAAGACACACTTTACGAAGCGAAGGCGTATTATGCTCGATAGTATCCGGCATAAGGGCCTAGATGCCGAGGTGCGCGAGTATCACGTCGTGATCTTGACGCTGGACGCGCATATTGCGGGGCCAGTGGCGCGCGCCCAGGCGCGGCTTGAGCGCGATTTTCCAGGGTTAGAATTGTCGGTTCATGCCGCCGCCGAATGGTCGGAGACGCCTGGCGCGTTGGAAAGCGCGAAGGCGGCAATTGACAACGCGGATATGGTCGTCTCGACCTTATTGTTCTTGGACGAGCATGTTTCTGCGATCCTGCCTACGCTGGAGGCGCGGCGCGATGCACTTGATGGGTTTGTGGGGGCCGTGGCAGACAGTCAGATTGTGAAGCTGACCAAGCTGGGCGGTTTGGATATGGCCAAGCCCGCGAGCGGTGTTATCTCTTTGCTCAAGCGGTTGCGTGGTGGGTCGAAAACAAAACCAGCGAGCGGCGAAAAGCAGATGGCGATGCTGAAGCGGTTGCCAAAAATTCTGCGGCTGATTCCCGGTAAAGCGCAGGATTTGCGCGCGTATTTCCTGTGTATGCAGTACTGGCTGGGCGGATCCGACGATAATATCGAAGCGATGGTGCGCTTTTTGTTGGGCCGGTATGCCCGGTTTGAAGATTGGCATGGGGCCGAGGCCGCTTTGCCAGTCGAGTATCCGGACGTCGGTCTTTATCATCCCGAGCTTGCGCATCGCGTGACAACGAAAGCGGCGGAAATCCCCTCGCCGGCTGCGCCTGTTGGCACGGTCGGTTTGTTGATGATGCGGTCTTACATTCTTGCCGGGGATACAGCGCATTATGATGCGGTGATTAACGCGCTGCATGCGCGGGGTTTGCGCGTGATCCCGGCCTTTGCGGGCGGGCTAGATGGCCGTCCGGCGATGGACCGGTATTTTGATGGTATCGATGTGCTTCTGTCATTGACGGGGTTCAGCCTGGTTGGTGGCCCCGCGTTCAACGACAGTGCAGCGGCAGTGGACGCGCTGAAGACGTTGGATGTGAATTACATAGCGGCCCACCCGCTGGAATTCCAGACGATTGAACAATGGTCGGCGTCCGAGGGCGGCCTTGGCCCGGTCGAGACGACGATGCTGATAGCACTGCCAGAGATTGATGGCGCAACCAGCCCAAGCGTTTTTGCCGGGCGCCACGAGGTCGGCGCCGGTGGTGATGCGTTGAAAGCCATGGCGCCTGTGCCTGATCGCGTAGAGCGTTTGGCTGATCGTATTTTGCAAGCGGCGCGGTTGAAGCGGACAGCGCGCAAAGAGAAGAAAGTTGGCATCGTCCTCTTTGGGTTTCCACCCAATTCGGGGGCCGTGGGCACAGCCGCCTATCTTTCGGTTTTTGAGAGCCTTTGGAACACGCTTTCAGAGATGAAGGCGGGTGGGTATTCGGTTGATCTGCCTGCGGATGTGGATGCCCTGCGCGAGGTCGTTCTGAACGGCAATGCAGAGCTTTATGGCCAGCAGGCCAATGTGTTGGCGCGCGTCTCGGCCGAGGATATCGTGGCCCATGATCCCCATCTGGCCGAGATCGAGGCGCAATGGGGCCCGGCACCGGGCCGCGCGCAATCGGATGGATCATCTGTCTTTGTATTGGGGGCCGAGCTTGGCAATGTGACCATCGCGGTGCAGCCGGCCTTTGGGTATGAGGGCGACCCGATGCGCCTTTTGTTCGAGAAGGGTTTCGCGCCGACGCATGCGTTTTCGACCTTTTATCGGTGGTTGCGCGAAACGGCGCGGGTGGATGCTTTGCTGCATTTTGGCATGCATGGCGCGATGGAGTTCATGCCCGGTAAGCAAACGGGTCTCGGTGAGGGTTGCTGGCCTGATCGCCTGATCGGGGATCTGCCGAATATTTATCTTTACGCAGCGAACAACCCGTCGGAGGCAACGATCGCTAAGCGGCGAAGCCACGCGGTGACGATTTCACACCTGACGCCACCGCTTGCACAAGCGGGCCTTTATAAGGGGCTGGCCGAGTTGAAGGACAGTTTGCAGCGCTACCGTGTTTTGCCGCCGGACCACGCAGATCGCAGCGCGCTTTCTGATATGATCAAGGATCAAGCGGCAGCCGTGGATTTAACCGGTGAACCAGATGCGCTTTGGTTGACGCTGTTGGAAACAGAAGATGCGCTAATCACCGATGGGTTGCATATCGTGGGGGCGCCCATGTCGGATGCGCAGCGGGCTGAGCATCTGAGCTTGGTGCCCGACGCGGATGACGAGACGTTGGCGCGTTTGGATGCAGCACTGCAGGAACACTCGGAAATTCCGGCGCTGTTGCATGCCTTGGATGGGGGGTTCACGCCGCCCGTGCCAGGGGGCGATTTGCTGCGGAACCCTGACATTCTCCCAACGGGACGTAACATCCATGCCTTTGATCCGTTCCGGATGCCCACGGCTTTTGCCATGGAAGAAGGCCGTCGTCAGGCGGATCTGCTTTTGCAAACCCATAATGCGCTGCCACGATCTGTGGCGATTGTGCTTTGGGGATCGGACAACATCAAAACCGATGGTGGGCCTTTGGCTCAAGCGCTTGCACTGGTTGGCGCGCGCCCACGCTTTGATGCCTATGGCCGCTTGTCCGGTGCCGAGTTGATCCCGTTGGAAGAATTGGGTCGACCACGGATTGACGTTATTATCACGCTGTCCGGTATTTTCCGCGATCTGTTGCCTTTGCAAACCAAGCTGCTGGCAGAAGCATGCTGGCTGGCGGCAAGCGCCGATGAGCCAGAAGAGCAGAACTTTATTCGCGCCCATGCGCTGGCCTATGCCGCCCAAATGGATGTGGATTTGGAAACGGCGGCGCTGCGCGTCTTTTCCAATGCGGAAGGGGCCTATGGGTCCAACGTAAATCAGCTGATCGATAGTGGTGCTTGGGACAGCGAAGATGAACTCGCCAATGCCTATGAGGCGCGTAAGAGTTTCGCCTATGGCCGCAATGGGAAATGCGCGCAGCATGCAGCATTGCTGCAGACGGCGCTTAAGGATGTGGAGCTGGCCTATCAGAACCTTGAAAGTGTGGAACTGGGCGTGACCACGGTCGACCATTACTTTGACACGCTGGGCGGTATTAGCCGCGCGGTAAAACGCGCCAAGGGGAGCGTAGCACCAGTTTATATTGGGGATCAGACGCGGGGCTCTGGCAAGGTGCGAACCTTGGCTCAGCAAGTGGCGCTTGAGACACGAACGCGGAGCCTGAACCCTAAATTCTATGAAAGCATGTTGAAGCACGGCCATGAAGGGGTGCGCGCACTGGAAGCGCATGTGACCAACACGATGGGCTGGTCGGCGACCACAGGCCAAGTGGAGCCTTGGGTATACCAACGTCTGACCGAGACATTTGTTTTAGACGACGAGATGAAGCGCCGCCTTGCGGAGCTGAACCCGGCGGCGTCGTCGAAACTCGCAAATCGCCTGCTTGAGGCACATGAACGCAATTATTGGCAGCCTGATGATGTAACGCTTGATGCGTTGCGCGCTGGTGCTGAAGAGCTGGAAGATCGCCTTGAAGGCGTGATTGCAGCGGAATGATGGGAGGGAGCTCATGAGCCCACTAGACGTAAAATCACCACCGGTCCTGCGGGGTCAGGATGGCGAGGGGTCTGTTCAGGTCCATCAGGACATGTCGATCAAGATCGATGGCGCCAAGGTCTTTGCCGTTTACGGGAAAGGCGGGATCGGGAAATCGACGACCAGTTCGAACCTGTCCGTGGCGTTTTCGAAACTGGGGCACCGTGTTTTGCAAATTGGCTGTGATCCCAAGCATGACAGCACGTTTACCTTGACGGGGAAGCTGCAACCGACGGTCATCGATATCCTGAAGGAAGTGGATTTCCACGCCGAGGAATTGCGACCCGAAGATTTCGTGACCGAAGGCTATAACGGTGTGCACTGCGTGGAGGCCGGGGGGCCGCCTGCCGGCACCGGCTGTGGCGGCTATGTTGTGGGTCAGACGGTGAAGCTGTTGAAACAGCACCATATGCTGGAAAACACCGATGTCGTGATCTTTGACGTGTTAGGCGATGTGGTTTGCGGGGGCTTTGCCGCCCCGTTGCAGCATGCGGATCGCGCCCTGATCGTCACTGCAAATGATTTCGACAGCATCTATGCGATGAACCGGATCATTGCGGCCGTTCAAGCGAAGGCCAAGAATTACAATGTGCGGCTTGCGGGTTGTGTGGCCAATCGCTCCCGCGACACAGACGAGGTTGATCGCTATTGTCAGAAGATCGGTTTTAACCGCTTGGCGCATCTCAAGGACGTGGATGCGATCCGTCGTTCGCGACTGAAGAAAAAGACGCTTTTTGAGATGGATGCGGACGACGATGTGGTCGAGGTCCAGAAAGAGTATATCCGCCTGGCAGAGACACTGTGGAACGGGACCGAAGCCTTGGTGCCCGAGCCGCTGGAAGACCGCGAAATCTTTGAACTGTTGGGGTTTGATTGATGTCTGACAGTTACCTTTCCCGGCGATCCGAACTGGCCACCTATTTCGACCGTACTGCGGCCAAAACATGGGAGCGTTTGACCTCTGACGCGCCAGTGTCGCGCATCCGCGAAACGGTCCGGCAGGGCCGCGAGGAGATGGCCACCACGTTGTTGGATGTTTTGCCCGCCTCATTGGACGGGCTTCGGGTTTTGGATGCAGGATGCGGGGCGGGCCCACTGTCTATCGAAATGGCCAAGCGCGGTGCACATGTCGTGGCTGTTGATATTTCAGCAAGCCTTGTCGAGGTCGCAATAGAAAGGACGCCAGATGCGCTGAAGCCGCGCATCAAATATATGGTTGGCGATATGCTGACGGCGGTGTCGGGGCCGATTGATGCCGTCGTCGCGATGGACAGTCTGATCCACTATACCACGCCTGATATCGTCCGAGCGTTGGATCGGCTGACACAGATGTGTGCGGGGCCGATCGCATTCACGATTGCGCCTAAAACCGTGCCGCTAACGGCGATGCACCTGATTGGCAAAGCTTTCCCCAAAGGGGACCGGTCGCCTGCGATTGTCCCTGTCGCGCCGCCCAGCCTCACGCAAGTGTTCGCGGCCCATCATCAAGGACGCACGCTGAAAGCGCATGGCCGCGTAGCACGGGGTTTCTACATTTCTCAAGCGATGGAGGTCGTGGCGTGAGCACACCTGCATCGGATAAAATGCAGTTTGCACGTGCCTTGATGCCCTTTGCAGATGCGGCGTCCGAGCAGCAGTCGCTTGGTCAGTTGCTGCGGTTGTCGCTGTTCCAGATTTCAGTTGGCATGGCAACGGTGCTGTTAGTGGGGACGCTGAACCGCGTCATGATCGTGGAGCTTGGTGTTCCGGCGTACCTTGTTGCGCTGATGGTTGCGCTTCCTGTTCTGATAGCACCATTTCGGGCCTTTGTTGGCTATCGCTCCGACACTTATAAATCGTCCATCGGATGGAAGCGGGTCCCTTACATTTGGTTTGGCTCGCTTTGGCAGTTCGGTGGTTTGGCCATCATGCCATTTTCCCTTTTGGTTCTTTCTGGCGATCAAACAATTGGCCCTGACTGGATTGGCATCCCGGCGGCCGCGCTCGCCTTTATTATGACGGGTATCGGGTTGCACATGACGCAAACCGCGGGGCTGGCTTTGGCAGCGGATCAGGCAACCGAGGAAAAACGACCGCGGGTTGTCGCACTTCTTTATGTGATGTTTTTGATCGGGATGGGCCTGTCTGCCGTTGTGATCGGTGGACTTCTTCGCAATTTCACACCGCTGCATTTGATCCAAGTGATCCAAGGCGCGGCTGTTGTCACGCTTCTGTTGAACCTGATTGCGCTGTGGAAACAGGAGCAAATGGCGCCCATGTCGCAAGCAGAGCGCGCGGTGCCGCGGCCAGAGTTCCGACAAGCTTGGGCGGATATTGCGTCTCAGTCTTCGGTCAAGCGCTTAATGATTGTGATTTGTTTGGGCACGGCAGCGTTTTCGATGCAAGATGTCTTGCTGGAACCATATGGAGGAGAGATTTTAGGCCTGTCTGTGGCGGCAACAACGCTCCTGACCGGAGCTTGGGCGCTGGGCGCGCTGGTCGGATTTGGTTTTGCGTCACGCTGGCTCCGCCGGGGTGTGGACATGTTTATTATCGGCGCGCGCGGTATTATGATCGGGATTGCGGCCTTTTGTGCGGTGATCATTGCCGAGCCCATTTCATCGGCTCTTTTGTTCTTCACGGGGGCGATTGGCATCGGCGTTGGTGCTGGCCTGTTCGCGGTATCGACACTGACGGCGGCTATGAAAATCCCGGTGACCGGGGCTGCGGGCCGTGGATTGGCAGTTGGCGCATGGGGCGCTGCCCAAGCCACCGCAACAGGAATTGCCATCGCGCTGGGCGGTACAATCAAAGACGGCATCGCAGCGCTCGCCTTGTCGGGCGCATTTGGCGATGCGCTCAACCGACCCGGCACGGGCTACTCGGTTGTCTATCACATTGAGATCGGTCTGCTCTTTGCCACACTGATCGCTATTGGCCCCTTGGTGAAACGCATGCCGTTGTCACCGGCCAATGAAAACCGAAACAAGATCGGCCTTGCCGATTTTCCGACTTAACCGATTGCAAAAAGAAGGAGGGCTCCATGGAACCATTTTTTGCAAACTTCGATCTAGCATCTCTCGCTATCTGGGGATTCTGGGTCTTCTTCGCAGGTCTCATCGTCTACCTGCAAACTGAAAACATGCGCGAAGGATATCCTTTGCAAAATGACGATGGAGAGCCGGCCGCAAATCAGGGACCTTTCCCTGTGCCGCGTCCAAAAACATTCGTCCGTCCAAACGGATTGGATGATGTAACGGTGCCGACACTACAGCCCGAAGATCGGAAACTGAAGCTTGCAAAAACGGCTGTGTCCGAGGGCTTCCCTTTTGAACCAACGGGTGATCCGATGGTGGATGGGGTTGGTCCAGCGGCTTGGGCAAACCGAGCCGATCGGCCAGAGTTGGATGCGCATGGCAATCCAAAGATTGTCCCAATGTCCAAGGCAAAAGGCTTCCGCGTTTCCGCAGGCATTGATCCACGCGGCTTGCCCGTGGTTTCTGGTGATCGCAAGATTGTCGGTACGCTCTCGGATATCTGGATTGACGAAGGTGAACAGCTTCCGCGCTATCTGGAGTTTGAAATGGAAGACGGCGGATCGCGTCTGGTGCCAACCACTTTGGTTGTGATCAAGCAGGACCGAGTTGTGATCCGGTCGCTTTATGCGGATCAGTTTGCCAACATTCCAAAGCACAAATCAGCGCGTCAGGTGACGTTGCTCGAAGAGGATAAAATCTCTGCCTATTATTGTGGCGGTAACCTCTATGCGGGCAACCGTCAGACACCGCTGGTGTAAGGAGGGCGACAATGCCCCATGACGACTTTCAGTTCGAGCCCGTGCCCGGCCTGCCAACCCATTTGCCACAGGGAGAAGAGATCCTGTGGCAGGGGCGGCCTGCTGTTTTTGGGTTTGCTCGCGATGTTTTAAAACTTCGCTGGGTGGCCGGGTATTTTCTCTTCCTGATGGTTTGGCGGGGCATCGCCAATTCTGATCAGGGGCTTGCAGCGGTGTTGCAAAACACCCTGCCCCTGATCCTTTTTGCCGCGGCGGCTGTCGCGGCGATCTTGGGCTTGGCCGCGATTATGGCCCTGACCACAATGTATACGATCACGACCCGACGCGTTGTGATCCGAAAAGGGGCGGCGTTAAGCTTTTCGCTAAATCTACCATTTTCAAAAATTATCTCAGCCGATCTGGCAAAACGGCCCGATGGGTCCGGAACGATCGTGCTGAAAATGTCAGATCCCATCGGTTTGGGGTACATCATGGTTTGGCCCCATGTCCGCCCGTGGCGGATGAAGGTGGTGGAGCCAAGTTTGCGCTCGATCAAAGATGCCGGGCGCGTTTCTGACATACTGGCTGAAGCAGCGGTCACCTCTATTCGGGAGGGATCGGGTGCTCAGCTGCAACCAGAGGGCGTGCCAGATGGCCCTGTCCTCGCAGCGGAATAGGATTTGAGAGATGTCTGACAACGCGATGCGACTACCGAAAGATAAGGAACTGATACCCCGCGCCTTGATCCGCGCGATGGTATTTTTGATCTTCGCTACGGTGGGCCTTGTGGCCTATGCCAAGTGGACGGATCAGCCCTTGGCGGGTCAGCCGCCGGGCGGCGAGATTGTCGCGGAACGTATGATTGCGGTCGATGTAAAGCCGCGGGGTGCTGCGACGGTCTATGACGAAGGTGGTGTGCTGATCCGCGAGTTTGCCGAGGGTGAAGCAGGTTTTATGGACTCAATCTTCCGTGCCGTCGCCTATGAGCGCAAGAAAAGCGGGGCCTCTGCGGATGGGCCCGTGTCCATCGCGCGCCTTGATACCGGGCGGCATATTTTGGTCGATCCCAACACCGGCTGGACAATGCAGTTGATTGGGTATGGCGCGAAAAACGTCGAACCTTTTGTTCAACTTTTGGCGGATATGTGAGGGCGGCTATGGGACTTTTGACACGATCAACAGAAATGGCCCCTTGCACCGTCGAGGTCAGCCACAAATTCGAAAGCCTGCATGCGCATGTCCGGTTTAACAATGGCGCGGTGGTCTTCCCTGGCGACGAGGTTCTGGTGCACGGAACGCCGGTTATGGCGGCTTACGGCGAGGTCGTCGTAGAAGATCGCACAGCGACGATCACACGGGCCAGCGGGATAGAGCGGCTTTGGACGCGTCTGACTGGCGATTTTGAATTTCTTGAACTTTGTGAGTTCTCATTCTCCGAGGAGGTACTGTCATGAACGTACAACCCAGCCCTGAAAAGATGAAGGCGCCAAATTCCGCGGGGAATGAAACGACCGCGATGGCGACAGAGACAACGCTGTTGTCGCCCCGGTTTTACACAACCGATTTTGACGAAATGGATAAGTTGGATGTGACGCCCGTCCGGGAGGAGTGGGACAAGCTGATCGCGCAAATGGAAGCCGATCCCAACAAAAACCACTTCAAAAAGAACGAAGACTGGACGCCACCCGAATGGGAGGCGATGGCACCGGAGCTGCGGGCCGAGATGATCGACTTTTTGGTGTCATCGCTGACGGCCGAGTTCTCGGGCTGTGTCCTGTACAAGGAAATGAAACGCCGCGGGAACAACCCAGATATCTGCCAGTTGTTCCAACTGATGGCGCGGGACGAGGCGCGGCATGCGGGCTTTATCAACGATGCGCTGCGCGAAGCGGGCATCGGGGTGAACCTTGGGTTCCTGACGAAGGCCAAGAAATACACCTATTTCAAGCCGAAGTTTATTTATTACGCGACCTATCTCTCAGAGAAGATTGGCTACGCGCGGTATATCACGATTTATCGCCATCTTCAGAAAAACCCGGACAATATCATCCATCCGATCTTTAAGTGGTTCGAGGAGTGGTGCAATGATGAGTTCTCCCATGGAGAGGCGTTTGCACTTCTGATGAAGGCAAACCCACATCTGATCACGGGATGGAACAAGCTTTGGATCCGCTTCTTCCTCGTGGCCGTCTATTCAGTGATGTATGTCCGCGACCATCAACGCCCCTATTTTCACGAGGCGCTGGGCATTGATATCGATTGGTATGATGCCGAAGTTCTACGCAAAACCTCTGAGATTTCGCGTCAGATTTTCCCAATAGTGATTGATTTGGAAAACCCACGTTGGACGGCTAACTTGAAATCGTTCCGCCGCGCGATGGAGGATATGAATGCCGCCAAAGCACGCGGTGGCGTGTCCGGTTTCTTGGGCAAGGTTTGGGGTGGTGCCCGCGCAGGTAGTGCCTTTGCGGCGCTTTACCTGTTACCGCCCAAAGCTAATGTGTTGCCTGAAAGCCCACGCATGGTGCCTGCGTACTGACGACAATGACAATTTTTTCCGCGGTCCTTTTTGCTTGTTTTGTCTGGTGGTTTTCCACCGGCGCGATCCTGTGGGTCGTAAAGACAGCGGATCGCGGAACGCAAAGCGCCCATCGGAATGCGACGTTAGCGGCTATCCCCGTGCTCGTTCTTGGACTGACAGGGCTGTATCTGACAGCAGATGATGGCTCGCCCATGGGCGTCTATCTTGCGTTTCTGTCCACGATTGCCGTGTGGGGTTGGTTTGAACTTGCGTTTCTTTGCGGTGTTGTCACGGGACCTATGCCGAAACCCTGTCCGCCTAATGTTGACAGCTTTGAGCGGTTCCTGCGCGGTTGGGGCGCAGTCGCATATCAGGAAATCGCCCTACTTTTCATTGCGATTGGTCTGCTGGTTGTGACCGAGGGGACCGCCAATCAGATCGGAATGTTAACCTTTATGATCCTGTTTTTTGCCCGGATGAGTGCGAAGCTGAACATCTATATGGGCGTCCAGAACATCAACACAGAATTCCTGCCCAGACCCGTGCGCCATCTGGCGAGCCACTTTCGCTCGGCGCGCATAAATTGGCTGTTCCCGATCTCTGTTTCGGGCCTCGGATTTACAACAGGCTTTTGGATTGAACGGGTCACAGCAGCGCAGGACCCTGGCATGATCATTGGGTATTCCCTACTTGCCGCATTGACAGCGCTGGCGATGATTGAACATTGGCTCATGGTGGTCCCGTTGGCCGATGCTAAACTTTGGCAGTGGATGCTGCCGCAAACTAAGGCGGGATTACCGCAGACGACTAAGGTTGGAGAGAACCATGGACTTTGATGCCCTGTTTGAAGAACAGCTGGATGAATTGAAGGCGGAGGGGAACTATCGCATTTTTGCTGACCTCAAACGTCAATGCGGTTCTTTTCCAAAGGCCCTAAACCATCACGAAGGTGGCGTACGCGCACCAAGCGTCGAAAGCGCGGCCCAGTTGGAAACATATCCGGACGTGAACAACAACGCCGCCTCTTTCTGGTGCAAGTCCGCCAACTCATTTTCGAGGATCAAGTGATGGTGGTTGGTGCCAGAGATGTTGCGCGTCCCACCTGCACCCGCTCCGCATTCAGCCAGCGCATCTTGCATTGCCCGGATCACAGTCTGGCTTTGCCCCATCCCCAGGTAATCGTTCGAACACCACACGGTGACCTCGCGTACGCCACCTTCGTGATGGTTTAGGGCCTTTGGAAAAGAACCGCA